>JBCCQH010000050.1:0-51896 GCA_039024435.1 Bacteroidota bacterium
CGCGCGTACTTTCCGGTGCTTGCCGAAATCGGACAAGGCACCTACAAAATGAAGTTTTGGACGCGAATTTCCCCGCTGTCCGGCGTTTTGGGCCGCAGCATGATCCAAAACCTCGGACCAAATACCGGCAAAAAATACACCTCGCCCCCCGCCTTTCGGCCCCGCCTCAGCCAAGTCACAGTCGACATTGTCCCCCGCTACCGCGCAATGCACACCGAGCTCATCGCCTTGCTCGACCGACTGGACCCCACTGATCTGCACCGCTTGCGCATCGCTTCCCCGGCCAGCAGCTTCATCACCTACTCGTTGCGCGACGCCCTCCGCATCGTTGATGTCCACGAAGCGCGCCACCTCCAGCAAGCTGAGCGCCTGCAAAAGCACCCCGATTTTCCCCACTGAGCGGCGGTTCAAATGCAATTCTGCGATTTTCCTATCGCAAATTTCACAAGTCAATATTAAACCGCGGCTGAGACCAAAAAAAATTGCCCATGGACCCTCACAAGGAAGTCAATGGGCAATGCAGGCACCAGTCGGAAGGATCAGTTCTCCGGCACGAGTTCCACCTGGTAGGAGTTCGTTTCGCTGCCTTCCACTTCGGTATAGGTCACCCACAACTCATCTTCCTTGAGCTTGCGGATGGTCCATTCGAAGTCAAATGACAACAAACCCGTTCCCTCATCGACGAGGTTCATCCGGATGATGGTATTGTCGTCATTGAAGCTCCAATCGCCGACCAGCGTGTAGGGAATGCCGATCCAGGTGCGCTGAAAATTCACGTCGTTGCCCCCTTTGGTAAACGTAATCGAGGTGAAATCGCTCAAGCTGGAGCTCACCTCGCCGTTTACGACCGCGCGGCTGACGATCCAGGTATTGGCGACGCGCTCTTCACGCGGGGTAAAACTGATCAGTGGTCCTTCCTCGTACTTGCAGGAGGAAAGTCCGAGAACGAGCAGCAGAAAAAGGGCAGAAAACTTTATGGATTTCATTTTTTCGGTATTTGCGGCAAAGATACACCAAACCGAATTTAAATCCGCCGGACTGCTCCGTTTATCCGATGGGAATCGGCGTAAATTGGTAGGACGTGCGATCCGGATGCTCCTCAAAACTCAAGGCAAAAGTTCCGGGGCGCTCGCCTTGGTACGACTTGCCCGCCGCCAGTTCGTTCAAGCTTTGGCCGCGGGAATTCATGCGCACCTGCTGGAGATAATTGCCGAAATCTTTCCGGACCTCCTCGGCATCCGGCGAAAGAGAAATCATCGTTTGCGGGGGCAATTCGTTGCTTTTCATCTTGAGGGCCGCTTCCACCATGACGTCAAAGTACCAGGAATTGGTCAGGCGGGCGGCGAGGGTCACGAGCCCATCCATGTAGGGCAAAAGCGGGCTGTCGACCGGATTGGACGGGTCAAAGGACACGTTCATGCCCAAAGTTTTTTGCCAATCGGCGCGCTCACCGTGCTCGTCATTGGCGCTGACTCCATAAAAGCCAATCGTATAACTGATCAATTGGGTGCCTTCGGCGACGTTGTCCGCCCGCAAAAACAGATTTTCCTGCAGGACTTGATCCGGAACTTGCGTGATCAGGCGGGCAAAAACACTCTCGTCGGCTTCCACCGCCAAAGCCGAGGTCCGCACGCCGGGAAATCCACCGGCGCCGTTCCGGACCAGTGTTCCTTCTTTATAGGCTTTGATAAAAATGGCCGGCTCATTCGGCAAGCCTACAGACAGGACAATCAATTCGATTTCGTTGCGTTCCATTTCGTTATTTGTTATTGGGTTCAAGAATTTTTGCGACCGCACTCCTCACAAAAATCACCGCTCACCTAAGCTCATCCCGGGACAATTTACCCGTACTTCGGCCCGGTCGCCGATTCGGCTTCGAAGTTAATAATTCTGCCATTTTTTCCTATCTTTCCTTGTGATGGTTACGCGATTTTGCCGAATTCTGCGGACAGAATTCCTCCCTGTTCGCCCTCCGCGATTTCTCAATCCCGCCGGTCCGGGTCGCCCGATTCCGAAACAAAAACCACCCTTGACCGATGGAGTTACGGAAAACGCGGTGGCGAAGCGCCAACCCAAACCAACCGCAAAATACTTCGAGGATCTGACTTGAACATCTTTCTCTCCACCGGCAAGGCAGTTTCTTTGGGCGTCCGTTCGCAGCCCGCGGCGGTCGGAACCGCCGCACACCGGCAGGTATGGCGCCGCAAAGGAGGGGCTTTGCTTCTGTTTTGCTTGGCGGCACTGGCCCTTCCGGCGCAGATCCGGCTGACCATCGCCAGCCTTCCCGCCAACACTCCGGAGTTGGACACCCTCTACCTTACCGGGGATTTTAACGACTGGGATCCGGCCCACCCCAATTTTGCCCTGGCCCGCAACGCCAAGGGCGCCTTCGAAATTGCTCTGGATACGGTGCGCCCACCCTTCGAGTACAAATTTACCCGGGGGAGTTGGGAGACGGTGGAAGGTGACTCGCTGGGCAATGCCTTGAACAACCGCCGCCTGGAAGCCCTGCCGTCGGAACGCAACCGCCCGGTGATCGCCCATTCGGTGGCGAGCTGGGAGGACATGCCCCTGCGCCAGGAGCGCATGTGGGTCCGGATCGAGGTCGAGGAGATTCCCCGCAATACGCCTCCCGATGCCCCCATCTACGCCGTAGGCAATTTCAATTCCTGGCACCCGGGCGATCCCAAATACCGGCTGAAAAAGCTGACCGATAGCACCTGGACGGTGCAGGTTCCGCTCTACGGGAACATATTGGAGTACAAATTTACCCGGGGAAACTGGGAGACCGTGGAGGGCCGGAGCAATGGCCGGGCCCGCTACAACCGCGAATTTCGCCCCCAGCCTGGGGAACAAAATGCCGTCGTCCAAACCAGCATTGAAACCTGGGAAGACCTTTCCGGCAGTCCGATCAATACCTTTACCTTTTTCTGGCTGCTGGCGGCGGTGGTGGGGATTTTGCTGGTCATTGCCATCAATACACTGCAGAACAACAACTCCGCGGCCAATCGGGTGCTCTCGGTGCTCGTGCTGATCATTTCCCTGGCCCTGTTCGGCCGGGTCGCCGTGTACGACCGGGACATCTTCCAGGCGTATCCCAAGCTGTTGCTGGTGCCGGATATCATCTATTTTCTCTATGCCCCGATCTTTCTGCTCTACATCCGTACCCTGTTGCTGCCCACCCCGGCCCACCGTCGCCACCGGATATGGTGGCACTTTTTGCCCTTTGGGCTGCACGTCCTGGCTTACCTGCCGCTCATATTGATGCCGGCGGGCAGCTTTATTTTCCGGAATACCGACCAGGATTTGCATCCTTGGTTTGTGCTTTCGGGCGGCATCGCCCTGGTCTACAACCTGGGGTATTGGGGGTACTTGCGCCGGCTGATCCGCGCATTTCAGCGGGATTCCGAAGAGAACTTCGCCTTTGAACAAAACCTCAGTTTCCTCAATACGGTCATGGTCCTCAAAGCGGTGTGTCTGGGCCTTTGGCTCCTGGCCTATCTGATCGGTGGGCTCGACCAATTGGTGGAGCGGGACCTGGGTGGGATCACTGATCGCCTGACCGACGTCCTGTTCATCGCCTTTTCCCTAACCGTGTTTTGTCTCGGGTACTTTGCGATGCGGGAACCGGAAATTTTTCAAGTGCCTCCGCTTTCCGAGGACGCGGCGGAATCGGCTCCGGAAAGCCTGCCCGATCCAGAAAGCACGGATTTCGGGCGGGAAATGAACCAGATCCGCCAACTCATGGAAGCCGAGCGGCCCTGGCTCAATCCCAAACTGAGCCTGGCCGAACTGGCCACGGCATCCGAAATGCGCCTGCACGACCTCTCCCGGGTGATCAACCTGGGATTTGGCATGAATTTCAATGACCTGGTGAATTCGTACCGCGTCGAAGCCTTCAAAGAGCGGGTTTTGCAACCGGAATACCAGCAGCACACTTTCCTCGCCATCGCTCTGATGGTCGGATTCAATTCCAAAACGGCTTTCAACCGAGCTTTCAAAAAACACGCGGGGATGACCCCACGCGATTTTCTCAAAACCGAGGCCGAAACCAAAGAGCGAAAATAAAGGGGGGAATCTCTCATTTTGCGCCCCTTTTTCGGAAAAGATTGCCCCCCCTCCGACTTCCTACCCAGGATTGATTACCAGGGACTTACGCGGTCCACATTATAAAGTGGCCCTTCAAAATCCGGGGGAGAGCGCCCCGATTTATGATTTGCCACGAAACGTGCAAGCGAAATGAGCATCTTGGTTTCGAAAAAAAATCCAACCCCTAAATCCTTAAACTATGGTCAAGCGTTTAGCAATCTTTTTACTCGTACTCTTTCCGGCCTTCCTGGCCTCCACCGCCCAAAACGATACCCGGGTCATGATCCAAGGGTTCAATTGGGAATCCCACAGCAATTCCGGTCCCTGGTACAATGTCGTCAAGAACAATGCCGCCGACCTCGGTGCTTCCGGAATCGATATGATTTGGATGCCGCCTCCCAGCGATGCGGCCGCTCCCCAAGGCTACCTCCCGCGCGAACTCTACGATGTGAGCACGCCCTACGGCACCCAAGCCCAACTGCAAAGCTGCATCAATGACCTGCACGCCCAGGGCATCGAGGTCCTGGCCGACATCGTCATCAACCACCGTGTGGGTTCCACCAACTGGGCCGATTTCCAAAATCCCACCTGGGGCTGCTGGGCGGTCACCCAAAACGATGAATGGGGCAGCAACGGGGGCAATCCCTGCGGGGGCTACGACACCGGCGACAACTACCACGCCGCCCGCGACATCGACCACACCAACGCAACCGTCCGCAACAGCATCAGCGCGTGGATGAACTGGCTCAAGAACACCATCGGATTTGATGGATGGCGCTACGATTATGTCCGGGGCTACTCCGGCTATTACAACGGCGTCTACAACGATGCCACCGGCGGTTCATTTTCCGTAGGCGAACTCTGGGACAACCTCGACATCAACAATTACAATCCCCACCGCCAGCAGATCATCAACTGGATCGACGACAGCAACGGCAAGTCCCACGCCTTTGACTTCACCACCAAAGGCATCCTGCAGGTCGCGGTCAACGGCCAACTTTGGCGCATGAGCAACAACGGTTCCGCCCCCGGCGTCATCGGCTGGTACCCTTCGCGCGCCGTGACCTTTCTGGACAACCACGACACCGGCAGCACCCAGGGCTACTGGCCCTTCCCCGGCAACCGGATGATGCTCGGCTACGCCTACATCCTCACCCACCCCGGCATCCCCTGCGTATTCTGGGACCACTTCTACGATTGGGGCCTGCACGACGACATCGCCGACATCATTGCGGTACGCAAAAACAATGGCCTGCACAGCACCAGCACCGTCGACATCAAAGCCGCTTCCGCCAACCTCTACGCCGCCGAAATAGACGGGAAAGTGGCCATGAAAATCGGATCGGGCAACTGGTCGCCCTCGGGAGCCGGCTGGACCCTGCGCGCTTCCGGCACTGACTACGCCGTCTGGGACAAAGGCTCAAATAGCTGCCAGGGCGGCTTGACCATTCACTTCAAAAACACCAGCAACTGGAGTACCCCCACGATCTACTTCTGGGGCAATACTCCCGCCGGAGCTTCCACTAACTGGCCCGGTGAAGCCATGAACAATGACGGCAACGGATGGTACAGCTACACGATTGCCTGCGCCAACTGCTCCAACCTCATCTTTAGCAACAACGGTGCTTCCCAAAGCGCCAACCTCAACCGCTGCGGCGAAGGCTGGTATGACGGCTCCTGGCACAGCAGCAACCCGGACAACAACGCCGGCGGGGGCGATCTGATCGTGCATTTCCGCCCGATTACCTACAGCAACCCCAAAATCTACTTTTGGAATGTGACTCCGAGCGGAGCCACCACCAGTTGGCCCGGTGTGAACATGGTCTCCGAAGGCAATGGCTGGTACCGCTACACCTTCACCGGCGCTACTTGTGCCAACTTCATCTTCAGCAACAACGGCGCCGGCCAAAGCCCCGATCTCAACTCCTGCACCGAAGTCTGGTACGAAAACGGCAGCTTCAAAGCCCACCGCGACCAGCAACCGGTCCCCAGCGATCCGACCTTGGTGACGGCGTATCCGCAACCGGCCCATGCGGTCCTGAACCTCGAAATCGATCCCATCATCGGTGCCCAACGCCTGGAACTGTTCGATCTGATCGGCCGCATCGTTTGGAACCAGGACCTGGAAGGAGATCCCACGGTCCGCATCAACGTGCGAAATCTTGACTCCGGAACGTACTTTTACCGGATCCGCGGAGAAGCGGGAATCCACTCGGGTAAAACTACGATACACCACTGATTTTCAATTATTTAACCAAACAAAAATCCTCCTTATTCCTTCGTAAAAGTTTTGGGCGCTCAGGCGCCCAAAACTTTTTAGTGAAAATATCATTCAAAATTCGAACCATATCACCCTTGAAAGCGTTACTATCACAAACTAGATTCACCATACTACACATGCTATGAATAGAAATCCATTGTTATATTCCGTGATTGCAGTGTTGGTCTTAGCATCTTTTTCAAGTTGTACGATTGTGAGGCCCGGAGAAGTAGGGGTAAAGTCGACCTTGGGAAAACTGAAAGAACGAACCTATGATCCCGGCGTAGTGGCCTTCAATCCATTTGTCACCCGGGTACTGAAATTGCCCACTCGCACCGTCAACCGTGAGGTGCGCCTGAATCTTCCCTCTCGGGAAGGTCTCAACATCAACTCCGAAATTTCCATCCTTTACCACATTGAGTCCACTATGGCTCCGCAAGTGGTGTCCGAAGTCGGACCGAACTACGAGGAAGTCATGATTCTGAGCGTATTCCGTTCGGGAGCGGCGGACGTCTGTTCCCGCTACCTCGCCAAGGACATGCACTCGGGCCGGCGGGCCGAAATCGAAACGGAAATTCGGAATCACATGGACAGTCTGCTGGCTCCGCGCGGATTCGTGATCGAATCGGTGCTCATGAAAAGCATTCAGTTGCCTCCTGGCCTCTACACGGCCATCGAAGACAAGCTGGAAGCCGAGCAGGAAGCCCAGCGCATGGAATTTGAATTGCAGCGCGAGCGCATGGAAGCGCAACGGCAGTCCATCAAAGCCCAGGGCGTACGCGACGCCCAGAAGATTCTCTCTGAAGGTCTTTCGGAAGAAATCATCAAGTGGCGCAGCTTGGAGGTACTGGAAAATCTCTCCAGTTCCCCCAATGCGAAGCTGATCATTACCGACGGCAACGCCCCGGTGCTGCTCAACGAATAAGCATAACCTACATCATTCTCAATACTTCGAAAGTCGTTCTTTAACCTAAACCGTTCTTTATCCTAAATCTGACTAAAATTGCAGAATATTCACCTATACTGACCTCACCCGTGGTGGGGTCAGTTTCTTTTTGTTACGGGATTTCATCATTGTAAATGGCTTACCTTTGCCGCACAATTTAACTTTTCGCACTATGAGGATATCCATTCTGGTGAGCGCAATCTTGGGGCTGCTGTGGCTAACCGGTTGCGCCGGAGATTCCGATGCGGGAGAGAGGGCCAGTACCCCCACTGCTGCGCCCACTCCCACTCCGCAACCGCCCGGCGTCGACGACATCGAAAGCGCCACCGATGCGTTTGCCGAACGGGTGTTCCCCGATTTCTCGCCGACCAAGATGGACCCCATGGATGCCTTTCCGCGGTTTCAGGCCGCCACCGGCCAAGCCTTTCGCCGCCTCCAGCGCAAGCAACCGATTGACGCCAAAGTCGGCCGCACCTATCCCCGAATTTTACTCAAGAGCTACCGCTTTCCCAGCGCGGAAGATCTGGAAAAGGAAGTCACCCTCTGGCTCAACGGTTTGGAAAACAGCGCGGACACCATTCTCCTGGGCCGATCGGTCGCCGCGGTGAAAACACCTCCCCTGCTTTGCGGCATCGCGGGCACCCACTTCTGGATGGTGCAGTCGGCTTGCATTTACGAAACGGGGGAATGGGAAGCCGACCAGCGGCGCTTCCGGGACGAATTGCGGGCCCGAGAGGCCAGTTACGTGTGGGAAGTGAAGTGCGGCGGCGGTGAATTGGTGTACCACACCGCGCCGGACACCGATTGAACGGCAGTACCAATCAAGCTTTTACCATCAAGTCATTTGCCCGGATCGCCATTCGCCGGTTCTCCTTGGCTGGCTGTGTACGTACCCGGGATCGGGAGGGCATCCAATCGCGCGACCACCTCGTCGCGGTGGGCCGCGTAGGCTTCCTGGTGCTCAGGGGCAATCGGATCTCCCGGCGGAATGTCAATGCTCTGCGCGTCTACGTGCTTGCCATTTTGGATCATCTCGTAGTGCAGGTGGGGACCCGTCGCCAATCCGGTAGAACCAACGTAGCCGATGACTTGGCCTTGGGTGACCCGTACGCCCTTCCGGATGCCGGGACCAAATTTGCTCATGTGCAGGTAGCGGGTCGTGTAGGTGCCGTTGTGGCGAATGGCCACGTAATTTCCGCCGCCCCGGCTGTAGCGCGCTTCGGTCACGACTCCGTCCCCGATGCTCCAGATCGGCGTGCCGGGTGCGGCAGCGTAATCGGTCCCCAGGTGCGGACGGCGGCGCTTCAGGACGGGATGGAAGCGGCGGCGATTGAACCGGCTGCTGATCCGCCGAAACTGCAAGGGTGCGCGGAGAAAAGCTTTGCGGAGGCTGTTGGCCGATTTATCAAAAAAATCCACTTCGCCGTTTTGCGCGTAGCGAATGGCGTAAAAGTCCTTGCCCGCATGGTGGAACAGCGCCGCCTGGATGTCCCCCGCCCCAATCGAGCGGCCTTCAACGTACTTCTCCTCGAAAAGCAACTTGAAGTAATCGCCCTTGTGCAGGCGGAAAAAGTCGATGGACCAAGCGTAAATCTCCGACATCCGAATCGCCAATTCAGGGTCGAGTTGATTCTCGGTGAGGGTATTCCAAAGGCTCGACGAAATGTGGCCGACTCCCGAACGGGGCACGCGGGTCACTTCTTTGCGGCCCTTCGTCACCCGCACGGTATCCTTGAGGTCATACACGACATAATTGACCGGATCTTGTTCGTAGATGAAATATTCGACTTGAGCCAGGGAGTCTTGGCTGCGCATAATGCAGTAGCTTTTGCCCGCTTTCAGTTTGCGCAGATCAAAAACCGCGGAAGATTTCTGGGACAGTTCGTGGATGATTTGGTAGGGGATTCCATTTCGGCTGAGGATTTCGGACAGATTTTCATTCGGGCGAATGACATCGGTGCAGAGGTACATATCCCCGACTTCGATGCCGTACTCTTCCCGAGGCGCCTCGGGTTCCAAGGAATGGACGAGGCTGTTCCACAGTCCCCGGGATTCCTGGATCAGTTTTTCCGGGACTTCGCGCTCAGAAAACATCAAAATACCAAGCAAAACCGCAAGAATGACGCCCGCGCCGACCCAAGAATATCTTTTCATGTCCTAGTAATTCGAATTAGGTGTTGGTCACAAACAAGGTTACCAAAAAGGAACACCACTAACAAGCAAAAATCGCACCAAAAATTACGGAGAGAGAATTTTCAATTGATCGATTGCCAATTTCCAATTCGCGCGTGCCGGATGCGCAAACAGCGATAAACAAGTCACCCACAGCGTCACTACAACCCGGGGATCGTAGCCGCACGGCACGCCGTGTGGCCCGCGAGGATTTTCCCGCAAAGAATTTCCAATGATCGATTGCCAATTGCCAATTCGCGCGTGCCGGATGCGCAAACAGCGATGAGCAAGTGAGCCAAAAAGTCCCGATGGCACGCCCTGCGGCCGTCAAGGATTTTCCCTTGAGAATTGGTTCTTTTTTGCGGCAAGGATGGGAGGGACATTGGTCCCGCCGGTCCGGCGGGACGGAGCTCCGCGAACTCCCGGAACAGCCTGGTACGGACGGGTCAGTGACCCGTCGGTAGCTGCCCACAGTCAAAAATCTGCTTCTTCAAAACGTAGCTTCTATACCGCGATCATCGCCCCACGAACCGCCGGGCGCACCGGAAAGTCTTGCGGTAAACCAGAGAATTTCCCGTTGAAAACTGCGCTGGGAAAAATTGAAAATTCTTCAAGGCGCCAACCTTTCCGTCGTCCAGCCATCAGAGGTGCGGCGGTAGCGGATGCGGTCGTGCAGGCGGCTGGAACGGCCCTGCCAGAACTCGATGGCGGCGTGGCGCATCCGGTAGCCTCCCCAATTTTCCGGGCGGGGGATCTCAGCGTCCGCACCAAAATGGGCCATTCTTTCGGCGACATTGGTGTTGAGGATTTCGCGGTCGGCGATGACTTGACTTTGGGGCGAGGCCCAAGCCCCGATCCGACTGCCCCGCGGCCGACTGCGGTAATAGTTGTCCGATTCTTCCTTGGTGGCCCGCTCTACGGTCCCGGTGATCCGGACTTGTCGCTCGAGTTCCGGCCAAAAGAAGGTGAGCGCCGCTTTGGGATTTTCCGCCAAGGCCTGGCCTTTGTCGCTGTCGTAATTCGTAAAAAACAGGAATCCAGTTTCATCCAGGCCACGCAACAGTACAATCCGTACTGCCGGCTGGCCATCCGCACCGCACGTGCCCAAAGCCATGGCATTCGCCTCGTGGACATCAGCTTCGAGGGCTTCGTTCATCCACTTCTGAAACTGGGCGACAGGATCGGGCAGGACATTGTTTTCGTCGAGTTCACCCTTTTGATAATCAATGCGGAGCTGCTGGACTTTTTCGGAGATTTCGGACATGCTACGATATATTTTGCCGTGAGGCGCCGTGCTAAAAACCGGACGCACAAGAAAGCAACGGCCGGTTTTTGATTTTGTTCTTGACCAAGGCCGATTCATTGCCGGGATCAGTCCCGCCCTTGCGCATTGCCGGTGGCCAAGGTGTCCATAGAACCGGTTAGCTTCCAGGAACGGTTCGCCGCCGCGCAGGGTTCAAATTGATACATTTGAATGCGGCTACGGGCAGAGAGCGATTTTGAGGGCTTGCATTTTTTGTAGGTTGCGCGTCCGGCACGCGCCAATTGGAAATTGAGGAATTGAAAATTTTTCAATGGCAATCTGAAATTCTCCCGCCCGGTGTAAATTGCTGAAATGGAACCCCGATTCATTTACATCACTTGCCCAGATCGCGACGAAGCGTTCCGCGTCGGTCGAGCCCTCGTCGAAGCCCGCCTGGCCGCCTGCGCCAATGTCCTCGACGGCATGGCCTCCATTTATTGGTGGCAAGGCAAACTCATCACCGATACCGAGACCGTCCTGGTGCTCAAGTCCCGCGCGGAATTGGTCCCCGCGCTCACCGCCAAGGTCCAGGAAATCCACCGCTACGAGGTGCCCTGCGTGGTCGCCCTGCCCATCCTCGACGGAAATCCCGCCTATCTGGAATGGATCGCCGCCGAAACCCAAGCGCAAAAAGGCGCCTAAAAGCCGTTTGAACGCATTTTGATCTCCAAGGCAAAATTCGATGTACCTACATCGAACCTTTTGTGTAAATTCGGGTTGCAACCTAGAACATGGCCCAGACCAAATCCACCCACAAATCCACTGAGCTCGGCACCAAGCCGATTGGCAAGTTATTGGCCTCGCAAGCCATTCCGGCGGCCATCGGCATTCTGATCGTTTCGCTGTACATGATCGTGGACACGATCTTTGTGGGGCGCTTCGTAGATCCCTTGGGCATCGGGGCACTGACCGTAGTCATGCCGATTACCTTTTTAATCGCTTCGGTGGGCATGGCCATCGGGGTGGGAAGTGCTTCGATCATCTCCCGGGCTCTGGGGGCCAATGATCCCCAACACGCCCGGCACACGTTTGCCAATGCGACGGGCATGACCCTGACCCTGGCCTTCGGCATTGTGATTGCCGGCTCATTTTTCGAAGAAGAAATTCTGATGCTGTTCGGTGGAAAAGCGGACATCTTGCCCTTTGCCAAAGAATACTTCCGCGTCGTGCTCTGGGGCGTCCCTTTCCTCGCCTGGGCCATGATGTCCAATAACCTCCTGCGCTCGGTGGGCCTGCCCAAGGTCGCCATGATGATTATGATCATCCCGGCCATCGCCAACGTGATTTTCGACCCGATCTTCATTTTGGTGCTGGACATGGGCATGGCGGGCGCGGCCCTCGCGACCGTGATTGCCTACGTGGCGAGTGCTACCTTTGGCGGGTGGTACCTGCTCTCCGGACGCACCGAGCTTACCCTGGACCGCAAACTTCTGCGGCCAAATGGCAAAATTCTGAAAGAAATTTTCGCCATCGGCGGCGTGACCCTGGCCCGCCAGGGAACGGTGAGCCTGCTCTATTTGGTGCTCAACAATGTCCTGTTCAGCTACGGCGGTCCGCTCGGCGTGTCGGTTTACGGCATCGTGAGCCGGGTGATGATGTTTGCCAATTTCCCCGTCTTGGGAGTCACCCAGGGCTTTTTACCCATCGCGGGGTACAATCACGGAGCCGAGCAGTGGAGCCGCGTCAAGAAGACGATCATCCTGGCCATCGGGGCGGGAACGGCGATTTCAACGGTGATCTTCATCGGGATTTTGCTGTTTCCCGGAGCGATCACGCGGCTATTTTCCACCGACGCCGGCCTGGTCGCACAAACCATTCCCGCGATGACGATTGCCTTCCTGGCGATGCCGCTCATCACCATCCAGCTTGTCGGTTCAGCCTACTACCAAGCCATCGGCAAGGCGCTGCCCGCCTTGCTGCTGACCTTGACCAAACAGGGCTTTTTTCTGATCCCCCTCGTGCTCCTCCTGCCCGGAATTTACGGGCTGAACGGGGTGTGGTACGCATTTCCGGTCGCCGATGTATTGTCTACCGTGGTGACCTTTGCCTTTCTGGCCCGCTCGTACCGCAAGATCAATGTTCAGATCCAAGAGGACGAAATGCGGCGTGCATCGGAGGCCGACCCCGAAACTCCGGCGGTCGAGATGCGTCCGGAGAACTTAGTCGGGTGACCGGCCCAAGCTTCCTTTCCTCCTTCACATTCGGCGTCGGGATCTCGCTCCCCCAAAAGTAGCGGCGGCGCTCAAATCCGCCATTTCTGACCGAATTTGCGCCGCCGCGGCTAAATTATCGTCTACCGCCCAAATCAAACGGCCGTGAAGCCTTCAGAATACCAACTCCATACGGGACGGTTATTGGAATCATTCAGCACCAAGTTGCCATCGTCCTGCATCACGCAGGAAATGGCATTGATGGCATTGCAGGAGATGTAGATCGGCTGTTCCTTGCCCTTCACATTCCCGTACACCACGAGGCGCCGATTGGGTTCAAACCAGACCCGGGTGACGATGCGCGCAATCCCCGAAAGTCGGACTGGCTCCCATTTGGTTTTCCCTTCTTCGGTCCTCGTCCGCTCCTGAATCAAGAGATGATTGTCCGATTGGAGGCGCACCCGGTACCTTCCGCTTGCGGAGGTAATGCTATCTCCCGGCAGCAGCGTAGCATTCTGACTGAAAAAACGGATGTGGTTGGTTCCTTTTACAACGGTTTCCATAATCTTTAAATTTTTTGTAGTGCCTACTTGAGCAAAGGCGTCGGCTTTCCTTGGATTCGAATCGTATGCCGATCAAGGTATCCCGATCCCACTCCAGATTTAGGCACATTTTCCGGACAAAGTTAACTGCACTTTTTTTCACCCTTCCCGTTAGACATCGACCGCAATCCCAAGGCGCCGCTTACAATTGCGACGTAAGCAATTGCTGGCAATTGCCCGGCAAAAGCTTCTCTGAACGACATCCCATTGGGATTTGCACGCGGTTTCAGCCTGGCGCTTCGGCTAAGAATTTATCGAGAATTTGCCGTTTCCAAACGCCCGCTCGGGTAAGTGCGTGCTGCAATTCAGACTAACCTCTCCCAAGGGAAAAGCGTAACTTAAATCATGATCAAAGCAACAACCGCCAATTGTTAATTGTACTGCTCGCCGCTTGTTAACTCCATTTTTTCACCCCTCAAAAATGCACCGTTATGGAAGCTGCCTCTTTGATTGAAACCACCCTCGGGTCCGTCGCCTTGCTGAGTATTCTTGCCTTCGGTATGCTGCGCGTGTACTGGCAAAACAAGCGCTAGCGCGCGCCCCGATCTGCATTTCGTCCCGCAAGATTGACCGTTCGGGACTTCGAAGTGGGTTTGCGCCCTCCCGGCACCTAGTTTTGCGGAAAACAAACCTAGCCCCATGAAGATCACGCACTTCGATGACCTACCGGTTGCAACCGCATCTTACCTCAACGCCAAACCCGCGAGTCAGTCCACCGTCGCCGGATTGCGGGGTGTAGAGCGTACTTTTCTGCCGATTACCCTAGGACGGGTCACCGGCCTGCCCGCAACACTGCAAGGTTTGGTCGTGGCTTCCGACTTGCAAGGCAAGGTCAAAAACCCCCGGAGCCGGCAATTTGCTCTGCTCGGGGAGGTGCTGCCGGAAATCCTGCGCCGGGTGATCGAGGTAGAACTGGGGGGCAATCCGCTCAAATTTGGGGTCTTGCTGGCGGGGGATCTTTTCGCCCTGCTGGAGAAGCGCGGGGGCCTCGGCGATGTGATCCCGGTCTGGGAGGCGTTCCGAGGGGAGTTTCGCTGGGTTGCGGGCGTCGCCGGCAACCACGATCAATTCGGGCATTCACCGGAGGAAAATCGGCAATTTCGGCAGCGTTCCCAGTGCCACTTGCTGGAAGGGACCTCCGTCACCGTCGATGAATTGCGGATCGGGGGCGTCTCGGGGATCATTGGTCGAAAGGGCAAACCCAATCGGCTGCCGGTGGATACCTACCTGCAACAACTGACCAACGTCTTGGATGAAAAACCGGACATTTGCCTGCTGCACGAATCTCCGGCAGTTCCCGAACAGCGCGCCCCAGGCAAGGAAGAAATCCGCGAATTTTTGGAAATGGGGCCGCCTACCCTGGCCGTATGCGGGCACGTACCCTGGAAAACGCCCCTGCTCGAACTGCCGAATGGGACGCAGGTCCTCAACAGCGACGCGCGGGCGTTCATTCTCCTGCCGGAGTAAAAAAGCTCCCCGTTGGGTGAACGACAAAATGGTCAAGGCTTCGAAAATCCTCACGTGCGCACGCGATGCGCTTTTGGGGGGCAAATTCTTGGGGCTCGCCGCGCTCTTGCCCCGGCACGCCCTGGGGATTTTCCCGCCCGCGGTCCCGAAACCGAATTCCCCTCCGGTCACCGCCCCGGAAATAATCTGTATATTGCTGTATGCAGCGATTCTTACTCTTTTTTCTTTGTCTGTTGGGTACGGTCAGTTTGTCCGCCCAGTCATTCGTCAAAACGATCAGCCACGGCGGTCTGAGCCGTACCGCGCGCATTTACGTCCCGGCTACGTATGCGCCCGGCACCCCGGCCCCGCTGGTCTTCAACCTCCACGGATTTACCTCCAGTGCCAGCCAGCAAGAGCTGTACGCCCAAATGAATGCGGTGGCCGACACTGCAGGATTCATCGTCGCCTACGGAGAAGGGGTCAATGCCACCTGGAACGCCGGCCTGCTGCCGAACAGCGTCGACGATGTGGGCTTCATCTCCGCGATGATCGATAGCCTGCAAGTCGACTACACGATCGATCCGGCGCGGATCTACAGCTGTGGCATGAGCATGGGCGGCTTCATGAGCTACCGTCTCGCCTGCGAACTGGAAGGGCGGATCGCGGCCATCGCCTCGGTCACCGGACTCATGGCCGAAGACCTCGCTGCGACTTGCAATCCCACCCGCCCGGTCCCGGTCTTGCAGATGCACGGCACCCTGGACGGCGTCGTCCCCTACAATGGTTCGGCCGGCTTCCACCTCTCGGTCGACAGCACGGTCAACTTCTGGCGCAATTTCAATGCTTGCCAGGATCCGGTCGTGGTGACCAATCTGCCTGACCTGGTGTTTGAAGGATCGACCGGGGAGACCTATTTCTACGGCGGTTGCCAAGCAAATACGGAGGTGCTTCTCTACCGCTTCGAAAACCACGCCCACGCCTGGCCCGGCGCGCTCCCCCTCGTGCCCGGCATCACGAACCAGGACGTCGAAGGCTCGGTGGAAATCTGGAACTTTTTCCGGCGCCATCCCCATCCCAATCCGGTCCTGACCAGCACGCGCCCGTCAGTCCTTCCCCAAGTGGAGTTTTATCCGCAACCGGCCTCCCACCAGTTGCAACTCCGGGGCATCGGGGAAGCCGTCCAAATCGAGATTTCTGATGTCCGGGGCCAATTCATGGGCCACTGGTCGCTCGCGGCAAATGCCACCCAGACCGTCGACGTCAGCACGTGGGCACCCGGTATTTACCTTGCCCAAATCCGGGGGGCCTCCGCCCAAACCCACCGCAAATTTGTCGTTCAGTAGTCCCGGCGGGTAACCTAAGCTGCCACCCCTTCCAACTCCGCCAGCTTGTTCAATAGCCAGGAAAGTTGGGCCACCTGCTCGCTTTCGTGGATCTTATCCCGTAGACGCACCAGCTTTTTCTGCCCTTCACTCGCCGGAATCAATTCCAGCCGCCGCCGCAATTCCGCCAGCCGCCGAGTAAAAGTCACCAGGTTATAATTGACCGTGTAGTGGTACTGCGACAGGGTTTTGTTCCGCTTCAGGTAAAGCCGGAAGGAATCGCAGAGATTGGCCAGGGCCTCGTCTTCCCGCAGTTCGTAAAAAGACTTGAGGAGCATGACTTTAGCCCCCAAATGGTAAAATACATCCTGAAATTCTACGTGTTGCAGCAAACGGAGCGCTTCCGAATAGTTGTGCTGGGCAAAATGGAGCGAAGCGAGGTTGTAGGTGTAAGCGTTTTCCCGTTCGTCTGGCCGGACCCGCGGCTTGTATCCTTCAATAAACTCCGCCGTCCAAGTAAAATCTCCCGCTTTCAGGCCCGCCGATACAATGTTTTTGTAATTCCAATGCGACAGCCAGCCTTCCTCCAGCAGGGTGTCATCGCCCAGAGCCAGTTGGTAGAGTTGGAGCAAAGTCTGTAAGTAATGGCGCTTCCCCTTATTGAATTGCTGAATGCAGAAATTCATCGCGTAGGTGTACAATTCCCGGCGTTCAATCTGGGAAAATCGCTGGCCTTCGACCGGTACTTCGGCGAGAAAGCGGGCAAATGCAGCGGGGTCTTCCTCCCGCACAAAGGTGTAAATCAAAAAATAAAGTCGCAGATCCGAGTTGCGTTCCAACAGGCCGGGATGGGCCTTGAGGTGATCGAGCACCGGCTCCAGCAGGCCCAAAGCAAATTGCTGCCCGAGCACATTTTGCCGATTGGCCATCTCGACGCCGTACTTGAGCTTCGCCATGAGATAGTAGGTGTCGAGTTGATCGGAAAGCACTTGCAGAGAATCCTCCACTTTGCGGCTGTGCCGGGTGGAAAGGTAGTTGATTTTGGACTCTTGCAGGGCGAGTTCTTTCATCCGGATGATGTGCATCTTCTCATTGCTCTTCTGCAAAACTTTTTCCACTTGCCGACACGCCTTCTCAAATTCATTTTCCTGGTCGCGGTCCCGCATCTCTTCCACCAAGGCCATGCCAGTGGCCACCTCGTCCTGGCGCAGCCGAAAGTGGGTCCAAAAACTTCGCAAAGTCTTCATGCACAGAGACAATAGATCTTTGAAGCGCTGCTCGTCGAAGGGTTCTCCGGGAAACAATTCGGCAAATATCCGTTCCCGATTCAGCTCCCCCGCCCCTCGCGGGGCGGCCCCGGCAATCAGCAACTCAAAGAGCCGCGTGACCCGCGGGTGCTTGTTGAAAAAAGGCGAATGGACAAAATCGCCCAGGTGTCGCAACTCCCAGGCATTCAGAGCATTGACCGATTTTACCAACTTGCTTTGCCGCATAAAGGTGATTTTTTTTGACTCATTCTTTCATGGAGAAAAAACTTTTTCCACTTCCAATGAATGACCACACAAAGATATTGGTTTTTTTGAGAATGTATGTCCGGTGAATTTGTTGGCCTACCGAATAAATCAATCCCCTATTTACGTCCGTAGAGCCACATTTTTAGCGGTGAGGACCGGAAGATCCGCCCCCCATCGCCCCGGTCGCGTGAACAAGTACGCTTTCCACCTTTGCCCCACCCACCGGCAAAATCTCAAATATTTTCTCCACTCCCACAATTTTTTGTACTTTTTTTCGGGCGGGGTTATCCGAATCTTTGTAACCGTTAAGGCAAAAGAAGCCATCGAAACGAAAGCGTAGGCGATGAAAAAGATCCTATGGTTGACCCTACCATTGCTGCTTGCATTTGCAGGTCGGTCTGGTTTGTATGGGCAAACACAGGTGAGCGGGGATATCTTGACAAGTACGGTTTGGACCCTTGCCAACAGTCCGTACGAAGTCACGGCCCCAGTCCGCGTCACGCAAACAACGGTCCTGACAATCGAACCCGGTGTGGTCGTTCGTTTCAATGCCGGTACCCGACTGGACATTGATGGAACCCTACAAGCCATAGGCAGCGCCAGCGATTCGATCTTCTTTCTGCCCAACGTTCAGACTCCGGATACCGGAGCTTGGGCGGGCATCAAAGTCAACGGCCTTTCCGGCGATGCGCGATTGAAATTTGCTTCGATCCGCAGCGCCAGCGCCGCCCTAGAATTGCAGGGCAGTGCTACGGGAAGCCACCTGGAAATGGAAAATAGCCGGGTGCAAGCAAGTGGACGTGCATTGCGGAACTGGTCCGCCAGTTCGGGAGTTGTACGCCGGTGCAATCTCAGTCAGAATTTCATTGGCGCCGAGAACACCGACCTTGCCGTTCGCCGAACGACCTTCACCGGCAATGATATTGCGGTGCAGAATTCGGCCTGCGACATCGATTCTTGCTCCTTCAATCAAAACGTGCTTGCGGCCATTGCCACATCACGGGGGCGCATTGCCCACTCGCTCTTTGTTTCGAACAACATCGGTCTGCAGAATTATCTGCCCGCCCCAGGAGACTCGGTGGTTGCTTGCCAATTTACCGAAAACCTCACCGCAATCGTGACGGCTAGCGATCTCAACGCCGTCGTCGGCAACGAAATCTGCTCCAACATCATCAATGTTGAAGTCACCAGCAGCAATGACTTGAGCGTCGGCTCAAATTGCTGGTGTACCGCGGACAGCCTCGCTATCCAAGCGACGATCATCGACGGGCGCATGACCCCGGGGCTGGGCATCCTGAACTTCTTTCCGATTGATTCCTCCTGCGCCGCCATTCAAGTGGTTTGGCCCGGGGACACGGATGAAGACGGAGTCGCCAACATCAAAGACCTGCTCAACCTCGGCGTGGCCTTTGGCTTCTCTGGGGCTCCGCGCAGCAATGCAAGTGCAGGCTGGATCGGACAAGCGGGGCTTCCCTGGGACCAAAACTTCGGCAGCGGGCTCAACTACAAGCACGCTGACTGCGACGGAAACGGTACGGTCACCCTTGCGGATACCTTTGCCATCATCGCCAACTACGGTCAGACGCACAACAAGACGCATCAGACCTTTAGCACGGGCGGCGTACCTCTCTACTTCGACGTTCCACAGACGGCAGGAGCTGGGGATACGATTGAAATCAATGTCCGGCTCGGCGATGCCACGCATCCCGCGCTCAACGCCTACGGCGTTTCGTTTGAACTGGACTTGGATCCCACGGTGGTCCAAACGGTGACGGCGAGCGGCACCCTGACCGGAACCTGGCTGGGGACTCCGGGTGGCGATCTGATCGACCTGGACTTTAACAACGGCGATTTTGCCTGGGGCATCGTCCGGACCGACCAAGAAGAAGTCATCGGCAGCGGCCGCATCGGTGGAGTATCCATCGTCATGGTCGACGACCTGACGCGCACCGTCGCCTTTGATTCGCTCTTCTCGGTGACAACCGCTACGCTGGTCAACAAGGCCGGCGAAGAACAAGCGGTCAGCCCCCAACTCGTGCCCATCGGCAGTCTGGGTCCCGGCTTAAAAGTTGGTCCCAATCCAGCGATGGACGAGTTTCGGATCGCGCTGGATACTCTGGTCGCGGAAGAAGTAGCGATTTACGACCAAAGCGGTCAGCGCTGCTACCGGGAAACCGGCTCCGTCACCGGCCTGCTCAATGTCAATGCGGCGGATTACCGCCCGGGACTGTACCTGATCCGTGTGCGCTTGCGCAACAACGGACTCCTAACAAGAAAGATTTACATCTTAAAATAAATAGCTTCACAGATACTTTTAACCGTCGTTCTTTGTGAATACTCACCTTTATAAATGTACTGAATGACTACTGGCCATAACCGAACCTCGATTTGATCTCCGAGGCCTGCCCATCCGGGCAGGTTCTCATCCGAAGCCACTCCGGCATCGGATAAAGAAATAAGGACTCAGGCGCACAACCTGGGTCCTTTTTTTGTGAGAGGCGAAGTGCCAAATACCCATCACCGATTTTCAATTGACGATGACCAGCTTGCCCCGTCCGGTAGCTTGTCTATCCCCCCGCACTTCCACGAGATAACAACCGGGAGGCAGAAATTCCGTGACCAGACGGTAGCGTTGTCCGGAGATGGCGTCTTCTCGAAACAGCAGTCGGCCCGCCATGGAGTATACCCGAACTGATTTGCGCCCCCGCATTTCCCGGTCAAACTTGATCCAGCAGCGGTCCGTGGCGGGATTGGGGAGCATCCGCACTTCCTCGACCAGCGGCTCGGCAATAGGAGCCGCTTGGCAGTCAATGAAGGCCTTCACCATGGAGAAAGCGGGCTTGGGGGCCAGGGTGGTACCGCTGATCAAACCGGAAGTACTGTGGGCCGGATTGGCGGTTCCTTCCACCAATTTGAAAAAGTAGATCTCGGAGATCTGTAAGCTGTCCAGCTTGCGGATGTATTCGTAGACCCGATTGGCCTGGTAAACCGGCGTGTAAGGCTCCACGTTCATATTCGGGCCACCGAACTCGGTTACGATGATGGGCGTGGCAATGGTATCGGTAAAATTTGCGTAGTACGCGTCCCATTGTTCTACGTCATCGTAGAAGTGCAAATCAATGAGGTCATACTGGGCTTGACTGAGCACCGAATCGATGCGGGCCTTCACGTCTTGAATCTGCGCAGTGGGACAGTTGGCCGCCAGAAAGGAACTGTCAATGAAGGTGCCATCGTCCTCGTAAAAACCGCTCACGTAGCCGTTGCAGCCGGCCAGGAAACGCAACGAACTCGTGGTAAAGCCTCCCAAAACGACCTCCGTATTTGGAGAATGGGCCTGCACCGCCGCGTAAAGGACATTGTTGGACGCAATATATTCCTGAGCATTCCCCACATACCAAAAATCGGTTTGCCATTCGTTTCCGAACTGAATCTTGGCGATCTGATTGGGGTACCGGATCAACAAAGAATCAAGGTAGGTGCGAAAGGCGAGATTGTTGACCACACAAGATTGCGCGTTTTGCGCCCCACAGGCCCAGGCGGGACCGCGCGACTGAATGGTCAGGAGCAATTCATACCCGTGGTTCGCAACCCAATCGATCCGCGCGTCCAGTGGAGCCCAGTTAAAATTGCCCTGGGTTGGTTCCCGCAGGGCCCAATCTTCCGCAAAACGCATCTTTTTGACCCCGAGGGAGTCCAGTTTATGTCGGGCAAAGTCCCGCTGCGTCTGATCGGCCACGGGGGGAAAGGAAATCCCGATTTCGGCGTGGGCCAGGCAGGAATCGGCCTGTCCCCAACCCATCTGAGTAAAGCAACAAAACAAGAGGATGAGAATCGTACGCATTTTACCAACGGCTAATGGAAGGGTGAACCCCAACAAGAAATAAAAATCCTGACTCGGACTCAGAGGCGGTTTAAAATTGGTTTGTAAAATTTGCTCGTGCAGATTTTTTTGTCGATCAAAGCTGATTTTGGAGTCCATAGCCCGAGCTATGGGCGAGAAAATAGCCGAAAAGGGGCGGAAAAAGATGCCGGAGCAAAATCGCAGAATTAAATGTAAACCGCCTCTCAGTGCTCCAACACCGGAAAGGGCACCCCCAATGAGCGCCCTTTCCGATACCATTCTTGCCCATCGTTCTCAGTATGAGCTGATCGTAATCGTGGACTTGATCGTCATGGGGACGCTCATACCCATCGTTTCGACTTCACCTTTGAGGTCCTGTTCCATCTCGCCGCGGATGACCAGACCAGTTTTGCGGTCTACTTCAATGTTGCCGGTTTGCTCACCGGTGATGTCGTAGCTGACTTTCATCCCGCCCATGTCGATGCCGGCATCTTCGTCGGTCTTGACCTCGGACTCCATCGCCAAAACGCACTTGTCGGCATCGATCAGGTCGACCTTGTACGTCGTTTCCAAATTCAACCCAAACTCGCCGGCCATACCGGTTTCCGCCCCCCAAGTATCGCCTTCGCCGATGAGCACATCCGGAAAAACGGTCGCCATTTGTTGCATATTTTTCTTCATCGCCTCTGGACCAAAGCTATTTTTCAACTGAGCGCTCAACTGCTCGTCGCCGAGCTCGTCAAACAGATCTCCGTACAGATTCTCGACTCCGGAGACATCCACTACTTGGGCCCGCTTGTCCATCTTCATAATGAAGGAATTGCCGATCAAACCCTTGTACCCCATGCCGAGCATGGAATCTTCATCGTCCTTGTTGTCCGAATCGTAGGTCTGCTTGCCCATCATCGGGTTGTCCATCGTCATCTTCACCCGTTCGTAGGTCACCTCGACGGTGGCGACGCCCTGGTCATCGACCGCTTTGACTTCTTGCTTGATGTACATTTCGATGGCGTTGCCCACCTCTTGGGACATGCCCATCACTTTCTGAGCGACCGTCTGATCAGTCTTGACCAGCATTTTGTGCACGGTCCCCGGTTCGACATTGAACTCCAATTGGATTTTTTCTCCGGAGCCGCCTCCTGATTTATTGCAGGCCGTAAATACCAGCCCCAGCGCGAGGAGCAGGGCAGTGAAAAGGGTTGTGTTTCGTTTCATGGATTGAGAGTAATAAGGTTCTTGCCGGGAATCCGCAGGTTGGCCGACGCTGCAAATATACGCGATTCGGGTGGCATTGGTTCCGAAAGTGGCAAGGTGCCCTTCAATCGCCAAAACCGGCGTTTTGCGGCTCCGTTGATCGGTCAGTCAACCTCGTTTTTCCCCTCCCAGCGGGCTAATTTTTGTGAAAAATTGTCCCTTGCCCCGGAAAGATTTTCTGGGATCGCCGGCGGAAAAACTCCCCAACTTCTCTAACTTATCCCACGTTGTACACTCCCCAATTTCCGGACCATGAAAAAAGCACTCTTGGTATTTTTCCTCGCCCTGATTTCAATGGTGGGTTCCACCCTGGCGACCAACCTGCCGAAAAACCCTCCCACTGATGGAGGAGATCGCCTCATCGTGCAGCGGCTGATGGATGCCGCCCACCTCTACCTGGACCGGAAAAGCAAGCCGACCGCCTTTACCTTCAAGGTCAAACCGGAAGACTCGATCCGCATCGATTGTTACGCGTGCGCCCACCGGATGCGGCCGGAGAAAAACGGCAAGGTGGCGCTCAAGATTGCCGTGGTTACCGACCAGGGCACCCAGGAATTGTCCCCGGAAGACTTGAACGCCGGCTGGATGCACATTCCCAGTAAAAACGGTCGCTTCAGCCTGGTATTTTCCCGCGGTGAGGGGAGCGACAAAACCATCGAACTCACCCAGCTCCGCATGTGGCGCAAGACGCACCCGGACCCTGCCGGCCAATAGCGAACCTTTCCATTCTACTCCCACTTCCCCAACCGAGCGGAGCAAGTGTCTTGCAACCAGTAAAAGTTGACCTTTGCGCCGGAAAATTTCCGAATGCTGGACAAATGCTGGATATTTCCGACCAAGTTCAACTTTACGCACTCTGACCTCATGCCAATTCAAAACCCCCTGCGTTGCATCATCCTGTGGTTCATTTTGATTATCGCCATGATTCTGCACTTCAACTACCACGTGGGCGAGATCTTCTACGGGATCGATGTCACCCGGGAAAATGCCGACGGCACCGTTCCCATCGGGACGGCGGTGATCCGCAATATATTTTACCATTTCCCGATCATCTGGATCCTGGTCCTGATAACTACCCAAGCCAAAATCGTCCGGTTGGGGCTGTTCATCCTGTCCCTGATCTACACCTTGGCCCACGGCATGCACCTGGCTCGGGAATTTGCCGAACCGGACATCTCTCAGATCTCCCTGCTGACCCTCACGCTGGGCGTTTCGGTGGGCTTGGCCTACGAGCATTTTCGGTACTGGAAGCAAGATTTGCCCGCGCAGGACAACGGAAAGGGCCCGGGAAGGTAGTTTGGCGCGAGATGCTCGGCAATTGACCATTTGCTTTTATAGTTGTCGCCTCAACCGAACGACAAGGCTGCCCGAAAATTGGTGGGCGGGAAAATCCTACCGGTACTCCGGTGAAAAGGCGCCCGGGAAATTCAGGATTTGCGGGGCAAAAGTCGACGCTTGGAAACCGGCCCATCGAAACGCACGTGCGGATTCTCTAAGCCGGACATCGTTTTGGCCCTTCTCCGCCCAACTCCACTTGCGAAAAATGACAAACTAAACCTATATTGATTCCCTAAGAATGGGCGCCCCCCCTCGCCCATTGACCCTGAGCAACTATGAAGAGAAAAAATATCCTGATTACCGGAGCGAGTTCCGGCCTGGGCAAAGGCATGGCCCTCGAATTTGCCAAAACAGGCTGCAATCTGGCCCTCTGCGCCCGCCGCATGGAAAAACTCGAAGCACTCAAAATCGAGTTGCAGCAAATCAATCCCGATATCCACGTCTTCCTCCGCCCGCTGGACGTGACCCAAGCCCCCGCCGTATTTGAAGTCTTCCGGGCTTTTCGCACCGATTTTCAAAACCTTGGCGGAAAACTCGACCGCGTAATCGTCAATGCCGGCATGGGCAAAGGGGCTTCCCTGGGCAAGGGCCACGCTGCCGCCAATATGCAGACTGCCGTCACCAATTTCTGTGGAGCCCTCAGCCAAATGGAGGCCGCCATGGAGATCTTCCGCGAGCAAAACGATGGCCACCTGGTCGTCATCTCCTCAATGTCCGCTTTCCGGGGCTACGGCCGCGCCCTCAACGTCTACGCCGCCACCAAAGCCGGTCTGAAAAGCCTCGCCGAAGGACTCCGGGTCGATGTCCTCCACAAGCCGATCCGCATCTCTTCCGTATTTCCCGGCTACATCCAATCGGAAATGACCGACTCCATCGGCAAGCCTCCCCCCAACATGATCTCGCTCGACAAAGGGGCAAAACTCCTGATCAAGGCGATCAACCGCGAGAAAAACAACGCCATCGTACCGTTCTGGCCCTGGTATTTCTACCGGAAAATCATGCCTTTCCTCTCCCTCAAAGCCCTCCGCAAGTTTTAAATTCCTCTCAACCGAGCACCATGGATTTTCGCCCATCCCCCCGATCCGAAGACTACCTCCGCCGCCTCAAGGAGTTCATGCAGGCCCACGTGTACCCCTTCGAAAAGGAACACCTCGCCTATCACCAATCCCACAATCCGGGCGGAAACTGGAAAGAATGGACCGAGCACCCGCGGATCGCCGAACTCAAGGAAAAGGCCCGCGCCGCCGGACTCTGGAACCTATTCCTCCCCGACAGCAAACTGGGGGAAGGCCTGAGCGTCCTCGAATACGCCCCCCTCGCCGAAGAGATGGGCCGGGTCTTCAATGCCGCCGAGATCTTCAACTGCAACGCCCCCGACACCGGCAACATGGAAGTGCTCTATCACTTCGGCACCGAGGCCCAAAAAGCACAGTGGCTCCGGCCCCTGCTCGACGGCAAAATCAAATCCGTTTTCTCCATGACCGAACCGGCGGTGGCTTCTTCCGACGCCACCAATATCCAGACCTCCATCGTAGCCGAAGGCGACGACATCCGCATCAATGGCCGCAAATGGTGGTCCACCGGACTCGGCCATCCCGAGGCGAAACTGGCTATCGTACTGGGAAAATCGGAAGTCTCCGAAGAAAAACACCGCCAACACAGCATGGTCCTGGTCCCACTTGACTCCCCAGGGGTGGAGATTGTGCGCATGCAAAACACCTTCGGCACCTACGATCCCCCGGGGGGCCACGGCGAGGTCATCTTCCGCGACGTGCGCGTGCCCAAAGAAAATCTCATTTTGGAACTGGGAGCGGGGTTTGCGATTGCCCAGGGCCGGCTCGGACCGGGACGGATTCACCACTGTATGCGCTGCATCGGGGCGGCCGAGCGCGCGCTGGAACTGGCGATCATCCGGAGCGGGACCCGTCGGGCTTTCGGGAAACAACTCGCCCGGCTCGGGGGCAACTCCGAACGCTTTGCCGAGGCGCGGATCGCGATTGACCAGGCGCGGCTGCTGACCCACTACGCCGCCTGGAAAATCGATCAGGTCGGGGCCAAGGCAAGCATGACCGAAATTTCCGCGATCAAAGTCGTCGCGCCCAAAGTCCTGCAGGAGGTGACCGACATGGCCATGCAGATCCATGGCGGAGCCGGATTGTCCGACGATTTTCCCCTGGCCGGCTTTTTCATCGCCGCGCGGGCCCTTCGCCTCGCCGACGGTCCCGATGAAGTCCATCTGCGCATGATTTCCCGGCTCGAATTCAAAAAATACCTCACCCGATGAACCCAACCCAAGACCTGGAAAAGAAGCCCCGGTCGGGGGAAGAATTGGAACTGGAAAAGCTTTTGCCCTGGATCCGACAGTACCTTCCCGAGCTTGACGCCGCGCCGGTCATCACCCAGTTTTCCGGCGGTGCCTCCAACTGGACCTACCGCCTTCAATTTGCCGAACGCGATGTCATTCTGCGCCGCGCACCCCTGGGAAAGAAGGCGGCGGGCGCACACAACATGCCCCGAGAATTTCACCTACAGCGCAAACTGAAGCCGCACTATCCCTACGTACCGAAAATGATTGCCGTGTGCGAAGACGAATCCGTCCTCGGCTCCACCTTCTACCTGATGGAGCGGCTCGAAGGCATCATCCTGCGGAAAAATCCCCCCAAAGCCGTCCGGTGGGATGAAGCCACCGTACGAAAAATCTGCTATTCATTCTGGGACAAAATGATCGAACTGCACCGGGTCAACTACCAAAAAGAGAGCTTGGACGACCTGGGCAAAGGCCAAGGCTACATCCAGCGGCAGATTACCGGCTGGAACAAACGCTACGCCAAGGCCCGTACCTGGAACGTGCCTTCGGGCAAAAAAGTGATGCGCTGGCTGGAAAACAATATGCCAGCGGAAGAACGGCTCTGCGTGATCCACAACGATTTTCGCCTGGACAATGTCGTCCTGGATCCCACCGACCCCGCCCGCATCATCGGGGTACTGGATTGGGAACTCGCCGCCATCGGGGACCCACTGATGGACCTGGGCAACAGCCTGGCCTACTGGGTGGAGGAAGGCGACGACTGGTTCATCAAAGGGTTGCGTCGCCAGCCAAGCAACCTCCCTGGGATGCTCACCCGCACCGAAATCATCCAGTATTACGGCCAAAAAATGGACCGCAACGTGGACGATTTCCGCTTCTACCGGATCTACGGCCTGTTCCGCCTGGCCGGGATCGTACAACAAATCTATTACCGCTACGCCAAAGGTTACACCCGCAATCCGGCGTTCAAGAAATTTTGGATGGTCTCGAACTACCTGATCCGCACGTGCCGGCGCATCATGCGCCAGCGCGCTTAACCCGACACTATGCCCACGATTCACCTCATTCGCCACGGCCAAGCCAGCTATTTCCAGGCCGACTACGACCAGCTTTCCGAGACCGGAATCACCCAATCCCGCATTCTGGGGCAGACGTTGCGGCAGCGGAAAGTGCGGGTGGACCAGCTCGTGGGCGGAACCCTGAAGCGCCACCGCCGTACCGCACGCTACGCTTGGGAAGCATTGGACCGGGAGATGGACTACCGGGAGGATCCTCGCTGGAACGAGTACGATCACCAGGAATTGATCGCGCGGCACCGGCCCAAACTCGGAGATTTTGCCCGGTTAGCGGCGTACGTGGCCGCGCAAAAGGAACCGCGCCGGGCCTTGCAGGAATTGCTGGAAGGGGCGATGCGTGACTGGATGGAAGATGCCTGTGCCTACACGACCCCCTGGACGGAATTCAAAGCCCGGGCAAACGCCGCCCTGCAAGAGTTGGCGGGTCGCCTGGGCAAATCGGAGAGTGCCTGGGTATTCACTTCAGGCGGGCCGATTTCGGTGGTCATACTGGAGCTTCTGAACCTGCCCGACGACCAGTTCCTCGGTCTTCTGCGGCGATTGGTCAATACCAGCATCACCAAAATTCTTGTGGGGCGCCAGGGGCTGTCCCTCAGCACCTACAACGGCTACGGCCACCTGGAACACGATCCGCGTTTGCTCACCTACCGCTGACCAGCGGTTTAAAAATTGCTATGGAACTGACACAATTGAATCGATTGCTGCCCGGGAAGCGGGCGTTCATCACCGGCGGTGCCTCCGGGTTGGGGGCGGCATTTGCCCAACTGCTGGCGAAAAACGGCTGGATCCTCCACGTCGCCGACATCAACCGGGAAGCACTGGAAGCCACAAGTAGCGCCTGGACCGGCGCCGCGGAGCTCCACCTGTATGCCCTCGATGTCCGGGACAACGCCCAGTACCAAGCGGTCGCCCAGGACGTCCTGGCCACTTCCGAATGCGTCGACCTGCTGATTAACAATGCAGGGGTCGGTGACGGAGCGCTGTTCCACAACTACGAGGTGGCGCACTGGGAGCGGGTCATCGCCATCAACCTGTTGGGGACCATGTACGGCTGCCACCACTTTGTCCCGGGCATGCGCCAGCAACAAAACGGCCTCGTCATCAACATCGGCAGTGCAGCGGGCTTCCTGAATGTCCCCGGCATGTCCGCCTACAATGTTTCCAAAGCGGGGGTACACTCGCTATCTGAGACCCTTTACCACGAGCTCAAAAGCAGTCGCGTCCACGTGAGCGTGGCCATGCCTTCCTTTTTCCAAAGCAACGTGATGCAACAATCCACCAGTTCCGCCGGCTTCAAAAAGTTTGCCGAAAAACAAATGAAATATTCCAAAACGAACGCCACCGAACTCGCCGGCATCATCCTCCAAAAATCCGCCCAGGGTCAGTTCCGGATCGTCCATCCCCAGGACGCCCGCCGCAATTTTTTCCTGAAAAAATGGTTTCCCAAGCGGGTAGAAAAGCAATTCGAGAAAATGATGGCCCGGTTCAAACAGTTTTGACCGGCGGCGGTGCCCAAATTGCTCCTCCGGCACCCGGATTTTGACCGTTAGGGCGGCGATTGTTTCCCCGGAGGCCCAACTTGTCTCCAAAAGGCGCTAGAATGATCGTTCCAACACCCTTTTTTCGTTATCTTTGCGAAAAATTTAAACGATTGCGAGCACCATGAGCAAGCACGGACGAGTACTGGTAGCGATGAGCGGTGGAATCGACAGTTCGGTCACCGCAGTGATGCTGCACGAGCAAGACTACGAAGTGGTCGGACTGACCATGAAGACCTGGGACTACGCCAATGCAGGGGGGCAGAAAAAGGAGACCGGTTGTTGCAGCCTGGATTCGATCAACGATGCCCGCATCATTGCGGTTGAACTCGGCTTTCCCCATTTCATCATCGACATTCGGGATGAATTTGGCGGCTACGTGATCGATAATTTTGTAGAAGAATACCTCGCGGGCCGCACCCCCAATCCCTGCGTGCTCTGCAATACGCACATCAAGTGGGACGCCCTGCTCCGCCGCGCCGATGCCATGGACTGCGAGTTCATCGCCACCGGTCATTATGCCAGTGTGCGGGAAGAAGCCGGTCGCCGGGTCATTTCCAAGGGCAAGGACGCCCACAAGGACCAATCTTACGTGCTTTGGGGCCTCAAGCAGTCGGCCCTCGCGCGCACCATTTTTCCCATGGGCGGGTACCACAAGGCAGAAATCCGGGAAATGGCCTTAGAAATGGGGTTTGATCACTTGGTAAAAAAGCCGGAATCTTACGAAATCTGCTTTATTCCCGACAATGACTACCACGGCTTCCTCAACCGCAACGTGGACGGCTTGGTGGAACGGGTCGCCGATGGCGAATTTGTCTTGGCCGACGGCACCGTGGTGGGCCAGCACAAGGGCTATCCGTACTACACCATCGGGCAGCGCAAGGGACTGGTGGCCATGGGGGAACCCTACTACGTGACCCACATTGACCCGGTCGCCAACCGCGTGACCATCGGGAAAGAAGCCGAACTGCTCGACCGCAAGATGCGGGTGCGGGGCCTCAATCTGGTCAAGTATCCCGAATTGCCAGAAGAAATGGAAGCCCTGACCAAGATCCGCTACAAGGACCGTGGCGCACAGAGCTTGTTGCATCCGGTGGATGGCCAGCACGTCGACGTCATTTTCCAGACCCCCGTAAAAGCGATTACCCCGGGCCAAAGCGCCGTATTTTACCAAGGCGACGACGTCCTCGGCGGTGGCTGGATCAAAACCGTGGGCTAAATCTCAATGGTCAATTTCCAAGGCGGAAATCTTCGATTGTAAGCGCCACGTTGCTGAACGCCGATTGCGACAATTGGAAATTATTTAGGGTTGGGGCGGCTACGGACGGGGCACCGCCCCCTCCGCACCAGGCTGTTCCGGGAGTTCGCGGAGCTCCGTCCCGCCCGGCCGGCGGGACCCTTGTCCCTCCCATCCTTGCCGCAACAAAGCATTTCCCCCGAGGAAATTCTCCACGGAAAATCCGCGGGGGCCGCACAGCTACAATCCGCGTGCTTTAGCGACGCGTAGGGTTACTTCTTTACCGCTGATTGCGCGTCCAAGACGCGCCAATTGGAAATCGAAAATTGAGGAATTGGAAATTCATCCATCGCTGATTGCGCGTCCAAGACGCGCCAATTGGAAATTGGAAATTGGAAATCAAGAAATTGAAAATTCCTCCCAACCCTTTTACAAATCGCCGCATCATCTATATTGTATCGACTCCGGTGAATGCCCGGCATGGACGAATCAGAACTGATAGCAGGCTGCCTCAAAGGCTCCAAACGGCACCAAAAAGCCCTCTATGACCTCTTTTCGGGGAGGATGATGGGGCTGTGCATGCGCTACGCCGCTTCGGAAGAGGAGGCCGAAGACATCCTGCAAGAAGGATTTGTCACTGTATTTCGCAAGATCGATACCTACCAGGGAACCGGTGAGCTGGGCGCTTGGGTCCGCAAGGTCGTGCTCAATGCCGCTCTGATGAACTACCGCCGGAACAAGAAACACCGCTTTCAGGTCGACATCGACGAGGTGGTCCACCAACCCGCCACCGACGACAACATCTTCCAGCAGTTGTCCGCCCGCGATTTGCTGGCGATGGTCCAACTTCTCCCCGCCCGGTGCCGCATGGTTTTCAACCTCTATGCGGTCGAAGGTTACAACCACCGGGAAATCGGCGAGCAATTGGAGATTTCTGTCGGCACTTCCAAAAGCCAGTTCAGCCGCGCCCGCCATCTGTTAAAAGAAATGATTGCTCACGAGTCAAACAGAGTCCGTGGAAACACCCGATGAACATAGAGACGATCTGAGCGGAAAATTCGAAGACTTCGAATTTCCGGTTTCCGATGCCATCTGGCGCCGGGTCGAAATCGAAATCGATGGCGATACCAAACCGGGCGCGTTGGCCGATCACCTCGGCGGATACGTCCACGTGCCCCAACCCCACGTCTGGGACCGCATCATTGCCGCTACGCACCCGACCCGCCGCCGTGCCACCGCAATTTGGTGGCTGGCAAGCGCTGCCGCACTCGTCTTTCTCTTGCTGATCGGTTGGCGATTTGGCGGAGGCAATCCCGAGGCCGATCACACCGCCCTTCCCCACTTTGCCCAGGAACAACCGAATCGCCCCACACCCCCGACGGAAAACCGGACCGCCACCCCGCGCGATGACCGCAAACCTTCCGCCCCGCGTTCCCTCGGCAACCGGACCCTGGCCGAACAGGGCCTCTCCGAATTGTTGTTTGCCTATCCCGGCCGGGGCACCGCCTCCGACGAAGCCCCGCCCCCCCAGCTCGATGAACGGCGCGACCTCAACCAAATCCCCTCCCGCTTCCCCGCCTTCCTCACCCAGACCCGCAAGGCCCGGCCGGGCCGGGCCCGCGCCGATTCCGTTGAAGCCGCCTACCTCCGTCAGCAAGAACGCCGCAAAGAAGAAATCTGGCTCGCCAACAACGCCCGCATGGCCGACGACCAGGAACAATACGGCTACGCCGCCGCCCTTTCCTCCGGATTTGCCCCCTCCAGTAGCCTCCTCGACTTCGTACCCTCTCTGCGGAATGAAACCAACGACGAAACCTTTCTCAGCCAATCCAGCGGGGGCGATGTTACCTCCGCAGTAGCGGAATACTCCCCGGCCGCACGGCGGGAAAACTTCCGCACCCCCTTTACCGTCGGTTTCCAACTCCGCAAAGCCCTCTCGAAGCGCCTCAGCCTGGGCTTGGGGCCCGTGTATACCTCGATGCTCAGTACCCGGGACCAATTCGACGGATCCCTCGCCGTAGAACAAGACATCCGCCGCCAGTACCTCGGCGTATCCCTGGACGGCAACTATGCCTTCGTGAAAAAACAGGTCTTTTCCAGCTATTTCATGGTCGGGCTGCGGTACGATTTTGGCCTGGGCGTGCGCATCACCCAGCGCGAATTTGAGGGCGGCAATCTGACTGCCGAAGAAACAAACCGCTCCTCCCAGGGGCCCCTCGCCCTCACCACCGCGGGAATCGGTATCGATTATGACCTCACCAATGCCCTCGGCTTCTATCTCCAGGCTTCAGTGAGCCGGGCTATCTTTACTACCCATCCTACCCTCTGGGTGGCGCGCACCTACTGGCCCGGCGCCCAAGTGGGCTTCCGCCTGCGCCTTTGATCTCCCGCCCACCCCGATTCCCGCAAAAAATTCGCTCCATTCCAACCCTTTTTACCCATAGAGCATCAATCCAGATGTAAACCCAATCGACTGTTTGCAACCACAACCTTGAAATTGAATTCTTAAATCTTATGAATCTCCTGCCCAATAAGACTTCCCTGCTTGCGCTATTACTCCTCGTCGCCGGCGTGCTGCAAAGCTGCTCCGACAAAGTAGTGCGTACCCACACCGCAAACTCCCCCATTTACCAAAGCAAAGAAGACTGGCGCGCAACCGACATCCAGATAGAAGGCGCGCGTGCCCTGCAGAATCCGGGAAAGATCTACCTCTACGACCGCTACCTCTTCGTCAACGAACGCATGCGGGGCGTACATATTTTTGACAATACCAACCCCGCCAATCCGATCAACCTGGGTTTCTTACCCGTCCTCGCCAACATCGACATGGCGGTCAACAACCGCGTGCTCTACCTGGACAGCTACACCGATCTGCTCGCCTTTGACCTTACAAATCCCGCCAGTCCGCGGCTGATGAGCCGGGTCGAAGACGTCTTCAACTTCAACAACTACGGCATGATGCCGAATTATGATCCCAACTACCCCGCCTCCCTGGTGGACGCCGAAAAAGGAATTGTAATTGGTTGGGAGGTGAAAAAGGTCACCGAAGAGTCGAACAACTATTATTACTACCCGCTTTCCTCCCGCAACGACATCGCCGTTGACTTTACCTCGTCGGTCGCCATTGAATCAGCCTTCGGTGGATCAACCGGCATCGGCGGATCCATGGCCCGATTCACGGTTTTCCAAAACCACCTCTACATCCTGCAGGAATGGACCCTCGACGTATTCAACGTGAGCGGCGATCCCACCCACGTCCGCCAGTTGAGCCTTTCCCGCTTCGGCGAAACCCTGTTTCCCAAGGACGGCAACCTCTTCATCGGAACGACGACCGGCATGATCATCTACGGCCTCGGCGATCCTTCAAATCCCGTCTGGCTGAGCGAATTTGAGCACTTTGCCGCCTGTGATCCGGTCGTGGTCGAAGGTGACCGCGCCTACGTGACCCTCTCCAGCGGCAACACCTGCGCCGGTAATGTGGACGTGTTGGAAGTCATCGACATCTCCGACATCCGCAATCCCGTCCTCTGGGCCTCCTACCCCATGGCCAACCCCAAAGGCCTGGGCATCGACCAGGACCTGCTCTTCCTCTGCGATGGTGCAACCGGCCTGAAAGTTCTCGACAAGGCGTCCTTCACGCCAAATTCCTACGAGCCGGTCAGCTTTTTCCCCGGGATCGTCACCTTTGACGTCATTCCCTACAACGGCACCCTCATCATGACCGCAGAAGAAGGCATCTACCAGTACGACTACCGCGATCCGCAGAACATCGTCCAGGTGAGTCACCTACCGGTTACGCCCTGATCGAAAGCCCCCTCACTCCTCAAATCAACTGCCATGAAAATGCAACGATTCATCATTTTGCCGCTGCTGCTCCTCTTCGCCGGCCTGGTTCACGCCCAAAAAGATGCCGTTTTCCTCAAAGATGGCTCAGTGATCCGCGGTACCCTCAAAGAGCACCTTGTGGGCAAAAGTACTACCATCACCACCGCGGATGGCCGGGAGAGGACCTTCAAGCACGACCTCGTGAAGGACGTTTCCATCCACGGTTACAAGCCTTCGGTGACCGTCAAAGAAAAGGGCTACTACAACAATACCACCATCGGGCTGAACTTCGGCGCTTCCCCCTACGGCGACGTATTTGTCGACCCCAGCTTCCTCATGGTCCAGGGCTACCAATTCAATGGCCAAATGCAAGTGGGCATCGGCACCGGAATCGAATTTCTTCAGGTCGATGGTCCCAGCCTGCCCTTCTTTGGCGAGTATACCTACTTCCTGCGCCCAGAAGGATTCAGCCCCTTCGTATCGGCCCAGGCCGGCTACGCCATGGGACTTAACCGCGCGCGGTCCTGGAGGGGCGAAATCAATCCCCGTGCCCACGGGATCCTCAGCGGAATCCAATTTGGGATCCGCAATTACGGCCGCCAAACTGTGGGCTGGACCCTCAGCCTCGGCTACCGCTACCAACAGGTCAACCGTACCATCAATGAAGAATTCTGGACCGGAGGCGACTTTACCACCCTTAAGGTTCGGGAAACCGCCCACACCCACCGGTTCGGAGTCCGCTTTGGTATCCTGTTCCATTAAAATTGACTTTCGGACCACACTACCCAAACTGACGACCCCAAACCGCTTCTCCGATGGCACCGTGGGGAAGGAAAAGCAAGAAGGCAAGGCTCCGCAGGTGCGGAGCCTTTTGCATTTCAAGCAGATTTCAACCTTTGCGGGCCACTTGCCGGCCCCGCAAGTAAAGGGGCGGGTGCTTGACCTGTCGGGCGCTCTTCACGTATTTTCCTTGGTCAAAATCGTAGCGCAGGACCGGAGGAAGTCGGTACCACCGCGCGTACACCGAGCGCAGGCCGGGGACATCCAGAAAAAACAACAACCCAAACGGAAAGGCCAGAGGCCGCAGCAACGTCAATCCGATCCGCCGCCCGCGGGACAAGCGGGCCCGTTCGCGCTCAATCACCGTCCGGCACTCATCGAGATACGCTCGCATCTGGGTCCGGGAACGCTGGTCACCCCCCCGATAACGAAATCCCCCCAGCAGCGTCAGCGTAGTATACAGTTGCGCACTGCGGAAAAACCGCGCCCACAACTCCATGTCTCCGGCCAACTGCAAGGAGGTATCCAATTTCCCGCCCGCCTTTTCCCACAAACTCCGCCGCCAAAACGTCGATTCCTGCTGAATAAACTGAAAATCGTAGGTCAAATAGCGCCGCCGCGACCAACGCGCCCAGGGCAAGGTGATCCGATGCACACAACTCCCATCCGGCGCGTATTCCGTGGGAAAGCCCATCAGCCACTCCACTTCCGGATACTGCCCAAAGATCTCCGCCACGGTAAACAGCGAACGGCGGTGAAACAGATCGTCCGAGTTCAACCAACAGAGAATCTCTCCCGTCGCCCGGGCAAATCCTTTCTGCAAGGCATCGTATTGTCCCTCATCCGGCTCACTGACCCACCAGGCGAGGCGATCTTCGTATTTCTGAATGATCTCCTGGCTCCCGTCGGTGCTGCCCCCATCGACTACGATGTACTCCAGATTGGGGTATTCCTGGTCCAAGACGGACCGCATCGCTTCCTCAAGAAAGGGGGCCAGGTTGTAATTGACGGTGACCACGGTGATGCGCGGGTACATGGCGACAAGTTAGGCTTTTTGCCCGGATTGTCCATTTGTGCCGGCGTCACCGGCAAATGGCAATTTTACCCCGAAGATTTTCCAAGCTTTCCCTTGTTCTCGTGCCCCCCGGCCCCCGAAGCAATGCGCCGTTCAGCCCGGCTTCCCAACCACCGAGCCTTTGCTTCCCGCCATTGGGTTTCCCGGCGTACCGAGCAGGGTGGATTTGCCTATCTTTGCTTCGAAAAATGATTCGTTGACCCAACAAGTCCACTCCCATGCGTCTCACGCTTCGATACCGCCCCCTTGTCCCCTGCACCGGCTTCCGGATGCACCGGTGAGGCTGCCTCAATGCCCCCGGCCGCAAGTGGGCCCCTGCCTGATTTTCATTTTTCCCTTCATCAAACAATTTCCCATTCCCATGGGCATTCGACATATCAAAAGTAAGCACCTCGTCCGGCTGGGTTATCCCAAAGGTGAAATCGCCGGACTAGGTCTGCAAATCATTCGCAAGCATTTCAAGCACGCCACCGAAGAGGAAGTCTTTGCCGTCTTGGAAAAAGTCCTCCAGGAGCCCGGGCAGTTCCTGGAAGATGCTGCCTTCGGCACCCTCGCCGAAAAACTCATGCCCGAACCGGAGCCCATCCCGGGCACCAAATACGACCTGCGCGATGCGCCGCAATCCTATAATTTGTACGGGATAGAGCACATCGATGAAGTGACCCAAGTCCAGATGGACACGGCGATGAAGCTGCCGGTAGCGGTCCGTGGAGCCCTCATGCCGGATGCGCACAAGGGCTACGGCCTGCCGGTCGGCGGTGTCCTCGCTACCCAAAACGCGGTCATTCCCTACGCAGTGGGCATGGACATCGGCTGCCGGATGTGCCTTTCGGTTTTTCCGCTGCCGGCCACCCAATTGCAACACGACCGCGAACGCCTCACGCGCATTGTGCGGGAAAGCAGCCGGTTCGGCAAGCACGCCTTTGACCGTCCGATGGATGATCCGGTGCTGGACCGGTCCGAATTCGGAGAGTTGGCCCTGCTGCACGGACTCAAGGACACCGCCCGCTACCAAATCGGAACCAGTGGCAGTGGCAACCATTTTGTGGAATTTGGGGCAGTCCGGGTCACGGCGCAACAAGCGGATCTGAGGTTGGCCCCGGGCGAATACCTCGGGCTGCTCACCCACTCCGGTAGCCGGGCCTTCGGGGCGACGATTGCCGATCACTACTCGCGTTTGGCCCGGCAAATCTGCCGATTGCCCCGGGATGCGCGGCGCATGGCTTGGCTGGACCTCGATTCGGAAGCCGGTCAGGAATATTGGTTGGCGATGAACCTGGCGGGCGATTACGCTTCCGCTTGTCACGCGCACATCCACCAGCGGGTGTGCGTGGCCCTGGCGGAAGATCCGCTCACCGTGGTGGAAAACCACCACAACTTTGCCTGGCAGGACCAATTGGAGGACGGTACGGAAGTCATTGTCCACCGCAAAGGCGCCACTCCGGCCCACACCGGGGAACTCGGCATCATCCCCGGATCCATGATCGCACCCGGTTTTGTGGTGCGGGGCAAGGGCAACGCCCACTCCCTGCAAAGTGCTTCCCACGGCGCGGGACGCCGCCTTTCCCGCAAGCGGGCCCTCAATACGATCACCCGTTCCTGGATGAAGAAGCAGTTGGAAGAGGCACAGGTAACCCTGATTGGGGGCAGCACTGAAGAAGCCCCCAATGCCTACAAAGACATCCGAGCAGTCATGGCCGCCCAGCGGGAACTGGTCGAGGTACTCGCGGAGTTTCATCCCCAAATTGTGCGGATGGATCGGTAGGGATTGCGTGAATTCTGATTTCCGATTTCTGATGGGGCCGCGGGATGGTGGCCCATCGGAAACCTTCATTGCTTAGTCGCAAGTTCGCAACTTTTCATTTACAAACGATAAAGCATTCGCGAAGTAGGGGCAGACTTTCTTCAGATGCGGGCCACTTTCAGGCCATTTTGTAAGCTTACTTTTGCGGGAAAATATCATTTCCGTATGAGAAAAACTATACTCTTCGCAATCATTTTCCTCGCAATGGGTGCGACCGCATTTGGTCAGGTCTCCCTCAACCTCGTGGGTACCTACCGCACCAATATCTTCGATGATAGTGCGGCCGAAATCGTCGCTTTTGACTCGGCTTCGCAGCGGCTGTTCGTCGTGAATGGTGCCGATGCAACGGTGGACATTTTGGACATCAGTACCCCCACCACACCGACGCTGGTAAGCCAGGTCGATGTCACGCCTTACGGTGAAAATGCCAACAGCGTCGCTTCCTACGGGGGCTTCATTGCTGCGGCAATCAAGGATTCCACCGTCGGTGGAAACGGTACGGTTGCCTTCCTGGACAATACCGGCATGGTCGTCAACACCGTCAAGGTGGGTGTGTTGCCGGACATGGCCATCTTCTCCCCGAATGGGAACTGGCTGCTGACCGCCAATGAAGGCGAACCGTCAGACGACTACACGATTGACCCGCTCGGTTCGGTGTCCATCATCGATGTGAGCGGTGGCATCGCCAACGTGACCCAGGCAGACGTGACCACCCTGGACTTCACCGCGTTCAACAGCGCCACCCTGGATCCTTCAATCCGCATCTTCGGCAACAACGGCACGGCGACCGTCGCGGAAGACCTCGAACCGGAGTACATCGCGATCTCCCCAAATTCCCAAACGGCTTATGTCGTCTGCCAGGAAAACAACGCCCTGGCGGTCGTTGACATCAACGCCAAGTCCATCAGTACGGTCCTCGGACTGGGTTTCAAGGACCACAATGCCGCCGGCAATGGCATCGACGCCAGCAACGACGCCGTTGCGGTAAACATCGCCAACTGGCCGATCAAAGGCATGTACCAACCGGATGCCATCACCCAATTTGCAACCGCCGGCAGCTTCTACCTCATCACCGCCAATGAAGGCGATGCCCGCGACTACGATGCTTACAGCGAGGAAGTGCGCGTGCGTGATCTGAACCTGGACGCGACTGCTTTCCCGAACGCGGCGCTGCTCCAGGAAGATACCCTCCTGGGCCGTCTGCGCTGCACCGATGCCACCGGCGATACCGACAACGACGGCGACTTTGACGAGATTTATTCCTTTGGTGCGCGCTCCTTCACGATCTGGGACAGCGCCGGCAACTTGGTGTACGACAGCGGCGATGAAATAGAGCAGCGCACCCTGAGCGCACTTCCCGCCCAGTTCAATTCGAACAACGATGACAACGACTCCTACAAGTCCCGCAGCGACGACAAAGGTCCGGAACCGGAAGCCGTCACCGTCGCTACCATCAACGGCAAAGTGCTGGCTTTCATCGGCCTGGAGCGCATCGGTGGGATCATGGTCTACGATGTAACCGATCCGACGGCCCCGATTTTTGAAACCTACTACAACAACCGCAACTTCTCCGTGGATGCGGACAGCAGCGCCGCCGGAGATCTGGGTCCGGAGGGTCTGCTCTACATCCCGGCCACCGCTGGCCTGGGCAACCACCTCCTCGTCTCCGCCAATGAAATCAGCGGTACGGTCAGCTTGTACTCGATTGACGTTCCGGTTTCGGTCACCTCCGCAACCGAAACCCGCTATCTGAACATCTACCCGAACCCGGCCGGTGATAAGCTTCACCTTTCGCAGCCGGTCCCCGGCAAGGTGATCGACCTGCAAGGCCGCATGCTGCTGCGCAGCGAAGGCGCCCGCACCCTGGACCTGCGCGGCCTGACCCCGGGCATGTACCTCTTCCGTGCCTACGACGGCACCAACAAGAAATTCATCCATCAATAATAAATTTGGACCGCAAGGACGCCCAGTGCGGCCCCTTGCCGTGAAGGATTGGAACCGGGACCGGCAATTGTCGGTCCCCCTTTTTTGGGGTCTCGGGGCGTTCCGAGATCAATTGCACCGGTGTTCTATCCCCGCCAGCGGAGAAAGTAGCATGCAAAAGTAATACGAACAGAAGCCAGATTTACAAGCAGGGGATGAAACGCCCCCAGGTACGCCGGCTGCACCGGCGAATCACGTCCCCAAACCTCACCGGTGCCCTCCCCCAAAAAAAATCGTGGCTTCCCTGCGAAAGCCACGACTTTTTGCCTCCAATTACCGCCACTAGCGGATGCGCATCACTTTGCGGCGGCCGCGGAATTCTCCGGCCACCAATTCCACAAAGTAGGTGCCCGCCGATACCTGCGACAGGTCGAGGGTCATTTCACTTTCCAGCATTTCGAAGTTCACCCGCTGCACGATGCGACCGGCGACGTCGTAGATCATTACCGATCCCGATTCGAGGAGCGGCTGTTCCATCCGAATGTTCAGAAGGTCCCGGGTCGGATTCGGATAGACGCTGAAATCCTGATCCGACAGGCCATTGTCGAGGCTGACGAACTGAATCGGATCCGATTGCGTTTCGCAACCGCCAGCCTGAGCCGTCACCAAAACCGTAAAGCTGCCCGAACCGGTCGGCGTAAAGCACTGACTGGTGGCCCCCGGAATGACATTGCCATTCAGGAACCACTGGTACGAGGCAAACGGCGTCGTACACAAATCCTGGCCCACTACCGAAATCACCGGCGCCGGGGCCGTCTGGAAGTCCACGAAGAAGGAGTCGCGTCCCGAGCAGTTGGAGGCATCGGTCAGGTCGACCCAGTACCAACCGGTAGTGGTCACCTGGATGGCTTGGGTGGTCTGGGTGGTCGACCAAAGGTAGCCGCTCAAACCAGCGGACGCATTCAACGTAACCGTGTCCCCTTCGCAGGGTACGGGATTGTCTGCGGTGATGAAACCGTCCAATGCCGGCGCATTTACCACCACGTCAAAGGTACACTGCGAAAAATTGTTGCCCGGATCGAGCGCAGTGTAAGTAACTGCAGTGGTACCCACCGGGAAATTGTCCCCCGGAGCGTGGGTCGACGACAGGCTGGCAGAACCAGCACACGCATCAGTAGCAGTGGGCGCATTCCATTGCACCTGGGGGTTGCAATCAAGGGTTGTCGGGGTAAACTCAACAATCGACGGGCAGCCCATGAGGTCCGGCCCTAAAGTATCGACCAGCGTGACACTGAGCGTACACGTTCCGATATTGTTTTCCTGGTCCAGGGCCGTCATGACCACCTGCGTCGTCGTGCCCGCACCGGATATCACCGTCCCCCCGAAGGGCGACTGGCTCAGGTTCAAGATCGTCGAGCAGTTGTCCACGTTTGTGGTCACCGAAGTGTAATCCGGCAACAGTGCCTCACAGGCAGCATCGGCATAGATGGTATCCATGCCCGGACAGGTCACCGAGGGACCAGTTTGGTCTTCGATGTTCACGGTAAAGCTGCAATTGGCGGTCAAGGACGAACCATCGGTAACGGTGAGCATCACCGTCGTGGTCTGTACGCCATTGAAAGAAGTACCGGGCGCGGGGGACTGCGAAACCACCGGGTTCGCCGTACAGTTGTCTGCCGGCGACGAGAGCGGCGCAAAGTCGGGCAGGGCCACTTGACAGTTGGCATCCAACGCAATGGACTGCGCGGCCGGACACCCGATCGTCGGCGCTACCTGGTCCACCCCGGAGACCAGGAAGGTGCAGTTCGCGACATTGTTGGCCGCATCCACGGTCGAAATCGTGACCGTGTGCGGTCCACCTCCGGTAAACATGCTCCCGGCGGCCGGGGACTGCGACTTCACCGGATTGGGGGTGCAGTTGTCGGAAGCGCTGGCCTGAGCCGTGTAGTCCGGCACCATGGCCTCACAGTTCGGATTGAGGGCAATCGACGTATTGGGCGGACAACTGACCGTGGGCTGCGCCAAATCGAGGAAGTTCACCGACACCATACAGTTGTCCGTATTTCCTGAACCGTCCGTCGCAGTAATCGTAATCATCTGCGCGCTGGAGCCGGAGACAATCGTACCCGAGGCCGGACTCTGCGTGAGATTAGGCGACGAGCAGTTATCGGTGGCATTTGCCTGGACCGTCAAATCCGGCACCTGCGCCTGGCAGTTCGCATTGAGGGAAACCGTCTGGGCCGGGGGACAGCTCAACGTTGGGTTGCTGTTGTCGACCGCCGTCACGGTAAAGGTGCAATTGCTGTTGTTGCCCGAACCATCGGTCGCGGTGATCGTCACCGTGGTATTGCCCGGACCATTGATCATAGATCCGGTATTGGGGGACTGCACCCGCGTCGGTGCACCGGTACAGTTATCGGTGGCCGAGGATTGGGGTACGTAATTCGGCATGGCCGCCACGCAACTGGCGTTCAAAGTCAGCGACTGGTTCGGGGGACAACTCACCGCCGGTGCGGTAGCATCGACCTTGGAAACCGTAATGGTGCAGGAATTTGTGTTGCCCGAACCGTCGGCTACCGTCAGGGTAACGTTGGTGTTTCCGGTGCCGTTGAGCGGGCTCCCCGCTGCTGGGCTTTGGGTCACGTTGGGGCTGGCGGTACAGTTATCGGCAATCGTCGCTTGGGCCGCATAGTTGGGCAGGGAGGCTGCGCAATTGCTGTTGAGCGTCACCGTCGCCGTGGTCGGACAGTTCAAAGTTGGATTCGTCACATCTAACCGGTTGACCGTAAAGGTGCAATTGTCTGTGTTGCCGGAGCCGTCGGTCGCGGTCATGGTCACGGTCGTCGCGCCCACCCCATTGATCGTAGCGCCGGCGGCCGGGGACTGGACCAGGCTCAGGCCCACCGGACAGTTGTCTGCGGCTGAGGTAGCATTGGTGTAGTCGGCGAGGGATACCGCACAATTCGCGTTGAGGTTGACCGTCTGGTTGCCCGGGCAATTCACCGAGGGATTCACGTTGTCGACCGCGGTCAGGGTAAAGGTGCAGTTGCCGTTGTTGCCAGCGCCATCCGTCCCGGTGACCGTAATCGTCTGGGTACCGCCGGAATTGATCAGCGTACCCGCACTCGGGGACTGAGACAGGGTCGGATTTGAAGTACATGCATCGGTCGCGCTCACCTGGGAAATGAAGTTGGGTACCGAAGCGGCACAGTTCGCGTTGAGGTTGACGGTTTGGTTCGAAGGACAACTCAACGAAGGCGCGGTCACGTCGACCCGGGTCACTGTAAAATTACAATTCGCCGTGCGGCCGGCACCATCGGTCGCCGTCAGAGTCACGGTCGATGTACCGGTTCCGCTGAGCATGCTGCCCGACGCCGGCGATTGCGTCACCGAGGGGGAGGCAGTACAGTTGTCCGTCGCCCCGGCGAGGGGTACATAATCGGGCAGGGAAACCTGACAATTGGCGTTTAGGTTGACGGTCCGGTTGGAGGGACAGTTGATCGAAGGATTGGTGACGTCTACCTTGGTGAGGGTAAAGGTACAGTTCCGGGTATTGCCCGAGCCGTCGGTAGCCGTCATGGTAATCGTCTGGTTGCCGGCGCCGGAGACAACCGCTCCGGCCGCGGGCGACTGAGAAATCGTGGGGTTTGCCGTACAGTTGTCCCCCGCACTGGCCTGACTGCGGAAGTCCGCCAGCAAAGCTTGGCAACTGGAATTCAAGTTGACCGTCTGGGTAGAGGGACAGGTCAGGGAAGGATCCTGGTTGTCGACCACGGTTACGGTAAAGCTGCAGGTCGCCGATTGGGAGCCTTGGGTGACGACAAAGCTGTTGGTCGTGGTTCCGACCGGGTAGTTGGCACCACTGCCGAGGCCAGCGGTCTGGTTGATCGACAGGGGAATGTTGTAGCTCAGAATGACCTGGCCATTGCCGGTGCGCACGCCATTCGACATTGAACCACCGGTCACTCCGCCAATGTAACCCGAGCCGCCGGCACCACTTTGTCCGGTCCAGTTGACCGAGTAGGCACCGCCGCCACCATTGGTACCGCCACCGACACCACCGGCCAGGGCGTTGCCGCTGCCGGACTGGGTGCTGCTGACTTCGTCACCGCCCGTACCACCGGAACCGAATCCACCGGCCGTACCGTCATTTCCGGCGAGGTTCCAACTGGAGATTCCCGCGTTGCCGCCGCTGGTTTGGCTTCCACCACCGGGCAAGGTCGTGCTGGTGTACGGCCAGGCGGCACCGCCGCCGCCGCCGTACCAACCGCCGCCACCACCGCCGCCGCTACCGCGGCCGCAGCCTTGGACCCGGTTGCCCCCGGCCCCCCCACCACCACCCGCCACCAGGCGTCGGGCGTTCAGCGAAGTGCCGTTGAGTCGGATATCCGTGGCCCCCCCGCCTCCGCCTCCGCGGGCGGTGGAACAAGGCTCAGCCCCGGCATTGCCGCCGCCATTGTAAGCGCCGGCCGTGTTGATTCCACCGCCGCCACCTACGTAGATGTAAAGGGTATTGCCGGGCGTAACGGCGAGGTTACCGGTTGCGTAACCGCCCCGTCCCCCGGCAATGTTGTTGCCGGAGTTGGTGCGCCCCTGGCCACCCCAGGCTTGAATGTTGACTGAGGTGACATTGGCCGGAACGGTAAACGATTGGACCGATCCGGTGAAATTGAAGGTCTGCGTGGTATTGGTCTGCGCATTGGTGGTCGGCTGCGAATACGTAACCGTGCTCGAACACTGTCCGTTGGCCGCATTGACCGTAATGGGCGACGGACAATTCAGAATGATTTGAGCATTGACCACCGGTCCCATGCACACCAAGGCCAATAGCGCCAGCGCACCATTGCGGTACCATCGGGAGATCCCTTGGAATTGAGTAAATATATTGTTCATGTCCTGATTGTTCTGTTGTTCTTTCGATATGTAAGCGATCCCGCCGGTCACTCAACAACCGGCAAAGATCCAGGTCGTGGCTCAATCGCGCTGGGGCAGGGCCGTGATGATGTCCGAGCGCAAGGTGGCGGCATCGATGTTTCCGGGCTGTACTGTAATGCGGTCTTCGGCTTCGGAAACAACCGCAAAACCAGCATCCTGCCCCATTTCGCGCAATTGCTCCAGCAACCAGGCCCGGGCGTCCCCTTTGGGAGTGGCAAATACCTCACCCTTCGCATCGGAAATCGCCCCCGATTCGAAGTACAGCTCAATCGGCGCTACCGCGCTACCGATCACAATCTGAATGCGGGGAGGAGCAATGAAGGCAGTGGTTTCACCGACTGCGGCGGATTGGGCGTACGTAGTCACGGGCCCCGTGAGCAATAACAGGAATAGTAATAATTTAGCTTTCATTGGGCTTCAGATTCAATTTCGATACTACCGAGACGATAACTTACCGGAACATGCGGCGATACTAAAATAATTGATTTTAAAGCTGATTGATCAACGCGACTCTGGTCCGGGGGGCAAAAGATCCAGTTTCGGTGGCCGACATTTACGGCCAAATCGGCACTTATCTTTTACAATTCTGGAACAAAAATTCCATCTATGAATGTAGGAATTTATTCAAATTAAACCAATTCAAGGTTTCGGGTAAATTCCCGTTTTACGGCAAAATGTCGGCCTACGATTTTACTCGGGGAAACGGCAAAGGCCGGAATTCAGAAATGCCCGCGGCCGCTCTCATCCGGGGAGTAGCCGAGGGCCGGAAATTACCGGGGAGATACCGGACGTACTCCCGAGCCTCGCCCGAAGCATTGGTCGGTTGACAAAGCGCCCCCAAAGGACACCGTTGATATCGCCGATGCCCCCAACCACCCACGCCTCGGTTTCAAGGTATTCCACCAAGGTCCGCGAAACGTTTTGGCCGGCCATCGTCTCCGGAAAGGAGATTTTTTACCGGACAGGGGTCATCCGGAGCAAAGTCCTCCGGATGCGCGCCTTGCGCAGCGCAGGCGACCGGTTCGCCGCCGGTTTACTGGGAAAATTCTCCGCCCAGCGCAACAAAAATGGGAAAAGCGCCGGAGCACTTTTCCCATTTAAATGCAAATGATCCGACTGGGCTACTCCATGCGGAGCAGACGGCGGCGGCCGAGGAAGCTATCGCCTTTGATCTCGACGATGTAGCTGCCGGCGCTGACGTCGCCCAGATCGAGGGTCACCGTGCCCGACAGTTGCTCAAACTCATGGCGCATCACGATGCGGCCCGCCAGGTCGTACAGCATCACCGTACCCGCTTCGTTGAGCGGCTGGACCATGCGGACGTTCAACTGATTGTGCGCCGGGTTCGGGAAGATCTCGAATCCCGGATGGTTGAGGGCTTCCCGTACACCGACGAAGAAGACCGTATCTGAGGTGCCTTCACAACCGATGGAATCCAGGACCACGACCGAGAAGTTTCCGTCGGTGGTCGGCGTGAAGCAGGGCATCGTTGCGCCCGGAACCGCCGCTCCGTTTTGGAACCACTGGTAGGAAGCAAAATTCGGCTGGGCACAAAGGGCCGCGCCAGTGGGCGTAACCGTCGGCATCGGCTGATTGGCAACCACCAAGAAGGAGTCACGTCCGGTACAACCGATGGAATCGGTGACATCGACCCAGTAGATCCCGGGCATATTCGCGGTGATCATCGGCGTGGTGCCCCCGGTCGACCAGGCGTAGCTGGCAAATCCGGGAGGCGCTCCCAGGCTGAAGGTATCGCCATCACAGACAGCACCCGGCATTTGCATGACCACCCCGTCCAGGACTGGGCTCGTCACCGTCAGGGCGAAGGTACATACGCCCGAATTGCCGGAGCTGTCGGTTGCCGTGTAGGTAATGCTCGTCGTACCGATCGGGAAATTGTCCCCCGGCACACTGGTGCTTGTGATGGCCGGACTTGGGGTACAGTTGTCCGCAAATACCGGCGGGGCAAAGTTGACCGCCGGATTGCAGTCCAGGACCGTCGGGGTAAAGATTTGCGATGGTGGGCACATACTGGCCACCGGAGCGGTGCTGTCGACCACCACCACGTTGAAGTTGCAATTGCTTACGTTGCCGGAAGAATCGGTTACCGCGAGGGTTACCGGAGCCGTGCCACCGAGGCCAGAGACCACGGCACCTGCCATGGGAGTCTGAACCACGGTCGGGTTTGCATCGCAGTTGTCAAAGATATTCAGGGTCGCCGAGTAATCGGGCAAAATACCGTCGCAACTGGCATCGGCGAAGAGGGTATCGGTCGCCGGGCAATCCAGGACTTGCGGCACCGTGCTGTCGACCACCGAAATGGTAAAGGTGCAGGAGTCGGTGAAAGCGCTATCGGTAACGACAAAGGAATTCGTGGTCGTTCCGAGCGGGAAAACGCCACCGCTGGCCGTACCGGCAATTTGGTTGACGCTGAAACCGGAATTGTAGGTCAGGGTGATCTGGCCGTTTCCGCTGCGCACCCCGGAGAGCATGCTTCCCCCGGTTACACCGCCGATGTAGCCCGAGCCACCGGCTCCGCTCTGGCCGGTCCAGTTGGCGCTGTAAGCACCACTACCACCGGTAGACCCGCCCCCGGCTCCACCGGAAAGGGCATCTGCGTTGCCACCCTGGCTGGAGCTAGCTTCATCGCCACCGGTTCCACCGATCCCTAGGACACCGGCGGTTCCATCGTTGTTGGTCACGCTGGTCCAGTCCGAAGTCCCTCCGGTTCCGCCGGCGATCTGGGTACCCCCGGTCGGGAGTACTGTACTGGTAAACGGCCAGGCTGCGCCACCACCACCGCCGTAGTAGCCACCACCACCACCGCCGCCGGTTCCGCGACCACAACCTTGTACACGCTGTCCCCCGGCTCCGGCTCCGCCACCGGCGACGATCATCCGGCCGGCCAGGGTCGAGTCGCCCTGACGCACGTCAGACGCCCCACCGCCGCCACCGCCAAAAGCAGTTGCGCAGCCTACGCTACCGGCATTGCCGCCACCGTTGTAGCCACCAGTCGTGGAAATGCTTCCGCCACCACCGACTTCTACATAGAGCGTTTCGCCCGGCGTCACCGCCAGGGTGCCCGTGGCGCTACCCCCCAGGCCACCGACGATGTTGCTCGGGTTGGACTGGCCCTGAGCTCCTAATGCTTCGATGGTGACCTCGCAGACATTGGCCGGAACCACAAAAATCTGCGTGCTCCCCGTGAAGGCATAAACCGTATTGGTCGTGTTGATGGTATTCGTAACACAAGCAGCATACATCACTTGCGCATCGCAGGTAAGCGAATCGGTGCTCACTACCAGGTTCGGGGGGCACGTGATCTGCACCTGTGCCCGCAACTGGGGGAAAAATCCCAAAATACCCAGCAAGATGAGCACCAGGGAAGGGGATAACAATCGTCCACGCAAACTGACTTTGCGGTGATGGCTATCCGATTGGGAATAGTAGAGTTTTGATTTCATTGTTGGAGTAAACGTTTGCAAACAATTGTAAAGCGCAAAAAAACGAGACTTTGGAGTCGCATGTCAAAACCCTAGACATGCTTTTCGAATAACCGGACTTATCCCTAGAATTCCTAATAATACCGTACTGCTTCTTGGATATTTTTGGCAACGGTACCTTGGGTTCCCAACCCAAAAGGTCCAATGTAAAATGTCGAATGGGAAAGGCCACAGTGGGCCTTTCCCATTCCGATGTAAACGGTGCGGCGTGGCCTATTCCATACGGAGGAGGCGACGGCGACCGAGGAAGTTGTCACCCCGGACCTCCACGATGTAGCTGCCCGCACTGACCCTGCCCAAGTCGAGGGTCACGGTGCCGGAAAGCTGGTCAAAATCGTGGCGCAAGACGATGCGGCCGGTCAGATCGTACAGCATGAGCGTTCCCGCTTCATTGAGCGGCTGGATCATCCGCACGTTCAACTGGCTTTCGGCCGGATTCGGGAAAATCTCAAAACCCGGATTGTTGAGCGCTTCGCGCACGCCGACAAAGAAAAGGGTGTCGGAGATGCCCTGGCATCCCACGGAGTCAAACACGATGACCTGGAAAGTTCCATCGGTGGTCGGCGTGAAGCAATCGTTCGTGGCGCCCGGGATCAGGGTGCCATTTTGGTACCACTGGTAAGAGGCAAAGCCCGACTGAGCGCAAAGCGCAGCGCCCGTCGGCGTGACGGTCGGCATCGGCTGATTGGCCGCTACCAGGAAGGAATCGCGTCCGATACAACCGCTGGAGTCGGTCACGTCCACCCAGTAGATCCCGGTCATATTGGCGGAGATCGAAGCAGTGGTCGCTCCGGTGGACCAAGAGTAGTTGGTAAATCCGCCCGGTGCTGCCAAGCTAAAGGTGTCGCCATCGCAAATCGCTCCCGGAGTTTGCTGGACCAGGTTGTCCAGTACCGGGCTGGTGACAGTCAGGGTAAAGCTGCACACCGAAGAATTGCCCGAGCTATCGGTAGCGGTATAGGTGATGACCGTAGTCCCGATGGGGAAATTGTCCCCTGGGCTGCTCGTGCTGGTGATCGATGCAGCACAGTTTTCGGTAAATACCGGCGGGGTAAAGTTTACCGCCGGGTTGCAATCCAGCGTGCTCGGCGTGAAAATCACCGCCGGCGGACAAGAAGTTACAATCGGAGCGGTCGAGTCCACAACTTCCACGTCGAAAGTGCAAGTGCCCACGTTGCCGGAAGAGTCGGAAACGGTCAGGGTGACCGAAGTGAGGGAACCGGCTCCGGAGACTGTAGTCCCCGCTAGCGGAGACTGTACCGTGGTCGGATTGGGATCGCAATTATCGGCAATGGTGAGGGCCGTGCTGTAGTCGAGCAAAGCGCCCCCACAGTTGGCGTCGGCGTAGAGGGTATCGGTTCCCGGACAGCCGACCACATCAGGAGCCACGCTGTCGACCACGGTCAAGGTGAAGCTGCAAGAGTCAGAGTTGGTGCCCTGCACAACCGTGAAGGCATTGGTCGTCGTTCCGATGGGGAAGGTCGACCCACTCGCCAAACCGGCCGTTTGGGTCAGGGTAAAAGCAACACTGAAGGAAATGCGGACTTGGCCGGCGCCGGTATGAACCCCCGTCGCCATGGAGTCATTGGTGACGCCGCCGGTGTAGCCCGAGCCACCGGCACCGCTCTGGCCGGTCCAGTTCACGCTGTACTGACCGATGCCCCCAGTCATGCCACCCCCGGCACCACCGGGGAGGGCCGCGCCACTACCACCTTGGTTGGAGCTGACTTCGTCGCCGCCATTCCCACCGATACCGAGGGCACCGGCGGAGCCATTGTTGTTCGCGGCACCCGTGTAGGCTGAGGTTCCGCCGGTTCCAGCGGCCGTCTGCGTACCGCCCGTGGGCAAGGTGTTGCTGGTGGACGGCCAAGCCGCACCACCGCCCCCGCCGTAGTAGCCACCGCCACCACCGCCGCCGGTTCCGCGACCGCAGCTCTGATTCCGGTTGCCACCCGCACCGCCACCGCCGCCGGCGACGATGACCCGATTGGCGAGTGCCGTACCGCCCTGGCGGACATCGGAGGCGCCGCCGCCTCCCCCACCGTAGGACAAATTACAGCCTACTATACCGGAGGAGCCGCCGCCATTGTAACCGCCGGTAGTGGCTTGAACGCCACCCCCGCCGACTTCGACGTAGAGCGTTTCCCCCGGCGTCACCGCTAAGCTGCCCGAAGCGTATCCGCCCAGTCCACCGGCGATCGCGCCAGAATTGTCCGAGTTGGTATTTCCCTGGGCACCAAAAGCTTCGATGGTCACCTGTCCGATTCCGATCGGAACCACAAAGACTTGGGTAGATCCAATGGCGACATAGGTCGTATCGGTCACTGGTCCACCCGAGATGAAGGGTGCATTATAAGAGGTCGTAGCATCACAAGATGCCGAATCAGTACTCACTACCGTATTGGGGGGGCAGTTGAGGGCAAACTGGGCCGCCGCTTTCTGCGGAAAAAAGCCCAGACACAGGAGCGCAAGCAAAAGGGTACTGTACCCAAAGGATTTCGGGTAGGGTAAAGTTTTTCTCATAGTAATATGATGGTCAAAATTCGTTGGCAATTGGTGGTAATCAACCGTCGTTTACTCGACGGCAGCCGAAGTTAGCGATGCGGTCAGCGATTCAAACAACTGGGTGGCATCTTTACCACTCATCGCTATGCTCAGGCGATTGTCGACTTCATTGAGGTCAAATTGGGTAACCTGAGCGGAGTTGCGCAGTTGCTCGATCTGGGCAAAAACTTCGGTACGGGCATTTTGGGCAAAAGTAGCCACAAGTTCACCTCCCGCATCGGAGAGCAGATTGCCTTCAAAGTAAAATACCAGGGTGGCGCCGGAGTTGGCATCCACAACCGTGAATTTCACCGGTTGTTCCGTCGTTTTTTCGACGCTCAGGGCGGCCGATTGTGCCGTCACGGGCTGCACTCCGCCCACCATGAGCAGAAACAGGAAAAAGGAAAAAAATTTGTTCATCGAGTCTCTAATTGATTTCAAGTACATTTGGTCGGACCCGACGCTTCCAGATGAATCTCCCGTGTACTTCGCTGCCTTGGTTGTGCCGCGTAGTTCGCGAGCAAAATGGGCAACCGGAAGCCGTCAGTCAAAACCAAGAAAAAAATAGCATTCAGGATGGTTTTTAGCCATCACACACACGCATAAAGTTAAAAAAATTATTGGCAAAGGCCAATTGCGCGATGCAGCAAAAGCCCACTTTTCTCTTCCCTGAGCGACTCTTTTTCCCGCTGGCCCAATAAATCCGGCCGAGGACCGGAGCTTTCCAAAGACCCTTTTGCCGAGGCAAACAAATAGCGCACAATCCATTAGATTAATGGATTGTTTACCCCCACTTTCCCGTTGCATTTTGTCGGGCAATTTTTCAAAAAAATGATCCCCCACTCATTGGAAGACACTTGCCCAAACGCACTTTCGCTGAATCACCACAAGACGGTATTTGTCTCACAGAAAACGAAAAAAGACAAACTGCCGTCTTTTTTCGTCAAATCGCGCAAACGCATGTCTGAGAGGCTGTTTAAATTTAATTCTGCGATTTTGCTATGGCATCTTTTTCCGCCCCTCTTCAGCTATTTTCTCGCCCATAGCTTTGGCTATGGACTCCAAAATGAGCTTCGACGGACAAAAAAATCTGCACTAGCAAATTTCA
>JBCCQH010000051.1:0-51635 GCA_039024435.1 Bacteroidota bacterium
CGATCATGCGCACGCGCTCGCGATGCACACCGCGGGCGAAGCCTACCTGCGCCTGCTGCGCGAGACCCTGCCTGGCGCGCTGGTCGAGGCCGCGCCAGATCTCGTGGTCTACAACGCCGGCACCGACGTCTACCGCGACGATCCCCTGGGCGGCCTGGCCTTGAGCGCGGACGACATCCTGGCGCGTGACACCTTTGTCGTCGACCAGGTTCAGGCCCAGGGCGCGGCCCTTCTGTGGGTGCCGAGCGGAGGCTACACCCATGACAGCGCCGCGCTCGTGGCCACGTCGCTCCTGACCTGCTTTGGCTCGCAGCTCACTTGAGCGCGGGCAGCAACCTCCAGCCTCCCTGGCGGGTGTCGGCCACGCCGGGCGCCGTCTCGCTGATGCGCACCTCACCGAGCACGTTGTCGCCGAACGCGCGCCGCCAGGTGCCCTGGTTGGCCAGGCGTATCGCGTAGGCTGGCCGCGCCGCGAGACTGGGCGAGGCATCGGGCAGCCACAAAGACAGCGTGGCGATCCCGGGCGCGGCCTGAGCCGGCCAGGCGATACGTGCCGTCATCGTGTGACGGCCCGGCCACCAGCGCCGCGGGTCGACCTGGTTGAGCGGCAGCGTCCAGCGCGCGCCCGCGCTGTCGCGCAGCACAAGGTAGACCGTGCGCGCGCGAAAGGGCGCGGCGAAGCCCGTGTTCTCGAGCGTCAAGCTGACGCGAGCGCGCCCGCCCGGGCGCACGGCGTCAGGAAGCGCGGCCTGGCGCAGCGCCAGACGGTAGCCGAGGCGCTCAGCGATCGCCTCAGCGCAGCCCTGCTCGGCCCAGCCGGCGAGCACGTCGGGGTGGTAGCCGAAGTTGAGGTAGCTGTAGTGGAGCCGCTCAAGCTCACGCACGGCCGAGGCACAACCTGTGCGCTGCCCCGCCGGGGCGCAGGTCTCGCCGCCCATGACCGCATACAGGCTCTCGTGCGCCAGAGCGTGCTTGACGGAGGCCGCGTCATCCTCGGGGTAGGTGCAACGAAAGCATAGCTGGCATTGGTGCTGACGACGTTTCCGCCTTCGGTCCAATTGCTGAAGGTGAATCCACTGGCCGGGGTGGCGGTGACGGTGACATTGGTGCCGCTGGTAAACGTGCCGCCGCCGCTGGTCGAGCCGCCATTGCTGGGCGCGCTGCTCGTGCTCACCGTGTAGTTGCTGGTCGTGACCGTAAAATTGGCGACGAGGCTGCGGTTGGCGCTGAGGGTGAAAGCGTAACTGGAATTGGTGCTGACCACGTTTCCGCCTTCGGTCCAATTGCTGAAGGTGAATCCACTGGCCGGGGTGGCGGTGACGGTGACATTGGTGCCGCTGGCAAACGTGCCGCCGCCGCTGGTCGAGCCGCCATTGCTGGGGGCGCTGCTCGTGCTCACCGTGTAGTTGTTTCCGCCGCAGAAGCTGGCCAGGGCGGTCAGTGTCCCGGTGGCCTGAATGGGGTTGCGGGCAAACTCGGCGTAAGTCTGCGCCTGGCTGGGGGTGATGCCCGGCGAAAGCAGGTAGTGTGAGCGGGTAGAGGAAAAATACCGGACATTGGGACCGCAGTTGCTCCCACCGAACTTGCGGTCCGTACACAGGTCCGTGGTCAGGAAAAAACCACTGCTGCCAAAGGCTTGGTTGTCCCCAGTGCAAAGGTGATTGCCAGCGCCACCCGCATCGTCGTAGTAACTGCCCACGCCCCCTTCGACCGCCCCCATCGCCTGCTGGCTGGGGGTTCCGATGCTCATATCCGTATCGTAATCAAATCCCGCCACGATGGAACCCGGTGCGCCGGTGACCATTTGCCAGGTCGAATAGGTACTGGGGACCGCATCCGCAACCCCATTGATGGTCACGCCATTGGGGACGCTGGTGCTGTAAAATTGCATCCCACTGGCATTCGCCGGTTCCAGATCGTAGACATCGTGGAAGCCTCCGCCCCCACTGATCGTGTGCAGGCGATAGTCAAACGCGTAGTCCACCCGGTGTTCCGAACACGCAATGTCCAACTGCACGTAGGCCCCACTCACCGCCCCCATCACACTCCGGATCGCCCGCACCGGGCCGTCAATGGTCGCGATGATCGGCCCGTTGGTGGCGGAGAAGACCTCTTCGGTCCGATTGCAATTGGTGGGGGTGATAAATGCCTGGTGGCGATCCAGGATATCGAGCCCGTTGGCACCCAGGGCGTTGATCTTGAGCTCACTTTCGGTCCAGCGACCGGTGAAGCGGAGGAAGTAATTGTTGGTGGAGATCGTCGAGTTTTCCAGGTTGAGCAAACCGTTGCACTCGTCGTATCGGGTGCGGTAGTCGCTCATATCATAGTTGCCAAACCCAAAATTGTAGGTGACCAGATCGGCCCCTGCTCCCGGCGAAAGGTTACCGCTTCTTCGGAACAGGTAGATGTAACCCAGCACCGTATTGCTGATGGGATCTTGCAGGGTGACTTCACAGGGATCCCCCGTGGTGCCACTGGGCGGACTGATACAGGTGTTGATTTGAGGGCCCGCATCGCGGGCCATGAAAGCGAGCTCATCGTTGGCGTCAAAACTGGGGTCGGGATCCGCACCGATGTAGGTCAGGGGATCGGCGTAGAAAGGGACGTCCCAAGGCACCGGTTTTTTCGAGCCACGGCAACCGTTGGGCCCCCAGGGCGCTTCGATTTGCGTGACCAGGACTTCGTCGATTTGGATCGGGATCTGAACCAGATTCGCACCATCAAAACGGAATCCCACGATGTCTCCCGGCAGCAGGCCAGGGATACCGGTAAAGCAGGGCAGATCACTGCCTGGTACCACGATGGGGTCTTTGCTGCGGTCCGGCGATTGGGCCACCGCAAGGCAGCCCCAGAAAAGGGCAATCAGAAAGGTAACGAGCGGTTTCATAGCAGACAGGTTTTCTTTTTTGAAAAAGTGTAGACAGCGGATGGACAACCGACTGCGGGAAAGCAGCCGAGTATCTTTCAGAGATATTCCTCAATTGGGGCGGGATTTCTCGGGAAGAATGGCTGAACGCGCCGTCTCGCTGTTTGAACGTGTCGCCGAGCCAGCTATCCGTGACCCAGGATCGGGTAGGCGACCATCAGATTTGTGCCCGAGCGAAACTTTCTTAACCTGGGGGACTTATCGCCCTATGAGGCGGCACACGATCCTTTTGCTGAATTTCAATTCCCCACGCCGGACACACTACGGTGCCGGGCTAATGGTGCTCCTGCTGGGGCTGGCTCAGTTCGGCTGGGCCCAGTCCGGGGACCCGATGATCCAAAAGCTGATCGACGCCAAACTGCTCAAAAAAAGCCAGGCCGCGCGCTACGCGGCGCTCCTCAGCGACCGCGAAGATCGCCCCCCTGCCGTCTACCTCCGTGGCCTGGCGCAAATGGAGTGGCAAAAAATAGTCGGAAGCGAGGAAGTCGCGTCCTATATCTACATCAGCTTTCCTGACCGCCTCACGGCTCGGGAGCGCAAAAAGCTCAACCGGAAACTGGCCCAAACGGTATCTGGCTTGCAAGCCGCACGGTTGATTTCGGAGAAAGAGCTGCATTTCCAACGGGAAGAGATCGCCAAGAACCGCTATCCGCACCCCTTGGTGCTGCTGAACCGCATTGGGGAACGGCTGGACGAGCAAGCCCACCTAGCCCCGGAGAGGGTGATGGTTTTTGCCGAGAAATTGCGGCGGCTCGGCGTTTCCTCGGGGGCCAAATATGAAGGCTTGAAATCGGCCATCGCCGAAGGTGCGCTGTCCCGCTCGGTCGAATTGGTTGCCCACTGCGACCGCGCGGTTCTGATTGATCTGAACCAATATTCCCCGCGACCGGCCGATTACCTGGAAGAGGTTCACCAGAAGACCGCCGGAGTGCTGCCGGAACTGGCCTTTGCCGATTTTTCCTTTGAAGTTGTCCTCGACAGTGTGAATTCTTACGGCAATTGGCAGTCCTACGACTGCCGGGTCACCCTGACCGTCAAAGGAAAAACCTACCGCCACCGCAGCTTTTACAGCAGTCATCCAAAAGAGGTCAAAGAAGCCACGGATTTCAAAATCGACTCCCAGGAGTACTACCAGATCTTCAACCAGGTACTGGCCGATCAGCAGTCGGCGCTTCGCTTGCATTTGGTCAAGGCCCACCGCGGAAATGCCCGGGACTGGAACACCTACGGGATCATCGCCCTGACCGCGGCGCAAGCGGACAGTTTGCACTACCGAACGTATTTTGACTTGAGTTACGAAAACTTCAAAAATCCCTTGACCTCGGCGCGGATTCAATCGGCCATCGACGCTTACCGGGAGATCGGATTGCTGGACCACCTCACCCCGGAGAAAATCGCCGAATGCCGGAAGCGGGCTTCTGAGACCACCCATGAGGATTTGAACCAAGTATTGGAAGCATTTCCCGACGTGATCCATTCTTTTGACCTCGAAATGAGCAACTTGACCGATCCCTACGCGGAAGTGATTCGGGCTTGTGCCGCCATCTCCCACGGCGATTTCCAACCCACCGGGACCGAGGATGACTTTGCCGACGAAAAGCTCAATACCGTGACGGTGAGATTTGCCTTGAACAGAAAGATGTACTTCAAAGCCCTGGAAAAGATGGGCGATTGGTTTGATGGTCAGTTTTTTGGTTTTTTGGATGAGGTGGTCGCCGACAATCCGCTCCCAGGACGGTTTTATTCCCTCTACGAAGGGGGCCAGGGAGCCCGGATCATCTACCTCACCCCCCAGCAATACCGATTCCTCAAATCCGAAAATCTCCTGGTCTTTGCGCAGCCGGGGGGAGACGGCAATTGAGGCTTTGTTCCCGGGGAATTGCCACACTCGAAGCCCAACTCGGAGATGCAACTGTCGGCTGGGGGAAGGCACTTGTGCTCCTCAGCGCAGCACTTGTGTAAAATCAAGGGGCGATTTTGTTGGGAAATCGCACATTGGGGGCAGATTATCCATTTAACCATTTCTCACACAATGAAACCTGTAACGTACATCAATGCACTGGCCTTCGGCATTCTCGCGGCATTTCTCCTCGGTGGGTGTGCCCAATTCGAAGACGTCATCACCAACAAAGAAGGAACCTGGCGCACAACCCAAGCAAAATTTTCCGAGTACGAAAACGGAACCCTCGTGGATGAGCAAGACTGGGATGCACCCGAAATTATGGTGTTTTACGCCGATGGAACCGGAGAGTACCGATTTGCCGACGGAACGGTTGATACCGCAACGACGATTACCTGGAGTTACGATGCAGCCAGCGAAGCCATGACCATCAATGAAAGCACCACCTTTTCCGGTGGATCCGTGGAAATCGAGTGGCCGTATACCGTGATCCGCTCAAAAAAGAATGCCCAGTCCTGGAAAGTCAGCGATGAAGAAACCACCGGTGGCACCACCTACTTGACCGAAATCACCCTTGAATTGGAGCGCGTAGATTGATTCCCGCCCGACCGCATTGATTTACCCCTAGCCAATCCCACCATGCGTATCCCCATCATCGTGCTCGCTGGATTCGTGAGCCTCTTTCTGTCGGGTCCGAACACCCAGGCCCAAGCCCCCGTCGAAATCATCGAAGTTCTTCCCCCCGGGGGAAAAATTCGCCCCTCTGCCCCTCGCCTACTTGGATTTACGGCGGATCCGGAAATTCCGCAGTTGGTTGTGCGGTTCAATCACCCCGAAGGCGGGATTCAGCGGGTGCGCAACCGGGTGATGGATGGGGGCCGGGAGCCCAAGACCTTGTCCGCCTACGGCCTTTTTCCACTGGACGCACCCGATCCCTCGCCCGCATTTTCGGTTACGTGGTTTGCCGCGGCCCGGTCTTCCAACTCGGTCAACTTCTACGCCGACCATCGCCAGGCTGGAAGCCTCAATGACGACGCCTACCTGGCAAAGAAAGGAGAAATCCTCTCCCACGAGGCCTTCCAAAAATTTCGCTCATCCCTCGTTTCGGGAGGGTTCCAAAATCTCAGCCAGGTGGAGGGGCGCCGTTCGGATGCGTTGGATCCGCGCGCCCCCCACGTGGAATCTTATCGGGAGACGGTGATCACCATGGGATTGAGCGGAGGCATATCCTACTTGACCACGTCCACCTACCACCGGAAGCCCGAGGACAAGCGCTACACTGGACTCATGGGCTCGGCCTATTCCGGGAAGCACGCCATCAACCGAGAGGAGGTAAAAACCGCGTTTGGCGATAAGAACCTTGCCTTCAAAGGCTACTCGATGCTGGGCGACCCCGGAACCGGAAACGCGGTTATCCTGGGAGGACTGAAGTACCGGAAGGACAAGACAAAGAAACACAGTCACTTCTACGAGCACCTCATCCTGGTATTTGGGAACGACGGAAAAATTGTGGGACGGGAGAAAATTGATACCCAGGCACCCTTTTCTTTCACCCAGGTTTTGCCGATCACCGGGGAAAAAATGGCTCCGACGATCTACGCGGTTCCCTATGCGGTATTTATCGGCAGTTGCCCCACCAAACAAGGACTGTCCGGGGAAAATCCCCCGGCAAAAATGGTGCTGGTGGTGGACTCCAAGACCGGCCAGGTCGTAGCCCGAAACCGCGTCGATCTGCCGGGAGCCCGGGCCAATTTGCTGCAGGTAGACCGCCACCAGAATGGCGAAATCCGCGTGTTGTTTGCCTACCGGCGGGGCAATCGGGGCGGCTTTTCTCAGGTTACCATTGGTACGGAAGGAGTCGTCGCGCAACGCGATGTCGCCGCATCCGATTTCCCAATGGCGGAACTTACGGCGCGGGGCAATGTCGATTGGACCGACAATTACCGGACCCTGCGCTACTACGAGACGCGGGATCGCCGGCTGCTAACCCTGAATGCCCTCCGCACCGTCGAAGAAGATCCAAGAACGCGCAAACGAATCGTCCGGTTCAAGGGCTACCATCTACTGGTGCACAATGGCTCGGGAGAGTTGATCGGCGGAATACCGCTACCGCATCTGGCGGATGCGGACAAGTTGGGTTTTCAGGAACTGACCGCGGGGCGCATGGTGCTGACCTACGCGAAGCGGATTCCGCAGCAGGATCCGATTCCCCAAATGATTGTCTGCGACTCCGATGGAAATCTTTCGCGCACCGAGGTTGTGGCCGCCCCGGGGCTGCGCCTCACCGGTACCCGTCCGCTGCTTGCGCCCGACCACCGCGAGGTCTATTTTGTGGCGCAGAACCAGGAGGCACAGGGCATTTATCTGGTCAAGGTTGGCCTTTGAGCCGACCCATGCTCGGTTGCGCAGCGGCAAGGGGAGCGGGCGAGGGTGCTCGTTCTCATCCAAGGCGGTCCGCATATCCGAAACCTGCGCCGCTTTGGAAATCGCCCGGGCCGGACTATCTTTCTGAGCCCATGGCTGGCCCGAACGCAACTCAGCTTGGGCGCATGAACCATGAAAATCGAAATCCATCCCTACAACCCCGCATGGCCCCAGCTTTTTGCCGAAGAAAAACAGCGGCTTTCCGCGCAATTGGACGGTCTGGGGGCCCGCATCGAGCACATTGGATCCACTTCGGTGCCGGACCTTGCCGCTAAGCCGATCATCGACATTGCGGTCGGGCTACAATCTCCGGATCACCTGGACCAGATGCCGGACCGGATGCTGCAGGATCCCCACTACCTCTACTTTCCGGTTTATGAGTCGATGATGCCGGGGCGGCGGTATTTTTTGCGGATTTCTTCGGCCGGGCAGCGCGCCCAATTGCCGCAGGTCATTGACAACTTTGAGTTGACGCTACACCCCGCCGTACTTACCCGGGAATACCAGATCCACATCTGGGTGGAGGCCACCGAGGACTACCAGCGGCACCTGCGCTTTCGGGACCATTTGCGGACCCATCCCCAAGTGCGCCAAGCATACGAAGACCTGAAAAAGGACCTCGCCCAGCGCGAATGGGCCAGTGGTGGCGATTACGCGGAGGCAAAAACAGAATTTATCCGCCGGATTGAACGGGAAGCGCTGGGGGGAGCAGGCTAGCGTTTTAAAGTCCAGCCATCACTTTCATTTCGGCAAATCCGGATCCCGGAATCAAGATCAGGGCAGAGCGGAGACTATTTTGATTTTGTCGAATTAGGGAACACAATTGCCGTATTTTTCGTAATTTGTAGAGAAGTAAATGAGGCAAAAGCGATGAAAAAAAGTTACTTCTCCTTGGCAACCATCAGAAGTTCAAACCGCAAGGTAATCTACTCGGCCAAGACGCAAGCAATTCGCCCAATGACTTACAATGGCGATATTCAGGTATCGGTTACCCGCAGTGGCAGACGTTATCAGCAAACCCTCGACAATGCAAAAATCAAGAAAGCTTACTCAACTGCATTAGAGCGTCATGCCAAGAGAGTATAACTACATCTACAACAAATTAGTGGATGGAGAAGGGGACATTGCGGGTCATATTGCCTATTCTCTTTACAAGCAGCACAAAGCCGAGTTCATTGCCAAGTTCAAGAAAGACAATCCCAATCGGGTTGATTTATCCGAAGCTGACTTTAAATCATTCAACAATTTTTCCCGTACCCAACAGCAAATCGACAACGACAAGGTTCGGGCAGAATTGATCTTGCAAGAATTTCTCACCGTGGCACTCAATGAAACCGTGGAGGAAATTGCGGAACAAACGAAGGCCAACTTTGAATCGCACCTCGAAAATACCCTCAAGAAATTGCACCCTACGACATTTTGGCAATCATTCGGACGTGGCCTTGCCAGTAGTTTAGCCGGGGCCTTTATTTTCGCTTTAATTGTGGCTGCTTTCTTGTTTATCAACCGAGAAAATCCCCCAATCTATTTGAACAAGTCCCCATCCATTGAAAATCAGGCAAGTGTTGAAAGCAAAAACCCAATTCCGGCAGACGTTGAAGATACTTCCAGAAATTCTTCGGGTTCGTTAGGTTCCGAATGAATCAAAATCCTTATCACTTCATCGTGGCGATCATCGAACGATTCAGACAATTCTCTTTTTCTGGTTGGTGCTTCTGCTCCTCCTCCCCACCTGCAAAGCAAATTCTCCCACTATGCCCCGCAAAAAGGCCCCTTTTCCGACCGACCGCGAATTCGTCAATGGACCCCACCTCGGTGATCCGCAAGCGGTGCTCACCTGGATCGAGGAATTGCAAGCCCAGCCCGAGACCCGCAATCTCCGCCTGCGCTTGCCCGTGACCGTCCTCCGCGATGCCTCCGGAGTCGGCGAACCCAATTTCGTCGTCGGCGCGCGTCCCGATCTGCCCCCGGAAGCCGTCCTGGAATTGTACCTCGACGATACCCGACTGGGCATTCCTCTGCGGGATCGGATCGCAACCCTGTGCCCCCGTGACCCAGCGGCGCCCTGTATGATCGTGGTTGAAGGCACCTGGGGACCGCTGATCGATGTCCCGGACCTCAGCGAGGAACCCACCCTGGCCCTCACCCACGTACTCCGCTTCGAAGGCGACGCCCGGGGCGGTAACGAAACGCTCTACATTTCCCGGGAAAAACGCTAACCGTTTCCTCCCCCCCCAAAAAAGTTCACCCTGGCCTAAGGGGCGACCAGGGTGCAATTGATGGATGCTTGCCGGACTTCAATTGTCGTCCGACGAGTCTTCTTTTTCTTCGTTGATTTCGTCCATTGCTCTATCGATGGTCCCCTGCATGTCTTTGGTGTCCACTGGGGCCGCTTCCACGGGAACCTCTTCGACCGGCGCTTCTTCAATCGGAACTTCCTCAACCGGAACCAATTCGAGGGAAGTATCCGTTTCGGTGCTTTCATCGGCCGGAGCCGCGTCCACCGGAGCCATTTCTTCACTGGATTCTTCGGCCGGCGTATCGGGTTTCGGCTCTTCTACCGGAGTGGGCTCCGGGGCCGATTCGAGGGGCAGTTCGATGGCGTCGACTTCCTCCTCCGCCGGGGCGTCTTCCGGAGTTTCTTCTTCCGGAGCTGCCCGGCGCTCGTTTTCCATCGGCATTTCAATGACCTCGGGCGCCTCGATGGATTTCTCAGTTTCCGGATCCCGTTCCTTGATCGCGTCTTTTCCGGTGACCTCTTCCTGTCCCTCCCGTTCCTTGATCAAGTCCTTGCCGCTCGTTTCCTCCTGGCCTTCGCGCTCTTTGATCGTCTCCTTGCCGAGGGGCAATTCCTCTACGTTTTCAAGTTCGATTTCTGCGTCCGGAGTTTCATTGACCGCTTCGATCTCGCCGGCGTACTGAATTTCGGTCAGGCGGTTGGCTTGGTGGTCTTCTTCCGGACAATCTTTCCCATCGATGCAATCGTTCTTGGGCTTGGATTCGCCGACCCAGACTTGCTCCAAACGGTCCTCGCTGATGCCCTCGCGGACGAGGTACTCGTAAGCGGAAAACGTCCGCTCCTTGGACAGCGCATTGTTGTAGCCACGGGTCCCGCGGGCATCCGCGTGGGAAACCAAGCGCAGGCGCACGGTGGGATTTCGATTCAGGTAGCTCACCACCCGGTCCAGTTCTTTGTAGGAGCGGCTGCGCAGGTAAGACTTGTCGTAGTCATAGAAAATGTCGTACAAAGCCGTATCCATCGACAGTTTCGCCAACACCGCTTCCATCGGGACATCGCCCGGCGGCATGTCTTTGGTTGTGACACTGTAAACCGCATCCACGAAGCCCGGCTTTTCGACGCGGATTTCGTAATCGGTGTCGGCGGCGAGGCTGTATTTGACTTCCCCATTGGCGTCGGTACTGGTGACCACCTCCTGGGCGATGATGCGCACGGTGGCATTATCCATCATTTCCCCCGCTTGGTTGCGCACCTGTCCGTCCAGCGTGTACATGGGCGAGGAAAGGTCCCGCTCCAGTTTCATCACTATATCGATGGGGACCGATGGCTCAAAATTTACCGAACTGATCGGCATTCGGCTTTCCTGGTAATTCTCCGCCGAAGCATTCATCATCAAATCGCGATTGCGGTCTACCCCGGTCCGGAAACGGCCATTGTCGTCGGTGCGGAGGGTGGTCATGAGACCTTTTATATCGTAAATCTCGATCTTTGCGTTCGGGATGCTATCGCCGGTCTCCTCGTCAATGACGATTCCTTCGAGCACCTGCTTTTGGCGGAAAGAGTAGATGTCGTCTTTGCCCGCGCCGCCCGGGCGGTCCGAGCTGAAAAATCCGAGGCCCGACTCTTCGTCGATCACCAGACCAAAGTCGTCCCGCGAGGTATTTACCGGATAGCCCATGTTTTCGACCAATTCAAACTGTGACCCCATACTGGTCACTTGGTAGATGTCCAGGCCGCCCAGTCCTTCGTGCCCATTCGAGGCAAAATACAGCACTCCGGAAGGACTTACCCAGGGAAACATCTCATTGCCTTGGGTGTTGATGTTTTCGCCGAGATTCACCGGAGTGGTCCAGCCGGAATCCACTTTGGTAACCTTGTAGATGTCCGTGCCACCGGCGCCGCCGACCATGTCGGAAACGAAGTACATGGTGTTGCCGTCGGCACTCAGGCAGGGATGACCGACCGAGTGATTGGCATCGTTGAAGTCAAATTCTGTGATGCGCTTCCACTTGCCCCGTACGAGTTCCGCGCGGTAAGTTTTGAGTCGCACCAAGCCATTTTCGTCCTTGTCCAGGCGGCCTTTGTGGTAGTCGTTGCGGGTGAAGTACATGACATTGCCCTCGGGGCTGAAGGTGGTCACACCGTCATGGTACTTCGAATTTGCAAATCCCTGCAGGGCGGTCGGCTCCCCCAGTTCCGGCTTGCCATTGTACTGCACTTCGTACAGGTCCATGAAGGAAGAGCCCGTCCAGTTGAAGATATTTTTCGTGGTTTTCCGCGTCGAGGCAAAGACCAAAGAGTTCCGGTAAACCACCGGGCTGAACTCCGCTTCGGGCGTATTGATATTGGTCGGCAGGATTTCGTAGCGCGCCGAATCCAGCATGAACTTGTCTTTGTTCGCGACCGAAGCGAGGCGGTTGATTGCCACTTTGTCCCAGGAGCGGTCCACCAGGTATTTTTCCAGCCAGGGCTTGGCGTCTTCCCACTTTTCGTTGTTCATGAGAGCTTCGGCGTAGTAAAAATACACCCGAGGGTCACCCGGTCCCGCTTTGATGGCCCGGCTGTACCAATATTCCGCATTGCGGGAATCATTGTTCATCCGGTAGCAGTACGCGAGGCGTTCCATGGACTCCACGTCGGTAGGCGTTTTTTCCAGTACCCGGTTGTACAGCTTGGCCGCCGGCGCATAATCCATGCGCTCAAAACGCTTGTCGGCCCGCTTCTTCTGCGCCGGCAAGTCCGTGCTGAACAGGGCGAGGAGGAGGAAACTGAGGGCGAAAGTAGAAACTGCTTTCATGGTCAAATGATCGATAGTGGACATCAGAAATAACGTGGACTGAGGAATTTCGAACGGCCCCAGTTGAGGTCGACTCCGAGCATCAACTCGTGAGATCCACTGTTTACCGCGCGGATCGGGGAGAGCGAAAGATCGTAAGCGTAACCCGCGCGGAAAAGGCGCTTGCTGCGGTATTCCAGCATAAAGATCAAGGCGTCCGCCGTTCGGTATCCGACCCCGACCCCGATGGTCTCTTTAAAGAAAAATGTCGTATTGAGATCCACCTGAAGCGGCGAATCCGCGACGTACTTCACGATGGCCGAAGGGCGGAACTGAACGCTTGACCCCAAGGGTAAAATCCCGCCGATGGTCGCGAAATAATGGATCTCCTGGGCGGCCGCTACATCGTCGGTGACATTGCTGTTGCCCCGGAAATAACGCCCCCCGATCAGATTCGGCACCGAAAGTCCAGCAAAGAATCTCTCACTTTGGAAGTAGATGCCGGTCCCGGCCCGGGGCAGCAACGCCGAGAGCGCGACGTCCGGCTTCGAAGGATCGGGATCGCGGGGATTGATCTGAGCGTAGTTCAGGCGGTACGATGTCAGTCCGCCTTGCAAACCTAGGGACAGGAAGCCCGGACCCAATGGCAAGCGGTAAGCGTAGGCCAGGTTGAGGAAGTTCTGCGTGGTCACTCCCAACTGGTCAAAGATGTAATTCAGGCCGAAGCCGTGCCGCTCGTTTGGGCTCGGCGTGTGAATGGAAATGGTTCCCGTCGAAGGGCCATCGGCGATGCCCATCCACTGCCGCCGGAGCAGGACATTGGCGCTGAGGGCATCGCGGCTGCCCGCGTAAGCCGGATTGTAGGCCAGCGGATTGAACATGTACTGCGAGTACTGGGGATCCTGCTGGGCCTGGACTTGGGTTTCACTTCCGATCAGGAAGGCGACCAGTCCCAGGGCAAAAAGTAGCTTTTGGTAGAGTATCATGGTTGGGGCCTCCTGATTTAGCGATAAATGACCACGTATCCCGACGCGGGTTCGGATCCGTCCCCCGGATCTACCACCCAATAATAGGTGCCATCCGGAACCGGATTGCCGTTGCGGGTGCCGTTCCAATCGTTGTTGTAGTTCGTCGCCTCGTACACCGTCGTTCCCCAACGGCTGAAGATGGTCAAGCGGTGATTCGGGAAGGCCGCCAGGCCGTCAATGATGAGGAAATCGTTCGCGCCGTCGTTGTTTGGGGAGAAACCGTTGTCCGCAGAAATGCCTCCGGCATCGACTGTGATGTAGACCCAAGCGGTGTCGCAGAGCGGCGGACCCGCCGTCGGGATGTCACAGATTTCGTATTGGAAGCTGTCCACTCCGATGAAATTCATGCTCGGCGTGTAAGCGATCTGCCCAGCATTTTCTTGGGCGGTGCCGTTAACCGGCGGAACCAAAATCGTGATGTTCAGCCCGTCCCCGTTGGGGTCGACATCGTTGGCGAGGATGTCGATGTCGGTCGTGACGCCAGTGAGGACGTTCACATTGTCGTCGACTGCGAGGGGCTGCACATTGTCGGAGATGACTTCGATGTAGACAAATGCCGTATCGCAAAAAGGTGGCCCGGCGGGCGGGACATCACAAATGACGTAGCACAGCGTATCCGGACCAAGGTAGCCCGCATTGGCGGTATAGACGACCTGATTGGCGGTCATATCGATGGTAGCCGTGCCGTTTTGTGGGGTGCAGGGCAGCGAAGTGACAACGATGCTTTGGCCGTTCGGGTCAAAATCGTTGGCGGTGACGTCGAAGTTGACCGCCGTGCCGCTCACTCCGGTTTCGTTGTCGTCGTTGGCGCGGGGTGGGACATTGTCATTGTTCACGTTAAATATGACCAGCGAGGTATCACACAGGGGTGGAGTGCCATTGTCACAGAGTACGTAGACCACCGTATCCAGGCCCAGGTAAGCCGAATCCGGGGTGTAGAAGAGCGAGTCACCGCTCTGGACGATGGTTCCGTGGCTGGGCCCAGAAAGCACCGTCAGTTGCAAGGAGTCACCGTCTATGTCGGTGTCATTGGCCAGCGGCAGCACCAGATTGTTCGGCAAAGCATTCGGCACCGAGATCGTGTCCACGACTCCCACCGGGGGATCATTGATGTTTTGCACGACAATGTAAATGAATGCCGTATCGCACAGCGGTGGCGTACCGGTGTCGCAGATAACATATTGGATGGTGTCCGGCCCGGTGTAATCCGGATTGGGGGTGTAGAGAATGGAGTCGCCATTGACGGTGGCGTTGCCATTTTGCGCGTTGACGTAGACGATGTTGGTGAGGGGATCCCCGTCGACGTCGGAGTCATTGTCCTGCACCGGAATGCTGGTCGGGGTATCTTCCTGAACGGTGGCGGCATCGTTGATGGCTCGGGGAGGATCATTGACTGGGGTGATGGTCGCAATCACCGTCAGCGTATCGCACACCGGCAGGTTTGCTTGGTCGCAGATGATCACCGAGAAGGTGTCCATGCCGTTGAAGTTCAGATTGCCATTGAAGGCAAAGCAACTGTCGCCGGTACTGATCGCGGTCACAACCCCATTGCTAGGATTGAGCGCGACCCCAACCACGTCCCAGGTGTCGCCCTGGGCATCGGTGCCGTTGGGGCAAACGGTGATCAGCGAATCTTCCGGCAGAGTGATGAAGATGGTATCAGTGGGGTTGCCATTGGTGTCGACAACTGGTGGGGTATTGCCACAGGCAAGGATGACGAGTGAGTCGAGGTTGTTCAGCAAATCGCACTCGGCGTGACTGGTGGCCGGTGCGGTGAGCGGGATTGCATTCGTGCCGTCGTCATTGACCAGGAGGTAGAGCACAAAGTTCCCCATCTGATCGGGGAAGTAGGTCATCGGCAATTGCAGGGAACCCCCGATGGGGATATTTGCCGGGATGGTGATGGTGGTCAAAAAGGTCGCCCCAAGCTGGAAAGGATTGCCGCTGTAGAGGCCCACGGAGCTGCCGGACGGGATGATCTGATCGCCGTTGTTGTAGACGGTCGGCGATGCCCCGATGGAGTCCGGTCCGGTCTGGCAGCCGGAATAGTCCATATCGTTGAGCGGGTCGACAATGGAAATCGAGTCGTCCGCCACGGCAAAGGTTGGGTTGCCCTGGAAGTCGTAAAGCGTGGCCTGGGTGAGAAAGGAGTTCAAAGGGAAGCTCATGGGCGCATTCGAAGGAAAGCCCAGGTGGTGGGCCTGCTGCTGCTGGGGAATGGTCAGGTCATCGTTGACGTTCACCGCAAAGTAGGAGTGCTGATTGAACACCTGCCGCGCCGAGACCCAGGGTACATTGTTTGTTTCGAAGGCCAATATCCGCGTGGCGCAGGCACAGACGATATTCGTCTGTCCATCGCCGTTGACGTCCGCGACGATGGGGAAATCATAGCGGGTGGACGCCTGGCAGGGCACGGCGGTGAGGGTGGCACCGGTCGCACCATTGTAGACAAACAGCGTGTCTTCGTCGCGGTAGACGACTTCATTGGCGCCATCCCCTTCAAAATCAAAGACAGAACTGCCGGTTCGCTCGGAGGCGTCATTCGTGGTGCGCGACCACAACTCGACCAGGTTGTTTCCGGCCAGATCCAGCACCAGGTAGACGTCGTTTCCGGCGAGTCCGATTTCAGGATCGCCGTTGCCGTCGAAGTCAGCAACGTTGCAGTGGCCACCGGCCAGGGTATTGACCGGGGCGGCGGTCGCATTGTCGATTTGGAAGGTGGACCCGATTTGGGCCGTGGTTTGCAGGTCCCAGGCGTACACTACGCCCCGGCCCGCGGCGGCACCGGTCACTACGGCGTCGAGGTCGCCGTCCTGGTCCAGGTCCACGATGCTGGTCGGTCCATCGGAAAAGGTCCCCACTACCCGTTCGGGACTGATCGCGCCGGTACCAACATTGACTGAATAAACGGTGTTCCCACAGATCAATTCCAGACCGGCGCAGTTCGGGCAAGTGAAACTGGGGAGGACGTCGGCGGCTACCGGGAAGGGTTCCGTGGGAGAATTGGGGTGGGCTCCGCGGCTGGCGGTCACCCCGGCGCTGGCCACGAGGACCCCAGTTGCACCATTGTAAATTTGGTTACCGAGATACACTTCGGATTGGCCATCCTGGTTAAAATCGGCCAGGGCCGGTGTCCAGCGGTCGTCGTCGGCGGAATAGCCCACGGGGACATTGGAGACCCATTTTACCGCTCCGGTGTGTTCGTAGCAATATAGGCGCCGCGTGCTCACATTGCCTTCAGCTACCGTGATGATCTCCCCGAAGCCATCGTTGTCGATGTCGCCGATCACGGCGGCATCCAGGAAGACATCGCTGGGCGGGGAGTTGATGGACATTTCGTGGGCGCCTGTAACGCCGTCAAAAATGTACAAGGTGTTCGACAGGTTCACGTTGCGCCCGATGACTTCCGGGAATCCATCCCCATCGATATCGCCGACCAAGGGCGTCTGCCGATTGTCCATGGGATACAAGGTGGCATCGGTGCGCCAGCGTTCAGCCATGCTGAAGGCGCTGGGCGTGGGCGAGAACTGACAGCCGGGAACCGGCCCCCCCAGAAATGCGGAGTCGCATCCGGCAAACGCCGAGCAATCCGAATCAAAGCAATCAATGTAACCGTCGAGATCGTCGTCGATGCCATTGTTGCATATTTCCTGGGCCTGGCTCCATCCACTGAACAAAAACAATACAATTGTGAGGCTTTTAACCATCCGGGTACGCCAGGTGGCGCCGGCGGTGAAAACCACCCGTGGTACGGGAATTGAGTCCATATCTTTGATCATCTCTTTTACTTCGACAATTAGGCTTCGCGGATTGCGGATCCATTTACGGTTGACCGAGGTAGGATGACGGTGGGGCGCAAGCAGAATCGTAAAATGCAGTGGAATAATGTTCTTGCAGTAGTAGTTGATTTCGCATGCAAAGATCCAGTGATCGTTTATCCGTCCCAGGGCTTGGGTTTCAATCTGCAGAACCGTGTACCGAGTGGTTCTCTGTTGCCTTTCGCCCCGGCTTTTCCGCCTTTCACACGGTTAAATAAGGTCGGTAATATAGTAAATTTATCAACATTGGCATACGAATCGTACAATTTGATTTTTCGACTTGGGAGCGTTTTTTAGCTGTGTCCACGGGGGATGAGCGCACGTTTATCCACAACGTGGTAAGTCGCTTGCAGCGAAGCCCATCTGGGCGGTGAGATAGCCCCCCAGTGCTCTGCGGTTTCTTCCTTCTCCGAAACGAAAAATCCCTCCATTTTGCGGGTGAGCACCCCGCTTTGGGTTCCCCAAGGGCGACAAATTGCTGCTTCGCCTTGCCGTCAAATTGAATTGGCGGTAACTTGAGTAAAAATAATCCACTTGATGTTTTCTTCTTCAACTTACACCGAACGTCGGCGCCAATTGTGCGCAGCACTGGGCTCGGGCCGAGTGCTCCTGCTGGGCAATGGTGAGACCGGAATGAATTACGCCGCAAATGTCTACCATTTCCGCCAGGACAGTACTTTTTTGTACTTCATCGGAATCGATCAACCGGGACTGGCCGCGGTGATCGATACGGCTACCGGGGGGACGACGGTGTTTGGCGACGAACTCACGATGGATGACATTGTTTGGACCGGGGAACAACCTTCCATCCGCCGGAAAGCCGCGCAAGCGGGGATCGACTCATTTCAGCCCCGGGGTGAACTTTCCGCCGCGGTGGACGGGGAAACCCATTACCTTCCGCCCTACCGGGGGGCTCAGGTCATCGCGCTGCAGGCGCTTTTTGGCCGAGATCCGGAGTCGGTCCAGGCTCAGGCGAGTGAGGCCCTGATCCGGGCTACGGTACAGGTCCGCACCCCCAAATCGGAGGTGGAAATTGCCGAAATCGAAACGGCGGTCCGCATCACCAATGAGATGCACCGCGCGGCGATGCAAACGGCCCGCCCGGGGGTGCGCGAATCAGAGGTGTACGCGGCCTTGATGGGCGTGGCCCACCGCCACGATACGCACTATTCGTTCCCGGCCATTGTTTCCCGGGATGGGCAAATTCTGCACAATCATGCGCACAAAAATGTCCTCGCCGAAGGAGACTTGCTGCTCGTTGACTGCGGGGCGGAATCGCCCTTGCACTACGCCGGGGACATGACCCGGACATTTCCGGTTTCAGCCCAATTTAGTGATCGCCAGAAGGCAGTTTATGAAGTTTGTCTCCAATCCCAGCTCGACGCCATCTCGGCGCTGCGGCCGGGGATCACCTATCGGGAGGTTCACTTGATTGCTTGCCGCACGATTGCGCTGGGATTGAAGGAGCTCGGAATCATGCGGGGCGACGTGGAGGCGGCGGTAGAAGCGGGGGCCCACGCTTTGTTTTTTCCCCACGGCCTGGGGCACCTGATGGGACTGGACGTTCACGACATGGAAAATCTGGGAGAGGCGTATGTCGGGTACACCGATGACCTCAGGAAAAGTACGCAGTTCGGCCTGGCGTTTTTGCGCCTGGGACGGACGCTGGCGCCGGGGATGGTGCTGACGGTCGAGCCGGGCATCTATTTTATCCCCCAACTCATTGATGCCTGGCGTGCGGAGGGAAAATGGGCGGCATTCATCGACTTCGATGAAGCCGACAAATTCAAAGACTTCGGCGGAATCCGCATTGAAGATGATTATTTGATCACGGCGGAGGGCGCCCGATTGCTGGGTGATCCGGTGCCCAAAACGGTCAAAGACATCGAGGATTACCGCGCCCAACTCTAAATTACCTTGATCGCATGCGCACTTTTTGCTGGTTGATTTGCTTGTGTTGGAGTTCCCTGGCTTTTGCCCAGTTCACCCCGGTCAACAGCCCGACCTACACTTACCAATGGTATCAATCGGGGGAGATGTGCGACTATGTCTTTTTGGGCATGTACCGCTTTATTTCTCCGGCGCCCCGGGTGCCGGTCAATCTAATTTTGGATCGGAACGGCGACGTGGTTTGGTACCACCAATCGCGTCCCTGGATGCTGGATTTCAAAGTTCAGCCCAATGGCCTGCTGTCTTTCAACCAGAACGACCGACACTACCTCCTCGACAGCACTTTCAGTTTGGTCGATTCGGTATTCTGCGACGGTTACAATACCGATGTTCACGACTTGATCATCGATGAAGACGGGCACTACTACGTGATTTGCTACGAGGACAGCATCATGGACCTCAGCTCGATCCGCACTCGCAATGGCACGCCGGGCGATAGCGCTTGCTACGTTCTGGGTAATGTCGTACAGGAATTGGATGAGAATAAGAACAGTGTTCGAACCTGGCATTCTTTTGCCAATTACGACGTCTACACCGACATCGATTCGCAGTACTGGACGAATCCGGCACTGATCGACATCATCCACACGAACTCCCTCGACCTGGACGATCAGGGACGGATGCTCATGTCCCACCGCAACATCAATGAGGTCACGCTGGTGGACTGGGAAAGCGGCAATGTCATTTGGCGTTTCAGCGGCAAGAACAACGATTTCAGTTTGCCCAACGATATCGGGCTGAGCGGCCAACACGATGCCCGGTTTTCCGGATCGGACCGGTTCACGGTGTTCGACAACGGCAATTTTCATCCGGCGGTCATGTCGCGCGGGGTCGAATACGAGGTAAACCCCGGCACCATGACCGCCACCAAGGTTTGGGAGTACGCGCGGAATACAGCGCGCAGCAATTCCCTGGGCAGTTTCCGCATTCTCCCGAACGGCAACCGCCTCATCAATTTCGGCTCTTTCAATCCGCAGGACCAAGCCCAGATTGCCCTGGTGGGGCCGGATTCAAGTTTGATCATGGAGATGGATTTCCAGGATACCTACTGGACTTATCGGGCGCAGTGCATGGAGTTTCCGTTTGTGATCGAGCGGCCGGAAATCAGTTGCGAGGTCCAAAACAATCAGATTGTCCTGACGGCTCAGGGCAGCCACCCAGATTACCTTTGGAGTACCGGAGACAGTGGGCCGAGCATCACCCTGACCGATACGGGAAGTTATCAGGTGTTTGTCCCTTTGGGCATCGGGATGGTCGGTAGTGTTCCCATCCACATCACGGACCTCAGCGCCACTTGTCCGGCAGTCAGCACCCCCGAAGCCCGGCAACCGGTCCGCCGTCGCAAATTGATGGCGACCTACGACATGCTCGGTCGTCCGATCACCCAGCGTCGCTCAGGTGAACTTTACATCGAACTGTACGACGATGGCAGCACGCGCAAAATCCTGTTCGATTACCGGTGAGAGAATTTTCAATGGACGCGGGAGAATTTCCAATTGCTCAATTTCCGATTGGCGCGTTCGGAACGCGCAACCTCCAAAGGAATTAAATTGCTCCAAATCAAACCACTACCGTAGACGCGCAGGATCACGCGCGGCGGAGGCTGGCTTCATTTCCGATTGCCAATGGACGACGGCGGTGAGCCGTAGAGCAGGGCGGCCATCGGAAATCAGAAATCTTTCCATCGAGAATCAGAAATCCTTAATTTGTTCGAATGAGCGCGAAGCGGAAATCAACGGCGAAATCTTCATCCGCCAAACGGAACGCCAAAAAGTCGGGGACCAAGGCCAAAAAGCCAGGCGAATCGGGTAAAAAGAGTCCTGCAAGACCGAAATCAAGTGCTTTTGGGAATGGATTCTGGCGAACCCACTGGAAAGAAGGAGCGATCCTGCTGGCCTTGCCGTTTTTGCTTTATTTTCAGGCCATTTCTTTCGGTTACGTCCTCGACGATAAAATTGTCCTCTCGGAAAATGCCTACGTACAGCAGGGAACGGAAGGGATCCGCGAAATTTTTCGGACGGAATCGTTTACGGGCTTTTTGGGTGAACAAAAAAATCTAGTCGCGGGGGCCCGCTACCGGCCCTTGTCCATTGCTACTTTTGCCGTGGAGCAGGAGTACTTCGGGGAAGCTCCCGGCATCAACCATGGGGTCAACGTCTTGCTGTACGGGCTGACCGCACTGTTGATCTTCCGGATATTTATGGTGATTGCCCCGGGCAAGACCCAAACGCCTTGGTACTTTCGGCTGGGCTTCGTCGCGGCGGTTCTGTTCCTGCTCCATCCGGTCCACACCGAGGTCGTCGCCAACATCAAGGGGCGCGACGAGATTTTGGCTTTGCTGTTGTCGCTGGCCACTTGGTACTGCGTGCTGCGCTATTTTATCGCGAAGCAGATCGGTTGGCTCATTGCAGCGCCCATCATTTTCCTGCTGGCCATCCTCGCCAAGGAAAACTCCCTGACCTTTTTGGCGGTGATTCCACTTTCGGTGATTTTGTTCATGCGGATCCCCTTTCCGAAGTTGGTGCTGGGGAGCTTGCCGTTGCTTGGGGCTTCCCTCGTTTACTTGTACATTCGGTTCCGGGCGGTGGGATTCTTGCTCGACAGCGGTACACCGGTCACCAGCATTATGAATGATCCTTTCCTGGAAGCATCCGCCGGGGAACGCTACGCGACGATCACCATGACGCTGGGTTGGTACCTGAAACTGTTGTTTGTACCGCATCCGCTGACCCACGATTACTACCCTTACCACGTGCCCCTGGTCGGCTGGGGAGATTGGCGGGCGCTGTTGTCGCTGGCCCTGGTGGGGGGATTGTTGTTTTTGAGCTACCGCGAATGGAAACGCTCCCGTATCACCGCGTTTTCCATCCTTTTCTTTTTCCTGACCCTCTCCATCGTCTCTAATCTGCTCTTTTCGGTCGGAACCTTTATGAACGAACGCTTTATCTATATGCCTTCGGTGGGATTCTGTCTGGTATTTGCCTATCTCGTGACCCGCAAAGTTCCCAAGTGGATTCCGGGCAATGCGGGCTCGATCACAGCCTACGCGATTACGGGAGTATTCGCGCTGGGATTCATTATCAAAACCATTGAGCGGGTGCCGGCCTGGGAAAATTCGGCGACCCTGGAAGCGGCGGCGATCAAGGTCTCCTACAACAGCGCCCGCGCCAATCAGTACTACGCGTATTCGCTGTACGAAAAGTCATTGGAGGCCAAAGACAACCCAGCAAAAATCGCTTTGTACGACGAGGCGTGGCCCTACGTCAACAAAGCGTTGGAGATCTATCCCCAATACAGCGATGCCCACACCTGCCGCGCCGGGATTGCCGCCGGGTATTACCAAACCCAAGCGAAGCTGGAGCTGATGTTAAATACCTTCGAAAACACGCTCAAGGTGAAGCCGGTGCCTTTCGTGGATCAATTTATGAATTGGCTGGTGGGGCGGCAGCGCCACGCGACCGAAATCGCGCAATGGGCCCACCGGGTGGGCTTTGAATGGTTCTGGAAGCAGAAAAATGATGCAGTCCAAGCCAAAAAGTACCTCAATATGGGGCTGCGGGCTGCACCGGGGGATCCGCAATTGCAGTCGGATCTGGCGCAGATTGGCTAGTGCGATTGCTTGCGGTCGGCGATCAACAGAAAGACCATCCCGACGAGAAACATGGACCCGAGAAAGAGCGTCGAGTTCCGCATGCTCCCGGTAAGCGCGATGATCAAGCCATAAAACAGGGTTCCAACGGCGGTGGCCACCTTTTCCGTCAGTTCATAGAAACTGTAATAGGACGCGTGATCCTGGGTTTCCGGGAGCAGCTTTGCGTAGGTGGAGCGCGCCAGTGCCTGGATTCCGCCCATGACCGTGCCGACAAAGAAGGCAATGACGTAAAATGCACCTTCGGTTTCGACGAAGTAAGTCGTGCCGCAGATACAGGTCCAAACCAGGGTTGCGATGACCAGCGCGCGGATATTGCCAAACTTTTTCGACAGGAAAGCAAACAGGTACGATCCTCCGATGGCCACAAACTGAATGATCAGCACGGTCAGCATGAGTTTCCAGTCTTCCAGTCCGATTTCGATCTTACCGAACAGGGCGGCGAGGTAAATTACGGTCATGTAGCCGAGAGCAAAGAAGAAAAATGCGAGCAAAAACCACAGGATTCGGCGTTGTTCAGGTTGCCGAATCTGATGCAGGACCGCCATCAGTTCGCGGTAGCCGTGCCGCACCAGTTTGCGGGTGGAGGCTTTGCGGCCGTGGATATTGTTCGGGAGGCCGGCGAAGGAAATCTGGGCAAACCCCAGCCACCACACCCCGGACATGACGAAGGACAGGCGGGTTGCCATGGCTTTATCGGGTTCACCCGCCGCATCCACAATCCCAAACGTTGCGGGGGTGGAGATTACGATAAAACACAAAATGAGCAGGATCGACGAACCAATGTAGCCCATCGTAAAGCCCCGCGCGCTCACCATGTCCATCCGACTTTCCTCGACGATTTCTGGTAAAAACGCATTGTAAAACACGATGCTCCCGGCAAATCCGATGCTGGCCAGCACCGATCCCCCGATGCCGATCCAGAGGTTGTCCCGACTGGTGAAAAAAAACAGGGACAGGGCCCCGATGGCGCCCATCGTGGAAAAAATCTGCATGAACGTGCGTTTCTTGCCGGCGTAGTCCGCGATCCCGGACAGGACCGGAGAAATCATGGCCACCAGGACGAAGGACAGTGAGACCAGGTAAGAATAGAACTCATTGTTGTTGATGGCCTTCCCCAGGACATTGATCGTATCGTTTCCATTGGCGCTGGTCACCGCCGAAAAGTAGATCGGAAATACAGCGGTGGTGATGACCAGTGGATAGACAGAATTGGCCCAATCGTACCAGCACCACGCATTGATAACTTTCTTATCGCCCTTCTCGAAGCTCATGCAATTGAATTTTTGGGATGCGCGGACGCAATCTAATGATTTATTTCTAAGTGATATTTTCGCCTGAGTTGAGTTCCAGTCCTCTGCAAAACTCGGCCAGGGATCCGGCGATGTAGGTGCGGGTGGTTTCACTTGCCCGGGTAGAGCGGTCAAGCCAGATTTCCCCGGCCCCCGCTCCGGTGATGCGGTACACAAACAAGAATGTCGCCGCATCAATCGCAATAGGAAGCCAGTCCCGGTCCACCCGCGCGTGCTCGTGGTAGGGCGGCCCGATCAGAATGTCGAACAGATTGGGATGGATGTCAGAACGGCCGAGGATATAGGTGGGGGCGGCGTGCACCGCGCTTTGGGGGTAGGTGCAGGCTTGCAGGTGAGTATCGCTGTAAGCCAGCAAGAAATCGTGGAGATCGACGGGAAGTGGCTGACCAATGGCCGCGGAGATTAGGAGGAGATCGGGTCCGCGGAGGTCAGCATTTCCCCGTGGGTGAGTCAGGTGATCGAGGGTGAAGGAAGTGGGCATGGGAGCGATTTTGTCAAGGCAAGATAGTCAATCCCGAGCGTTGCGGCATTGGAGATCAACGGGGTGGGCAGTATCTTCGCCGCAAAATTGCTCGGACATGGACCGCACCATTCTTAGGCTCGCCATCCCCAATATCATCAGCAACCTCTCGATTCCGTTGCTGAGTGCGGTCGATGCTGCATTGATGGGGCATTTGCCGGGGGCCGAGGCGTACCTGAGCGCGATTGCCATCGCGACGGGAATCTTCAATTTTATTTATTGGGGCTTGGGATTTTTGCGGATGGGGACCACGGGACTGACCGCCCAGGCGCACGGCGCAAAGGATGAACAGGAGGAGGTGCTGATCCTGGGTCGAGGGATGCTGGTGGCCTTGCTGGGGAGTGCATTGGTATTGGTGTTTCAGGTGCCGCTGGCGCGGATTGGGTTCTGGTTCATGGACCCGGCTCCGGAGGCGGCGGAGATTGCCCGCGGTTATTACGATGTCCGGATTTTCGCGGCGCCGGCAACCTTGAGTTTGTACGTTTTGACCGGTTGGTTCTTGGGCAAGCAGAATGCCATTTTCCCGATGGTCCTTTCCATCCTGGGAAACATCGCGAATGTCGGGTTGAATCTGTGGTTTGTGAAGGGGATGGGGATGAAGGCGGAGGGAATCGCCTGGGGTACGGTGGGCGCTCAATACCTGAGCCTGGCCGTGGCGATTGGGTATGGGTGGTGGAAATACCGCGGCCTGGCGCATCACCTGGAAATGCGCTTGCTTTTGCAGGCGCGGGCTTTGGGACGGTTTTTTGCCGTCAATGGGGACATTATTGTGCGGACTTTGTGTCTGGTGTTGGTGTTCAATTATTTTATCGCGGCATCGGGAGACTTTGGGTTGCGAATTCAGTCGGGAAATTCATTGTTGCTGCAACTGTTGTTTATCATGAGCTATCTCGTGGATGGATTTGCCTTTACGGCGGAAAGCCTGGTGGGGAAATACAAGGGGGCAGGCGACGCGCAGAATTTGCGCCTGGCCATCCGACGCATCTTTTATTGGGGGATCGGGATTGCGGCCTTGTTCAGCCTCGTCTATGGGCTGGGCGGGGGCTGGCTTCTGGGGCTTTTCACCGACGATCAGCGGGTGCTCAGAGTAGCGGATGAATATTTGGGGTGGATGGTGGCGATGCCAGTGGTTGCCGCTTTTTCGTTTATCTGGGATGGCATCTACCTCGGAGCGACGGCTTCGGCCCCAATGCGCAACGGGATGCTCATTTCCACGGCGGTCTTTTTTCTGGCTTGGTGGCTGCTCAACCCTGTGCTCGACAACCACGGTCTCTGGCTGGCGATGATGGTATTTATGGCGGTGCGGGGCATCACCCTGGCGCTATTTGCCAAAAAGAATGGACTTTCTGCGGCCGTTTAGCGTTACCAATTTTTCGCTGGTGCGCGAACTTTTATTCCGTTGATTGTGAGTGCTTTGCCCTCGCGCACGCGTACAGGTATAGGTACGTGTGGCGTTTTTACTTCCCCGGGTTTCTTTCCATTGTCCCGCCCATTCCCCGACCGATGTTTGTGCCGTTCAATTGAATTTTTACACTAAAATTTTCCATTATGAAAAGTGAAGAAGGAAACGGACCCGAGAGCCGTTCGCGAGAGGAAAATCTGAAATCAGTGGGCATGGCCTGCCTGAAGACGATGGTATTGTTGGAGCGTGGGTACGGCATCCCCTACCTGCTGCGGATTCTCCGAGGTGGGGAAAACGCGTATTGGAAAAATCCGGATCCACGGGAGTTCGAAACGTTTGGCGAATTCAGCGAAAAGAGCCCAGATTATTTGCGCCACAGTCTGCACCATTTGGTGGGATTTGACCTGATTGCGCCCCGGCTTCCGGATTACAATGTTTTGGAGATCACGGACAAGGGCCTTGCTTGGTTGGAAAATCCCACGGACCTGATGGTGATGGGGCAAAGCCTGCGGTTCTCCGCCAAAGAACGCTTGGTGCGCAATCGGCTGTCGGAATTCCGGCGGGTCCGCTCCGAGGAGGAGTTCATCGAGCCTTACAAGCTCTTTACCGACTACACACTGGACCGGATCATGATCGAAAAACCGGAGGACATTGCCCAGTTGGCGGAGGTTCCGGGAATGTCTTTGCACCGGGCGGAAATCTACGGTCCCAGCATCATGTCGGTGATCAAGGAAGGTATCGCGGAGTGGAAGGGGATTCAGAAAGCCCGCCTGCAGACTCGGGTTAGAGGGCCGGTCTACCGAGAAGCGCGGCGCCGGATCCGAAACGGGGAATCGTTTGCGCAAATTACCCGGGAGATGGGGCGCTCGCCGAGGGCGGTATTGCGGTATATCGTTGATCTGGCGTCGCTGGATATGGTCCCGCTCAAGCACTGGATTGAAAAGCAGATTGAAGGCTCGACCCTGCACCGTGCGGTGGAGTACTTTACGAATTCGGAGGCGCCAACCCTGAAAGAGGCGTTTAAAACGCTCGGTATTGACTACGATACGCTTTCGCTGTGTCGGATCTATGCTGAGCACGTGATGGAGAAGGCTTCAATGAAAGTCTCCGCCTAAACGGTGAATCCAGCAGCAATTCTGGCCCCCCGACTGAGTCGGGGGGTGTTTTTTACCATTCTTTTCTAGACAATTACTATGCCGAACGAATACGATAAAGTCTTGCGCGAAAATTTTGATTCGCTGTTTCTCTCCCTGTGCGAGAAACACTTAGGATTCAAGGTCAAAGCTGCGCAACACCTCAAACTCAAACTACTTCGAACCCTGGAACGCGAACCGGATTTCCTGATGCGCGTCAAATCGGAAACCGGGAGCGAATTCATCCTGCACCTTGAGTTCCAACTCAAAGATGACCACCGTATGCTTGACCGCATGCGCACCTACCACGCCCTGTTGAGCGAGTTGCACCGAGTCCCGGTGAAGCAATTCGTGATCTACCTGGGGCGCCCCCTGCCCCAGATGCGTACCACCCTGACCGAGGACGAAACCATGACTGGATTCCATCTGCTGGACATACACCGGCTCAACATACATGCCTTCCTGACCTCGCAAACCCCCGAGGAGATCATCATGGCCGTACTCGCCGATTTCGGAAACGAAAAGCCAAAAGCCGTTCTCCAATTGATCGTGCGGCGGCTGATCGAAGTCGGAATTTATGGATTAGAATTTGAAAAAATGATACAACAGTTGGGAATCCTGTCGAGAATTCCTAACTTAGTTAGCAAATTAGAGGAGGTCAAAAAAGAAATGCCTACAGGAATTAACATCCGTGAAGATGAACTCTACCTTCGCGGGAAAGAACAGCAAGCACGAGAAAGCGCAGCCCGGATGCTGAAAGCCGGCGCAATGTCACGTGAACAAATCGCCACTTACCTGAACCTGCCACTGAGCGACGTGGAATACCTCGCTGAAGATCTGGGGGATTGAGGCTGATCCTACTTTTTGTAGTTCGCGTGTGAAAAGTGCGCAGAAATATCTGTGGAAAAAACACATTGATTTTTTGCAATTCAGGGGCATTTAGTATATTTGCGATCCTGTTTTAGAAAAAGAACACAAAAAGATATGGCCAATAATCCTGGAGCTAAGAAGAGAATTCGCCAAAACGCCGTACGTCGTTTGCGTAACCGTTACCGGGTAACCACTACCCGTACTTACATTAAGAAATTGCGCAACGCCGAAACCAAAGAAGCCGCCGAGCAACTTTTGCCGGTGACCATTTCTCACATTGATCGGTGCGTGAAGCGCAATCTCTTCCACCGCAACAAAGCCGCCCGCCTGAAAAGCCGCTTGACGAAGCACGTTCAGCAGATGGGCTGATCACGCAACTGTGTTTAATGTTTAGAAAACCTTCGGAGTTTGGCCAAAATACTCCGAAGGTTTTTTTATCTGCTCCGAGACCGTTGCAGTTTTGCCATGGGTCCTTGTCACACCGCACCGCAACGGATTTACCTCTTTCTCCGACGTCCTCGCATTGTCAGAACGCAGACGGCAAATTCAAAAATGAGCTTAGAGACTGTTTAAGTTTAATTCTGCGATTTTGCTATGGCATCTTTTTCCGCCCCTCTTCAGCTACTTTCTCGCCCCTAGCTCGGGCTATGGACTCCAAAACGAGCTTCGATGGACAACAAAATCTGCACTAGCAAATTTCACCAACCAATTTTAAACAGCTTCTTAAAAATACGAAAAGATTTGCGGTCGCAAATCCAAGCCTTCAGGTATGACTTCCCCGGAGCAACTGGATAATGAATCGCCTTTTTCTCGTAATTGAACCGTAAAGTTGCCTAACTTTGTTGCGGAAATCAATCTCCCATGGAAACGAAAACCCGTCAGTACTACATCATTGATTTTGACTCGACCTTCATCAAAGTGGAGGCCCTGGAAGAATTGGCTGCGATCACGCTCAAAGGCAAAAAAGGCAAGGCCGAAATCCTGGCACAAATCCAAGCGCTGACTGAAAGAGGCATCGATGGCAGCATCTCATTCTCTGAAGGATTGCGCGCCCGCCTGGACCTGATCCAAGCCAATCGGGCGGATCTGGATAAGCTAATTAAACGACTCCGGAAAAAGATCTCCACCTCGATCATCCGCAACAAAGCGTTCTTTCGGGAACGCAAAGAGGACATTTACCTGATCTCGGCGGGCTTTCGTGAGTTCATTGAACCCATCGTCAAGGATTACCACATCGGTCCAGAGCGAATATTTGCCAATACTTTCACCTTCGATGATGCGGATAAGATCACGGGCTATGATGTAGAAAATCCCCTCTCCCGCACTGGAGGTAAGGTCGACCAGTTAAAAGCGCTCGATCTGCAAGGCGAAGTATTTGTGGTTGGGGATGGCTACTCCGACTACCAGATGAAAGAAGGCGCGGAGAAGGTGAAGTTTTACGCTTTCACCGAGAACATCTCCCGAGAAAGTGCCGCTGATGTCGCCGATCACGTCACACCGAGTTTCGACGAGTTCCTCTTCCACAACAAGCTTCCAATGGCGATCTCCTACCCTAAGAATCGCATCAAGGTGCTGCTGCTCGAAAACATCCACCCCAATGCCAAAGCGGCCCTGATCGACGAAGGCTACCAGGTGGAGTTGCTCACCCACAGTCTCGGAGAGGACGAACTGTGTGAGGCCATCAAGGGGGTATCGATCATTGGGATACGCTCGAAAACCAAAATCACCCGGCGGGTGCTGGAAAGTGCGGATCGCCTCATTGCCGTGGGTGCTTTTTGCATTGGCACCAATCAAATTGACTTGACGGCTTGCCAGGAAGCGGGTGTAGCCGTGTTCAATGCCCCCTTCAGCAATACCCGCTCGGTGGTCGAGCTGGTCATCGGGGAAATCATCATGCTCATGCGCGGCATCCCGGATAAGAACCGCTTGATGCACGAAGGCCGTTGGAGCAAAAGTGCCAAAAACAGCCACGAAATCCGGGGCAAAACCCTCGGAATCATCGGCTATGGCAATATTGGGGCGCAATTGAGTGTATTGGCCGAGTCCATGGGGATGAAGGTCCTCTACTACGACAAGGTAGACAAGCTCATGCTCGGCAATGCGGTCAAATGTAACACGATGCGGGAATTGCTGCGCAAAAGCGACATCGTATCCCTGCACGTCGATGGTGACCCGCTCAACCACAACATGTTCGGCGCAAAAGAACTCCGGCAGATGAAAGACGGGGCGATCCTGATCAACCTCGCGCGGGGATTTGTGATTGAGGTCAATGCCCTCGCTGAGGCGCTGAGAAGTGGACGCCTCCGCGGGGCCGCGATTGACGTATTTCCCAACGAGCCCCGGAGCAACCAGGAACCGTTTGCATCCGAGTTGCAGGGCCTGCCCAATCTTATCTTGACGCCGCACATCGGGGGCAGTACCCAGGAAGCCCAGGAACACATTGCCCAATACGTGCCGGACAAGCTCATCAGCTACGTGAATACCGGGGACACTTTTGCCAGCGTCAACTTTCCCAATTTACAGTTGCCCGCCCAGCAAAATGCGCACCGCCTCATTCACCTGCACCACAACCGCCCCGGCATCATGGCGCAAATCAACCAAGTGCTTTCGAAGCACGGCTGCAACATCGTAGGGCAGTACCTCAAGACCAATGAGCTAATCGGTTATGTCATCACTGACATCAATAAGAAATACGATAAACACGTGAACGAGGCCCTCCGGGCCATCGAAGACACCATTAAGTTCCGCGTCCTTTATTGATCGCCTATGCGTTACTTCACTCCCGGACCGTCGCAGCTCTATCCGACGGTAGCGGCGCATTTCGAAACGGGCCTGACCCGCGGGGTGGGATCCATTTCCCACCGATCACCAGCCTTCATGGACACCGTAGCCCATACGAAAGCGCAATTGACCCAGTTGCTCAACATTCCCGATGATTACGCGATTTGGTTTTTGTCCTCCGCCAATGAAGCGTGGGAACGCATCGCGCAAAACAGCATCCGCGAGTCCAGCTTCCACTTGATCAATGGCAACTTTTCGCTGAAATTTTTCAACTTTGTCACGCAGTACGGCAAGCAGCCGATCCGCCATCAGGTCCGGTTTGGTGCGGGCTTCTCCCTGGACAATATCGTCGTGCCCGACCGGGCAGAATTGATCGCCGCCATCGCGAATGAAACCAGCAGTGGGGTCGAAACCCCGCCTGAGCACATCTACCGACTTGCGGAACGCAATTCCGAGAAATTGCTGGTCGTAGATTGCGTTTCGGCTTACCCCACGTATGCGCTGGACCTGAGCCGGGTGGACGGAGCCTACTTTTCGGTACAAAAAGGCTTCGGCATGCCGGCCGGCCTCGGAGTATTGCTGGCGGGACCGAGACTACTGGACCGTGCCCAAGCGCTTGAAGCGGAAAAGATCGTCACCGGAAGCTACCACCGCTTCACCAACCTCGACAAGTACGGTCAAAAGGACCAGACGCCGGAAACCCCCAACGCCCTCAGCATTTACGTCCTGGGCCGACTCGCCGAAGACATGAATGCAAGGGGCGGAATTGAAGAAATCCGTGCGGTCCACGCGGCAAAAAAGGAACGCCTCTGGGAGTATTTCCGTGCGATTCCCGGGCTCGAATACGCCATTCCGGTCGGGGATCGCTCCTCTACCGTGACCGTTTTGAACGCGGCAAGCGGCTCGCAAGTCTGGATCAACGCCCTCCGGAAGAAAGGCTTTCTCGTGGGCGCTGGATACGGCGGTTACAAAGAAAAGCAATTGCGCATCGCCAATTTTCCCGCAACCAGCCGGGAGGATGTGGAGGACCTGCTCACGGCATTCCGCGAGGTAGCGGGCCGCTAAAACTGTTTGATCATTTCCAGCAGGCGGGAGCGTTGCGCCTCGCTCAAGGGGATTTCGGCTGCCCCAATCCGCAAGTGCCGGGGCGCGATGAGGTCGACCTGGGCGAGATTTACCAGATAAGATCGGTGTACCCGCAGAAAGCCGTGTTCGGACAGCCGCTCCACCACCGATTTCAAAGTCTGGCTGAGGACAAACTTCCCCTTCTCCGTGTGCAGACGGGTGTAGTTGTCCATGGCCTCGGCAAACAGGATGTCCCGGTAACGCAGCCGCACCAACTCATGCTTTTCCTTCACAAAGAAGCTGTCTTCAAGCTCGGCGGCGAGCTTTTCCGAGGGAGGCCGCTTCCGGTGCTTGAACAGCGCAATCCCAATGTTCGAAGCCAAGTCCTCCGGGGTGTAGGGTTTCAGGATGAAGCCCGCCGGCTCGGTGCGTTTGACCCGCTCCAAGGTCCGGCGATCCGCATTTGAGGTCACAAAGATGAATGGGATATCGTGCATTCGCCGCAATTCTTGCGCAACATCTACCCCATCGAGGGGCCCTTGCAGATGAATGTCGATCAGGCAGAGGTCGGGCAACGCTGCGGAAATCAGCGTCAGGGCTTCCGCTCCATTGTCGGCGATTCCGGCGATTTCGTAGCCGAGATCTTCCAAGCAGACGGCCAGGTGATCGGCGATCAGGGCCTCGTCTTCCACGATTAAGATTCGTTCTGCGCTCATCCGGACAGCAATTTATACTTTCCAATGCGCAATCGCACGGTGGTCCCGCGATCATTTTGGACTTCCATCTGGGCCTTGACCTGGCGGGCGAGGCTGCGCACCATGCGCATCCCGAAGTTGCCCTTTTTCAGTGCAGCTTCGGGCATCCCGGGACCATTGTCCCGTACTTCCAGCAGCAGGTTGCCCTCGCCCTGGTGCAGGCCCACCCGCAGATGGCCGGACACGCGATCCCGAAAGGCATATTTGAAGGAATTGGTGACCAGCTCGTTGATGATCAGCCCCAAAGGAATTGTCGTGTCGATGTCGAGCACCATGTCTTGTACATCGACCTCCACGGCAACCTCGTGTTCCTGGTCGCGGTAGGACAGGTATAAGCTGTGCAACAATTGGTCCACGTAATCCGGCATTCGGACCCCGCCGACCAGGTCTTCCTGGTACAATTTTTGGTGCAGCAGGGCCATGGTTGAGACGCGGTGCATGCTGTCTTTGAGCGCCTTTTGTGCATTTTGGTCGGCGAGACTGCGGGACTGCAAGTCGAGCATATTGAATACCAGTTGCAGGTTGTTTTTCACCCGGTGGTGAATCTCGTCCAGCAACATTTCCTTTTCTGCCAGCGAGGTTGCGGTCAACGCTTGCTTGTCCTGGAGCAAGGCAGTATGGCGGCGGTTGTCCCGAAATTTGACCAGGAGAAACACCACGATCAGCGCCAGCCCGATTCCCAGCCCCACGAATAGCCCCGCTCGATTCCGGGACCGGTTCAGTTCCAGTTCGCGTTTGGCGAGGGTAATCTGTTGCTCTTCGTAGGCAAACCGCTCCTGTTCCAGCCGCAACGTCAATTGCGCGAGTTCTTTGTCTTTGCGCTCCACCTGAAATTTGGTCTTGACTTGTTCCAACTCCGCGCGGATTTCCTCGTTTTCGAGTTGGGATTCAATGTCATGGTAGGCGCGGAACGCATCGAGCGCCGCCTGGGTGCGTCCGGTCCGCTGGTAGGCATCGCTCAGGTGAAACAAGGCCGATTTTTTGATCTCCTGGGCATTGATGTCTTCGGCAATGCGGACTGCTTCCTGGAGATCCGTAACTGCACTCCGGGGGCGATTTTGCAACAGCTTGATGTGCCCCATGTAGACGTGAGTCGCCGCGACCCGATAGGGGATATTGAGTTTTTGGAAGATGGGCATCACCTGTTCCAGTTCATGCATCGCTGAGTTAAACTGCTTTTTCAGGCGCATGGTCTGGGAAATTGCCGAGCGCACGTGGGCTTCTTCGAGCAGAAATCCGTGGGCCTGGGCGGTGTCCAGGGCTTTTTGCTGGTACACCAACGCTGAATCAAGCAACCGACGCTTGTTGTAGAGGTAGCTGATATTGGTGTTGGTCTTGATGATGAGGCGGGTTTTCCCGATGGCTTCGGCGTGGGCCAATGCTTTTCGGTAGCTGTGCATCGCCGCAGCCGAATCCCCCAGGTAATTGTAGACAATTGCGATGTTGTTGTAAGCGACCGGAATGCCATTTTTCGTCCCCTGCTCTTCGTAGAGCTTCACCGCCACCCGGTGAAATTTGAGGGCTTCCCGGTAGTAGCCCATTTGCTGGTAGACCAGGCCCAAGCGCCCGCTAGTCGTGGCGATACCACGCTTGCTGTTGATCTTTTTTGCGATGGCCAGCCCCTTTTGCAGCGTATCCCGGGCGCGGCTGAATTCGCTGTTGCCGGTATACATCATGCCCAGCAGACTCAGACACTTCATTTTCCCGAAGTCATGCTTCAGGACATAAGCCAGCCCCAACGCGGAATCGGTGAGCAGAATCGTGCTGTCAGGAATGGTGTAAGAATAGGTCAGGGCCTCATCGATCAGCGCATTGACGTGGTTGGTATCCGCCGGTGCTGTTTGGGACCACAACCGGGAAAGGGCGATCACCAACAGTACGACCAGCCCGCACAACCGAAGTTGGGGAAACCGGTCAAATGCTTTCATCCAGGAAGATCATGCCCACAAACGGAACGAAGAGCGCCGCGCAGGCAATCCAGTAACCGATGCCCGCGTTTGCGAAGAAGTTCCCGGAAATATCTGCCTCTCCCCCAAAGAAATTGACCATGAGCCAAGCCGTCAGGTTGAAGAGCAACAGAAAAGTCAATTGTCCGCCTTTGTAGCGACCACGCAACAGCATCAGCAAGCCGATCACCGGAAAAACGAGGAAGGCCAGCATCACGATGCTTTTGGTCAGGGTGCCGGGAACCGTGGTGCCACCAAACAGCCCCTCAATCGTCCCGGAGAAACCCACTGCATCGATGGCCACTGGGAGCCCCTCCCCAATGGTGAGCCAGCTTTCGCCCAACAAAAACGTCAGAAAAGTGCCTCCGATCAGGACCAATCCGCAGATCCGGGTCAAGATTTTCATCTTAGGCCCCGAGTCTTTGGCTGTGGTCGCCTGCTTATTGAATCCAAATGATGCCATAGTTGCCGGTTATTTGCCCCAATATAGCAAAATGTCCGGGCGCTGCTCAGTGCGCTTCGAGCCAGTTTTTCCCCAGTCCGATTTCAACTTCCATCGGCACCTTGAAATCGACCGCGTTTTCCATGAGATCTTTGACCAGGACACTCAACTCTTCGATTTCGTCTTTGTGCGCTTCAAAGACCAATTCATCGTGGACCTGCAGGATCATCCGGGACTTGAGCTTGCGCTGCTTCATTTCGCGGTAGATGTTGATCATGGCGATCTTAATCAGGTCGGCAGCCGAACCTTGTACCGGCGTGTTGATGGCGTTGCGCTCGGCGAAGCCCTTCACTGTCGCGTTGCCGGAGTTGATGTTGGGGAGGTAACGGCGCCGGCCCATGATCGTTTCCGCATAGCCGTGGTCCCGTGCTTGGTCGATGCTCGCGTCCATGTAAGCCTTGACCTGAGGGTAGGTCGCGAAATAGCTGTCGATGATTTCGGCCGCTTCCGAGCGCCGAATTTTGAGCCGTTGCGCCAGGCCAAAGGCCGAAATTCCGTAGATGATCCCAAAGTTGACCATTTTAGCTTTGGCGCGCATATCGCCATCCACGTCGTCCATCCCCACACCAAATACCCGCGCGGCGGTGGCCCGGTGGATATCTTGCTTCTCCAAAAATGCTTCCAGCATGGCCGGAGACTGACTGAGTTCGGCCATGAGCCGCAATTCTACCTGCGAATAGTCTGCCGCCATGAACGTATACCCATTTTCAGCGATGAACGCCTTGCGGATCTCCCGCCCTTCGTCGGTGCGGATGGGTATGTTTTGCAGGTTGGGGTTGTTCGAAGAGAGGCGCCCGGTCGCAGTCACCGCCTGGCTCAGCGTAGAGTGAATGCGGCCGGTTTTTTCATTGACCAACGCCGGCAAGGCATCCACGTAGGTAGATTTGAGCTTGCCCAATTTGCGGTAGCGCAACACATAAGCGGGAAAATCGTGCTTGTCCGCCAGTTTTACCAGTTCTTCTTCGCGGGTGGAATACTGACCGGTACGGGTCTTGCGCGCCTTGCCCAGCTTCAACTCGTCAAAAATAATTTCTCCGAGCTGTTTGGGGGAATTGATGTTGAACTCCCGCCCGGCCATATTGTAGATTTCCTGCTCGATTTTCAGCATCTCAGTTTCGAGCTCCTTTGAATATTCGCGCAGAAAATCCTCATCGACCTTGACCCCGTTGAATTCCACTTGGGTGAGGGCCGGTACCAAGGGCAATTCCACGGTTTCCAGGACCTTGCGGACGTTGCCGGCATCGACTGCCGGATCGAGCTTTTCTTTGATCGCGAGAGTGATGTCGGCGTCTTCGCAGGCGTATTCCAGAAGCTTATCCAGCGGTACGTCCCGCATACTGAGCTGCTTTTTGCCCTTCTTTCCGATCAGTGAGACAATCGACACCGGCTGGTAGTTCAGCAGTTCACGGGCCATCGCATCCATCCCGTGGGCGAGGTCCGGATTCACAACGTAGTGGGCGAGCATTGTGTCGTACAGCGGTTCACACACGTCCACGCCGTAGTTCTTCAGCAGCAGCATATCGTACTTCAGGTTCTGGCCGACCTTCACGATTTCCGTCGATTCCAGAATCTCTTTTAGGGTCTCTAATTGCTGGAGGCTTTCGGTGTCCCCTTCCGGGAAGTACACCATGTAGGCGGTACCGGGAGCCAGGCTCACGGTGAGGGCAATGATTTCTGCCGCCATCGGGTTCAGTCCGGTGGTTTCGGTATCGAAGCAGAAGGAGCCCGCAGCCTTGACGTCGGCGATGACCTGGGCCAGTTCCGCATCGGTTTTGACGTGAATGTAATTGTGGGCGCGGCTCTCAATTGTCTCGTAGCTCGGCTCTTCGGCGGGGGCGGCATCGGTCGTGGCGCCCGCGGCAGTGGAAGGGGCGGAGCCGGCGACCGGATTGCCAAATAAATCTTTGGCTTCATCGGGATGCCCGCGAAAAATCGGGCTGTTCAGAATCCGGTTGCCCGTATTCCGAAATTCCAACTCGGCGATGATTTCGGTGGTCGCTTCGCGGTCCGGATCCCCGATTTTGCAGTGGTCCTCATCGAAAGGCATGGGGACTTCCGTTTCAATCGTCGCCAGGACTTTCGAGAGGCGCCCTTGTTCGGCATTTTCGGTGACCGTTTTACGGATGCTCGGCTTGGTGATTTCTTCGGCCCGGGCAATGATTTCTTCTACCGTGCCAAACGCATTGATGAGTTGGGCGGCGGTCTTGTCCCCCACACGGGGAATCCCGGGGATGTTGTCCACTTTATCCCCTTTCAGACCGAGGAAATCCACGACGTGCTCCGGGGGGACACCAAACTTTTTCTCGACCATTTCCCGGTCGTAAATCTCAATGCCATTGCCGGCGCGGGACGGTTTGTAGAGAAATACGTTTTCGGTGACCAACTGCGCGTAGTCTTTGTCCGGAGTGACCATGAACACCTGGAATCCGTTTTTCTCCGCGCGCTTGGAAATGGTGCCGATTACGTCATCGGCTTCGTAACCTTCCCATTGCAAAATGGGAATGTTGAGGGCTTTCAGCAGGCGGCGGGCCATCGGAATGCCCATGCGGATGTCTTCGGGCATTTCTTCCCGGTTGGCCTTGTATTCGGGAAACATCTCGTGGCGAAAGGTCGGCCCGGACAGGTCAAAGGCGACCGCCAAGTGGGTGGGGCGTTCCTTCTCGATGATGCCGAGCAGCGTCAGCACAAAGCCGAACACCGCCGAGGTATTTTCCCCTTTTGAGTTGAGGCGCGGATTTTTGATAAAAGCAAAATGCGCCCGGTAAAGCAGCGCATACGCATCCAGCAGGAAGAGTTTTTTTTCAGCCATTTTGAGAATTCCGTATTGTGACCCTGAAGGTAAGGAATAATTCCTAATGCCGGGGCGCCTCCGCCGATTGTCCCGGCGAGGTTATTCCCGTGGTTCCACCTGAACTTTGAGGCTCAGGTAAAATTCGGGCTGTTGCGGACTGGTATGGGTCACAGTGAAGAAGGCGACGAAATTTCCGGTGTCCGGCGGTACGCAATGGGCAAATACGGTGTCTTGCCCGCCCAGCGGAACAGTATCGGTAGGGACAATGCAGGCGCAGAAAGCATTTTGCGGCGCGCATTCGACCAACTGCACTGGCTTCCATCCCGAATTGTAGAATACAAAGGGCAGATGCAGAGTGTCGCCCAGGGTGATTGTGTCTTGTTGGAAGATTTCCCGCCATGTAATGTGGGTGATTTTGTGGGCGTCTTTGTCTTTGGGTTTCGCCTCGGAGCCATTGCTCCCCGAGCAAGCCACCAGCAACAACATCAGAGACAGTAAAAGGGAGAAAAGGGGCTTGGCATTCATGCTTCTGCGGAGTCAGGGTATTGGTAAATGGAAAACGCGCTGCTGCCATATCTGCGCAGCTCCACAAAATAGGGCGAGGGTCCGTGGTCTTCCCGGGTGGCGTGCTCGAGGATGAGCCAGCCCCCTTCCCGAAGCAAATTACGCCGAAAACAGGTCGCCACCAGCTCGGCCTGACCAGCCATTGCGTAGGGTGGATCCAGGAAAATGATGTCGTAAACGCCACTATCTTTTTGCAGAAAACGGAGAACATCGGATTTGACGGTGTGGCCTCGGTCCGGTGCCAGGATCGCAAATTGGGTGCGGATGAAGCGCAAGCAGCCGGGATGGCGGTCCACCGCGGTGACATGGGCGGCCCCCCGGCTCAGAAATTCGTAACTCATGTTGCCGGTCCCGGCAAAACAATCCAGGACCCGGGCGCCGCCAAGGAGCATCCGGTGGCGCAGGATATTGAACAAACCCTCTTTGGCTTGGTCGGTCGTAGGGCGGACCGGCAAGCCTTTGGGAGCGTGTACTTGGCGCCCCTTGTACTTTCCTCCGATGATGCGCATCGGGGCAAAGATAGGCGATGAAACCGGAAGTGGAATCAGTAGGTAAGGTAGGCGTAGCGCCAGGTAGGCAATTTTTCACTGCGGGTAACAAAGCAATCGGTGAGTGCTTTCTGCGGCACTTCGATGCCCGGAATGTACTTGCGCAACTGCCGCAACAATTCGCTTTCCAATTCAAACTCGCCGATGGCCAGCACCTGAGTCGATTTGGGGTCTTGCTTCAGCGTGTCCATGACCAACTGGACGAAATACACGATGTCGGTCACCCCGACGTAATTGTACGCATTGCAGATGTGCAGATTACCGGCTTTGAGTCCAGTCAGGACAAACTCACCGGCAAAAATGTGGACCAAGATCAAATCGGGGTAGGTATCCGCGAGGGCCACCGCTAGATTGATGGCCGGCAGGCAAAACGGCACATATTCCGGGGCTTCAAGGTAGAAATCGCACTTCTGCTTGACCGGGAAGGGCACCGTGAAAATCGCAGTAGCGTGGCCCGCATCCATGTTGCGGTAGTCGAGGTGGTCCACTTCAAAGCTCTCTTTGATGAGGGCACCGGCGAATTCTTTGACCTGCTTGGGCTGGAAAAGACGGGTGGGAATCAGCGAAAATTCCAGGGTTCCGTTGATCACCCGGATCGAAGCGTAGTCCTCTTTGAGGAAGTAATCCTGGGCGTAAACCGCATCAAAAAAGTCCGAATAGTCCAGGTCGATTTTGGAGCGGTACTCTTTGGCGGCGAGGATTTTACCCGCTTCGGAGAGGACCGCATACTGCAACAGGTTGGGACGCATCAACAGACGCAGTGAGTTGTTCCGAACCTGTTCGGGCTCGAATTGCGCGCTTTGATGTTGATATGCAGAGTAGATGGTTTCCACGACGACCAAAGATTGAACGGGGTAAAAATAAAGAAATATTTTGATTTGCAAAGAAATACATTCCGAACCCCGAAACAAATTGCTTCCCACTGATTATCAATCATTTGAATACTGATTCCTGTGACTGAGTTTCCGTATTTATACCCGTTTTCACCTTAGGGAAACTCCGGGTTGACTGCCGTTCGCGGGAGCGATATTCAGTTGCCCATTGCTGTCATTCCGGGTCCAATCGAGTTTCGGTGACCACTTGGGCGAAAAAGCAACAAAATCTTCGCCCACGCGGTTTATTGATAAAAGTACCTTATTTTTAAAGTCTGGTATTAAATTAAACCCCATGTTGAGGAAATACATCATCGGATTTATCGGCGCCCTGCTCATTGCCCAACTCGGACAGGCCCAACTCCGGGACAAAGCGACCTTTCACGGTGGGTTTACCTATCAGTTTGTGTCCATGACTCCGCAAGGGTCGCCTTCTCCTTGGCGCATCCCCTTTTACGGACTCAGCCTGGGCATGAACTACACGCTGCTGCACTCAAACGATCAGGTCTCGCTGGGCATCAATCCCAACGGCAACTTTTCCTTTATCTTTTCGAGCCTATTTGGAACCAGCTTGCAGGCCCAAGCCCCGGTGTTTTTGTTGGCCCGGGTCGGAGCCGGAGCCACGCCTTACAATGAGCAGAAGTTTGGAATCGGTGCCGGAATCGGTGCCACCTACACTTACATGCTGCACTCGCAGATCTTCCAGGACAATCTCGGCAACCTCTACAATGTGCGCCTGACCGAAGGCTGGGTCAATCCTTCGGCCGTCGTGGAAATCGGGCTGAAGACCCGCTTTTCAAATTATCTGTTCCGCTTCAATTGGAGCCTCATTCGTCCTACTTTGATCGTGCCCGAACTGAACGATTTGCCGGTGCGCTTCGGCACGGCCGGATTGAGTATTTTGTACACTTTCTGAGAGGCGGTTTAAATTTAATCCTGAGATTTTGTTATGGCATCTTTTTCCGCCTCTGAACGCGGGCGATTTACCATTGCCTCATGGACCTTCTGTCTGACCGGTACCCAATCGGTCCCGATGGATTATGATCCCTGGTTTTGGATCCGTTCGAGTTCGGGAGCGGTCACCGGATCGAAAGCTTCGTCCCATACTTGGACATGTTCGGATCGAATCGTTAGGCGGGCGCCATCTTCCACCCCTTTGTGCCCACACAACACACTGACCACCGGACCGGGGCTTACCTTGGCCGAATGGATCACCATGTCCAGCCGCTCAATTGTGGACAATTCTTCCACGCGGGTATCGGTGTTGCGGAAAGGTTGCAGGGAAAAACGGGAGCATCCTTTCAGAGTACAATAAAAAAAGGTAAAATCGGGATTGCGGACCGAGGCCACTTGCGGCAACAGCACTTGGAAACGGATGATATCTGCTTCTTGGGTAAGGTTGCGCAGCCGGCCTCCCCGGAGGCCTCGAAAAAGATGGGCGGCTGCTTCTGCACTTGTGGTTGGCTCCATGCATTTTGCCGTTTGCCGGAAATCAAGATCAAGTTAAAGGTTCCCCACGAAGTTTTCCAGTGAATTTTGGCTTAATTCCCGGTCCCGGCCAGGGTCAGCCGGGCCAAGTAATAGCCCTCACCCGCTTCGTGAACGATTTCGACGTTGTAACCGGCATTCTCCGCGTATTCCCGCATCGTGAGTGGATCCAGGTACAGCCAGTAGTAGGCGGCGCCCCGGATGCCTTGGTATTCCATTTGGTACCATACCTGCCCGAAATAGTGCCGCACGTCTTCCCGCAACTCCGCTGTCCCAATGTCGGCAAACTTCAGATCCGAAGAATCGAACAAGATTTGGCCCTCCGGCTCCAAGAGCCCTTTGGCGTGTTCCAGAAAGCGCTCCAATCCCACTAAATCCCGCACGAACCCGATGCCATTCATCAGCAGCAGGATCGTGTCGTACCGCTCCCCGGTCAAGGAAAAAAAGTCGAGGTGACGGGCGTCTTTCACTCCCAGCTCGCGGGCAACAGCAATCGCTTCCCCGGAAACGTCGATAGCGGTGACTTCCCGGTTCAGTTCTTCTTGCAGGAAAATGGAAATGCACCCCGCACCCGCCCCGACGTCCAGCACCCGTCCCCGCGCAAGGGCGCAGCCCATCTCATCGTAGATGCTGAAATCTTCATAGTCCCGAAAAAAGAGATCGACCGAATAGGGCGTAATATCGCCATCCTTGGTGAACACCTTGATGAGTTTTCGTTCACCGGACGCGTAGTAGTCGCGGATGGCCAGGCCCAGGGGCAGCCAGGAAGGAAATGCCATGCCCAAAGATAATCAATCCGGCAAAGTGGGTAACCGCCTTTACTGCTTAACGAGTTTTTTCGCGACCATTCCGCGGTTGGTTTGCACCCGGAGGAAATACGTACCGGCCGGGCAATTTTCCAGGGGAACGGCAAACGTGGGACCTTCGATCTTCCAGGAACCGAGCTTCTGCCCATTGCTCCCGATTAACTCCGCCGAATGCAGCCAATCACCCCGCAATTCGATCCTGTTGTCGGTCGGATTCGGGAAAAGGTGCAGTTCCGGCAATTCCTCACCGCCGATTTGTTGTTCGAGCGCCGTGGTCATATTTCCCAGCGCAATCCGGGAAAAGTAGATGTTCAGCCGTCCCTGCCGCACATCGCCCCAGACCGCACTCAGCGTGTCATCGACCAGGACCGAGCCCATGAAATCGTTGCCCGAGAGTGGACCGTAGGTAGTATCGTAAACCGACAGCAAATCGGAAATGGGGAAATTGGGGGCAAAGTTGGTCGAATCTTTCCAGCGCACGGCGCCCCAAATCTCCGAAGCTTGCGCGTAGCCGGAGCCATTTCCACTGCGCCGGTCCCGCCAGGTTACGATCAGATCCCCATCCCGGTCAAAGTCCGCCCAGACCAAGTCCTGCAAGACACCGGTGCCCGCGGGGTCATCGTTTACGCGGAGCGGTGCAGTCCAGTTTTGGCCGGCATCAGTAGATTCCAGCAGGTACACGTCCAGGTCTCCGCTGAGATCCGCCACCATCAAAAGCGCCAAATGATCCGGATCCGAGGGGTCAGTCGCGAGGCGGTAGCCCTTCTTGGCGAGGCTATCGGAAGGATTGAACAGGCCAAAGTAGACATCGTGGTAGCTGAAGCTAGCGCCCCCATCGGTGCTGGAAGCGTGGAAATATCCGGGAAAGAGGTTCTGGGAGGTTTCCCAGCTCGGATAGATCGCGTGGAAGGTGCCATCGGCGGAGACGGCGGGCGCGGGCATCGGGCTGGCAATCGCGGGACCGACCAGGTAATTCAAGGTATCGAGGTAGCGCCACGGCTCCCAAGCGGTGCCGCCAGTGGTGGAACGCACAAAATAGGAACGCTTGGGCAGGGCTACCCACTGGGGCGGCATGGTTGTGAGGTATTGGTGATCCCGGTAGGGACCAGTGGAACGGTCAATCGTGAACCAAGGTCGGTCAATCGGTCGCTGGCCCCCATCGGCACCAATGTCAAGGGCCACCACCGGATTTCCCCAGGAAAGCCCCCCGTCGGTTGACTTCAGGGTATAGATGGCCCCTGAGTCCGGCTCAGAAAAATCAACGTAGCACACGAAGACATCGCCCGCCGCATCGAATTGGATCGAGGGGTCGGCGGAGCCCCAGGTGGTGGAAAAATGGGGCAAGTTGACCGTAGTGCTCCAGGACTGGCCTCCGTCAAAGGTCACCCGGGTCTTCATCGTGACCGGCTGCTGAAACACAAACCCCATCCAGGCGACCACCAGGTGCTGCGGATTGCTGGGATTGACCGCAAGGTAGGGTTCTCCCTCGAAGATGAATCCATTCGAGAGGTTCTGGTTCTGGGCAAAGGCGGTGCTCTGCGCGATGAGCAACGTCGCCAATAGGGCAAAAAAGCTTTTCATGAGCAGAAGTGCGGGGATTCAAATTCAGCGCAGGAGTTCCACTTTACGGACCCCACTGGCCGATCCGGCATCCAGGCGAATGATGTACAGGCCGCCGGAAAGTTCCATCCGGGGCCGCCAGGGGAGCACGTAGCTTCCCGCGTCGAGTTCCCGGTCCATCAAGGTCGCCACGTGCTGACCTTGGAGATCGTAAACCGAAATGTTGACCGGTGTAGTGGCGTCAAGTCCGAAGGGAATATTCGTGACTTCGGTAAAAGGATTCGGATAGGTGAGGCCCGGACCGCGGGGCGCCGCTTCGTCGACGTTGATCGCGGTTGCATCCCATTCGAGGATGAACAGGGTACCTTCGAAATTGCTGGCGTAGACATAGTTGTTGTTCGTGTAGGGAAATGTTCCCCAGCAGCCGAAAAAGTTCCCAAAGTTGTTTTGGGGATAGGTGTCGTAGGCGGCGATTTCTACCGGCTGATCGGGATCGGAGAAATCGACGACGGTCACGCCGGCAGTGTAGTGCGAGATGAAAATGAGGTTGCCCTGGATGTGGACATTGTGCGCGAGGTTGTTCGCGCCCAAGTAGGTGCCACGCTGAACGATATTGGACATGTCGGTAGCGTCCCAGATTTTTACCGTGCGGTTGGGCGTTTCCTCGGTGGTCACGAAAAATTTACCATCGTCACTCGGCCAGATGTTGTGGCAGTACCCAAAGGAGGGACTGGCGACGCGCCCAAGCAGGACCGGATTTTGTTTGTCGCTCACGTCATAAACGGAAAATGCCCGGGCCGATCCTTCCGCGACCCAGAGCGTATCATTGCGGGCGTGGATGTCGTGGGTTGCCGGAACCGAGATGAAATTGACCAAATTTGGGTTTTCCGGGTCACTGATGTCGATGATCTCGACACCGGAAGGACCTTGGAATTCATCGCTTTCGAGGTAGAGGTAACCGGTCGCCGTATCAACATCGAGGTTGTGGGAGCGGACCAAGTTTCCCATTGCAGTGTAGGTGCCCACAAAGCGTACGCTATCCGGCAGAGGTGAGAGATCAAACACCATCAGCCCTTCACGGGTACCGGTCATCTCCGCGACCACGTAGCAGTAATTGCGGTAGGTCACCATATCGCGGTGGTAATATCCATCCTGTTGGTCGGCGGCGACTTCCACATCGAGCACCGCACCATCGGAGGCGCGCACAAAAGCCACATTGTCGTAGTTGCCGATGATTGCGTAATCGGTGCCATCGGGACCGATCCAGCCCCAACAATCAGAAGATCCGACATCACCGAGCTGATTGGTCACAAAACTGAACTGCACGGTGTCGAGTAAGGTAAGCGTCTGGGCAAAGGTGAGCGGCGCGGCAATGAGGCTCCACACCAATAGGAGTAGCGATTTCTTCATATTCCAAAGTACATTAGTACGGAAAGTTACGCATTTCCCCGACAGGGTCAGCATACGTGACCGCAAATGTCCTGGAGAAGGCTTGAAATTCATGGTCTTCCGGAAAACCATTGCGCGGTTTGGGGGTTTGAATCAGTGGGGAAATTCATTAATTTTGCGCCTCAATTCTAATCACTGAAAAACAGGAAACAATCTTATGGTCGACTCCTTAGATTACAAAGTCAAAGATATTTCGCTCGCCGAGTGGGGCCGGAAAGAGATCCGTCTGGCAGAAGCTGAGATGCCGGGTTTGATGGCAATCCGCGAAGAATACGCCGCTTCCAAGCCGCTGGCAGGAACGCGCATCGCCGGTTGCCTGCACATGACGATTCAGACGGCAGTACTGATCGAAACGCTGGTAGATCTCGGAGCGGATGTGCGCTGGTCCTCTTGCAACATCTTCTCGACCCAGGACCACGCCGCCGCCGCCATCGCCGCCGCGGGCGTTCCGGTGTTTGCCTGGAAAGGGGAAACCGAAGAAGAATACGACTGGTGCATCGCCCAAACGCTGTTCTTCGGCGACGAGCACAAGCCGCTGAACATGATTCTCGACGACGGGGGTGACCTCACCAACCTCGTTTTGGATCACCATCCCGAATTGGTTGCCGGGATCAAAGGCATCACCGAAGAAACCACTACCGGGGTACACCGCCTCTACGAGCGCCAGAAAGCCGGCCGCCTGCCCATGCCGGCCATCAACGTGAACGACTCGGTCACGAAATCGAAATTTGACAACAAGTACGGCTGCCGCGAGTCGCTGGTCGATGCCATCCGCCGCGCCACCGACGTCATGATGGCCGGAAAAGTGGCCGTCGTCGCCGGTTACGGTGATGTCGGCAAAGGTTCCGCCGAATCCCTCCGCGGTGCAGGTGCCCGGGTCATCGTCACCGAAATCGACCCGATCTGTGCCCTGCAGGCCGCAATGGAAGGCTACGAAGTCAAAAAAATGGAAGACGCCGTCGGCCTCGCCGATATCGTGGTCACCGCCACCGGTAATTTCAACGTGATCGACGCTTCGCACTTCACCAAAATGAAAGACAAGACGATTGTCTGCAACATCGGCCACTTCGACAACGAGATCAACGTCGCCTGGCTGAACGAAAACCACGGCGATGGAAAGGTCAACGTCAAGCCGCAAGTCGACATCTACAATGTGAATGGCAACGACATCATCGTTTTGGCCGAAGGCCGCCTCGTAAATCTGGGTTGTGCCACCGGCCACCCGAGTTTCGTCATGTCCAACTCGTTCTCGAACCAAACCCTGGCCCAGATCGAGCTTTGGAACAACAGCGACAACTACAACAACGAAGTGTACGTACTGCCTAAGCACCTCGACGAAAAAGTGGCCCGCTTGCACCTCTCGAAGATCGGGGTGGAGCTGGAAACCCTTTCCACCGAACAGGCCAAGTACATCGACGTCCCGGTAGAAGGGCCATACAAGCCGGACTACTACCGCTACTGATCGAACAACACGACTTTATACGCAAAAAGGGAGGCTGCGGCCTCCCTTTTTGCGTATAGATGGCTGGGGTGGAAAGAGGTAACGGTCAATGGAAGCTCCGCCCAAGCCCCTATCCCGCCAAATAGCGCAAAAAAGTATACCCACCGCCGCCCTGCCAGTTCAGGGCCGCGCTCAGGGGCAAACCGTCGCGGCCTTCGCAGACCTGCTGCATTCGGGGGACACACAGGCTTTCGGCGTGAGATCCCGTTTCGATCCCGATCCAGCGCCGACCGCATTTGTGGGCCACCGCCGCCGTCGTTCCGCTCCCCAAAAATGCATCCAGCACCCAATCGCCCGGCTGCGTCGCCGACTCAATCAGCGTGCGAATCAATTGCTCCGGCTTGGGGTAAGCAAAAGCTGCCTGCGCCCCGAACAAGACCCGGCTCTCCAGCGTCGCATCTTCGTACGTCGACATTCCATAATGCGACACACTCAGCAAATTTTTCATCTTTTTGGGGCGCCGCCCCACCCGCACATGATTCGGACGAAACGGATTGCGGCTGATCCGGATGCGCTCTCCGGCCGCTGCCACCGCGTCCAGTTTGCGCTGGGAATAGCGCCATTCTCCGACCAAGCGAAACGCCGCCCGGTTGCGGCCATTGACAATCTCCACCCGATCGAGCAGCCGGGTGATGACCTTGCCCCCGCTCATGTCCTGTGGCTTCACCGCCTGATCCGGCAGGCCGAATTCCACCGCTCCCGCCGGAAAGCACAACGTCCGCACCCCATTGCCCGCATTGTTGAGCGGGTAGTTTTTATTGGCGGTGGTCGTGCCGTAGTACAAAGGGTCCGCCTGCGCCCGATCCCGCGCGTAGACCAGCACATACTCCGTCACCGTACCCAGGTGCGCCAGAAAGGAAGGCTTTTTCTTCTTTTCCCAAATCAAATTGCCGATGAAATTTTGTCGCCCAAAAACCTCGTCGCACAAGATCTTTAAATAAGCCATCTCATCGTCCCCAATCGAACAGAAAAAAATGCCCGAATCGCGCATCAAGTCGCGCATGGCCCGCAGCCGGGGCCGCATCATGTCCTGCCAGGCTTGGTGGCTGAACTGATCGGCGTAATGAGAAAAAGCGTTGCCGGTATTGTAGGGCGGATCAATGTAGATACACTGCACCTGCCCTGCGTGGCGCTCCGCCAAGAGCTGCAAAACCGGCAGATTGTCCCCCTGAACCAGCAAATTGCCCGTGAGCAGATCACCGTGACTCAAGTTTGGGACCGGAACCAGTTTCCCGGGAAGAGGATACGCGTGCTGAATGGCCTGATCCGACATGAATCAAAATTACCCCAAGGATCGCCAACTATATGCACGGGAAAATCGGGGTGTATGACGAATAGGACGTTTTTAGGGAAAGGCCGCGCCGTTTTCTACCGGCCGCAAAAGAAACCAAGTCCGCATCGCCCCCTTGCCTTTGACCTCGATGGTCCCTCGCTCCTCCAATTCAAATTCATCCCGCAAGAGGTGATGGGTCGAAGCACAGACCTGGATTTTGTCCGGCAATCCGTGCGACTCCATGCGGGAAGCCGTATTGACCGTATCCCCCCACAGATCGTAGGAAAACTTCTTTTTGCCGATTACCCCCGCGACCACCTCCCCCGAGGCAATCCCCACGCGGATCGCCAGGCGGGTATCTTCCGCGAGATTGAACACTTTGACCTCTTCCAGCATGTCGAGTGCCATACGGGCACTGCGCGGGGCGTGATCTGCAACCACCTTAGGCAGCCCGGCCACGACCATGTAAGCGTCCCCAATCGTCTTGATCTTTTCCATGCCGTGCTTTTCGGCAAGGTCATCGAAGCGAGAAAAAATATCGTTCAGCAAATTCACCAACTCAATCGGCTTCATCCGGGTGGAAAGCTGAGTGAAGCCCACCAGATCGGCAAAGACCACCGAAACCGCCGGATACTTAGTGGCAATGGCGTGGGGATCCTCCTTGAGCTCCTCGGCGATGGGTTGCGGGAGAATATTGTGCAGCAAGCTTTCTGCCTCTTCGTACATTTCCTCCAAACGGTCATCCGTCCGATTGATGGCGTAGTTGTAAAAAATCGCGTAAATGCCCAAGGCGATGAAGCTCGACGTCATATTGAAAATGCGGATGCCAAAAGCCACCTCCGATTTCAGGTCCACGATGGGAACGGCTGCGTCAAACAAAAACTCCACGCCGATGAAAGCTCCCAGACAGACCGTAAACAGTACGTACTTCAGCCAGGAATGGGCACCGGAAATGTTCAGCGGAAAGATCGCGATCAGCAGGATGTAGTACTGGAATTCCAGACCCAGACCCAGGTAGCGCGTCACGAAGGAAAATTGCCCCACCAACACCACGACCACCAAGACCGCCGCCAAGTACAATTGATTCCGGCGAATCAACCCGGCATTGATTCCCATGATCAGCGTGGCCACCCCCGTCACGGCCAGCAACTCCGGAAGGTCCATGACCAGGTAAAAAATCAACCAAAAAAGCTGCATCACCAAGCCCAGCGTATTCGCGAAATTGCTGACCAAGTAAAAACGCCAATTCTGCACCTCGACTTCCGGAGGAATCTTCGCGAAGAAACGGTATGTGCGGCGGAACAAAGCTTGCAAGACCTCGGGTGATTTAGTCACCCAAGATAGAAATTCTCCCCCATTTCCGCGCCCTCCCCGCCACCTACCGCGCCAATTCCCGAATCGTCTCTCGGGATTCCCCGGTCTCCAGGCGCCGACCGATTTCCTGAAACAGCGCGTCACCGGGCGCGATTTCCAAGTAGGCCCGGGTGCGGGCCAAAGCCCGCGGCCAATTCTGCGCTTCGAGGGCCACCTGTACCCCCGCCCGCAGCGCCGTAGGCCGATCCGGATAAGGATAGCGGATCATGTCCTCCGCGTACTCGTCGGCGCGGGCGTAGTCCCCCAAATAGAAAAGCGCGCCGACCAAGTGATTCAGATTAATGCCGAAAAATGGCGCTGCGTCCCGCGCTTTGAGGTATTGTGCTACCGCCGCGTTCAGGTTCTGCTGTTTTTTCTCGTACACCGTCCCCAGCCGCCAGTGCAGGTATGCGTACTCCGGATCGTTGCCCCAGGTCACATAGGGCGCATTTCCCGCCAAAATCCGCTGCAGCCGCCCAATTTCCCGCTCCACCTCCGGTTCTGCATTCAGCGCGCACTTCCAGCTCGTGATGGAGCCGATGTACGAGGTACGAAAGTTGCGCGAACCGACCACCTCCATCCGCTGGGACAGCGCCGCCTGATCCGCATTCACGATAAAGGTACTCAGCCCCAGCAAGCAAAATGCCAACAGACTCCCGGACAGCGGCAACAGCCGTCCCTGCACTTCCATTTGCCCGGCCACCAATACCACCACCCCCAAAAACAGGGGAACCGGCAGCGACATCAAGTCCCAATCATTGTGCATACCGAGCAGCGGATTCAGCACAAAGAAAAAGAGAAAATAGACCCCAAATCCCGCCCCAACCATCAGCAAAGCCGGATCCCAAACCTTCAGATTTGCCCGCCAACTCCCACCGAGCAGCAACAACAAGCCGGGCGCCGACCAGAGGAACCACAGATTGATGTAGTCCCCCAGGTGGGCCAGGCTGAACAAATTATAGCGGTCCAGCGGGGCCGCTTCCGGAGTGGCCACCGGCAGGAAAATCACATCCAGGACCGTTTCATCCGTGTAAAACCGCCCCCCAAACACACTCTTCGTGACAAAAACGTAGACCCCGATTCCCAGCACAATTCCCGGAAAAAGCACCCGGTACAGCACTTGCCACCCCGTCCAGAAACCCGAACCTTCCCCGCGGCGCAAGCCCAGGAAAAACACCGTCGCCAGCCCAAAGGGAACCAGCAGCAGGACGCCCGTAATGCTGAATTTCACCGCAAGATACAGCAATGGCAACAGCGCCCAGAAATAGCCCGGTGATCGCCGGCGCACAAACAGCACGAGTACCACCACAAACGCCAGGTTCAGCGTCATCGGAAAAACGTAGCTTTCCGCGTGGCCAAAATAAACCTGCAAAGCCGGCGTCGTCAACCCGATCATCTCCAGCGGAAAACGCCCCCCAGGACGGTGGATGACCTCCCGACAGAGGCGCAGCCACAACCAGACAAATACCACCGCCGCAACCGCTTCCAGTACAAAAAGCGTCTGCAAGACATTCGCGTCCAACCAGTAAGCCAGGAGACTGATCGCCGCGTAAAACGAAATTGTCCCCGTTTTGAAGTCAAAAATCGGCAGCAGAGCTTCCCGGACCATCCGCGGGTCGTACGCCTCCACCCTCCCGTCCAGATTGCGGATCATCTCCTGAGCATCGCCGTAATAATCAGAAGCAATGGGAAATGCCAAACACAGCGCCCCCATCCCGAGGGCAATTCCCCAACGCAAGTAGCGGTAGCCATCCCGCTCGGGTACCCGCGCCACCAAATCGGACCAGTTGAGGAAAAAAGGTGAAGCCACCAGCAAGCCCGCCACCGCAAAAAACACCGTCCGAACCACCGGCGGCAAAAAAATCGGATAGTGTAGTCCCCACAGGGCTTCAGGAAAAAACGCCGCCAAACCATACAGCCCCAACATCAACAGACCGGGCAGTACTGCTTTCCAGGGCGCCATCGCCGCCACCGAGGCATTTTGTGACATGGCGAAAGATGAAAAAAGATTCCCGAAATGTTAAGTGCGTTTTAAAAAATGCGGGATAAATGTGCGATCACCGATCAATTTTATGTGGGGGGCCGCGACCGTGGTAGGGTTACCTGGGTGTTCGGGTAGTTCGCTTTGCTCAGGCCGGCCGGCCTACCGGCCGGCCCGACCATGTCCCTCCCATCCTTGCCGCAACTTGGAATAACCAGAATACTGAGACCCATCTCGCCGTCCGAGTCTCCCTCCATTATCATCTCGACGACCGAGAAGATTGCGATGAATAAACCGCAATCTTAGAGGCGGTTTAAAATTGGTTTGTGAAATTTGCTAGTGCAGATTTTTTTGTCCATCGAAGCTCATTTTGGAGTCCATAGCCAAAGCTATGGGCGAGAAAATAGCTGAAGAGGGGCGGAAAAAGATGCCATAGCAAAATCGCAGAATTA
>JBCCQH010000052.1:0-50616 GCA_039024435.1 Bacteroidota bacterium
CCGGTAGGGGAGCTACTGCCCAACGAATTGGGCCTGCACGATATGAGTGGCAATGTCTATGAATGGTGCCAGGACCACTGGCAGGGAAACTATAGGGGGGCACCTACCGATGGAGGAGCCTGGATAGATGAATCTGGCGACTACCGTGTGTGCCGTGGCGGCAGTTGGATCTTCCGCCCGCGCTATTGCCGGGTGGCTTATCGCCGCGGCGCGGAACCCGACTACCGCGACAGCCGCATCGGCTTCCGCCTGGCCCGCAGTTCATAGCTGCGGCTAATCCAGCCTGCCGTTGTCTTGAGCTTACGGAATGGAGGCGACGCAGGGAGCAAGGAGGAAGGATGACGACGGCGACCGGAGTGGCCGGAATGGAGTATTCCCGCGGAGCGGGACGAAAAAAATAGTATTGCTATGCAGATGAGATTGTTTACCATTTCTGCTTTCGACGATGCGCCAGGCTTGCAGGAGTTGAATGGCTTTTTGCGCAGCCAGCGGGTATTGGAGGTCCAGCAAGAGTTTGTTCAGACGGAGCGTGGTGCCTATTGGTGCTTTTGCGTGCGGTACATTCACGGTCCTGTCACAAGCAAAGGAACGGGAGGGAGCAAAAGAGGAAAAGTGGACTACAAACAGGTGCTGAACCCCAAAGCTTTCAAGATTTTTTCTGACCTGCGTGTCTGCCGCAAGCAGATCGCGGAAGCGGAGGCAGTCCCCGCATTTGCGGTCTTCACGGATGCTGAGATGGCCAAGATCGCTCAACTTGATGAACTCACGTCTGCGGCGTTGAAGGGCATCTCAGGCATCGGGGAGAAAAAGGTTTCGAAGTACGGCAGACGTCTCCTAGAATTGTACGGTGAAATGACGCAAAATGAAACGTGAAGGAAACCTGATGCCGCGAATTGCTGATCCCGACAATCTGCGGTTGGCCTTTTGGAAGGCGGCAAAGGGAAAAGAGGGGAAACGGGAAGTGGAAGCGTTCCGTTCGCAACTGGATTTCTGCTTGGGGAGACTGCGTGAAGAATTTTTGACTGGTGATGTGGCATTGGGCGATTACCATTACTTCACGATCTACGATCCTAAGGAACGAACTATCTGCGCAGCCCCTTTCCCGGAGCGGGTATTGCACCATGCTTTGATGAATATTTGCCATGATTCATTTGAAAAGTTCCAGGTCTTTGACAGTTACGCCACGCGAAAAGGAAAAGGAACCTATGCGGCATTGCATCGGGCAGAGCAGTTCCACCGTAAGTATTCCTGGTACTTGAAACTTGACGTACGGAAATATTTTGCCAGCATCAATCATAGCATTCTGATTCAGATGCTCGAGCGCCGCTTCAAAGATCAAGCTCTGCTGAGAATATTTAGCCGAATTCTGGATTCCTACCCTGCTGACCACTGTGAAAATGGTCTTCCAATTGGCAATTTGACCAGCCAGTATTTTGCGAATCATTACCTGGCACCTGGAGACCGGTTTGTCAAGCATGAGATCAGGGTTCCGGCCTACCTCCGCTACATGGATGACATGGTCATGTGGAGCAACGACAAAGCCCAATTGTTGGTGGCCAGAGATCGATTCCGGGCCTATCTGGCGGAGCACTTGAAACTGTCTCTCAAGATCGAAGAATTGAACAAGACAGCCCATGGCATGAATTTCGTCGGCTATCGGTTATTCCCAGGATATACCCGCCTATCACGGCGAAGCAAGAAACGGTTGGAGAAGCGCCTTTGTGAGGGTGCGCGCAAACTTGCACTTGGGGATTGGGATGAAGCAGAATACCAACGACGAATCTCGTCGGTTTTATCCTTTGTCGTTGACCACGCCCAAAGCAAAGCACTGCGAAATCGTATATTAGGGGAGGGAAGTAACCGCAGGGCGACAACCGTGTGAACCGTGGCGGCAGTTGGATCAACCACCCGCGCAATTGCCGGGTAGCTTATCGCAACAACGCGGAACCCGACAACCGCAACAACAACATCGGCTTCCGCCTGGCCCGCAGCTCAAGACCCTGGTGGATTCCGGGACGGCAGGATGGATTTCCGCACTTGAACAGGTTGCTTTCCCGCTTCCCGAGAGGGACGAATAGTATCCACCTCCCGGATCAGTTAGTAGCTTATTCGAAGGCTGATCCGGGATATTTCAGTTTTGGAACATGCGGCATGTCATTCTAAGCAAGGGCACCATACTCCGCATCCCATCCATATTCAGCATCAAATCTCCCGTCAAAACGGATAGGCAAAATCAGCCTATTCCAGTTGGTAAAAGCATTCTCTGAAGTGAATGCTAGCAGTTCCTTCATCCAGGTTTTAAAGTCGGAGAAGGGTAAATTTAGATCCATTGATTCCCATTCCCCACCTTCTCTGAACAAAATGTTACACTCAGAAGCACGTGATGTGGGCTGGTAAAAAAATGGTAAGCCGCACTTCATACCAATCATCAGGGGTGGCATCTAAGGTGGCCTGGGCCAGATGCTGAATTTTTTTTTGATCTTTCACGTTGCTCTTCATTGTCGATGGCAAAACGACGGCTTTGTTTTTGACCGTTTTCAATATAAGTGACTACCGATTCAAAGCCCAATGGTGGTTTTGAATTTCCTTCATATACAGCCTGGAAATCGATTTCTATCTGATTCCCTCGCTTCAGCCTAGCTCTACAAAAGTTCTCTATGACTTTCCACTGCCCCTTATTCACCGACCGTCCCGCCTGGGGCCAGTAATTGATCTGCTCCCACGGCCCATCGAAGATGGAGGCCACAATATACCCGCCTTTATCGCCCTCTACCCATCTTTCTTACCGACTGAAGTCCGCTGCTGATGGGGATTGCGGTCGCGCTTTTGCCGCCGCTCAACATCCGTCCCGGCACTGGTCAGTTCGTCCATGCTCACCCGGAAATTCGTGTTGCCTCGGGGATGATCGTTGATTTTCAAACACCGCAGAATCCTCCCTTCAAATTCAAAAAAATGCTCCGGGGACAGGGTTAAGGACGGGTGGGTGGGTTCTCGGTAGAACTCCTCGTTCCTCGTCCTTCCACGCTCGTCCCCGGAGCTGATCTTCGATCAGCGGAAGCGGAGGGATTCGAACCCCCGGACCCCGTGAAGGGTCTTCGGTTTTCAAGACCGACGCATTCGACCACTCTGCCACGCTTCCGCGACAAAGTTAAACACGATTGCAAAAACCACAAAATCGAGATGCAGGTTGTTCCTGAATTGATGCCACATACAAGCCCGCACCTTGACAGAGAACCCTACATCTCCATCCCCACCATCTCCCGATTTTATGGACACCCAAGCCAAACCAATTCCTGTCAATTGCCCCACGACAGATTGGGGGCGAAAAAAAGAAATCTGGGCTTCGCTGGCGCAATTGGATGTGTACAAAATACTTTCGAAGCGAAATAAAACATTGACACAAAAAGGTGACAAAACCAATTGGTGACTTTGAGCGGTGGATTTTCGCAGGGCGATGGCAAAATGACGCAGAAGGGCCGGGGCCATCCGGATCTACTCCGGCGACCAATAAATTTTGTAACGGAGTTAAATATGTGGTAGCCAGTTAATTGCAGCAATTCCAGTAAGTCTTGCCCTGCCGAAGAATCCGACTGCGGACCCGCTGCTTGCCCACCGTGGGAACCTCAATTGCCGATAATCGACCTCCTGAAACCCCTTTCTCCCACCCCCCATTTCCGGAGGAGAGTTACCTTTTTCGACACTTGGACTGATTTTCTTACATGGCTCAGCCCAAAGGGAACCCAAAAGCCGCCCGCCGATAACCAACCGGAGGACAGAATGTACGGTGGGGCGGCCCGATTTGGAACGTCAAAAGAGGAAAACCCGGTCGGGGCATTCCCCTTCTGGCCAATCCCCTCGGCGGCAGCTTGCTCACCGCCCAAATAGAAAATGCGCCCCCATTGTGGTCGGGAGCGCATTTTCGCAATTAGAATTCGGACAAAAGTTCCACCTGCGGACTCAAAAATCAAGGACAAACGAGAATCTGGCTTAAGAAGCCGGAGGTGACTCGGGGGCATCGACCGGGAGATCACCTTGACTGAGGTGATCGATGATCCGTTCCTGATTGCGGTTCAGCCGTTCGTAGGCGGCGGCAAACTCCCGAAAATCAATTTCATCGCAACCGGATAGAAAGCCGTCGTACATGTAATTTTCTCCATCCACCATCAGTCGAAGCGTCTGTTCCCGCAGGATATTGTCGGGATCGTAGACCACCTCCATCGTGTACCAAAGGCGGCTCTGCGCCTGGGCGTAGTAGGTGATCCGCGTAAATCCATCTTCAACCACCGCCTTGCGCTTGAGGTAGGACTTCTCAAACAAAGGTTTAACGTCGAAGGTCATGATGCCTTCCAATTCAAGGTTGAAATCGTTGTTACGTTTCATATTGATAATTTTGTGTGGTTACCATAGGATGACATTGTACTCCTTTCTATAAACTTATTCGGATGAATTGTTGACGAAACCTTGCTTCATGGCCGATCAGACCAACTCAGAAAATGAAGAATTGACAATTGTTAAAAATCAATTGCATCTCCGGCTCGGAGGACAATTTTGTACCCGCAATCAATGGGCAGGTAATTTGCCGAGCTTCGCTACCCCCAAACGCCGTAAACACTAATAGGCGGTTTAAATTTAATTCTGCGATGGCATCTTTTTCCGCCCCTCTTCCGCTATTTTCTCGCCCATAGCTTGGGCCATGGACTCCAAAATGAGCTTCGATGGACAAAAAAATCTGCACTAGCAAATTTCACCAACCAATTTTAAACCGCCTCGAAGCGATCCCCGAAGCACCGCCCGTGTGGATTTTCCCCGCCGCGCACAATCGTTGCCCCCGACCCCGTTCCGTGAAAGCAATCAGTTGCGAGAGCAACCGTTCCCCCCCCTCGCAAATTTTTGTCTGATTTGCGGCACAATCGAATAAATTTTAAATCAAAAACGATTGCCCCAAGTTCTACTTCTGTATCCGTGTCGGAAAATGGGCACACCTACGTGCCATTGCCCGGCGCATTTCCAATAAAAGTTTGAATATGAAAGCATTTTTTACCTCAGTCTTTTTGTTATTTGCTGTATTTGCTCACGCCACGGTACACGACGTCGAAGTGGGAGGATTTCCGGGAGGACCGGCACCCTTCTATGCTCCGCAGCAGCTCACCATTCAATTAGGTGATACCGTATTGTGGACCTGGTCCGGGGGATTCCACAATGTGACCAGCACCAGCGGACCCGTATCGTTTGCTTCCGGTAGCTTGAGCGCACCGGCCACTTTTCAGTTCGTTTTTACCACGGCTGGGGTGTACGACTACGAATGCACCGTCGGTAGCCATTCGTTGACTCAATTTGGTACGATTACCGTACTCGGAACCGTTTCCGTAGACGAGGCCCTGAGCCAGGGACCGGAAGTTTCGGTGTACCCCAACCCCATGGAGTCGTACCTGACCGTAGAGATCGCCGAAGCAGCCCACAACGGGACCCTGGCCCGTCTCTACGAAGCCGGTTCCGGAAAACTGGTCCGGGAATTTATGATTGAGGGTGAGCAGCACCGCATGCCCGCCGCGGATCTTCCGGCCGGTCAGTACATTATGACGCTGCGCAATGACGAGGGCGAAACCGCCGTCCGATTGGTCAAGTACTGATTCACTCCGCCGCACCCAAGTAGTTTCCGCTTGAAGGCGTGCCCCGGGCGGAAAGACAGGGACACTACCCCAACGATCTCGGATCATCTCCACCAAGGAGATGATCCGAAATTTTTTGGATGACTTCCGGCCGTTGATGGAGGTAGCAGAAAAGACCGGTACGCATTTTGGGTGGGCCCGAAGATTCGGCGGCAGCCTCCTGATCACGCGGCCAACATCTGAATGCCCCGACCCATCCCGCGCGTGGCCAATTATTTATTTTGGAGGTCAATCGATCACCGCCGCTTCGACGAAGTCCTGAAACAACTGCCGCAGACCCAATTGCCGATACGGAGAAAGTTGAATCATCAACACGTACACCAGGTTCCGTTCCTGGTCGATTTTAAAGTAGGTGCCGACCGCACCGCCCCAACCGTACACCGGTTCTAGTTCCTGAGGACCCGCCCCCCGAATCGCAAATCCCAGCCCGAAGCCCGCTTCGCCCGGCGGTAAGCGCAAGCGTTCCTGGTGCCGCCGCACCTCCCCGAGCTGGTCCCGCAACATCAGCGCGACCGTCGCCGGACGCAGAATCCGCTGGCCATTGGCCTTGCCCTTTTGCTGGATCATCCGGCAAAATTTCAGGTAGTCGAGGGTGGTCGACACCAGCCCGCCACCGCCGTTGAAGCAGGTAACTTCAGTGATGTAGCGGTTGTCCCGTTGGGCTTCGACGATGGTCAATCCGACCTCCTCCTGCCAGCCGTAGCCCACTGTAAACCGGTCTATTTTCTCGGCGGGCAACTGGAAATGTGTATCCTGCATGTCCAGCGGTTGCAGGACGTGCTCCTCCAGGTAGCGGTCCAATGGCTGCCCGGAAAGCACCTCGATCAGGTGCCCGCAGACATTGGTCGAATAGCCGTATTGCCAATCGGTGCCCGGTTCGAACTGCAGGGGCAATTGACTCAGGCGGCGGACAAATTCCGCGTTGTCGCGGACTTCCCGCAGATCAGCATCCACGTACATCTGATTCAGCTCCGGATACGGTCCTACCCCGTAGCTGTAGCCCGAAGTGTGGCGCAGCAAATCGATGATGCGGAGCGGATTTTGCGCCGGCACCGGTCCCGAATCGGTGTAGACCTGCGGATGCTCGAATTCCGGAAGGTACCGGGACAGCGGATCCGCCAAAGAAAACTTTCCCGCTTCGTAGAGTTGCAGTAGCCCCACCGTCACGATGGGTTTGGTCATCGAAAAGATGCGAAAAATGCTCTGCGCATCCAGCGGTCGCGCCTCGGCGATATTGGCGTAGCCGTAACTGTCAAAGTGGATCAACCTGCCCCGGCGCATCACCGCCGTCTGAATTCCAGCGAGCTGTTGCTGATCGACCAGGCGGTGGAAATAGGCATCCATCTGCCGCAGAGAATCGCTGGAGATCCCGACTTTTTCCGGAACGGTGAGGTCCAAGCTGAGATTCTGGGCCCGCACCGTTGGGGAAAATGGGCCGAGCAAAAGCAGGAGGGCGAGGATATCAATTGCGGTTTTCATGGGGCGGAGGGCGAAGTATTCGGTGCAATATGCAAAATGGAACCGGACATTTTCGCAATTTCCGCACAGGGGAAGCCGCTCGGGCAAAATCCCCGGATTGGGTTGAAACCAGCTTTTTGTCCGAACAACCCTTCCTCCCAATCGTTTTCTTGGTGTCCTTGCGATGAATGTGACGGGGAAAATAGCTGCCTCAACCACCGAGTACCAACCAATCAGAGCGCGAAGATGATCGACAAATTTCGACCGGTATCGCCCACGGCATTTTCGGAAGCGCGGTATTTCCCGACGCCGGCTTTGCCGCGCCAGCTCGACGACAAGATCTACTTCATGACCGATGAGCGGGAGGTCCTGCAGGCCCGCTGGGACATGGTGCGCCGGGAACGCGAAGAGATCATCGTATCCTACTGCCTGTTTGACGGCAACCGCTTGGGGCGCATCGCGCTGGCCGAGCTTCGTGCAGCCGCCCGGCGGGGAGTGCGGGTGCGCATCATCCTCAATGAACTGGCGCCCGGTGCCTGGCGGGACGAAAAGATCACACCGGCGACGATCCAGGCCCTCCAGGAAGACGGCCTTGAGATTCGGAGTTTTCACCCGGTTACCCTGCGGCAGCCCCGCACCCTGTTTTCTTCGGATGGTTTCACGCGCCTCCACGACAAGTTGCTCTACCTGAGGGGGCAAAAGCTGCTTTTCACCGGGGACCGCAACATGCAGAACTTCAACTTCCGCAGCCAGCGCACCAAGGGCCGCAAAGGCCGGAGTTACCGCAGTGTGGAAATCATGGCCCAGGGAAAAATGGTCCGTGACGCGCAGCAACACTTGGAGCGGATCTGGGAAAAATCGGCAGACTATCCCTTGCCTCGGCTCACGCCCAAAGCGGTGGAACGGGCCCGCGGACAACTCAAATTGGTGTGGAAGCTGGTCCAGGCAAGCTGCCCGGACGCGCCCCGCGATTGGACTCCTAAGATGGTGGCGGTCGACAAAATCGAATTTCTGGGCGACGATCCCCTCCGCAAAGGCCGCGAATTTCCCATCGACGACCGGGTACTCGCCCTCATCGCACAGGCCCGCCGGCGCATCGTGATCATGTCGCCCTACCTTAGCCTCACCGATGCCTACGAACAACGGCTCCGCACCGCTATGCACCAGCGCGGTGTAGAAGTATGCGTCGTCACCGCCTCGGAGGCGACGAACGACAACCGTTTTGCTTTCAATCTGTTTCGGCACCATGCCTGGCGCCTGAGTCGCCTGGGCGCGCGGATCTTCTACCACGATGGTCCCGATTTCCTCCACGCCAAATTGGTCGAAATCGATGGTCACACGGCCTTTATCGGCGCGCACAACTTCAACAATCGCTCCAAGTGGATCGACATTGAATCGGGCGTGATTGTCACCGACCGCAAGTGGGTCCGGGCCCACGTTCAGCCCTTCATTGATCGGATTGTGGAGCGGGAATCCCGTCAATTGGACCACTCCCGGACGAAAACCTGGCGCGAAAAACGCCTCCACGCGTTGGGCTGGCTGCTGACCCGCATTCCGGGTGCGCGCAAGCACTACTGAAGCGGCACGCTCCAGGCGGACAGATCGATCCCCTGAAGAACACCGCGGGTGTATTCGTAGCCGGCGATTTCGTATTTGTCCACGTTTTTGAGGTCCAGATACCGCAACGAAGTAACCTCGGGTTCCAGCAGCAGATCGGCCTCCTGGTGCCGGTCTTTGCGCACAAAATTGCCTCCCAGGGACATCGTCAGGCCCATGATATCCAGCAGGCTCGGGTAGGGCTGCGGCTTCAGAAACGGCACCAACTTGCGCAAGAGAATGCTCCGGGTACGCGGGATGTCGTCGTTCTGTGCGTAGTAATTGTCTTTGATCGCCGCGTCGACCAGGATCATTTTTCCGTCGTAGAGCTCGCGCAGGATGTCGACCGGATGGTTGTTCAACACCGCTCCGTCGACGTAGACCGAGCGATTTTCCAGGACCGGCGGAAAAAGTCCCGGAATCGAAACACTGGCCCGGAGGGCTTTCCAGGCGATCCCGCGCCGGTAGACCGCAATCCGGTTGTCCGAGAGATCGGCGGCGTGACAGACAAAGTTCAGCCACAGATCTTCGAGGTCCATTGGGTACAGTTCGCGCAGGATCCGCTCCAGTTTTCGGCCTTTGAGGATCGACACGAAAGGCAGGGTGTAATCGGTAAATGGATTGGAGCGGATCAGGTTTTGGGCGACTTCCAATATTTCCGCGGGGCTTTTTTGTGCCGCCACTGCCGCCGCTAGCGTCGCCCCCATGCTTACGCCGCCCACCAGGTCAATCGGTACCCCCGCCGCGTGCAGGGCCCGGATGACCCCGATTTGGCTCAAGGCCCGCGGACCCCCTCCGCTCAGAATGAGGGCATTGGCATTGCCGGAGATGATGCGCGCGACCCGGCGAAAATCCTGCGTGCGGTCCCACCGGAGGTGGAAGTGGTCGTCGAGCGTGCGGCCGGTGTACCAGCGAGCGGTGCCCTGTGGGGCCGAAGTGCCCGGCGGATGCACCAGCAACAGTACCCTTTGGCCTTCGGTGAGGTGCTTTTCCGGTGCCACCAGTTCCCTCTCCAAGGCGCCGGGCCGGGGATCGGACCCCGCTTCCGCCAGCAGCAGAACCAGATCCGACTGCCGCAGGCAGCGCTGGCTCCACGCCGTCGCCTCCCGGTCAGTGAGGTACAGGCAAAATCGGTGGCTCCCTTCTTGATCTTCCAGGAAGAGGTGGAGCGAGGCCCCGCTCGGATCGGATTCGGTGACCTGGGCCAGGCCGGGCTGGCCGCAGCGGGCATCGACGGACGGGCTGGAGAGCATCACCGTTTTCCCAATTTGCCCCAGGGCGGCGGCCAATTCCTCGGCCACTTTCCGAAATTGGTCCGGTCCGATGCCCACCGGCAGCAGGGCAAGATTGGTAATGCGTTTTTTGGTGCGCCGGTAGCGGTCCTCGTTGCGGGCGCGCTGCACCACCAGGCGCATGAGTTTCTGCAATACGCCCGGATGCTTTACCAGCAGGCGCTGGAAAGTGGCCTGGTCGTATTTGGCCAATACACAATCGCGTCCGGCCACCAGGGTTGCGTTGCGGGGATCCCCAGTGAGCACGCCGGTTTCGCCCAGGCTTTCACCCGCGCCGACCTCCCCGACTTTTTTTAAGTCACCCGCGGAATCGGTGGTGTAGGCGCTGAGTTTTCCCGTGAGCACAAAATAGATGGCGTCCGAGGGGGCCCCTGCCCGCATCAGGGTTGCCCCCCGCGCCAATTCCTGGAATTCGACCGCTTCCAGAATCTCGGGCGGCAGTGCGGCAACCGGCTGCTGGGTATAACCGCTCAAGATGTCGGCGAGGCGGGCCAGGCGCAACGGAGTGTCCGAAGCCGAGGGGGAACTGTTCATAGGTAGGAGGTGTAACGCATGGGGGAATATATTGGCTGGCGGGAAAAAATTCAACTGGGCTTGCTTGCACCGGGCGTCCATTATTGTGGACCGCCGCCGAAAAACCCAAGTCCAAAATGGCGAGAAAGGCTGTACCTTTGAATTCAACAACCAACTTTGCCGTGGCCATCCGCTTACAACAGAAATCGGACTTGTACGTATTTACCGGATACGTTTTGGTGGCGCTTGCCCTAGCGATAAATCCATTTACGGTATCCTGGTGGCAGGAAGTGGGTTTTTTCCCAAAAATCCCGCAAAATTTTCTGCACGGAATCGACGTCAAAATCCTCCTTCCGTTGTGGCTGGACCTGCTGCTGCTGGTGACGGCGGCAATCATCATCCGTGCCCCGCGGGCCTTGCGTACTTACCTGAACGATTCCTTTCCGCTGAATTTCTTTTTGCTGGTGGTCCTATCGGGCATACTGCTTTCCAGCAATGTCATCCTGCCCGGTAAGGGGCGGCTACTGCGGATCCTTTTTGTGCTGTTGGTCTTGTTTGTCCTTACGAATACGCTCTACCTCGCGGTGGTGAAAAAAGAAGCGGGCCGGGAAGTCCATCCATTTTACCGGAATCTGGGGGTGGCCCTTTACGGGTTGGGCTTGATTTTTCTGCTATTGGAAATCGTGTTCATGTTTTTCCTGTCGACCCACCGCTTCAACGGGACCCTCGCTTCGCGCGCCTGGTTCATTCGGTATTGGGAACTGAATGAAGAGGGCTACCGCGACGTTCCGGTGCGGCCGGAGGCTACCGTCAAGGGCAAGCGCATCTTTGTGTTGGGCGATTCGTTTGTGGCCGGGCACGGCGTTGCCGAGGCCAAAGACCGGTTCAGTGACCGCTTGCAGCGCCACCTGGACCCGGAGGACCGCGTTTACAACCTGGGTTTGGGGGGCTCCGATGTGCGGGATGCCTTGGCCCGGCTGCGCGAATATCCCCTTTCGCCCGACTTGCTTGTATTTAGCTACTACCCCAATGACATCGAGCGGGATGGAGAAGAAGGGGGGCTCACCCTGCTTCGCCCACGCAGCTACAACGACGTCATCCTGCCCCTGCGGTTTTTCATTCGCCGTTCCTACACCCTGAACTACCTCTACTGGCAATTTCCCCATCCCGATGAGATGAGTGATTATCTGGGTTACCTGGAGCAGTGCTATTCCCATCCGCCCAGCTTGGAATTGCACTTCGCGCGGCTGGATAGCTTGGTTGATTACTGCGATTCCCAGGGTATTCCGACCGTGGGAGTGGTGTTTCCCCTGCTGGAAATGGTGGACCGGAGTGGCTTTGCTACCGAGCCGGTCGTAGGGCACCTGCGGAGGCGAGGGGTGCCGGTGGTAGATGTCCGGAGCTGGGCGGCCGGGTATCCAGCGGAAGAATTGGTAGTAAATCCGAATGATCCCCATCCAGGAGAGCTTTTGCACGGTTTGGTGGCCGATTCGCTCTATGCATTGTTGCAGCGAAATGGCTATCTTGAGGCTGAATGAGCAATGCTGAATCGAACTCGCTCCGCCGTTCGGCCCGTTACCTCCTGCCGGCTGCCTTCCTGGTCCTCGCCGTCGTGGCCTACCCGCGAATTTCCCAAGCATTTATTCCCTATCCCTACTTCCCCAAATTGGTCGATTTCCTGCGCATTTTCAGTCTGCTGAATCTGGGACTGGCCGGGATTGTGTTTTTCACCCGGAAATCCCCCGGGACCTTGTTGCGGGAGTCGGGCCTCGCGAATGCCTGGCTGTTTATCTGCCTGCTTGGGATGGTGCTCTGCACCAATCGGATCTACGCGATGCAGTTTAAGTGGCTGCTTCTGGTGGTGTACCTCGCCCTTTTGCTGCAATTGCTGAAGGCCTACTATTTGCTGGTGGTGAAACCCGAAGCCAAAGGCTGGAAGATGCGGCTCAGCACCCTTTTTCTGCCGTTGTTGGCACTGTTCATCTTCGCCGAAATCGGATTTATGTTCGTGGCCCAGCCCCACGGAAGCTATCCGGATTACCTCCCCCAGATCAATTGGAATCACCGCTACTGGGAGGTCAATGCCGAAGGCTACCGCGACGCGGATTTTGCCCGGGGAAACGGCAAGCAAAAGGTCATGGTCATGGGCGATTCGTTTACCGCTGGTTCCGGGGTCAAGGATCCCAACGACCGCTTTTCGAATTTGCTGGAATCCCGGTTTGCGCAAGTGGCGTTCTTCAATCTGGGCCAGCCCGGATCGAATACGCCCCAGATGTTCCGCCGCATCAAAGAAGCCGAGCACCTGGGGGCCGACGTATTGCTGTTGTCCTATTGTTTAAATGACATCCACGATGCCGCTCACCAGGCCGGGGTGGAGTTAGAGTGGAATCCCCAGGGGGCGGGCATTCCGGGGTTTTTGCTCCCCCTGATGCACTATTCCCACACCTTCAACTACTTTTTCGGGATCTACGGCATGGGATTCACCCAGATGGACTATTTCACTTGGCTGGAAGGCTGCTTCACCAATCCTGAGGTGCTGAAATACCACCACGCCGACCTGGACCAGATCGTCGCTTACGCAAAGGCGCGGAACATGCGGATGGCGGCGGTAGTTTTTCCCCTCATGCAAGCACCCGCACGCAGCGTAAAAGTAACTGCTATCATCAGCGATTATTTCCGCTCCCGGGAGATTCCGGTGGTCGATTTGGGGCCGACTTTTCGCGATTATCCGGCCGATTCTTTGTGGGTGCGTCCCCTCGATCCGCACCCCAATGAATTCGTCAACCGGATGGCTGCCGACGAACTGGAAAAGGTATTCCGGGCGGAGAATTTATTGCGCTAAAGGGTAGTATGGATATCGCAATTCCAAAGGGCAATCTGTCCACTGCAGCCTGTTCTCCCCTGGATCAAAGAAAAACCGGGCTCTTCCTGCCTCGCAGAAAGTCCCGGTCTTGGGGCTAATCAAAAAAATAATTGGAAAGACTTATGCTTTTTGATCCGGTAGGAGGATCGATTATTCGTTTTTTGCGGTCAGCGACCGATTGTCGAGTGCCCGAGCGCGTTTCACCAAGCCAATGAATTCGGCCCGGTAGCCTTCCGAATCGGGGCCTTGTGCGCCTTGCGCCAACTCAAGCACCTGTTCGTAGCTGGCCTGGTTTTTGAATTTGGAGTTGAGCAGCAGGAGGGAGAATTCGGCGACCGCCGCTGACCAGCGGAAGTCTTCACTGGTCGCCACCAGTTCCTTGTGGTGCTCGGAAACTTCCCGTTGGATGAGTTGGCTCTGGTCCTGATCGGGCGCTTTGTAGCGGAATTTTACGTACAGGAGTTCATCGCTGCGCCGGGCCGATCCGCTGGTGGCGGCCGGCTTTTGGTAGCGCAGAGGATCCACGTCACGTACCTCCTCGACGGAGCCAGCGGGAATAATTTCGTAAAGCGCAGTCACTGTATGGCCCGACCCAAGCTCACCGGCATCTTTTGCGTCGTCGTTGAAGTCTTCTGCGTTCAGGAGCCGATTTTCGTAGCCGATCAAGCGGTAAGCTTTGACCTTGGCGGGGTTGAACTCGACCTGAATCTTTACGTCTTTGGCGATGGTGAAAAGGGTACCACCAAATTCATTTACAAGAACTTTGCGCGCTTCGAGGACATTGTCGATGTAAGCGTGATTGCCGTTCCCTTTGTCGGCGAGGGTTTGCATTTTGCCGTCTTGGTAGTTGCCCATCCCGAAGCCGAGCACCGTCAGGTAGACCCCGCTTTCCCGCTTCTCTTCGATGAGTCGCTCCAATTCCCCGTCGCTCGACGGTCCCACGTTGAAATCACCGTCAGTAGCCAAAATGACCCGGTTGTTCCCATTGGGGATGAAGTTTTTCCGGGCTACTTCGTAAGCCAGTTCGATACCGTCTGAACCGGCGGTAGAACCCCCGGCCTGCAATTTTTCCAGGGCGTCAAGAATCCGCCATTTTTCCTCGCCCGAAGTGGAGGGCAAGACCAGGCCCGCCGCCCCGGCGTACACTACAATAGCAACCTTGTCTTCGGGACGCAATTTTTCGACCAGCAGCGAGAAAGCTTGCTTGAGCAGGGGGAGTTTATTGTAGTCCTCCATCGAACCAGAAACATCGAGCAGGAAGACCAAGTTGCTCGCCGGAAGATTATCGGTGGCGATTTCCTTTCCCTGCAGGCCGATGTGGACCAGCTTGTGCTCCGGTGCCCAAGGGCAGGTCGCCATTTCGGTCACCAAAGAGAAGGGAGGATGATCCGCCGGTTGCGGGTAATTGTATTGAAAATAATTGACCAGTTCTTCGGTGCGGATTGCGTCCTCCGGCGGAAGCTGGCTCCGGTTGAGGAAGCGGCGCATATTGGCGTAGGCCGCCGCATCTACGTCGATGGAAAAGGTCGACAAGGGAGCCACGGTCGGATCAGCAAACTCGTTTTCGACAATCCGATTGTACCGTTCGGTGCTCTGCTCTTCGATGGATTCGGTAACGGCTTCCAATTCGTTCGGCGCTGTAAAGGCTTGGTTTTTGTCACCTTGAAAGCCCGACTGCTGGTGACAGGCCTGTACCACTACGCCAAGGGCGAGCGCAATGATCAGGGCCAGTCGATTGGGGTTGGTTTTCATGGGGTTGTCAATTTGGTAATGAAAAGGATTGATGTTGGTTGAGCTTGTTAGCTGTTCGCCGCCTTGGGGGTTTGTCTGCGAAGTAGGATTTGTTTGCGCAGGATAAAAAATGCAATGACAAGGAGCCAAAGTGGCCACAGATGGGTCAGCAGCACCAGTCCACTCAGGAAGATGTTCCAACCATTCAGAAAGGCCACCGATATACGATCGCCCAGGCCGGCGCCGGATTCTGCCGCCGCCGCAACCTGATGCGATTCGTAAAAAGTTACAGTGATCGTACTATAAGCCACCTGGTCGCGCAAGTAACGCATGCGCCCCTCGGTGGATTCAATCTCCTCGCGTACCCGGCGCAGTCGTTCCTGGACTTCCAGGATGTCGGTGACTTTTCGCGCTGAGCGGAGGATTTCCAGGTAAGCCGCTTCGCCCGCTTTCCGGGCCGACAAGCGCGAATTCAAGTCGACGTATTCTTCGCCGACGTCCTGGGAGGAGATATTTTTGTGGTCCAAGACCTCCGCGAGGGCCACGATTCCGTCCACCAAATCGTCAAACTGCGCATTGGGGACGCGGATCATCAGCCGGGTCTCTTGGTAGATGGTGTCGCCGCTGGCGTTTTCTCCCCCAATGTAACCTTCGTGGCGGGCGACGAGTTGGGTGATCTTGGCTTCGGAAGCTGCGTGATCGGCCACCCGCATCCGCACGTCTGCCGTGCGGATCATCATCTCAGTTTTTTTGGAGGTGGGATTGGGAGCCACTTTGGGCCCATCGCTGCGGTAGCCGGCTTTTTGGGAGGGAACTGGGGTGGATTGGGCGAGGTCGTGGTTTGCTTCCGACCCCCGGTTCGCCTGACCACACGCGGTGAGGAGGGCGAAGATGAGGAGGAAGGGAAGGGTCCGGGACCGTGATTTCATACTGAGTTCGAATTGTGGTTCAGAGATGCTGAACGATGACCTCAGTTTCAAGGTTGCCCTTTTTCCGCGCATTCCCTGATCCTTTAACAAGTTTAACAACTTGCAAAAAGTAGATAACAAATTCGGGGAGCAATGGGGGGGGGCAGCCGCGAAATCCAGCTTACCCCTCAACCCTAACTTTCCTCATCGGGTCAGGATCCACCGCCACACCGCCCAATCTTCGTCGCCGAAATGGTGATAGATATGCGCAAAGTAGGGCCGAATCACCGTGGTAAATCCGTCCAGGGTGAAGCCCCGTCGCGGATCAAATTCCAACTCCGGCTGATGGTAATCCGCCAGGAAATTGAACCGGGAGTCGAGCGGGGGCTGGTCCTGCAAGCCCAACTTCCAGGCCGTTGCGATCAGGGTGCCCTGGTCCCGGGTCCGCCAGCCTGCGTCCCGGAAGATGTCCTGGGTCATCCGATGCCAAGTCTCCATGAATTCCACCGAATCGGCCCCGAAAAGGAAGACCCCCCCGTTCCAGTGCTGCCACTCGGGGTCGGTGATGTCCAGGCTAAATTTGTCCCGGATCCGCATCCGGAGATGATCACAATGCGCCGGAAAGACCGGTTGCCCGGTCTCGTCCACGTAACGTCTGCCCGCCGGATCCCAGCGAAAACCGGTCTGCTCAAAAATCAGGGCGTCAAAACCTTCCAGTACCCGCTGCCCGGAGCGGTCGTACCAGCCCCCGGCCTCGGGCCGGTAGTCCAGGCCGTGCTTGCGCCGAAAATACGACTGCGCCTCTTCGTGGACGATTACATTTCCCCGCCAATCGTACCAGATCCTTAGGAAAGGATGCCGCACAAACCGGGGCAATATCCGAAACAGCAGGGTCGTGAGCAGTTTTCCCCGGCCTCCACTTCGGCCCGCGGCAAACAGATCGAGCAATTCCTTGCGTTTTTCGCGAAGCGCCGGGTCGGTGATGCGGGACTGTTCCGACCAGTCACGGAGCAGCGTGAGGATTTCCGCCCGCCGTTCCGGTGCGATGGAGCTGTCCGCCGGAGCTGGGGCTTCCGCAATTCCTTCCCAACTGTCGATCAGCGCTTCCAGTAGGGGCGTCAAGCGTTCCTTGCGTTCGTACTGAAGGTCGAGGCAGCCGCACTGCACGGCTTGGGGGCTGAACTCACGCATCCGGCAATGATCGGCGGCAAAGGTCACCGGCCCCCGTTTTTGCCGGAAAATCTCATCTACTCCCTCCCGCACCGCCAGGACGTCGCTGTCCAGGTAGCAGTAGAGGCCATTGTTGAGGTCCACAAATTTGTGCAACCCGGTTTTGAGGTAAATGCTGGCCTGGTGGTGATTGAAGTGTACTGGTGTGGCGACATGGCGGACATTGTCGTGGGCAATTTTGCCGGAATTGCGCTGCAAGTCGGTGACCACGAGGATGTTCGCATTGGAATACCGCCGCAAATACGGGAGTGAAAAATTGAGTGTATCGATGTGCTCTTTGGCCCCGCACACCGCAAAAACGAAGGTATGTTCCGGAGTATTCATTGCCATTTTCGGTACCACAACTCGAAGACCATCACTTTCCACAGCCGCCAGTGGTCCCGTTCCGCGACCAGCTTTTTCAGGTAACGCCGATTGAGGATACCGGCTTCCACCAAAGCGCCGTCCGTGACCAGCGCATTGTACCGCCCGATGTCCTGGTAATAGCGGTCCGGGCCCACAAAACCTTGCTTGCGGCGGCGAAGGATTTTTTCCGGCAAATGTTTCTGCAGCACGCGGTAGAGCGGATATTTCGTCTGGTTCTGCGCGTACCAAACTTGCTCATCAATTGAGAAAAGGTACTCAAACAGTTCGTGGTCGAGGAAGGGCACCCGGACTTCCAGTGAGTGCGCCATGCTCGCCCGGTCTACCTTGGTCAGCACCAATTCCCCCATGAATGTTTTCACGTCGAGGTACTGCATCTGGCGGAGTGGACTCAGTTCGGGTCGGTGGTGTTGCTGGTAGAACCAATCGGCGTCGTGCAGCACCGGTGGGCGGTGGGCGGGGGCAAACAAGCTGAATAGCTCACGGGTGCGAAATCGCCCCATGGCCATGGCTTCGGCGTAAAACTCCCGTCCAAAGGGCGTCTCCCAGCCCCGTTTTTCCCGCCAGCGGCGCAAGCTGGACTGCCGGGCAAACTGATCCGGAAAGGCCTGTTGCCAGGTGTATCCGGCAAAGAGTTCATCCGCCCCTTCTCCGGAGAGGACCGCTTTGACGCGGGTGCGGGCGAGGCCGCTGACCCGGTAGGTCGGGATGATCGAAATGTCGGCAATCGGCTCATCGTAGAAATGCACCAGCTCCTTGACCAGTTCCAAATGGCCAGCGTGTAACAGTTCGTGGTGGTGGTCGGTGGCAAATTGCTGGGCGACGATGTCCGCGTACTGGTGCTCACTCTCGTCCCATCCGGTAAACCCGATGGAAAACGTCGCGGTGGGATATTTGAGCCGATGCAGATAGTAGACCAGGGCACTGGAGTCGTAGCCTCCGCTCAGGAAGGAACCAATCGGGACATCGCTGCGGATATGTTCGGCGACCGATTGTTCCAGTAGGCGATCAATCTCGCCGATCAGTACCTCGCGGTCGGCTGATTTCGTCCCCGGGGTCAAGCGCCAGTATTCCTCCAGATGCGGTTCCTGCCCGGGGGTGAATAGCAGGTAGTGGGCCGCGGGCAGTTTTTGGATATTTTTCCAGATGGTCCGGGGACTCGGGATGTAGCGATAGGTGAAAAAGTCCCACATGGCTGCGGTATTGAGCTTCTGGGGAAGCGGGGGGTGGGCCAGGATGCCCTTGAGTTCCGAAGCAAAGATGAAGGATTCCGGCCCCGCATACCAGTAAAGCGGCTTGATGCCGAAGCGGTCGCGGGCCAGGAAGAGCCGGTTTCGGGCGGCGTCCCACAGGCCAAAGGCAAACATTCCTTTGAGCCGGGTGAGCACTTTGGTTCCCCAGGCGGCGTAGCCGTTCAGAATGACTTCGGTATCGGTTTGGGTGCGGAACTGGTGGCCGGTGGCCTCCAGTTCGGCCCGCAATTCGAGGTAGTTGTAGATTTCGCCGTTGAAGGTGAGGTGGAACCGGCCATCGGGGGAGGAGAGCGGCTGCCGGCCTTCTGGTCCCAGGTCGAGGAAGGCAAGGCGGCGGTGGCCCAGGGCGACGGTGTGGGAGGCATTTGTCCAGTGACCGGCGTCATCGGGCCCGCGGTGGATCAGGGTGTCGCGCATAGCCAGAAACTCCGCTTCGTTGATCGGTTGAGTGAGATTGATCTGCCCGATGATGCCGCACATATTGTTGCTCAACGCTGAAAAAAGCCCCGGATTTGCCGGATATCGCGGATGAAGTTAGCCAAAAAGCCCGGGAAAATCAGTAGGTGCACGAGCAGGAACCAGACAAATTCCGTTTCCCAGAAGATGAGCAGCACCAGCACGGAAACCGGCATCCATTCCTCGTACCAATCGTTCAGAAAATAGATGAACAAAAATTTCCGTTGTCCGGAAGTGCGGTGGCGGTACGGCCAGTGGAGAAAATTGAAGAGGAGGAACTGCCAGCCGAGAAAGAGCCCAAAACAAAGCGCCAGCCAGGGCGCCCAGTTGGTCAGGGCAAAGAGCATCAGCACCAACAGCCCCAATTCCAGGGGAAGTACGCCGCGGTTGATCAGATTGAGTGCGCGCTGAGGACCGTATTGCCGAACAAAGGTATTTACCCCGGCCCGGCGATCCCGATGGCGGTCCTCAATCTGGTGCAGCAGGATATTGCGTAGCCCCATCAGCCCCATCACCGGCAGAGCAAAGGCAAAGTTGCGCGGCCAGTCGGGCGAAAATACCACCAGCGCAATCGCGACCGGAATCACGTGCCCGTAGAGCGTGTCGCAGACGATCCCGGCGATGCCCTTTTCTTTGAGGCGGATCGGTGGGACCGAATAGAGAAAAAAGACCAAGAATTCAAGCGCCAGCAGCCCTATGATCAAGGGAAAAACGTCTGACTCGGCACGGAAAAGCAGCCAGGGCCCCCAAGCCAGGACCAGCAAGATGAGGGGAACGACGACCCGGAGCCAGATCGGCCAACGGGCGACCTGATTGGGCTTTCCCGCCGCTGTATCTTGGGCGATGTCGGTGAGGTCATTCAGGAAATAGCCGAAGCCCGCCGTACCGATGATGGACAGGCCCAAAGCGGTGAGTGCCACCGCGTAGATTGCCCGCCCCCATTCGTGGGGTACCAAGGATTCCGGTGCTTGTCGGGCCGCGAGGTAGGCAAATGCGTACACCGGCGGTACGATGTACTGCCACCAAGTGGTGATGCGGAGGAAGGAAGTACGTGCTTTGTCGGTGGTCATGCCGGTTTCCCCGGCAATTTACCAAAATATCATGCGGGATTTGCCTCGGCGGCGGCACCCGCCTGGTTGCCGGGCTCGGTGGGGGGCAGACTATCCGGATCGCTCGGAACCGATTGTTCGCGGAAAGAACATTCGATTTGGTTGGCGATGGAACGGAAGACCGGAGCATTGTCCCGGCCGGACCAGCCGATCAGTTGGTAAAAATACGTGGGGCTCTCCATCACGGTCACGCGGTAGTACACTTCCAGGGGACCTTCATCGGTGCGGATCGCGCCGAACAAGTCGGCGCTGTTGCACAGGTAACCATTGACGACGTGGGCGTGGGTGGTGGTGATGTTAAAGGTATCCAAGCCTCCACCGACGGTCCGCTGGACGAAATCGGCGTAGTCTTCGATGCTGTAGTACAATTGCAGGTTTTCCAGGTCTTCCTTGGGCTCAACAATGCCAATCAGGAAAAACCCGTTCTGTTCGTCGGCGTATTGCAGTGACGCAAAATCGTGCAGCTCATTGGTTGCTTGCATAGAGGCAGGAATGTCCAGTCGGAACTGTTCATTCACGACAACCGAGCGGTACTCTGGCCGGTAGCTTTGGCTACAGGCGGAGAGGAGCAGCAGGCCGATGGTGGTTAAGGTTAATGTGGCTCGCATAGCGTATATATCATACGTAAAATGGCGGAATTGTTCGGGCAAATTCCGGGCCAGCTCTTTAAACGGTTAATGGATCAGACAAATTGTCAGTCTAAGCGACTGTTTAAAATTGGTTTGTGAAATTTGTGATCGCAGATTTTTTTGTCCATCGAAGCTCATTTTGGCGTCCATAGCCCGAGCTAGGGGCGAGAAAATAGCGGAAGAGGGCCGGAAAAAGATGCCATAGCAAAATCGCAGAATTAAATTTAAACCGCCGCTAGTACCTTGGGAAAGAAGGGAGTTCTTACCCATTGCGGGGTGCTTTTTTCGCGGCCTTTAATTGTTGCAGGGCAGCTTTGCAGCGCTGCTCCAAGCCCGCTTGGTAAGGGTAATCTTCGAACTCGAGCGCAGTTTTGAACCAGGTACGGGCGGCCTCGGGATTGCCCTGCATCTCGGCAATCCGACCGAGGTAATAGTGGGCGTAGACTTTCATCCACAGGCTTTTGCCCGGTTCGGTAGCGATGCACTTCAGGTAATCGTTGCGGGCCATTTCCACGGAATCCAAGGCGTGGTAATTGCGTCCGCGTCGGTAGTAAAGTTCGGTGCGCTGGTTTTCCCCCAGGTCAATGTTCCCCGCTGACACGGCCGACAACTTTTCCAGCGAGGCCGCATAGTAGCCCCCGTCAAATAGGTTGCGTGCGGCATAAAGCTCCCGATCCGTGGCCGATGGTTCGTGCAGCAGATAGGCCGCCGCCATCTTGCCGGCGTATTCGTCTACGTCAAAACCAGAAGCCTCCGTCCGGGTCAGTTCGTGAAAAACGTATTGTGCTTCAGTGTAGCGATCCGAGAGGATCAAGCTCATGCCTTTGCGGTACAAGGCATCGGCGTAAAGTGTACTGCCCTGATAATCGGTCAGAAATTGATCAAAAGCGGCAATGGCCCGTTCATAGTCCAGCCGGAAAAACCAGGCTTTTCCGCAGGAATAGTGCCAGATCGGCAGCGGAGAACCGCTGATTGCGGCCTGCTCCCGGCGTTTTTCCCATTCCTGGCACAGGTCGAGTGCCCGGTCATTTTCCCGCAGCTCCAGGAAGGACGACAACAACAAGTAGTTGTAAACGATGCTATTGCGCGCGGCGGCATGCAGACGCGAGATGCGGACATTGGCGTCTTTGGGGCGGTCGAGTAAGTTTTTTTCGAAGTAAAACAAGAGGATTTGGGCCTCGTTTGGCAGCAAATCGCTTTCCCGGGCCGCGCGTTCGAGCATGTCCAGCCCCAGTGAAAGGTTGCCCTTGAAGCAGAGGACTTTACCGAGCCACTGGAGTTTCCGGGGAATGGCACTCATGGCGACGTGGTAGATGCCCAGCAGTTTGAGTTGATCGGGATTGTCGGGAAAGCGGGCGTAGTTGCGGTCAATCAGGTTGCAGGCACTTTTCAGGTCGACGGCGCTGCTCAGTAAGCGCTGGTTGAGGGCTTTGATGGCGCCGCGGAGAAAGAACATTTCTGCCATCAGAACATTCTTTTGTGGGTCGCGGTCCGGCAAGCGGTCCAGGGCGTGAATTGACGATTTGGTGAGGGAAAGAAAGTGGTCGAGCAGGCCGGGTTCTTCGCTTACGAGGTAGCGAATGAACATGATCCGGGCCTGGTAGTACAGCCGCAGTTTTGTGTCGGGTTCCTGTAGGGCAAGCTCGGTCGCTTTTGGGAGTTCCAGGTACTCAATGGCCCGCTCGATCCGGGCCGCATGATCATTCTGAGCCGACAAAAAGCCGGGCAGCAATAGAATCAAACCGAGGAGCAGCGTGCGCATAGGGTACCGGGACAAAGGAGCAAATACTGTACCGAAATGGGGCGTGTATGGAAATGCGCAGGGACGCCACTCGGACGTCCCTGCGCATCGTTTAACCCCGCTCCCAGAGGAGTGGGAAATGGATTAGACCGGGCTTGCGTCTTTCTCTTCCAATTCGATGAAGAAGCTGCGATCTACCAGCATCCGGCCGCAGTTTTCGCAGATGATGAGCTTCCGCTTCTGGCGAATTTCCAGTTGCAGTTGCGGTGGAATGATGGCGAAACAGCCACCGCAAGCGTCGCGGTCGGTCGAAACAACGGCCAGACCATTGCGCATGTTGTGGCGAATCTTGCGGTAAGCGTTCAGGATCCGTACATCGACGAGTTGTCCTGCTTTTTCCGATTCCTCCCGGAGGCGCTTTTCCTCGATTTCGGTCTGGTTCACGATGACCTCGAGTTCTTTCTTGCGGTCTTCGAGATCGTGGGTGCGCTCGTCGATTTCCGTTTGGATGTCGGCGAGGACCATTTCCTTCTGTCCGATTTGATCTTCGAAGTTCCGGATCTTCTTGTCGGAAGTAAGGATTTCGAGACGGGCGTATTCGATCTCTTTGTTCAGGGCTTCGTATTCCCGGTTGTTCTTGACGCTGTTGAGTTGCGATTCGTATTTCTCGATTTGCGACTGGAACTCCCGAATGTTGGCTTTGCGCTTGGCGATTTCATTCTCCAAATCGGAAATGTCGCCCTGCACCCGATCTTTCGATCCTTCTTTGGTCTGGATTTCAAATTCCAACTCGGCTACCTCCTCGGGCAGAGAACCGCGCAGGGTCAGAATTTTATCCAGCTTGCTGTCAATGTGCTGCAATTGAGCCAGAGCATTCAGCTTTTCCAGAACTTTATCTTTCTCCATGGGCTATGAATAGTATTTAACCGGATTCGTTTTAATAGCGGATAAACGGATTGCAAAAGTAGGAAAACTTTCGGACAAATGGTGATAAATCAGCTCGGAGGTAAACTGTTCGGACTCGTAGTGTCCAATGTCCAGCAGCAAGATTTCATTTTCGTTGTCAAAATATTTATGGTACGTGATGTCGCCCGTGATAAAGGCGTCGGCCCCAGCCCGGCGGGCGGCTGCGGTTAGAAAACTGCCCGCTCCGCCGCACCACGCGACCTTCTGGATTGTTGCGTGCGGTGCATCGGCGTAGCGGATGCCGCCGCAGTCAAAGGCTTGCTTGACGTGGGCGAGAAAATCGGCCTTGGCCATCGCGGCGGGAAGCCGGCCGATCATGCCGGAACCGACTTGCTGATGGACGCCCTGGATGGGCGCTAAGTGGTAGGTGGGCGGTTCACCCGGACTGAATTTCCGGAGGGCATTCAGAATTTGGCCTTTGGCGTAGGCCGGCAGGATCAGTTCCAAGCGGACGGTTTCTCCTTCCGAGGCAGAGAAAATGTCCCGTCCCCCCGCCTCCGTCAGGGCTGCGGTCAGTTCGGGAAGCTGATCGGCCGCGGAGTAGGCCACCAACTTGAGGAACAAGCCTTTTTTGGGGCTGAGGGTGCGCATATCGACCGCCCCGAGGCGCTTTCCGATCATGGCATTGACCCCGGTGTGGACATTGTCGAGGTTGGTGTGGCAGGCGTAGAGGGCGACATCGGATTTGATGGCTTTGATGATGATGCGGCTCACATAGTCTTCGCCATTGAGCTTTTTGCGCGCCCCGAACCAGATCGGATGGTGGGTGACGATCAGGTTGATGCCGGCGGCGACCGCTTCATCGATCAGTGCCTCGGTCACGTCGAGGTTGATCAGAACGCCCGTGGCCTCCGCTTGCGGATCCCCTACGAGCAGCCCCACGTTGTCGTAGGATTCCGCCAAAGACGTCGGCGCCCACGCCTCCAGTACCCGGGCAATCGCATTAATCTTCATTTCCCCAATTTACATGCACAATTTTTGAGAATCAATTTCTCGATTTCTGATTTCCAATGTCCTCTCCGAAGGGGTTTCTGGCGCAGGGTGAATGGGGAAATTCTCTGGGTGCGCCCGGCGTGCCGGGCGGCGAACATCCCCGTGGTGAAGGGGGGGAATGACTGGCCCAGCGCTGATTGCGCGTCCAGGACGCACGGAATGGAAATTGGAAATCAGCCTCCGCCGCGCGGTGTTCAAATTGATAAATTTGAACGCGGCTACGGGAAGAATCGAAGTTCGGGAAGTTACCACTTCAATTGTAGGGTGCGCGTTCAAAACGCGCCAATTGGAAATCGGAAATCGAGGAATCAGAAATTCATCCATCGCTGTTTGCGCGTCCGAGACGCGCGCATTGGAAATCGAAAATCAGACAATTGGAAATTCTCTTCGCAATTGGAAATTCTCCCGTCAATTGGAAATTTTCAGGTTTTTGGGGTGTTTGACCGAGAAGATCAGACGGAGTTTTTGCGTGGTTTGCGGGGCAAGGCTCAGATCCCAAGTCAGTTGGCCGGTATCCGCGTTGAGTTGGGCGCCGGAGAGCTCTTCGACCTTGACCGTGATGTCTTTGTCCTGCGAGACCGGGATTTGGTCTTCGAGGCGGAGGGTCACCGGCTCGGATTTGGTGTTGCGGGCGGTGATCTCGTAGGCAAAGGTGCGGGTGCGATTGGCGCCCAAGGTCCGGATTTTGGTGAAGTCTTTCAGTTGCGCACGTTGAATCACCACTTTGCCGTCCCGACCCAAGGAAAACTCCAGGGTGTCTTTCGCGAGCCCCGTCCCAATGTAAGAGCTGGTCACGTAGGTGCCCTCAAAAAATATCTGAGCTTCCCCGGGCAAAAGATTCAAGCTTTCCCATTCTGAGATCCGCGCCAATAAAAACGCGTCTTTGTCCAGTTTGGGTACCGCGACGTGTTGGAAATCAGCGGGCAAATCGGTCCGCTGAATGTCGACCCGCTGGGGTTTGGCGTCGGAGGGAATCGTCTGGGGGACCGAAATCGCAAATTCCACCGTGGTGGCCCCTTCGTTGACCGTCGTAAAATCGGCCAGCGTCGCGACATCCCCGTATTCCGCCGGCAATCCGCCGGAAGCGAGATCCTTGTCTGATTCGTCCTGAGCCCTCGGCGCGGCGCGGATCGCGCGGGAACGGCTTTTGCCGACCACGACCGTCTCGTTGAGGGTGTACGGCTGGTAAATGCTGAGTTGCCAGGGAGAAAGCCCCGGAAAAGTGCCCCCGCGGCTTGGATTTCCGGTGGAGAGCGTCAGTTGGACATCCGACCAGTCGATGCCGGTTTGCTGGGCGACGTCGGCGCGGTAGTCGAGCTGGATGGGCGCCTGGGTATTTGTGGCCCGGAGGTCGTATTTGGGTGTCCAGGTGGCGCCGGTGACGTAGTATTTGAGGGTTACCGGCACCGTTTGCGCGGAGAAGGTATTCAGGATCACACGGATATCATTGGAAGGTCGATTGCGCTGCCCGTTGAGTTCCTGGTACTGGCGATTGAGCCGCTGTTGGGTGGTTTTGAGGTCGCGTTCCTGGGTTTGATTGTCCAGCAGATCTCCCTCGATGCGGGTGAGGCGCTGCCGGAAAAAATCGGCCGCCTTTTGCAGTTCTTCGACCTTGACGCCGGTGGTTGTGCTGCCGAGTTGCTGATTGGCGAGGACCATATTTTTTTCCAGTTCCAGGACCTTGCGGGCATTGGTAGTGGTAAGCAAAAGGTCGCGAACCGTCCGCAGGGAGTCGCTCAACTGGGTGAGCCGGGGGCTTTGCCCTTGTCGGTGCAGGTAGTTGACTTCGTGGGCAACCGAGTTGAGGAGGATGTCCTCGGGCGCGCTGACCTGAATGCTATTCGGGTCGATGCCGGTAGCTAAGCCCCGGAATACCAAGATGTTTTTGCCTTTTTCCAGGCGGATTTTGCCGGCTCGGGTGATTTGGGCACCGCTTTGGAAGACGGTCACCGCCGAAATGTCCGCAGTGGCCGCGCGTTCAGTGTCCTGGGCCCGGAGTGCCGGAATTGCCAGGAGAAGTACGAGGGTAAGGGTCAGGAAGTGCTTCATGGGAGGCGAGGTTGAATGGTTAAATGCCACGGACAATGCTCTTTTTGGGGTGCTTCACGGTAAAGATCAACCGCAGCTTCTGCGTTTCGGCGGGTTGCAGTTTGAGGTTCCAGGTCAATTTGCCGGTTGCTTCGTCGTACTGCGCCCCGCTGATTTCCACCGCCTCGACCGTGATCTTGCTGTCCTGGGAGAGCGGGAGTTGGTCGAGCAATTGCAGGTCGATGGGGCTGCTTTTGGTGTTGCGCACGGTGATTTCGTAGCCAAAGGTGCGCTCCCGATTGAGGCCCAGGGTCCGGCGACGGTTAAACTCCTTGAGCAGTTCACGTTTGATCATGACTTTGGCGTCCCGGCCCAGCGAAAAGTCGAGGGTATCGAGCGTGCTTTGGGGGTCAAGGGCGGCTTTGGTCACGTAGGTGCCCTGGAAAAAGATATTGACCTTGCCGGGCAGTAAGTTGAGGGATTCCCAGTTGACTACGCGGGCGGTCAAAAAGGCATCCACGTCGAGTTTCGGCACGGCCACGTAGCGGTAACTCGCCGGGAGTTCACTTTCCTGGATGCTGACCTGCTGGGGGCGGCCGCCGGAGGTGACGTTTTGCCGGATCTTAATGGCAAATTCGGCGGAAAGCATCCCTTCACTGACCGTGGTGTAGTCGGCCAGGGTGGAGCGGTCGACCGCCTTGTAGCCCACGCTGTCGGCGCTTTGCACCTGCATGCCATCGGTGTAGTAGCCCGACTTTTCCTGGGCCCGCGCGCCGCGGAGGGCGAGGCGAGCGGTAGAAAGCAGCCAGGGGCGCAACTGCGGTTTGGTGCCGCCCAGATTGGGGTTGCCCGAAGACAAGGTGAGGGAAACCTCTTTCCAGTCGACGCCGGTGGTTTGGTAGACATCGGCGCGGTAGTCCAGGCGAATGGGCGCATCGGTGTCCTGGGCGCGCAAATCATAACGCGGGGTCCAGCCAGCATTGGCGGCGATATAGCGGATTCCGACGGTAATGGTGCGGTCATATTCGGAGCGAAGTTTGACCACGATATCATTGGAAGGTTGGTTGCGGCGCTGGTTCAGTTCACTGAGTTGGCGCTTGATTCGGGTGCGGGTGGCATTGAGTTTCCGCTTTTCCTGCATGATCTGCAGCTGCCGGTCATTGATATTGGTGAGGCGCAGGCGCAGGAAATCGGCGGCTTTTTCCAGTTCCTCCACCGACAATCCGGTCTCGGTACCCGCGATGGATTGGTTTTTGAGCAGCATGGTCTGCTCCTGGCCCAGAACGGTTTCTTCCTTTTTCAGGAAGGCGAGGCGCTTTTGCGAGGTGTCCAGCGAATCCTGCAGCCGGCGCACCCGGGGCGAGGCCGTGAGGTCCTGCTGGTAATTCACTTCGTGGGAAACCGAATTCAACAGGACGATGTCCGGAGCGGCTGCCTGCACACTGTTCGGGTCGATTCCCGTCGCCAATCCGGAAAAGCGCACAATATTTTCGCCCTTGCGCACCCGGATTTGTGCTTCGCGGGAAATTTGGGCGCTCTGAAGAAAAACGGTGACTTCGGTGATGGAAGAGTTGGCTTCAATCGGGTCGGTCGCCGAGACCGCCGCAGGAATCCCCAGTAGCAGACCGAGGAAACTAAGTAAGTATCGCATGGTGTAACGAATAAGGTGATGAGATCGAATCTACAAAGAAGGTGCAGAAGATCGGTCGATTCCACAGAAGGCGGGAGAAATATGATCAAATAAAATGGGGCGGCCTGGAGATGGGCAAGGACAAAAAGTCGAATGGGGTAGGTATAAAAAAATTAGGGGACTCAATCCGCTCTGCGGAGAGTCAACCCTAACCCTTGCTCTTGTTGAAACAAATATAGCATCGATTCTACCGAATTTGACTTCTGGAGCGGTGAACGGTTGGAATTGCGGGATGAAATGTTGAAATGGCCGGATCAAGTGCTCGGGCGGGTGGGCCACTTGTCGATAAATTGTGCGGCGGCAGTGATGTCGTGCTGCAAAATGCGGTCTTGGCGCACAGGGGGAACTTCGTGGCGAAAGCCTTCGAGGAGGGGAAGCAAAATTTTTCCCGTTTTCAACGGTTCACGAAACCAGAGGGCTTGTGAGGCGGTCAGCAGTTCAATGGCCAAGACGGTGCGTAAGTTGTTGAGTACGTGCAGACATTTGACCGCCGAATTGGCGCCCATGCTCACGTGGTCTTCCTGTCCGTTTGAGGAAGGGATGGTATCTACGCTGGCCGGCGTGCAGTATTGTTTGTTTTGGCTGACAATGGAAGCAGCGGTGTACTGAGCGATCATCAGCCCCGAATTTAGGCCGGGATTGGCGACCAAAAAAGGTGGCAGGCCCCGGGCTCCGGACAGCAATTGAAAGACCCGCCGCTCGGAAATGGAGGCCCACTCCGCGAGCGCAATCGCCAGGTAGTCGAGCACCAGGGCCAGAGGTTGGCCGTGAAAGTTCCCCCCGGATAGCACTTCGTCCGCGTCGACGAAGATGTTGGGGTTATCGGTGGTGGAATTGACTTCGGTCAGGGCCACCTTGCTCACGTGGTCCAGGGCATCCTTTCCGGCTCCGTGGACTTGCGGGATGCAGCGAAATGAGTAGGGGTCCTGGACATGCTGCTTGGGCTGGCGAATGATTTCCGAGTCGGTGAGGAATTCACGGACGGCGCGGGCAGTAGCGATTTGTCCGTTGTGGGGCCGTATGTCGTGCAAAAGCGGGTGGAACGGATCTGGGCGACAAGCAAATCCATCCAGACTCAGGGCGGCGATGCGGTCGGCCATGCGGGCGTAATGGTGGGCGCGCTGGAGGATGTGTACAGCGTAAGCGAGCATGAACTGGGTGCCATTCAGGAGGGCCAGCCCTTCCTTGGAGCGGAGGCGCAGGGGTGACCAGCCCATTTTATCCAGAACGGCGCGGCCAGTAAGCCGTTTGCCCCGGTAATAGACTTCGCCTTCTCCGAGCAGAGGCAGGCAGAGGTGGGCCAGCGGTGCGAGATCGCCACTGGCACCCAGGGAACCTTGCGTGTAGATCACCGGAGTGACGTCGTGATTGTAGAGGTCGGCGAGGCGCTGCGCGGTTTTAAGCCGCACCCCCGAATGACCGAAGGACAGCGACTTCAACTTGAGGACGATCATCAGACGCACAATCTCGCGGGGAACTTCCTGGCCGGTTCCGCAAGCGTGAGACCGAATGAGATTTTCCTGGAGTTGCTCCAGGTCTTCATCGATGATGCGGGTATTTTGCAGAAAACCAAATCCGGTATTGATGCCGTAGATGACTTCGTCGCTTTGGGCCATGCGCTCATCCAGATAATTGCGGCAGCGTTGAATGGCAGCAATGGCAGATTCAGACAAGGCAATTTTGCGCTCGTCGTCGTACAGCAGATCGGCCAGCAGTTGGAAGCTGAGGTGGGCATCGGTGATGTAAAATGGGGTACGGTCACTCATGAGCATCTCCCGGATCAACGTCGACTTTGTTTGCCTCACTCCGGCAGGTGAGCGTAGATTATTGGGCAATCAGAGCCAGACGGGTACAGTCCTTTTGCGTTTCGGAGCAAGTTAGAAATTTGTTCCGGAATCCGATGCCGGTTACCGCGCGGAAGCGACAGATCAGGCCAAAAAAAAGCGGGCCGAAGCCCGCTTGCTATTGCTTGAATGAGAATTAACCTTCCGCGTCTTCTGCGGACTTCTCTTTGTTTTGTTCGGCTCTTTGGCGCTGGGCTTCCTGCTTGATGCGGTCTTCCTCTTTCTTCTTTTTGCGCTCTTGCAGGCCTTCGGAGATGGCATCGCACACGTGGGTCACGATCAAGTGGATCGACTTGGCGGCGTCGTCATTGGCGGGAATGGCAAAGTCGACCAGCTTCGGATCGCTGTTTGTGTCAACCATCCCAAAGGTAGGGATGTTGAGCTTGCGGGCTTCAGAAACGGCGATGTGCTCTTTTTTGATGTCGACGATGAACACTGCCGAGGGCAGCCGGTTCAGCGTGGAAATCCCTTTGAAGAATTTTTCCAATTTTGCCTTCTCCCGGGTTTTCATGAGGCGCTCCTTCTTGGACATGCGCTCAAAGGTACCATCGGTTTCCATCTTTTCGATGTTGCCCATTTTCTTGATGGACTTCCGCACCGTGGCAAAGTTGGTGAGCATTCCCCCCAACCAGCGTTCGGTTACGTAGGGCATGTTCACGCGGTTGGCCTGCTCGGAGACAATTTCCTTGGCCTGCTTTTTCGTGGCGACGAAGAGGATCTTGCGACCGGAAGCGGCGAGCTGCCGGGCAACCTTGGTTGCTTCTTCCAGCATCTTCAGCGACTTGTTGAGGTCGATGATGTGAATGCCATTGCGCTCCATAAAAATGTAAGGAGCCATTGCGGGATTCCACTTGCGGGTGAGGTGGCCAAAGTGAACACCGGCATCCAACAGATCTTGATATGTGATATTTGCCATTTTCGCAGTTCTCGATTAACGCTTGGAGAATTGGGTCTTTTTACGAGCCTTGGGCTGACCGTACTTTTTGCGTTCCACCATCCGGGAATCGCGGGTGACGAAACCAGCGGCGCGCAGGGCGGGTTTATGTTCTTCGTTGATTTCGACGAGCGCACGGGCGAAGGCCATGCGGATGGCTTCTGCCTGTCCGGTAATGCCCCCACCGCGGACGTTGACCATGATGTCGTAATCGGTGATCGGAATGTCCAGCAAAACGAACGGTTGCATGACTTTGATCTGCAACACGTCGACCGGAAAGAAGACATCGAGTGTGCGACCATTGATGATGAGCTGACCATTGCCAGCTTCTTTGGGGCTGCGGAAAAAGACCCGCGCTACGGAGGTCTTTCTTCTACCGACAGTTACAACTTGATCCATATTGCTGATTATCCTTTGGAGTCGTATTTAAGTTCGAAAGGTTCCGGCGTCTGCCCCTGGTGCGGGTGGTCGGGGCCACCGTAGACGTGCAGACTGCGAAAGATCTCACGGCCGAGCTTGTTCTTGGGCAACATGCCCCGCACGGCGATCTCAACCAGACGACGTGGGTCACGGGCGAGCATTTCGCTCGGGGAAAGCTTGCGCTGACCGCCAGGGTAGCCGGTGTGGCGGATATATTCTTTCTGGGCGAATTTTTGACCGGTAAGGCGAACCTTCTCGGCATTGATCACAACGACGTGATCGCCACCGTCCATGTAAGGCGTGAAGTCCGCCTTGTGCTTACCGCGCAACAGCACGGCAATCTGAGAACTCAAGCGGCCGAGTACCTGACCTTCGGCGTCGATCACCCACCACTTCTTCTCAATGGTAGACGGCTTCGCATTTTGCGTTTTATAACTCAGTGTGTCCATTTATCTATTCAACTGGGTGTAAAATGGGTGCGCAATTACGCAAATTCCACGTTGCTTTCCAAGATAACGCAGAAAAAACTTTAGGGTGAAAAATTTCTTACCTTTAATATTAGGCCCGATATTTGTGGCTTTATATCAGTGGCAAAGGCAACAAAAGTACAGTTTTTCTACTTTTATAAAGGAGAATTATCAAAAAAAAGCACCGGAGGGAAAAAGCGCCTCAGGGGATCTTTTCCACAATCGACTCTGGATGCCGATCTTTGCCCGGTTATTGTCGCCCTGCTTGCCGATTTTTCTCACGGTTAGCATAACTTGGAAAATGCATTATTCGTACAACTTTTGATGCAAATTAGAACGTCTTTGACTTTCCGCTTGCTCCGGAACTTCCTCCTGGCATTCGCTGCTTTGACCCCAGCAGCCGGAGAGCTATTCGCCTCCCACAATCTTGCCGGTGATATCACCTACGAGTATCTGGGTAACAACACGGTGGAAATCACGGTATCTACCTACACCGATCCCTCGGCGGCACTCGTGGACCGCTGTTCGATTGACCTGGAAATTTGGAATGGCAATGGTTCCATTAAGGTGGCCGACATCACCGGAATCCCCCGCGACAACGGTCCCTTCGGGCAAGATGCGCAATTCCCCATCAATTGCCCCAACCAAAACATGGGCGAGTACATCATCGGCTCGGTCAAACGCAATACTTATCGCACCACTTACACGCTCCCGGGTCCGGGCATCTACCTGGTGCGTTTTACCGACCTGGCCCGGCTCGACAACATCGTCAACATGGCCAACTCCGGCAGCCAGTCGTTTTTCATCGAGACTTCTATCTTTATCAATGGTCTGCTGGGACCGCAAAATTCGCCACAGTTCCTCAATCACCCGATTGATGATGCCTGTACCGAACGCCGCTGGACCCACAATCCAGGCGCTTTTGATCCGGATGGTGATTCGCTGAATTTCCGCTTTGTGGATTGCCGGCAATACGATCCCCCTTCGATTCCGTCGCCCATCACCTGCACGGGTTTCATTCAGCCCGACCTCTACGGCAACAACGGTCCGATGACCATTGATCCGACCACAGGCCTCATCACCTGGGACACGCCACAGAACCCCGGCATTTACAACATCGCCTTCGTCATCGAAGAATACCGCAACGGGCAACTGATCGGTCAGTCGTTCCGGGACATGGCCATTTTTGTGTATCCCTGCGATAACAATCCCCCGGTGGTAGAATCGATCACCGATACCTGCATTTACGCTGGCGATACCTTGAGCTTCGAATTCTTGGCCTACGATCCTGATTTCTCGCCGCCGGAGCCACCGCCGGGCGACAGCATCTATTTGTTCCTCAACAACAATGGCGCCAACAACAACGGGCCATTTTCGGTCGCGAGCAATCCGGCCCAATTGGTCATCACGGAGCCGCTCGGCCAGCCGATTCCCCCCGATTTTCCGATCCCCTACGACGATACGATTCGCGGGCAGGTGACCTGGGCGACCGACTGTTCCCACATCCGACCGGCGTTTTACCAGTTGGATTTTTACGCCCACGACAACATCACGTACTTCGGCAGCCAATTGCTGAGTACGCACAAAATTATCAAGATCCGGGTGATTCCCCGACCGGTCACAGGCCTGACCGCCGTTGCCAGCAACCGGGAGATCACCCTGAACTGGGATCTGCATCCCTGCGATTCCATTCGGGAATACCAAATTTTCCGCCGGATCGGTGGGGGAGGGTACACGGAAGATCCCGTCTGTTGTGATGGTGATCCCGAAGCCCAGGGCTATACCTTGGTTGGAACAAATCCAGGACGCAACAACACCACCTTTGTCGACGACAACAACGGCGATAACTTCGAATTCGGGCAGGACATCTGCTACATCGTCCGGGCGGTCATGGTTTCGGGCGTGGTGAGCTGTGCTTCGAATGAGGTCTGCGTCATGATCGACAACGATTTCCCGGTATTGCTCCAGGACAGCATTGACGTGACCAGTCCCAGCGGGCAAATCTGGGTGAGTTGGTCCCAGCCGGACATCGATCCGATTTTCCCCGGGCCTTACACCTACGAATTGTTGCGGGCCAATGAAATCAGCGGTGCGCTCAACTGGCAGACGGTGGCGACGAATCTGCCTTTCAATGACACGACTTTCCTGGACAATGGGATGGACACCGAGGTGCGGGGTTACCGCTACCGCGCCGATGTCTACGATGCCACTGGCACCCTTGTCGGAGAAGGCAACGTGGGCTCGTCCATTTACCTGACCATCAGCCCCGGCGACCAACAGTTGAATCTCGAATGGCGGGAATTTGTTCCCTGGCTGAATCGGATCTATTACATTTATCGGGCGGATGATTTCACCGGACCGCTGACCCTGATCGACTCGGTGCCGGGTACCGGAGCTACGCGGCACACCTACACCGATACCGGTTTGGAAAACTTCGAAGATTATTGCTACGTGATCGTTTCCGAGGGGGAATACGCCTCGCCGGAGGTGCCCGATTCGGTGCGCAATGCTTCACAAAGGGCCTGTGGTACCCCGCAGGATTTGGAGCCGCCCTGCATCGGGACCGTAGTATTTGATACGACACGCGATTGCCGCAACCTGAGCATCACCTTCAACTGGACCGATCCCGATTCGAGTTGCGGGGCCGATGTCGATTTCTGGACGATTTACCGCGCGGACAAGCCAGATGAGCCGTTTACCCAAGTCACGGTGGTCGACAGCGGCGTGAATTTTGTCGCCCTGCCCAATCTGACGACCATCGCCGATTGCTACGGGGTGACCGCCACCGATACCAACGGCAATGAAAGCGAGATGAAGGTCTTTTGCTTTGAAAATTGCCCGACCATCGAGTTGAGCAATGTCTTCACCCCGAACAATGATGGTGTCAATGATTTCTTTGCCCCGATCCGCGACCGCAATGTCACGATTACCCTGGTGGAAATCTACGACCGATGGGGTTCAAAGGTCTACACCTCAAATTCGGTTCCGGAGATCCGCCAGATTTGGGATGGCCGAAACAATGAGGGCCAAAACGTCCCCGAAGGCGTTTATTATTATTACGTGCGCTACGAGGAGGATCGTCTGCCCGATATGGTGCCCAAACCGCCGCTGGTGGGACACGTCACCCTGATGCGCTAACTTTTGTCGCCTTCGATAGTTGAAAAGGTAAACCGGTTGCGAATGAATTTAACCGGTTTACCTTTTTGCTTTCATAACCTAGATAGTAGCCATGTTTACTGGAATCATAGAGTCAATCGGGACGGTCGAAGACGTCCGTTCGGAAGGTAGCAACGTTGTCTTTCGGTTCGCGACGGAACTGGATGAGCCGATCCGCGTGGACCAGAGTATCTCCCACAACGGGGCCTGCTTGACCGTGACCGATATCTTTGAGAACGTGCCGGCGGGCCGCAAAGAATACACGGTAGTCGCCGTTGACGAGACCTTGAAAAAGACGAATCTCGGCCGACTCAAGCCCGGGGATGAGGTCAATGTCGAACGCTGCATGAAAGTGGGACAGCGCCTCGATGGGCACTTTGTCCAGGGCCACGTGGATACGGTCGGCACCGTGGAAGAGGTGAAAGAAGTTGATGGCTCCTGGATGTACCACTTTTCCTTTCCCGAGGAGTTTGCAAAACTATTGGTGGACAAAGGCTCCGTCTGTGTGAATGGTGTGAGCCTAACCGTGGTCGACGCGGAAAAAGACCAATTTTCGGTGACAATCATCCCTTACACCTACGCACACACGAACTTCCGCAAGCTGCAGGCCGGCGATGCGGTCAATTTGGAATTCGATATTCTCGGGAAGTATCTGTTGAAGATCTACGGGAATTGATGGGGGAGTGGGGGAGCGCAAGTCCCCAGGTTACATCGCGTACCCGCACCGGAAAAATGAGAAACACGCGGAAATCCAATGAGGAGTACGTTAAAATATATTTGTGAAATCTGGCATCGCCAAGGCGCAGGAATAAATGAAAACGGCTTCCACAAATTGACAGAAGGTGTCAAAGGTAGCTGCGATTTTTAAATTAAATTCGGTAGCTTTGAATCAAAATTGGAACAAAATCGCAACCTACGTGGCACTGCCTAAACTCGGAGAGGGATTTTACACGCCCTTGGATGCAGCCAAGATCTTACAGCTTGATCAGAAGCAAGCACGATACTGGTTTCGCAACTATGCCCGCCGGAAATTGGAGTCCGGGAGAGGGCATCGGTACTACTTTGATGCCGGGGACACGTACGCGGTGAATTTTTATACCTTGATTGAGATGTTCGTTTTTTATTCGTTGAAAAACTACGGAGTCAGTGCGCAAAAAATATTGACCGCGCACAACGTCATCTCAAACGTTTTGGATACGCCTTATCCATTTGCTTTGCAAGATATGTTTGTTGGTGGCGGAGAAGTGTTCTTCAACTACACAAAGGGGGAAATCATTCGGGCTGACAAGTCGATGCAGATCATGATGGATGAAATCATCATGCCTTTCTGTCAAAAAATTGAATACGGAAAAGATAAGTTGGCCGAGAAATACTTTCCCCTTGGACCCCAAACCAAAGTTGTTGTTGACCCCAAACATCAGTTTGGCTACCCAACGATCAAAGGGACCAATATTATCGTTGACGTAATTGCCGATATGCGCGAAGGTGGCGAATCGATCGAATCAATTTCAAAGCTGTACGGAATCTCCCGCAGTGCAGTTAAGGATGCGGTTGAATATGCAACGGCGGCCTAATGGAGATATTCTTCGACGAAAATATTGCTCCGCAACTGGCCGATGCCATGGATGCATTGGAAAAACACCGGGGAAAAATCCGGGTCTACAGTACAACGGAGGTTTTTTCTGCCGGCGATCAAGATGAAGAATTGATCCCCAAAATTGGCCAGAGAGGCGGAATTTTATTCACTCACGATCTAAGAGGCTGTTTAAATTTAATTCTGCGATTTTGCGTGGCATCTTTTTCCGCCCCTCTTCCGCTATTTTCTCGCCCATAGCTCGGGCTATGGACTCCAAAATGAGCTTTGATGGACAAAAAAATCTGCGCTAGCAAATTTCACAAACCAATTTTAAACAGCCTCTAAGAATGAGAAGGATTACCCTGTACCGCGACTTGATTCGCGAATACAAGTTGGGTTTGGTTTTTCTCCATTTTCCCAAAGGGTCGCCGTATTGGGAGAGGGTCAGATTTATCGTGAACAAGTGGGAACCGATTGTAAAGGCGTTGCGCCGCGAAGATCCTCCTTTCGCATTGCGCATTACCGCTCGCGCTAAAAATCCGGACAGGGTTGCCTTTTAGTGCCGGGGATACCGAACATTCCGGTTGTGCAACCGACTCGAAAGGATAAATAAGTAAATCAAATGAGGGAAGGATTTTTCGCGCGAGAAATCCAAGGAGACTCAATGCCGCAATCCACGGGTGGCAATCCCCAGATCACCCCGATTTGCGGCCCCGGATTCGATCAATATCTGAATTGTGATTCCGCCGTAGGTGACCGCGTAAACGTTTTGTCCGATTTGTGCAATTGTGACGAAACCCCGGTAGTACTGACGCTTGAGGTACTTGACCGAAACGTTAAACTGTGGAGCTGCAAGTTCGAGAATGTAGTTGACGATGGTAATCGGAATGTCGCTGCTCGTCGATCCACCCACCGTGGAATGTTCCAGTTCACTGCGCGATCCGCCTCCCCCGCCATTATTGGCAATGAGCGGATTAGAGACCATCATCGGAATGATGAGTACCATCAATATAACCGGAAGCGCAAACAATCTCTTCATATTCAACTCTTCAGATACAACCGAATACACCTAAATATCTGAAAAATAACCCAATTGCCAAAAAAATCTCTGGGAAATTCGTAAGAGTGGGGTGGGGATCATCCGCTTTGGCGGGTAAATTTATGCCTTTCCCAGCGACGCCCCTTCCCCCAAAATCAAGCGTACCGATTCGGCGGCGCTTTGGCCTTCAGCGGAGATCAAGGAGAACTGCGTTCCCGCAGCTTGCGTTCGTAGGCCAGGGCTTCTTTGATCGGAACCGGACGGCCTTGTCGGTAAGCGATCACAAATGCGTCGCGGTAGCCCCGGGCCCGAACCTGATTGAGGTGGCGGCGGGTTTCTTTGTAGCTGTCGAATCGGCACACGCTGTATTTGCGGAGATTCCCCACCCGGGCCACTTGCAATTGCTTGCGGTAAGGGCCCAGGGGGGAAAAAAATGCTTCGGGAGTGCTGCGTCCGACCACGGCAATCTGAATCGTGTAGAAGAAGCCGGGGGGAGCCATTTGTGGAACCGCGACCTGTCGGGGTGAAAACAGCGGTTCGGCACTGGAATTGCTGCGAATCACCGCTTCAGGAAACCCATTTTGCTTGACTTCGAGGAGGACAGCTTCGGCGGTGGCGTAGTCAGCGTAGCCCCGGATGCGGTAAGTATAGAGGCCACCGCGCTGCTCCAAAAACACCCGGCCCCGGGGCAAGCGGGCCTGGGGCAAAGGATCGTCAAATACTCCCAGTTCAATGGAATAGGCTTCCTGCGCGGCAAATGAATCTTCCGCCGCATATTCCAGCACCAACAGCGCCTCCTTGAAGTTGATGTCGCTGACGCCAAGAATCTTGATTTCGGTGCGCCGATTGGCCTGGTGGGACCATTCGTCGCATTCTACCCCGTTGATGCAGGCGTTGACCGGACGCTGCTCACCGTAGCCCCGGGCCACGATGCGGTCGCGGGGGATGCCTTTTTTTCGCAAATATGCCACCGCCGATTCTGCCCGCCGTTGCGACAAGCGCAAGTTGTAGTCGTCGGCTCCTCGGGCATCGGTGTGGGCTCCGAGTTCCACCTTGATCGCCGGATTGTCCCTGAGTATGGTCGCTACCCGGTCCAGTTCCGGCCGCGATTCTTCCCGCAAAGTATGCCGATCAAAGTCATAGAAAATATTTTGCAACAGAATCGCTTGTCCGATTTCCACCTCCCGCAAGGTCAACTGGATCGGTTCTGAGCGCCCGGCATCCCGTGCGGATGGATTGAGTGCGACTTTTTCTTGAAGGTAACCGCTCTTCTCTGCGATCAGGAAGTAGCTTTTTCCCGGCTCCACCGCCAATTCAAAGTTCCCCTCTGCGGTTTGGAAACGGCGCAACTCCCGCCCCCCTTTGTCCTGAAGAATGAGTTCTACTTCGGTCAGGGGCGCGGGCGCGTCCTGCGCCCGAATGGTCCCGGCAAGCACGATTTCATCTATTTCTGGCTCCAATTCCACGGTTGCAAGATTATCGGCAAATGGCTCTCCGGGACGAAACGGTAGCACCTTGGTTTTGTAACCGGGTTTGGAAAGCTCGAGGTAGCGCAGGTCATCGGTTTCGGTGATCGATTCCTGAACCAAAGTGCGGTCCCGCTGGCGCTCGGCGATGGAGTAACCCCGGTAATTGCGGCTCACGGTGACTTCTTTGAAGGTGCAAGTTTCACATTTGGCCCCCGAAGCCTGCGTACCGGACAGCACCATGCGCACCCGAAAGGTGCCTGGCCGCGGATAGGCGTGGACGACTTCCGGGCCACTGGCCCGCTCCCCATCCCCAAAGTCCCAGAAGACCGCATTGACGGTGCAGTCTTCGGGCGGATCCGAGGCAAATGCGTCAAAGGCCATCGGCTGCCCCACCCGGCTGGAATCGCGCCCATTGACGTAGACCTGGCGCACATCCCGGACCTCAACCTCGTACTGCGCCTGGATGAGCAGCGGTTGATGGGAATATTCGTCCAAAATCCGCAGCACCACCGCATACTTCCCCGGGTGCGCGTAGCAATGCTCCACCGTGCGGCCCTGGCGGAGATTGCCGTCGCCCAAGTCCCATTCGTAGACAAACGGCATTGAATCGGTGTCCAGGTCACCGGCGTCAGTGAAGCGGTAACAATAACTTTCTGGCTCCTGGGGCGCACATTCGATGTCCACCGGAGGAATCGGCGCCTCCTGAGACCACAACTCGCGCAGCGTGTCCTTGCGGGTACGTTGCCAGCCTTTGTCCTGTACCGTGACCCGCCGCGTCACACACTGGCGGCAAACTTGCGGTCCCGCTGCGGCACTCCCCGTAACCTGGAGGGTGATTTCGTAGGTGCCCACTTTACCGAACACCTGCGGCAGGGTAGGGCCGCTTCCCACCGTCTGCCCATCAATTTGCCAGGCAAAGCGGCCGATCTCGCAGTCGGGCAGCACGGAACTTCCGGCATCGTAGGTAACCGGGACACCGCGGGTCACCGTGTCCGGCCCCGCGATGTACACCCGCGTCGGTGGCCGCACCTCTAAATCGTAGCCAGATTGATTCAGAAAGACAAACCCGCTGACCGTATCCACGAGGTTGAGTTCCACGTGGTAATTGCCCGGGGCCGCGTAACAATGTTCCACTTCCAGCCCTCTTCGGCGCGTTCCGTCGCCCAGATCCCATTCGTAGACGACCGGCATGGTCTCCATCTCCAGCCCGCCGACATCGGTGAAGCGGAAGCAGTAATCGGGCTCGATTTGGGGCAGACATTCGCCGGTTTGCACTGCATAAGTGGGATAGGGATCAGCGTAGAGGTCGATTTCTCCCCGTTCGTCGGTGGTGTAATCAACCTGGGTGCCGATGATGCGGACCTTGACGTCGGGGATGCCATAGCCGGTCGCGAGGTCAAGTACCTGGAAGGTTACCGGCTGGTTGGGGCGGAGCAGATAAATCGTGTCGTTGTAGACCTCGCCCGGGGCGATTCCGGTGGCATTGAAAGCTTGGTCTACCGAGACATAGCCTTCCGCGAACACCGCAAAGCGGTAGTTTTTATCCGGCGGTAGCAAAAGGCGGAAATTGCCAGCCTCGTCGGTGAGGGTGCGTTCGATACGGGCGCTGGCGACCACCGCGGCGCTCACCCGGGCCTGGGGGACCGGCCGTCCAGTCGCTTGGTCGAGGACGATGCCGGCCAGCACCGGCTTGCGCACCGAAAAACGATAGATGTCGTCGCCCCCACGGCCGCCCGGTCGGTTCGACGAAAAGAATCCCCATTGCTTGTCCGGGCTGCTGATGTAGGCAAAGTCGTCAAAGTAAGAATTGAATGGTGCGCCCAGGTTGCGCGGGGATGTTGCCGGCGCCGACAAGGAAACCGAAAACAAGTCCAAGCCGCCCAGGCCCCCCAGCCCGTCGGAGGCATAGACGAGTCGCCCATCGCGGTGGACAAAGGGAAACATCTCATTGCCCGGAGTATTGATGCGGGGGCCGAGATTTTCTGGTTCTGACCAGGCATCTTCCTGGCGCTCGACGACGTAGAGGTCGGTGCCGCCGTATCCTCCCGGCATGTCGGAGGCGAAATAGAGGCGATTGGTTCCCGGAGCGGCAGCTGGGTGGCCCACCGAGTATTCATCGCTGTTGAAGGGAAGGGAGCGCAATTCCTCCATGCCTTTTTCCGTGAGCCGGGCGTAAAAGAGCTTCAGATTAACGATACCGCTGCGGTTGGTGGTCTTTTTTCCCTTGAAATAGTTGTTGCGGGTAAAATAGAGCAGTCCGGTTGCTTCATCCACGCTGCAAATCGCTTCGTGGAACCGCGAGTTCAACTTGCCATTCAGCAAGCGGGGGCGGGTGTCAGTGCCACCGCTGGGATCGGTCCGGGCGACATACAGGTCGAGAAAGGGCTGTTGGGTCCATTCGTACTTCGAGCGGATCACCGAGCCGTCCCCTCGGGAAGAAGCGAATATGATCCCGTCCCGGTACCAGGCGGGCCCGAAATCATCCTGATCCGAATTGAAGCGGTAAGGCGAGACCAAAAAGTCTGAGGAATCCCGAAAGTACTGCTCGATGTCGCGGCAGGATTCGGCGAAGCTCGGACCGCGGGGATCGGAAGGTACCGATTCCTGGTAGCGGCGGAACCACTTTTCCGCTTCCCGGAACATGCCGTTGTTCATGAGGGATTGGGCGTAGTAAAAATAGTTGATCGGCGGCAATTGCTTCAATCCCACAACCTTGGCGTATTGGCGGGCGGCTTCGTCGTATTGGTTGGTGAGGCGGTAGCAATCGGCCAGGCGGATCAAGGCCGGCTTATTGAACTGTTTTTTCAGGGCGCGTTCGTAGAGCCGGATTGCTTCCGGGAACGACATCTCTTCAAAGGCGCGATTGGCGCGATTCAGCAGCGGATTTTGGCCCCAAACTGGCGGGAAAGCCAGCAGCAAGATGAGCAGCGAGATCCATTTCCGCCAATCCCCGCCGGAAAAAATCCTGGACGACCACCCAACTGAAGATGTGCGGAGACCTTGCATAGCGATCAGAAGAATCGGGGGCTTTTAAATTTTGATTGTTGCGTGACCAGTTCAAAGCCCAGGTAGAGCTCATGCGAACCCGATTGGTAGTTTGCGAGGTTGGAGATCGTGTAATCGTAGGCGTAGCCCACCCGGAAATGACGGACAATCTGAAAATCCAGCATGGCGGAAATGGCATCGCCCGGACGGAAGGAGACCCCCAGCCAATATTTTTTGCGCAAGAGGGCCATCAAGTTGAAATCGGCCTGCAGTGGTGATCCCGGTACGTATTTCAAGAGAAAGGAAGGCTTCCACTGAACGGCATTTTTCTGGCCGAGGACGTAGCCGCCAGTGAAATAGACGTGGCGGTAGAGGCGGGCGAGTTGGGCCCGGGCTGGATTGTCGTCGAGCAAGCGGCTTTCCAGAATATGCGGTGCCGAAAGTCCCAGATAGAAGCGGTCGGTGGAGAAATACACCCCACTGCCGACATTGGGCAGGAGCATATTGGCCGGGGCTTGGGCAAATATGGCATCCACTTCTTCCAGGGCTTGGACGTCCTCCCAACGGACGCGGAAATTCAGCAGACCGCCTTGTAGTCCCAGGGCCAGGTGGCCGGCCCCCACCGGAATACGAAACGCGTAAGCCGCCTGCAACCATTGCTGGGACAGGTGGCCGATCTGATCGTTTACCAGGGTGAAACCGAACCCGTAGCGGCCCCGGCCGCCCGGCATGTGCAGCGAAAGGCTCTGGGTTTCCGGAGCTCCGGAAAATCCCAGCCACTGATTGCGGTAGAGGAAGGTCGCGGCGATGGTCCCCCGGCTGCCGGCGTAAGCGGGATTTATCGCCAGGCCATTAAAGATATATTGGGTGTGGTGGGGATCTTGTTGAGCGGTCAGCGGATTGCTCCCCAGCCAGCAAAGCACCCAGATCGCCAGCAGCCGGTGCCAGGGGCACCGCCACTCGGGACGATATGGGGGAAATATTTGCATTAACGCATGATCGTGGTGTAGCCTTTTAAAACCTGCCCAGTACCGCCCAGCGTCAGCACGTAGTAGTAGGTGCCATCGGGCAGGGACTCGCCGGTGGACTGGTGTACGCCGTTCCAGGTGCCTTGGTAATCGTTGGAGGAAAAGACCAATCCCCCCCAACGGCCAAAAATCTCAATCTGGGAGCCGGGGTAGGCGGCCAGGCCGGGAATTTCCAGGGCATCGTTGATGCCGTCATTGTTCGGGGTGATCATATTGGGCACCCAGATTTCGCCCCGGGCGCAGACCGAATTCGAGAGGCTGTTGCTGAGGTTGCCGTTCAATTCGTAGGCCCGAATGCGGTAGCAGCGCTCGGTGTTGGTGGCGCTCAGGGTGGCATCTGTATAGTTCAACTGGGTGCCCGGCACGGTTGCGAGCACCTGCCAGTTGGCTGCCGGATCGTCCCGCGATTCGATGGCGTAGCGGTCGATCCCCGCCGCCCAATTCAGGTAGGCCGACCAGCTCAGTTCTGATCGTCCCGCACGGGCGTCCACCTGGGCAAGGATGCTGCGCGCTGCGCGGCTCACCGGAGAAACGCCCCCACAACTGTCTTCCTGAAGGATCCGGTAGGAGTAGCGGTTTGCCTGGACGTCGACGTTGGGATCGGCATACTGATTGCTGCCCGGGGGAAGCGCGGCCAGATTGGCCCAGGTGCTGCCGTCAAGCGAACGCTCCAGGCGGAGATTGGCCGCTCCGGTAAATAAATTGGGATTCCAGTTGACCGCGATTCGGACATCGTTTTCGACGGTAGCCACCACCATTTCCGGGGGATTTTGGTTGTTGGGGAGGTAGCCCTGGACGGCTCTCGGCACAATGAGGGTATCCCGGCAGCCCGCCGCGGTAGTGATGATCAAGCGCACCGCGTAGGCCGTAGTATCGAGATAGACGTGCTGAGCGGTGCTGCCGGAGCCGTTGTCACCATCGCCGAAGGCCCACTGCCAGCTTGCAATTGTGGTATCGGCGGTAGAATTGTCCGTGAAGTCTACCGTCAGGGGGACGCAGCCGGTAGAAGGGAGGAGGCTGAAGTTTGCCGTTTGCGCGTAGATGCGAATGTAGCCGGGCAATTGCTGGGTGGCCGGACAGCCCAATGAATCCGTGACCGCCAAGGAGACGTCGTAGGTGCCCGGCGCGCTATACGTGTGGGTGGGATTGGGTACCGAGGCGGTGTTGCCGTCGCCAAAGTTCCAGTTCCAGGTGGCGGCGGGAGAAATGTACTGGGTGGAATCGCTGAATTGCACCACTCCAGGATCACACCGCTCCACCCGATCCGCCGCGATCGCGGGGCTCGGACCCGGAATCACGCGGATCGAGTCGGTTAGGACAACCAGCAAGGAGCACCCGAGTGAATCCTGGATCAACACCGTCGGGAGGAAGGCCCCGGAACTGAGGTAGGTGTGGGAAAGCGCCACACTGTCCCGCACCAAAGTGCCATCGCCCAGCACCCAGGTGAGGGAAGAGGTGTTGACATTGGTGGCGGAGAGGTTAATCGTTTCACCCGTGCAGATCGAATCGCGGTCCACGGCGAGATTGGCATTGGGACCGGCCACGTCGATGCGCTCGGGGAAGACCAGGGTATCACTGCATCCGGTAGCCGTGGTGACGATCAGGGTTACATCGAACCGCCCGGCCTGGCTGTAGAGGTGGGAAGGATTGGGAAGTTGGCTGGTGGCGCCATCGCCGAAGTCCCACTGCCAGGCGACGATGTTGCCGAAAGAGAGGTCGCTGAACTGCACGAGGAGAGGGGGACAGTTGCGGACGGAGTCGGAGACCGCGAAGGCGGCCGCCGGTCGGGCAATGGTGAGGTTGCGCACCGCAGTATCGCTACAGCCTGCACTGTCGGTAAAGACCAGTGTGATCGGGTAATTGCCTGGGCTGGTGTAAATGTGTTGTGGTGACGCCAATGTCGAGTTGTTCCCATCGCCGAAATCGTAGAAAAACGTGCTCCCGTTGGGGGAAGACTGATTCGTGATTTGCAAGGGATCTCCCGGGCAGAGCAAGGTGTCCGAAAGGGAAAAAGCGGCGACCGGATCGAATACTGCGACGTAGCCGGTACGGGTCAAGGTATCGGTGCAGCCATTGGCATCGGTCACCGCCAATCCGACCGGGTAGATGCCGCCCGCCGTGTAGGTGTGCTGCGGATTTTGGAGCAAACTGCCGTTGCCATCCCCAAAACTCCAAGTCCAGGTGGTGACGCTGGAATTCGAGGTGGAGAGGTCGTTGAAACTGTAGGGTGTGCCCTGGCAGAGCAGTTGCGTGGCGAGGCTAAAGTTGGCGTTCACGTCGTAGGCATTCACCTGAGCGGGCACGATCAGCGTATCCGAGCAGCCATTTTCAAAGCGCGCGACCAGGGTGACGTCGTACGTACCCGCTGCAGTGTAAAGATGACTGGGATTGGCCAGGGTATCGGTGCCGCCATCCCCGAAATCCCAGGACCAGGTCGTGGCATCGGTGGTGGTATCGGTAAAATTGACCGTCAGGGGTAGACAACCGGCCAGGGTATCGAGGGTGTAGCCGGCAACCGGGCGTTCTACGCGGTAGGTGCGGGTAATCGTATCGGTACAATTAGAAATGGTGTCCTCCACAAACATGGTCACCACATAGCTTCCGGTCTGAAGGTAGGTATGGGTGACCGAGGGCCCGCTGGCAAAGGTGCCGTCGCCCAGGGTCCACTGCCATTTGAGCGAAGGGGTATTCGGGATGGAGTTGAAGGTAAAGGTGGCCGGGGTATCGCACACGGCGACCGGACTCCAGGTAAAATCAGCGCGGGCACCCTGGACGCAGACATAGCTGGGGCGCAGAATGGTGTCCCGGCAGCCGTTGTTGTTGGCGATGAGGGATACGTCGTAGCAACCGGGCAAGGCGTAAACGTGAATGGGATTGACCGAACCGGAGGTGATCGTATCCCCAAAGTTCCAGGTGTAGGTGGTGGCGTTGGTGGAGAGATTGGTAAAGGAGGCGGTGTCCCCGTAGCACATGGTCATCGGGGTATTCGGGAAATTGGCGGTGGGGGGAGTGCCGGTGGTGATGAGGTTGGGGACGACCAGTGTATCCGCACAGGCGGAGTCGGTGGTGGCGATCAGGGTCACCGTGAAGGTGCCGGCAGTAGTGTAGGTGTGGCTGGGGTTCTGCGTATTGGCGGAGCTTCCGTCGCCAAAGTCCCAGTTCCAGGCGGTGACATTTCCGAGGGCGGTGCGGCTGGAATCCACAAAATTGACCAGCAGTGGGAGGCAACCACTCGCCGGGCCGGCCAGAACAAAATCGGCGACCGGTGGGAGAATTTCGATGTAGGCAGCCCGGAACAGGGTGTCCCGGCAGGAATCGGCATTGGCGACGGCGAGGCGCACAGTGTACTGACCCGGAGCAGTATAGGTATGGCTGGGATTGTTGGCGGTGGAAGTGGTTCCGTCGCCAAAATCCCAGGACCAGGCCAAGGCGCCAGTGGAGAGGTCGGTAAAGCTGACCGTGAAGGGCGCGCGACAGGACCGCAGTGTATCGGCTTGGAAATCGGCGGTTGGGGCCGCTACCACCTCAATGGTGCTGGATTGCTGGATCGTATCGGTGCAACTTCCATCACTGACGATCAAGGTGATCGAGAACTGTCCCGGAGTACTGAAGGTATGAATCGGATTTTGCACGGTGTCGGTACCGCCGTCGCCGAAGTCCCATTGCCAGATAATCGGGGTGCCCGTACTCTGGTCAAAGAAGAGGACTGGCTCTCCGACACATACGCGGCTCATCGGGGTGGAAAGATTGGCGTTGAGGGGCGCGACCCGCACATAATTGGTGCGCACGAGGGTATCAGAGCAGCCGGCGCTACTGGTGACGATCAGTTCGACGGTGTAGCTACCGGGCAGGGCATAAGTATGGCTGGGAGCGGCCTGAGTCGCAGTTGTGCCATCGCCGAAGCTCCACTGGTAGCTCAGATTGCTGCCGGTGCTGCTGTTGACGAAGGAAACGCTGTGGGGCGGACGGCAACCGAGCGAATCCGAGGTGCTGAACTCTGCGCGGGGGATCGGCACGACTTGCACCAGATTGGCGATGGTGCGGCTGGCAAAGCAACCGTTGGCGTCGACGATGGAAAGGCCGACCGAATAATTGCCGGCGCTGGCGTAGGTATGGGTGGGACTGGCAGTGGGGGAGGTACTGCCATCCCCAAAGCTCCAAACAAAAGAGGAGGCCGGTGCGGAAAAGGTGCTTTGGTCGGTGAAGCTGACCGCGTGGGGCGCGCATCCGGTGAGCGGCTGTCCGGTAAAGTTGATCGCGGGGGGCGCCGAAACCGTGATGTAGCCGGCTTTGGTTTCCGTAGCGGAGCTGGTGCCGGCGGTGACCGTGAGGACGACGGTGTAGACACCCGGATTGGTGTAGACGATGCTGGGATTTGTCTGGGTGGAAGTGGCCCCATTGCCGAAATCCCAATTCCAGCCGGTGATATTGCCAGTGGAGAGATCGGAAAATTGTACCAATAGCGGCGCGCAACCTCCAGTGGTGAAGGCAGTAAAATCAGCGGTAATCTGGCCGTTTATCGGACCGGAAATCCAAAAAATAAGGCCTATGATCGCCGTGAAAAAGCGGTATTGCAACAAGGGATACACGATTCTGATCCGTAGCGATTGATTCCAATGAGTTACTTTGCCCCCAAAACTTTATCCATGAAAACTGAGCAAACAACCGGTGGGGGCAATTAAAAAAATACGTATTACAACCAAATATTTACGGGCAGGCCCACAGTGGTAACCTGTTGATACGCAAGTTAAAAGAAATCGTGAGAATTCAACCTTTCGGTCCGGGACAAATTTGTCAGCCCTGCGATGGCCGGTTGGATTCCGAGTTGCGGGAAGGGAATGAAAACCGGCAGCTAAAAATGGAAATTGACGCCACTCATGAGGCTCACCGAGACCGGATCTTCACGGGTAAATGCGTAGTCCGTCGTCAGGAAGCCGTAGCGGACTCCCGGTTCAAGGTTGATGCTGACCCGGTTCAGGGCGCGGTATTGGATTCCGGTGCTGAACAGGAGGTTGGCTTGGGCGGGGGTGAAGAGATGACCCTCGTCGGAGACGTTCTTTTCGGCCACTCGACCACTGGCGGTTTGTAATTCCTGCTCGTATCCGACCATCAAATTGCCCGAAACGCCGGTGGAAACGTAGTAATCCAAGGCTCTTCCGTGGATGACATTGTATTGCACCGAAACCGGAATCTCGAGGAAATCCACTGAGAAATTATTGGCGTAGGCATCTTGCAGCCCAAAATTGTCCGCGAGGATGGATTTGCTGGTATTGCGCCGGGTGTAGAGCACCCCGGAACGCACGCTCAGGCGTTCGTTGACATCGAGTACCGCCCGCAATCCCGTGGAAAACGTTGCGATGGGATCAGAGACGGTCCGCGAGGCGGTTGCGGGATCGTCGGGTAAGGCAGGCAGTGCCGTCCGGGCCGCAGCCGGCTGAATTGGGGTCTGCGTAGCGAAGGCTACGTCCGGGGAAAATGCTCCGCCAATGGCCCAACGGCGGCGCGACTTGTCTTTTTTCTCTCCATCTCCCTCTCGCCAGCCGATGATCTCTTTGGCCTGGTTGAGTTTCGGATCGACTTTCGTCCCGGGATTTTCCGTGGTTGCAACCAGGCGCGCCGCGAAACGGGAAGGCAGCGGCTGGGCATAATCGTGCGGCAGCAAATCGGTCGGGCTGGTTTCCACCCGCCAGTGCTGGGAAGGAGCGCGCTCTAAGCGGTCGCTGTTGCGGAAACGGTCAGAGCGGGTGGTACCCTTGCGCACGACCGGCAATTGATCGTGGGCGGGCCGGTTGTTCAAAATCGCCCGGGCGGTCCGGAGCGGAGCGTTTTTGGGAGCGGCGGCAAAGATCGCCGGCGCGCGGGTCGCTTCATTTGGCTGATCGCAGGGGACTTCCGGATTTGGAACCACGGGCAAGGCTTTGACCTGTCCGGGAGGGACTAGATTGTCGGTACGCTGGGCGATCTGGGTCGGAGTTGGATTCACTGAGTCCAGGTAACGGGCCATCCAAAGCCCAACACCCAGAAAAAGCAATACGGCGGCGGCGGCGACGAAGCGCCAATACACCACTTTCTTCCGCAACCGGTCATTTTCCAGCTCGGTATTGATGGTATTCCAAAGTCCACTGGGGGGCGCTACCGACGCCTCCTGCAAATGGTCCCGGAACACCCGGTCGATGTCTTTATTTCTCTCTCTATCCATTGATGATACGAGAACGTAGTTGAACATGCTGGTCTTCCAGCATTTGGCGGAGCGATTTGCGCGCCCGCGCCAATTGTGATTTTGAGGTTCCAATCGAAATGGCCAGCTTCTGCGCAATCTCTTCGTGGGAGAATCCCTCAATCGCGTACAAGTTGAATACCATGCGGTATCCATCGGGCAGCCGTTGGACCATGTCGAGCAAGGCTTCCAGGGCAATGTCTTGCTCCAGAAGATCCTCCCCCAGTTCGTATTCCACTTCTTCCAGCCCGACAACGACATGCAGGCGGGCATTTTTTTGGTAGTGGCGAATGGCCACGTTGGTGATTACCCGCCGGACCCACCCTTCCAGCGAACCGTTGCCTTTGAACGTGTCGATTTTGCGGAAGACCCGTAGAAAACCCTCTTGCAGGATGTCTTCTGCCTCTTCTTGATTGCGGGCGTAGCGCAAACACAGGACCATCATTTTTCCGGAAGTCAGCTCATACAAACGACGTTGCGCGGCTGGTTTGCCGGCTTTCAAAGCTTTCACAAGACGTTTTTCACTGTTGTCTTTCGAAAATGATAGCTGCATGCAACAATAAAGATACGAGTTTTCTCAATTTGGTTGCACGCAGGGAAATGTGTGCGGGATTTTAATCGTAGCGGGCAGGCCACGGCAAGCCGCTCCGATCAAAAGAGATATTTCGAATTCTGCGCAAAACCTCGCCCCGGTTTGCGGCCGCAAGCTGGGGCGAGCATTGCCCATCGTGGAATATTGCTTGGAAAACCCGCGGCGCTTCCCCCCATCCTTCAGAGGCGGTTTAAAATTGGTTGGTGAAATTTGCTCGCGCAGTTTTTTTGTCCATCGAAGCTTATTTTGGAGTCCATAGCCAAAGCTATGGGCGAGAAAATAGCGGAAGAGGGGTGGAAAAGATGCTATAGCAAAATCGCAGAATTAAATTTAAACCGCCTCTTAGTTCTACTTTGTCAAGTTAACAAAACACCAATCCGTCTTCGCCAACGCGCTAGGGC
>JBCCQH010000053.1:0-50360 GCA_039024435.1 Bacteroidota bacterium
CCCCTTTCGGAGTTGGCGTTGTATATCGCGGAGCGGGGCCATTTGCCCGGAGTTCCTTCGGCAGCGGAGGTGAGCGCCAATGGGGTGGATGTCGGTGAGACCCAAGCGCTTCTGCTGGAAAAAATTGAGGAATTGACTTTGCATTTGATTAGATTGGAGAGGGAAAACAATCGCCTTTCAAATCAGATTGAGCAATATCTAAAATAATGAGATTTCATATACTCAATGGTCTACTGCTCAACTCTTGGTTGCTACTCTACAGTGCAGCAGTTGGGCAATTGAATCAAAACCAACGCGGCACCCACGCGGTGACGATTGGGGTTGAGTCCCGCGAAGATGGTAGGATTATGCAGGTTGGTTACGAATGGCTGCTTGGAAAGCGATTTGCACCAAATCCTGCTATTGGTGTTGGAATTTCGGGTAATGGAATCACGGGGGGAGGATTTGCCGATGGGACTACCTGGAAATATGCGGGAACACTACGATTGAAGTATTATATTTTATTGAACAAACGTCACCTGCTTGAAGGATTGTATGTATTTACGCACTTCGGATATTTTCGCCGATCATTGACGATTAAGCCCGATGATTATACTTATTATCGGAATTACCGTTCGGAAATCGGAATTGGAATTGGCGTACAGTGGGTTATCAAACAGAAATTTGTGGTCGGCGCAAACGCGGTGATTCCATGGTCTACCGGAACGGATTGGATCGGAAATCCAGATGGCTCCACTCGACAATTATACCGAAGAACAGGTTTTTTGTACATCTGGTCTTTTAACGTGGGAATAACATTCTAAATCATGAAACGAGTAGTTTGGGGGTTACTATTCTTCCCCTTTCTTGCATGTGCCCAAGGCAATATGCTAGAGAATCCTGGATTTGAGGGAGATTTCATAAATAGAGTTCCAAGTCAGGGAGAGGTCTTCCACCAAAATCCGCCCGAGGGATGGCAGGAGTTTAAGGTTACAAATTCCGCTGACGACGAACGCTGGCTAACGGATTCAGTGGCTTTCTCCACAAACCCCAATGTCATCGTTGGGCCGTGGAATAACAGCTATTTTGGATCGTTGTGTAATACGATGCAATTACCGTTCGACAGTACTTCCAAAACTTTGATGCAAGCAAGTAGCGGAAGGTTTTTTGTCGGATTTAACCTTTCGAATGATGGGACGAGAGAAGGATTCCAGCAGGAATTGGGCTGCGTTCTTAATTCAGGAGAATATACCTTTGGAATTGATTTTGCACGTGCTTTTCCGTGTGAACCAACCCGGTTTTTTGTTCACTTATCGCGTCGAAATGACCGTCGGCATACGAAGATTTTGCGGCGAAACATTTCATCATATAGTTTAATGGAAGGCCAATGGTATCGGGAAACCAAAACCTTTCAGGTTGATTTGAATAAGAACGATTGGCGTGATCTTGACTGGCTCGTAATTACCGGAGGACACAGTTTTACGTACAATAATTTTGTTCGGTATTTATACTTCGACAATGTAAGCCTTTTCCGGCAATGCGATGTCGACAGTGCGTGTTTCCCGGCCACCGGTCAGATTTGTCCCCGGGTCGCAGTCCAATCCCCCCCCGCAACGCCGTTTCGGGTCTATGATATTGCCAATGCCAACTCACTTGACCTGCGAATCGCGACTGGCGGCGGGGTCGTAGTTATTGATACTGTATTTACGAATCCCAATGGCCTCCACGATTTCTACTGGCCGGGGGAAATCCTCGGTAACAATGTCGCCTCGGGCACTTACGTGTACGAAATTACCTTGCGCAACAAATGTGGTGGGGTGAAACAGTCGGATGGTTTTACGGTCCTGAACGGCGTCTACGATACCGTAGCCGCCTGGGTAGACACCACCGCCACGTGGTCCGAAACCCCAATTCCCTGCTGCCTCCACACCCTTACGCTGGCCGACCTGGAAATCGTCGGGGATGTGTCCTACATCGTCAAGGATACGATTTGGGTGCGCGATGGGGTAACCGCAGCAGACAGCAGCCATGTTCTCATTCAGGCTGGCCAGGTCGTGGAACTGGACTCAGTGGAATTTGACGGTACAGTTTCCACAGTGGAGATTCTGGAAGCCCCTTGTCAAGGATGCCGCCTGGCGCCGCCCACCGCCGGTGGCACCGCCCCTGACCCCACGATGATCGGGACACACGGCGTGATCACGGCGTCGGGTCCGAGACCCGAACCGCAGCTTTCCCAAATGGCCGGGCCACCGCCCGTCCACCCGACCCACTTTCCCGATCCGGAGCCTTCCTCGGATTACGAGATCGGCGTGTGGGCGTATCCCAATCCCTTCGCAAACTCGGTGACGGTGGAAATCGAATTGCCCCGCCCCGGTTCGGTCAGCCTCCTCGTCTATGACAGCGGGATGCGCGAAGTGGCGCGGATCGTCCAAGGGCGCAATCTCCCGGCGGGAATGCACACTTACCGCGCTGACCTGAGCGATCATCCGGTCGGGCTGTACCTGGTGCAACTCGTCGCCGAAGGGCAGACTTACACGGAGAAGATCGTCAAGCAATGATGGCTTTTTGCCGGGCCCACCCGGCGGAATAAATCCCCATCCCCCAAAAGCAAAAGCCTTGCCCCGCGTCCACCGCGGAGCAAGGCCGGTAAATCGCGTTTCCGGCGCGCTACACCAAGATCAAATATGACATGATCAGGATCACCCCAAAAGTAATCATCAGTGCGTAGTTGCCGACCGAGCCGGATTGGAGCATTTTCAGGGTATCCCCCACGAATAAGACCACGTTCCCGATGCCGTTTACCAGCCCGTCAATCACGTAGCGGTCAAAGGCCATGATGACATTCCGGCCCAACGCCACAAACGGATTGATGATGCCCGCTTGGTAGATTTCGTCCACGTAAAATTTGTTCTGCATCAAGCCGTAGAACTTGCCCAGGCGTTTCTGCACCAGGACGTCCCCGTGAATGCTGTGTTTGCGGTAGAGCCGCCAGGAGAAGATAACCCCGGCAAAGGCAATCAAGATCGAAAATCCGATGAGGAAAAGTTCCAAGCCGAGCATATTGAAATGTTCAGCGGCGTGGTGCTCCACCTCATGAATGTGGTGCATCGACACCGCACCGTGACCCTCGTGTCCGGCCAGCCAGCCGTTGAGGACGTGGGCTTCGTGTCCGAAAATCGCCGGCAGCCCAATGTAACCGCCCACAATCGCGAGAAAAGAAAGGACATACAGCGGAATCGTCATCGTCGCCGGGCTTTCGTGGGGATGAGCGCTATCGGGGAAGCGTTCCTTGCCCCGGAAAGTGAGGAAGTAGACCCGCGTCATATAGAAAGCGGTCAGCAAGGCACTCAACATTCCGATGCCCCAGATAATGTAGTAGGGACCACCATTGAGGAAGATCATGGTCATGATCTCGTCTTTCGAGAAGAAACCGGACAAGAAGGGCAGCCCCGCAATCGCCAGCGTCGAGACAAAGAAGGTGATGTGGGTCGCCGGCATGTATTTCTTCAGGTTGCCCATGGTGCGGACATCCTGGCCGTCTTCCACCGTATGCATGTGGTCCATAGCGTGAATCACCGAACCGGAACCCAAAAAAAGACAAGCCTTGAAAAAGGCGTGGGTCATCACGTGGAAAATGGCCGTGGTAAAGGCGCCCGCCCCGAGCGCCATGAACATGAAGCCCAACTGCGAAACCGTGGAGTAAGCCAGTACCTTTTTGATATCGTTTTGTGCCACGGCGATCATCGCCGCCAGCAATGCAGTCATTGCCCCACCAAAAGCCACGACCATCATGACGCCCGGCGCCGCTTCGTACATGACCCCCATGCGGGCAATCAGATAGATGCCCGAGGTGACCATGGTCGCCGCGTGGATCAGCGCCGAAACCGGAGTGGGGCCGGCCATGGCGTCCGGCAGCCATACATACAGCGGGATCTGAGCCGATTTACCCGTAGCGGCAATGAACAACAACAAGGGCACCACCCAGACGTAATTTCCGGTAATGGCATCGAGGTTGTTCAGGATGGCTTCCGAACCCGGTTCTCCCGCAATTGTGAGGGTACCCGTCGTAAAGTAAATGATCATCATCGCGCAGATCAGCGCAAAGTCCCCGATCCGGTTGGCGACAAATGCTTTCTGCGCCGCTTTTGCCTTTTCCATGTCCTCGTACCAGAAGCCGATCAGGAAGTAAGAACAAGCGCCCACGCCTTCCCAACCCAGGAAAAGCACCACTAAATTGTTGCCCAGAACCAAGTTGAGCATCGCGAAGATGAACAAGTTCAGGTAGAGGAAAAACTTGTAGTAGCCCCGGTCGCCGTGCATATACCCGATTGAGTACACGTGGATCAGCGAACCGACCCCGGTGACGATCAGCCCCATCGTCAGGGACAATTGATCCAATCGGTAATTGAAATGCAAATCCAGGTTACCGCCAAACATCCACTGCAACGAGTCTTTGCCACCAAACAGGCCGAATTCAATCGCCTCGCCGTGCCCGTGGCCAAATGCCATATCGTAGAACGCGTAGGCAATCAGGAGGAACGGAATCCCAACCATGAGCGTACCAAACGCTCCGATGGCCTTTTCGTTTTTGCGCAGATGAGGCGCAAGAAACCCGACCAGGCCGATGGTCAGCGCGCCCAAGAAGGGCAGGACCAGGATAAGGAAATAAAGATGTTCCATGAATGCACGAGATTAAGCCCTTACCACTTGAACAGATTGAAGTTGTTGATGTCGATGTTCTGCTTGTTGCGGAACATAGCGATGATGATGGCGAGGCCGACGACCGCTTCGGCGGCGGCTACGCACATCACAAAAAAGACCAGCATGGATCCGTCGGGATCGTTGAGCATCTTCGAGAATGTGATCAAGCTCAGATTGACCGCGTTCAGCATCAATTCTACGCACATGAAGATCACGATGGCGTTGCGCCGGGTGAGGACGCCGATGACCCCGATGGCAAACATCATCGCGCTGATGGAATGGTAAAGAAATGCGGTAGGTTCCATGTCAGTTTTTGTTCTCGTAGTTGAATTTCTTGGCGACAACTATGGCACCCACGAGGGCGGAAATCAGCACCACCGAGATCATTTCAAACGGGAAGATGTACTTGGTCATCATGATTTCACCGATGGACTCGACCGAATTGTAGTCGAACTCCGCGGTCACAAAGCCCGGATCCTGACCGGCCAAGGCGACATTGAAGATGATTACCATTTCTACCGCAAAGGCAATGCCCAGTCCGAAGGCCAGGATGCGCGAAGGATCGAGTGGCTTGCGTTTGGGTTCCTTGCTGAGATTCAACAGCATGATCACAAACAGGAAGAGGACCATGATAGCTCCAGCGTAAACCAAGATTTGGATCGCGGCCAAAAACTCTGCTTGCAGGGTGAGATAGAGACCGGCGATGCTGAAGAAATTGAGGATCAAACACAGCGCCGAACGCACGGGATTGCGGTTGAGAATCAAGCCGATGCCTCCACCTAAACCCATCAGCGCAAAAAACCAGAATAGAACCGTTTGTAAAGCCAAATTCAATCTGTTTTAAGTTCAACTAGACCCTAAATTGAGAACATAAAATCAGAATTTCAAACCGAATTGGACAAGGGGGAATAGAGAGGACATTTAGGCCGCTGACTCGGGCCGGCCAAATCGCTGATAAAGAACGGATTGAAGGGATTTTCCGGGAGAATTTCCCCCGGGCAGAGATGGAGTTTTATGGAGAAAATAATTTTCCAAGCTAAGTTTGCAAAATTGCCGGTCCCATTCTATTTTTGCGATCCGTTCATTTAAAAGAGGATTCTTAGCTCAGCTGGTTAGAGCACCTGCCTTACAAGCAGGGGGTCACTGGTTCGAATCCAGTAGAATCCACCATTGCCGACGCAAGTCGGCTTTTTTATTGCCGGGTTGTTGCGGGGAAGCTCGCGTTGGTGAACGCCTTGATTTTCCTCGCTGTTTTTCTTGTTTACCAAGAGGCGGTTTAAAATTGGTTTGTGAAATTTGCGATCCCAGATTTTTTTGTCCATCGAAGCTCATTTTGGAGTCCATAGCCCGAGCTAGAGGCGAGAAAATAGCGGAAGAGGGGCGGAAAAAGATGCCATAACAAAATCGCAGAATTAAATTTAAACCGCCTCTAAGCATCGGACCCGCCGGTGGTTTGCGTTTCGTGGGTATGCCCCGAATTCCAACCGCTAGGTGCAAGCGCCAATTGGCGCCCGAGTCCGCCCTCCCAATTATCATAGCAAGCTGACGCCCCTAATTTTCGCATGGAAAGTGAAGGTCCTCTAACCGCGTGTAGTGCCCGACGATGTTGCGATCCACCAGCAGCACCCCTCAAAATAAAAAAGGACGCATCTACATGCGTCCTTTTTCTCAATTGCTAAACAATCGCGGGGCAGTGCCCACAATTTATTCTACCCAAACCGTACGAACAATCTGGAAACCATTGATTTCCACGATTACCCCGTGACGGCCTTGGCCGATTTCTTCTTCCAGGTCAATGTCGAACGTACCGCACATCGTACAGACATAGCCGCGGGTGGCTCTCACCAAGCGCCCGTTTGGCCCGGTCAGTATGATGTTGACTTCGTGACCGCCCACAAGCTGGTCGGCGTGGACGTGGATCGTGCGTTCCCCAGGATTCTGGAAAGCATGCACTACTGGGATGACCGGTTCTTCTTCCAGCGTGATCCCAGTAATTTCCATGACCGGAGCGAGCCTGATTTCAGCCTCAGATCCAACCACACGTGACTGCGCAAAACCGTTTTGCGCAACCAGAAAAATAAATGCCAGCAAGGCGAGGGAACGATACATTACACTCATAGCTACCCAAATTGATACTTTAGCGTAATACAATTTACGCATAATAACTGACTTATCCATACAATGTTCATAAAATACTAACAACCGTTAGCCGGACACTCCGGTTGAATTTTAATTCGAACTGTCGCAGGCCTCACACAGGATCGGCCGGAGCCAGTCATAACGTGCCAATTGGAAATTGGTTCGGTAGAGTGAGCACATCCGGCGTTGATCGAGTTGCTTCGCTTTGTGCGACAATGCGGTCAGTAGGCCCGTATCCGCCTTCTCGGCGTGTAAATAGGCCGCCTGGAGAAACTGAAACAGCAACTCGGGCTCCGGATCGTCCGCCCGAGCAAAGCGTTCCAGCATTTCCATGGTCCACTCCGTCTTGCTGTAGAGATTGAAAAACTTGCCCAATTCCACAAACTCTTCCGCATCCAGTTGCGCCTTTTCGTACTGGCCCCGAATCGCTTTGAGAGAATTGCCAACCGCACCAGTTTTGCCTTTCATAGCATTCCATTTGATGGCGCCCAAGTGATAATTGAACCGCATCCGATTGAGCAAGAGCGTATTGTAGCCATCGCGCTCGATCAATTCCAAGTCCTGGAGGTAATCAAAGGGCAAGCGCTTGTGGCTGCCCGGATTTTGGTAAAGGTTTCGGATCCGCCAATCCATGTACAGGGCCCGCAATCCGGGGCAATCCGCGGCGAAATCCCAGATGGAGTCCGCCTTTCCCAGGTACCAGTTGACATAGTCGGGATCGCCGATCTGCATTGCCATATTGAAACGGTTGGCGTGCAGGGGCGACATGCCCTTGCGGATGGGAATTTCGGTGCGCAGGAGCACCTCCCGCAGCAGCTCACCCTGATCAAAGGACCGAATCAGCATCGATTGGTAGAACAACGCCGAATCCGCGAGTCCCATCTCCATGCTGCGTTTATAGCGCGCCAGGGCTTCTTTCCCGCTCAAAGTATCCATCCAGGACTCCGCGAGGAAGATCTGGATTTCCGCCCGGCGGTGCGGGGCCAGCATTGGCTCGAGTTCCGCCAGCATCCTGGGATTCATCCGCAGGCTGTCCTTGATCTGTTGGTGGGTGTAGCGCAGCAATCGGGCGTAGCGCGTCTCCAGAATATCCACCCGGAAATCAGTCCAGTTCTCGTACGCTTGCTGGCTAAGAAGGATCCGCGATTTTTGTTGTGATTGAATGGCGTCGTACATGCTCTCCGCCCGCTTGGTGTAGAGGTGGCGATTCAGTTCCAATGACCCCTCCACGCTGGCGTAAGCCTTGATATCGATGCGGGTGATCTCCCGGCCCAAAGCTTCTACAGAATCCAGCATCGGGCGGACATCCTCCAGTTGATACTCGTACTTTTCCTTTTCGAAGGGGACCACGAAGTCCAGGCGGCGGCGCTGGTCCCGCACCAAGGGAGAAAAGGGCACCGTCTCCCAGGCCGGCACCACCCGCAAAGGGCGCAACTCCGTCGTCGGGGGCGAAAGCGGATAAGAGTACTTACAGACCCGCTTTTTTTGCAGCACCAGCAGATTGTAATTGAGATCGCCTTTCATTTCTGGGGGCACCAGGCCCAGGAACAGATAAGCTTTGCCCTGTTTCGCGCGGCGATTCGCTTTGAAAAGCTTCTTTTTGTAGACCGGCGGCAGCAATACCCCGTCGTGATGGGGCGACGCGTGGACCCGGTTGGGGCCGTCGCAAGGAAATTGGTCTTGGGTCACAATGTCCACCGCGAGTCCATCCTTGCCCTTGGTAAACATGGCTTCCAGCCGCGCCAAATCCGCGTAGCGTAAAAACAGGCTGTCTCCTTGGCGCACCACGTAATCGGCCAGGTGAATGGCGGCGTACTCGTAGCGCTGCAGAGGCCGGCAGTATTTTTCCTCTCCTGCCTTGACGCCGTACGCCTTTTTGTCCAGGGAAATGCCACTCGGGGGTGTCCATTCCTGCTGGCCGTAAACAATGCCGGCAGCGGCAACGGTGAAAAAGGTGATCAGCAGATAAATTGTCGTGCGAAAACTGTGCATGGTCCGAAAAAGTCCGATTGAAAGGCAATTTAATTTATCCCGGACCAAAGCACAACTTAGACCCGAATCAACTCGCGTCCGGAGATTCTTTTTGGCCTTTGAATACCCACATCAGGTAGGCAATAGATGGCCCAATGATGCTCAAACCGACGATCAGCGCCCCCCCGAGCATGTTGATAGTTTTGTCGGGGGCCGCTGCGGTGAGCAAGTCAGATGCCGGATGTCCGCCCAGCACAAAGTGGGGAAACAGTGCCGTGTACACCGCGAGCAAAATCAGGCTCACCTGGCCGCCGGCCGCCAGTCGGGCCAGCAGGTAGCGGTCTTGCCGCAACCAGTGGCGCATCAGAGGAACCGAAAGCGTGGCCAGCCCGACCATACCGATGCTGCCGGCATTTCCCGTAAATGCCCCCCAGAAGGCCAAATCTTCCCGGTAGGCCGTGGCAAATACCAGACCGCCCGACCCCACCATGGCCAGCAACAGACCCGTCGCCTGTCGGGCGTAGCGCTTGCGTTCCGCGGGGCTTTTTTCTTCGCCCATGATAAAAACCGCCGCCAGGTAGCCGCAAATCGACACCGTGAACAAGCCCACAAAAAACGAGAACCCGTTCAGCCAGGGCGCAAGATAGGCCGCGTGGAAATCGGGGTTTTCCGGGATGTCAATGCCCCGGATTCCGGCCCCCGCGATCACCCCGAGACACAGCGGGGTGAGCATGCTCGAATAGACAAAAGCATTGCGGTAATGGCGCTGCAAGCCGTCCTTGACCGCATCGTAGTGCCGGAATACAAAGGCCGTCCCCCGCACGATGATCCCCAACAAGAGGAACAAGATCGGCAAGTGCAAGTGGTTGGCGAGCAGCGTGTGCAGACTCGGAAAGCCAGTAAAGAGGATCACGATGACCAAAATCAACCAGACGTGATTTGCTTCCCAAACCGGTCCGATTGCCCGGGTGGTCAAGCTGGCCACGTAGCTGCGGCGGGAGCGGGGCGTCAGCAATTCGAGGATGCCCGCCCCGAAGTCGGCTCCGGCAAACAGCACGTACAGCGTCAGCGAAGCAAACAGGCAAAAGATGACAAAATAGATCATGGCGGCGCTTTAGGCGGGTTGTAAAGAAACGGGTGCGGGGTCGTACAGCACCGGAACCATCCGGATCTGTCGGACCATGAGCAGGGTCACCAGCAGACTCAGCACGAGGTAGAGCGCGGTGAAGGCATAAAACGAGTACTGGATCCCAGGCATGGCCGTGACGGCATCGGCGGTGCGCATGTAGCCGTAGATGATCCAGGGTTGGCGGCCCACTTCGGTGACGGTCCAGCCGGCCTCCACCGCCAGGAAACCCATGGGGGCCGCCAAAACCAGCGCCTTGAGGTACCAGCGCCGGGCGAGGGCCGGGGTTTTGCTGCGGTTGAGCACAAAGAAGCCGACGGACAGGGCGGCGAGGAACATGCCCAGGCCGATCATAATCTGGTAGGCAAAATGCACCACCGGAACATTGGGGCGATCCGCCGGTGCCACTTGGTCGAGGCCGGCCACCTCCGCTTCGGTATCAAAATGGATCAGCCAGCTCAACATGCCCGGCAGGCGAATGGCGTAGTCCACCGATTCGGTAGCGTCGTTCGGAATTCCACCGATGATCATGTCGGCGGGGCCAGTTTCGTAGTGGGCTTCCATGGCGGCCAGCTTGGTGGGCTGCAATTCGGCGACTCGGTCCGCGGCCTGGTGTCCACTCAGGGGTTGGAGCAGCGCGGCTACCGCCGCGAAAACCAGGGCAATCCGGGCGGCCTTTAAATGGAAAGCGCGGTTGCGGCCTTTGAGCAGCAGCCAGGCGTGGATGCCTGCCACCGCAAATCCGGTTGCCACAAAGGCGGCTAGCGTCATGTGCAGGCTTTGGTGGAGCCAGGCATCGTTGAAGAGGGCCGCTACCGGATCGACTTGGCCGTAGGTGCCGGTCACCTCATCAAAGACAAAGCCACTCGGGCTGTTCATCCAGCCATTGGCGGCGACCACGAGCACCCCCGAGGCGACCCCGGAAATCCCGACCACCACGCCGGTGCCCCAGTGGACCCAGCGCTGCATGCGCTTCCAGCCGTAGAGGTAAAGCCCCAGAGCAATCGCCTCCACGAAGAAGGCGGTGCCTTCCAGAGAAAACGGCATGCCAAAGATCGGGCCGGCGTGCTCCATGAATCCAGGCCACAGCAGTCCCATCTCGAAAGACAAGACAGTGCCGGAAACGGCCCCGGTGACAAAGAAAATAGCGACGCCTTTCGACCAGGCTTTGGTGAGGCGGTAATAGCTTGCGTCGCCGGTGCGCAACCAGCGGAAGTGCGCCACCGTCATCAGCCAAGGCATGACCATACCAATACAGGCAAAAATGATGTGGAACGCCAAGGACATGGCCATTTGGGATCTTGCGGCTATGAAATCATCCATAACAATTAGGTTTGAGTTTTGAGACCGCGGATTGGGCCCGCGTAACCCCAAGGAACTGCGACCCGGATCCAGCGGGTCGACATCTGTTTTTACGTTTAAAAGGGTTTTCTGGACGGAAAAATTCGGTCCAAAAGCCGGAAAAAAGCCGCAAAATCTGACATTGGGCCGGGCAGCCGGATGGAGGCGGCGGCCCTATTTGTCGGCAACGCATCCGGGCGGCGGTTCGCGGTTGTTTATGCGGTCGGTTTTTGGCTTATTGAAATTGCAAAACCAGTATGGACATGGAAAAAACTTGGAAATTGAATGCGCGCAGCTGCGCCATTGCCCGGTGGCTGGTGCTAGCGGTGGTGATCGGATTGACTGGCTGCCAAGACGAAGGCTTTGGCGGAACCCGAACCCTCACCGGCGTCGTCAACCACCACGGCCTGCCCATCCCGGACGCATTGGTAGGTATCAAGTTTGATGCGACCGAACTGCCCGGCACTGCGATTGAGATTTTTGACGCTCAAGTCACCTCGGACGCCAACGGCGTTTACACCTTTGAGGACCTCCACAAAGGCGACTATTACCTGTACTCGATTGGGTACGATTCGGCGATTTCCGAAGCCGTGCTTGGGGGCCTCTACGTCAAGGTTTCCGGCGGTCAAACCACCACCCAAGACCTACCGGTGACCGAGTGACGCGCTTTCCCAAGCTGAGAATAGCAAAGGCGCAGTCCCCGGACTGCGCCTTTGCTCAACGAAAAAGTCAAGGCTTGCGCTTTTGGGGCGCTACTCCACGATCAGCTTGCGGGTGTACCGTCCTTCTGGCGACGTCCATTCCACTACGACCAGGCCGCGTTGCAAGTCCGAAATGTCGACCGTCTTCGTGCCCGAGAAAGGACGCAGCAGCTTTTCCATCAGCAGCTTGCCCTGCAAGTCGTAGACTTTGAGCGTGCTGAGTTTGGTGCAATCACCGTTGAGATTGAGCTCGTCCCCCGCCGGATTCGGAAACAAGGTCAATTCCGGCCCTAGCGGCTGGGACAAGTCCCGGGACACCGTTCCGTCCCACACCACAAACTGTTGCATCATGCCCCAGTGCTCCCGCTGCTCAATATTCGGCGTATTGGGCACCGTGGAATTGTAGCCCAGGGCGTAGTATCCATCTTCGTGGGTCAGGATGTGGCAGTGGTACATGTAGGTGTCGCGGTTCACGTCGAACGGCATCGAGGAACCGTAGCTGTCAAAAATCATCCGAATTGTCACCTGTTGTCCTGACGGAACCATGATGTTATCGTTCGGGCCGAGGAATTCAACCGGAATGGGCAAGGGATTGCCGCTGAGGTCCTCTACCCCGACGATCTGAAACTGAACGAGGTGGACGTGAAAAGGATGGGCCACGGTCGAGGTATTGCGCACTTGCCAGTCTTCAATGGTACCGAGGTTAACGGTGTCATCGATGGTGCCGATGACGAATTGTCGGCCATTGATATTGAACTTCAGGGAGTCGGCCAAGGGGTTGAGGCTGTCGTTGTTGCCGGCACCCTGGCCGCCCAAGTCGACGATTCGGGTGTTATCCGGGGGGCCGAGCACCGGTATATTGGGCAGGGAAGTGGGAATCGCCCCCATCGGGCTGACCGTATTTTGTCCGACCTGAATTTGCATCAGCGGTCCATCGTTTGCTTTCACGAAATTGTTCGGAATGGAATTCCGCCGGTTATAGAGGTAGTAGGTCTGTCCCGCCTCTCCGGTGAAGTCGATCAGGATTTCGTTGCGGATCCCCGGACCATTCAAGAGCGAGTCAATCGTGCGCACGCTGTCGGAAATGTAGCCCCCGTCGCTGGCCAGCAGAGAATAAGGCTTGCGGCCCGCCGCCACCGTATTGCTGGTATCGGCCACGATCATCAAGCTTTGCGAGGCCCGGGTGGAGCCGTTGAGGATGCGGAGCCGGATCACTTGGGGAGGGACATTCAATACCGGCCGGATGGTCCCATTTACGATGTTGGTCCCGCCCCCGACGCGGTTGGTGTCGAGGTTGCCATCATTGTCCACCTTTAGATCTTGGATGATGATCGGGAAGTCGTCCACCCCGTAGTTGGTGGGGAGAATCGGTTCCACCGCATCCTGCGGATCGCGGATGATGATCATCCCAGCGAGGCCCATCTGAACCTGGGTCAGGGTGGCATCTTCCGCGTGGGGATGGTACCAAAGACTGGCGGGTTTTTCGATGATATCAAATACCGGAACAAAGGTGTCACCGGGCGCAATCGTCTGGTGCGGGCCACCATCGGTCCAGGCCGGGATATTGGCGCCATGCCAGTGCACCGTCGTGGTATTGTTGGTGCCGAGCCGGTTGATGATTCGGGTGGTTTGGGTGCGACCGACCTCCCAGACCATGGTCGGGCCCAGGTAATCGTTGGTGCTGTCCCCGTCGTGGTTGTAGGCAAATGTCGTCACGTTATCGAAGCCGGTGGCACCGAAATCGTGCGTCTCAACATCAGTGGTGATCTGATAAAACGAGGAGTCGATCAGATCGGGCACCACCAAATCGATCGTGAATTGAGCGTAGCTCGAACTGAAACTGACCATGCACATCAGCAGGAAAGCGGCCAAGAGCCGTGGGTAGCATTTATCCATTGTCTGTGATTGAAAAGTGAAAGACCTTACTTCAATTTACAATTTCTCATTTCAAGGTCAAAACCAGATGCCGAATTGCCGTTGGTGATTTCGGGGAAAACCCAAATTTATTGTGGTTAAGGAGCATTTTGGGGCAAAGAAATTTATTTGATGGCTACGCAGATGGGGTTGGCCAAGAGTTCTGGCTTGTAATCGTCAATGAGCTCCAGGGTGCCCAGATCAATCAGCGTCAAGTAGCCGTTGCGCTCGCCGCAGGTGCTTTGGTGGTGGGGGCGAGGCCCATTTACATCGACGTTGCGGTTCGCGACCACCAATGCGTTCAGTCCCGCGTCCACTTCGATTCCGTAAGGCTGGAAACCAGAGTAAATCACCGACTCGATTTCCAGGGTTCCCGTGTTGAGCACCATAATCGATCCCATGCGGCCGGGTTCTCCGTTCCAGGAAGCCAGGTCCCCGGTGCAGGAAATAAACAAGCGCTGCCCATCCGGACTCGGCGTGATTACCCCCGGCGCACTCGGCAGCGCAATTGCCGCTCGGAGCGTATCGGTGGTGGCGTCAAATACCCGGATTTCCTCGCTCCGCCAACAGCTAACAAAATAACGTTCTTGCTCCGGCAAAAAGGCGATGTCGTGGGGATCGAGCTCACCGGAATGGGCGGGCGCAAGGTGCTGGACCAGATCCACGTCGCGGGTCGTGCCCAAGGTCCCGTCGGTCCCGTACCCGACCACGGTGATGGCGCTGGCAAAATGTTGCGGCATATACAATTCTGAACGCTGCGGATGGGCGACGGGGTTGGTGGTTTCCTGGGCAAAATATTTCCGGCTGCCCACGACCGCATTTTGCTGTAGATCGACTACGACCATTTCCTGAAAGTAGTCTCCCACCACAAAGGCATACCGGCCATCCGCGGAAAATTCCATGCGGTTCCAGCCGAAATTGCCCAGTTCGATGTCGGCGACTTTCTCGTCGGTGAGCGTGCTGTAGCGCTCGATGTGGGTATTGTAGGTCGAAAACACCACAAACCAATCCTTGCCGTCGGGCGATACGCGGACGTCGAGGACGTTTTCGATCTCGTTTGGTTGGCGTCCCACTTCGATGTAGCGCATGATTTGCCGGCTCTCCACATCAATGACCGCCACCGCGTCACATTCGCTGTGCCCGATGTACCATTTGCGGCGGGTGGGATCCGGGGGAAAACGCTCTTCTCCGTTGGCATTGCGGGCGCCATCGTCGATCCACTGCCAGATCCGGTTGTATTCTTCGGCGGTCAGCGGCGCATCATTGAAGGGCATGGTGGGGGTCAGCGTCGGACCGATGCTGGTATCGGTATTGATGCTGAACAGGAGGTAGCTCTGATCGGGAGAGTAGGGGATGATCGGGCTGCCGCCGCGGCTGCCCCGGAAAAGGTCATCCCAGGTTTCCAGGTTCAGACCTGCCGTGGCCCGGGCGCTGGTCGCATTGTGACAACCTGTCGTCGCGCAAGATTTCCGCAACAGCGGAGCGATGTCTTCCGGGTAGTCCAGCGCGGGCTCGATATCGGTTCGGTTGCAGCCCCAGATACCCAGCAGTACCGCCCCGACCAGCGCGTACCAGCCGCACCGGGTCGCCGCCGTCCCGCATTTGCCCCAAAAATTTTTTTCCATAGATGCACCATCAATTTGCGCAAAAATGGAAGCCCACGCAAATGGGGCTTGCTTGCGGCAAACGGTCGTGGGGTAGGGGGCAAAGTGTTCGTCCGGGAAGGGGAGAGAAAGTCGTTTTACCGGCTACTGCCCGACCCAAGTTGCGGTCGGTCCCGAAATCACGGAGCCGCACCGAAATGTGAATCATTAATAATCAGGTATTTGCGTATTTTAACGTAAAAATACGTTTAAAAACTTAAAAATACATTGATAAATGTAAATTTGCGTTGTAGCTTTACATTATGAAACGATTGTCTCCCCGAGAAGAAAAAGTTATGCGCATCATGTGGCGCATCGGCGAGGGGGTGGTGCGCGATGTCATCGAGCAGATGCCGCCGCCGCCGCCGCCTTACAACACGGTATCTTCCATCATTCGGATCCTCGAAGAAAAGGGTTATCTGAGCCACAAGGCTTACGGGCGGACCCATGTCTACTTTCCCATTGTCAAGGAGGAAGACTTTCGCCAAAATTCCCTTCAGCGGCTGGTCAGCCACTATTTCAGCGGCTCCCCGAGCAATCTGGTCTCGTTCATGGTTGAGCATGAAGCCCTCAGTGAAGCGGAAATCCAGCGCATCCGCGAATTGCTCGACCGGGTCGAAGCCAATCAGCAATCCGAAACTGGAGAGGAGGAATATCCATGAAAGACTGGTTGATCTACTTGCTCGAATCGGGTTTGTGTATGGCGGGCATCTACGCCATTTATGCCCTCTGGCTCCGGAAGCTCACCCATTTTGGGATCAATCGGGCCTTTTTGCTCGGGGGACTGGGCCTGGCCATATTGCTGCCATTGGGAGAATGCGAGGTGAGTTGGCTGGCCAATGAAAGCACCCCGGCGACCCAAGCGGTGCGGCTTCCGGCCGAATTGAATCTTGATGACGTCCCCGAATTTTCTCCGGTAAGGGCCACTGTGCCGCTCCACGAAAGCAAAGTGCGAGCCGCCAGGATGAATCCGTTGGTGCGGGTCGACAACGGTTCGGTTACGTGGCCCCAGGTCCTGTTCGGCGCTTGGTTGCTCGGGGCGCTACTCCTGGGAATCCGATTCGGCGTACGTTACTGGCGGCTGTGGCGCCTGGCCCATCCGCACCCCCGGGGATCGATTGTCTTGCAAACACCCGGCGGTGGAAGTTTTTCCTTCGGCGGACGCATCTTTCTCGATGCCGACCCCCTACAACCCGGTGAGCGGGACCTGGTACTCGCGCACGAACGCGCCCACTTGTGTGCGCACCACGACCGGGACAACCTGCTCATGGAACTTGTCCGCATCATCTGGTGGTTCCATCCATTGCTGCCATTTTGGTCCCGTTCCCTGCGCAACCTCCACGAATTCCAGGCCGATGCCGCCGTCGCCCAAGGCGCCGACCGCCTGGGTTACTCCCGTCTGATCCTGCGTCTGGCCGGTCGCACTTCCCGCCCGGCCCCGGCCCCCGCTTTTGCCGCAAGCAAAGCCGGACAGCGCATCGAAATGCTGCACCAACCCCCTTCGTCGCCGAAATCTAAACTCAAATATTTGGCGCTGTTGCCCCTGTTGACGCTGCTGCTCTTTTCTTTCGTCATCGTCCCGGTGGACCGCCCCATTGTTGAAGATGGCGGCCCCGCCCGCCCGGAATTTGCTGGTGAACTGATTCCGGTTGAGCGCCCCCAGGTACAAGCTCGGCTCGAAAGCCAAATCCAACAACTCAAAGCCCGGCCCCAACAAGTCGAAAAAGCGATTGCCCGCTCCCGGGATTGGCAGAGCCGAATCGTGCCCCTGCTTGAGGAAGAAGGCATTCCCTCCGATTTCTTTTTCCTGGCGGTCGCGGAAAGCCTCCTCAACAACGACGCCGAATCCTCGATGGGAGCCACCGGCATGTGGCAGTTCATGCCCCAAACCGCACGTTCCTGCGGGCTGACTGTGAACGCGCAAGTCGATCAGCGCAAAGATTGGGCCCAAGCCACCCGTGCCGCCGGCCGTTTTCTGCGCGATCTCCACCGCGAGACCGGAAGCTGGGTGGCGACCGCGGTGGCCTACAACAAAGGACTGCCGGGGTACCGCCGCCTGCTGCAAACCCACGGTGCGGAAAGCTACTTTGATCTGCCGATCAAAAACGAGTCCTACCTCTACCGCATCCTGGCTTTCAAGCAGTTGGTCCAGCCCGAGTTGGGCGCGCGCCCGGCAGCGCAAGGCACCGCTTACACCAATCCACCCCGGATCCGCCCCCTGCGGGACCATTCCGGCGTAGAAATTTCGTCCCGGTTTGGCCGCCGGAAAGATCCCGCGACAGGAAAAATGAAAATGCACCTCGGAATCGACCTCCGAGCGCCCCAGGGCATGCCGGTGATGGCACCAGCGGACGGCGAGGTGATCGAAGCCGGCGAGCACCGGCTTTGGGGTAAATACATCGTCTTGCGGCACGACGCCCGCTACACGACCCGCTATTGTCACCTCGACGATGTCATCGTCACCCCCGGCAAATTCGTCAAGCAAAAACAGGTCATCGGTAAGGTGGGCAGTACCGGGCGCTCGACCGGTCCGCACCTCCACTACGAGGTCTACCAGGATGGCACCGCGGTGGATCCGGCCCAGTACTGGATCGGTCCGGAAGGCCAGCTTTTTTACCGACTTCCTGATTTCGAGGCGGACGACTGCTAATTGGAGTTGGGGCCGGGCGTTTTCCACAATTCGGGTCCACCGGGCAGCCCCGACACGCGTATTTCCGGCAAATGCTTTAACTTGCGGGCCGTGAGCGGAAGCATGCATACCGATACCTGTATCATTGGCGCTGGACCGGGTGGAGCCACGGCGGCGATCACCCTGGCCCGGATGGGAAAACCGAGTGTCCTGGTCGACAAGGCCATCTTTCCCCGGGATAAAATCTGCGGCGATGCCCTTTCCGGCAAGGTCGTCGAAGTGTTTCGCAAGTTGGATCCCAGCCTGGTGGACCGGATCGCGGCCGAACCGAGCCACCTCGGTTCCTGGGGCGTGACTTTTGTGGCCCCCAATACCAAAGCGTTGCGGGTGCCGTTCCGGCAGCACTTTGACAAAGACCAAGAGCAGGCCCCCGGCTTCATCGCCAAGCGCCTGGATTTTGACAATTTCCTCGTCGAAGAATGCCGCCGCTATCCCGAAATTGATCTGCGGGAAGGGGTGGCTTTGACTGAGTTTCGGCGGGAAGGGGACCGCTGGGTGCTTTCCGATAAAGCCGGGAACACGGTCATTTCCGCGCGCATGGTCATCGTTGCCGATGGGGCTCACAGCCGCTTCGCCAAGGTCGTCCACGGACAGCAAGTGGAGCCCAAGCATTACTGTGCTGGGTTGCGGGCCTACTATAAAGGAGTTCAGGGGATGGACGCCGACAATTTTATTGAACTGCACTTCCTGAAAGATTTTCTGCCCGGCTACTTTTGGATTTTTCCCCTGCCAAATGGCATGGCCAATGTCGGCGTGGGAATGCGCACCGACAAGGTGAGCCAACGGAAGGTGAACCTCAAGGCGCGGATGTTTGAGATCATCGAAAAATATCCGGAGCTGAAGGATCGCTTTGCCGGGGCGGAATTGCAGGGCAAGGTGCAGGGATTTGGTTTGCCGCTCGGGTCGCGGAAGCGGCGCATTTCCGGGGAGGGCTACCTGCTGATCGGCGATGCCGGTTCGCTGATCGATCCATTTACCGGTGAGGGGATCGGCAACGCGCTTTACAGCGGGTATTTTGCCGCGCACCAGGTGCAGCGGAGCCAGGCAAGCGGAGATTTCTCGGCGGCGGCGCTGCGGGTCTACGACCAGGAAGTCTACGCGCGCCTGTGGAGCGAGTTGAAACTGTCCCACCGGATGCAAAGACTGGTCAATTATCCCTGGCTTTTCAACTTTGTGGTCAACAAAGCGCGGCGCAACAAGGTTCTCAGTGAGACGATCTCCTGCATGTTTGAAGACCTTGACCTGCGGGAGCGACTGCGCAATCCGATGTTTTACTTCAAATTGTTGTTTGCAAATGGGCGTTAACAACCGGAAGAACAGCACCATGATCATTGGCGGTGTAGCGGTGATATTTGCCGTTATTGTCTCCTTCCAGTGGTTTTTGCAGGACGATGCCTACCTCATCGAAATGAAGGAATCCCGGCAAAAGCGCGACGAAATGTTCCGCAATCCCGCTGATTCACCTTTGCCGGATAGCCTACGCGGGGATTTCCCGGGGTTGACCTATTTCGAAGTTGATAAAAAGTTTCGGGTCGATGCCCGTTGGGAACCCAATCCCCAATTTCAGCGTTACACCATGCCGCGTACCAGCGGCGAGCCGGAAGTGTACGTGATTGCCGGTTGGGCCCGCTTCAAAATCGACGGAGTGGAATACAAATTGACCTGTTTCAATCCGAATGACAAGGACAGCAAAACCCTTTTCATCCCGTTCCGCGACGCGACGAGCGGCAAGGGAACCTACGGAGGCGGCCGATACATCGACACCCGCACGGCGAACAACCGGGTACCCCTGGACTTTAACCTTGCCTACAATCCCTATTGTGTCTACAACTACGACTACGCCTGCCCCATTCCTCCCGAAGAAAACACCCTTGCCGTGGCCATCGAAGCGGGCGAAAAAGAATTTTCGTGGGAATAAGGAGAGATTACTGATTTCTGATGCATTTTGAAGCGGTTGTACCAGAATTCGATATACTCGAAGATGCTGTTTTTGGCTTGGTTTCTATCTTCGAATTTCCTTCCGTAGATGTTTTCCACCTTGAGGGTCTTGAAGAAGGATTCAGCCACCGCGTTGTCCCAGCAATCCCCCTTGCGGCTCATGCTTTGTTTCAATTCAGGGTTCTGGGCGAGCATTTTTCGGAATTCCTCGCCAGAGTATTGAATTCCGCGATCAGAATGGAAAATGGTTCCCAACCGTGGCGCCCGGTTTTTAAGAGCCATTTTCAGGGCAGGATAGACCGTTTGCGAGGCTTTCATGCCCGAGCTCATTAACCAGCCGATCACGCGGCGATTTCCCAGGTCAATGACCACGGTCAAGTACAGCCAGCCTTTTGCCGTAGCGATGGAGGTGATGTCGCTCACCCAGGCCCGCGACAATTGCCCGGTGCTGAAATCGTGGGCAAGCAGGGTGGGGCTGAATTCAAAGTCGTGATCGCTGTGGGTGGTCACCACAAACTTGCCGGCCACCCTGCTGCGTATCTGGGCATGGCGCATTAGCCGTGCCACTCTGGGACGTGAGCATTGAAAACCCCGGGCCTTCCGTTCAATGGTGATCCGTGGGCTGCCGTAGCTCTGATTGCTATGGTTGTGGATCTCCACGATCTGTTCTACGAGCTTTGGGTTTTCGACTGATCGTTTAGTTCTACTTTGTCCGGTAAAAGAACACCAATCCGTCTTCGCCAACGCGCTAGGGCGCAGTGAGGAGATCGCGATGACAATTGGGGAGGCTTGTCATGGCGACGACCAGCGGGAGGAGGCATCTTTTACAGCCGGCAAATTCACTCCGGGAAAGATCACTGCGTATTTCTCGCGATCTGCTCCTTGCTCCTTCGTCGGGCGTCGCGACAACAAATGGGTAAGGGGCGGACCTGATTCTCGATCTGCACCAAAGCTGCGCTAGCTCCGCTTATTCATTGTCGATCTCCAGTGCCCCATTGAGCAAGTAGCGGCCCAGTTCCGCCCAACGGTCGATGGCAGGATTGAGCTTGTGGTTGGGAGTGAATTCCTTCCCGGTGTCGAGTAGCCATTGTTTGAACCCCTCCCGCTCCGGAGCGTGGGGATACAGAAAAAATTGGAGGAGTCGACCAGCATAAATTCGAAGCAGGTCGACCAACGAAAGAGGAATAGCCTGGGCGATTCGTTTCCGCAAACCCCTCAACTCACCCCAAACCTCACCCAACAAAATCGCGCGAAGCGACCATCAGAAATCAGAAATCAATCAATCCATTGCCGGGGAATCGCTCAATTTTTCCTTGAGAACCTGGACCGTGACATCCTGCTTGTCGAGTTTCAGGCGGCGGTATTCGCGCGGAGGAAGATCTTGGTAGAAAAAGTCAATGGGATCAATTTTCACGTCGTTGAGGCTTACTTCGTAGTGGAGGTGTGGCCCCGTGCTGAGGCCCGTATTGCCACTGTAGCCGATCAGTTCACCCCGCTTTACCCGCTGTCCTATCTGCACCACGGCCCGCGAAAGGTGCGCAAATTTTGTTTTGTAACCATTCTGGTGATCAAGATTGACATTGATGCCGTAGCCATTGGCGATGTCGCCGGTGGAAATTACGAGGGCGTCGCCGGGCGCATAAATCGGGGTGCCGATTCCACACGCAAAATCAACCCCCTCATGCAATTTGTGTCGACCCGTCACCGGGTGGCGCCGCATACCGTACATGCTGATCAATTCGCCATTGACCGGCATGATTGAAGGCAAATTGCGCATCGCCGTTTCCTTACTGGCCGCTTCTTCTCCGACCAGTGCGTAGGAATTGCGTAACAATTCGATTTGGTGCGCGATGCGTTCGATGCGCAATTGCGTTTTATTGGGCAGGGAGGTATCGGTCTGGTCGTAGCGCGAAGAACCCCCGCGTCCCCCATTCCAGTAGCTGGAGGGAATCTGGGCTTCCCCGACCACGGGCCGGTAAAAGCTGTTGGTGCGCTGATAATACGCTTCAAGGCGGGCTTCGTACTGATCGAGGGTGACGTTGGCTTGCTCCAGTTGGGTCAAAAGCTGGGATTGCTCTTTTTGAAACACCTGCTCCTGAATGCCGACGAGGAATTGATCGAATCCGAACCACGCCGCTGCGCCCACGACCAAAACGAACAACAAGCTGGATCCGATTTTGCGGGCGATGCTGGCACCGGTGGGGCGCACAGGAACGTACGTACACGTTTCCTGATCGTAGTGATACTTGGGACGTCTTTTAAAAATCTTCACGAGCGATGGAGCGATTCAAGACAACTAAACGACATGCAAAACTAACATCTGTAAGGGGCTAATGTTCGATAATTTTTCAACAAAATATGCACATTTTTTACCCGGCAAAACCATGTATTTGAGGACGTTAGCCCTATCTTCGTCGAGAACTAAGCAAAATTCGAGTGAGTCAACGGATATTTTTAGGATTGGGTGGCAACTTGGGTGATCGGGCGGTTGCCATCGCGGCTGCCCGGCGCGCCCTTGCCGAACAGGGCTGGCAAGAAGTGGCCGTTTCCCGCATCTACGAAACGCCTCCCTGGGGCAAAACCGACCAGCCCGCTTTTTACAACGCGGTGGTGGAGGGGCGCTGGGGCGGTTCGGCACTGGAGTTGTTGCGCCTGGCTTTGCGTGTGGAAGACCAGTTGGGGCGTGAGCGGCTGGAGAAATGGGGACCCCGCCGCATTGACATCGACATTTTGAGCTTTGGGGAACAAGTGATGCACACCCAGCGACTCACTTTGCCCCATCCCTATTTGCGGGAGCGGGCCTTTGTGTTGGTTCCTTGGGCCGAAATTGCGGCCGAATTTGTGGTGGCGCCGGGCGCGCAAACCGTGGAGGATATGTTGAACGCCCTACCGGCCCCAGAGCGGGAAAGCGTTACCGTCGTGGGGTAATCGTGCGGTCTTTCATTGGCCGGAAAACTGCAATTAAGGAAGCAGTACCGCCCGCAAATCGTCCAGGCGGACCGTCGGCACTGTAGCCCCAAAATGGGCATTGATGGCCGCGACGTAGACGTTTGTGAGCATCCCCGCGCCTTTGGGCGTGGGACCGAGTCCGTCCAGCGAGAAATAATTGCCCGAGACAAACTCCGTACTGAAATCGACGCCATCCTGCACGATGCCCTGACTGAGGTCCGCGTAGAGCCCGGCGACATCGGCCACGGCAAAGTCATAATTGGCGGCCAGGTCAATGATCGCTGCATTCATCTGTTGCACCGTGGTCCGCAGCGCGGCCAATTCGGAGTCGATCAGCGAATAGCGATCCGGAATGACCTGAATCAGTACGCCCAGTAGGAAGCACCGCATCGAGTCGAGCGGCACCGTGAGCGTGAGGTATTCGTCGGGGGACAGCTGTCGGAAGGGCGGGGAAACTGCATTGTCTTCGATGATGAAGCCATTGGCGCCGGCTTGAAAACCGATGTCAATGCTACCAAGGGCGTAAATTGCGTTGAGCGAATCGGCCAGGACTTGATCCAATTCCAGGCTTTGGGAGGATACCGTGGTGAAGAAGGGCAGGTCGCCGATGTCGGGAATGGTACCGAGGACGCCCTTTGCGCCGTTGGCGGTGAGGGCACCGAGCATAGAATCGAGCTGGGCGCGGAAAGCCGCCGCATCCGGGAGGGGGGACAAAGCGCCCCCGGTCGCCGCCCAATTGACGATGTCTTGCAGCCCGGGATTAAAAATGACAAAGGTCGGACCCTGGGCGATGGCTGCACCGAGCGGACTGGAGGAGGGATCGGCAAACCGCTGATAAAATAAGGCTGGACCGTAGTTCGGGGAAGCCGAACTCAGGGTGGGATTGGTGAGATCGGCCAGGGTGGCACTGGGGATCGCAAAATTGTGTTGCGTGCCGGATACCTGGGCAATCGCCCCGGAAGCCGTAATGTCATTCAGCGAGAGTTCCGTTTTGACCGGGCCCAAACTCACGACGTCTTCGCAATCGACCCGTTCACCCATCGCACTGCGCGATTGGTAAGGCGATTCCCAGGGCTTGGGATTGACGCCCAGCGAGGCTCCCGTCGGAATCAGCGGCGCATTGAAAGCGATGTCCTGTCCGAAGTTCAGTCGGGAAGCCAGGAGATTGCCCAAAGAATTGCGCTGACCTTCTTCGTACAAAGCGCCGTCCTGGTAGCCGCTCATGACACTGCCGCCGAGGGCGACCACCCGGGTAAAATCGGCCCGCCCGGGCTCGAGCACCGGCGGATCCAACTCGGGCGTACACCCCGTACCCGCCAAAATCCCCACCGCACCCAAAAGAATGACTAAACAGAATCGCTTCATGCCTTGAATATAAAAGAATGCCACCAAATTCCTATAAGTGCTCTCTGTACCATTCACCGCTCTCTCGTACTGTTCACCGAATATCTTCGGGTCGCTGAAAAAAATCCCTATCTTTGCCCGGTCAAAAAAACACGAAACGGCATGAAATTACTGGAAGGAAAAGCTACTCTGGTCACCGGCGCTTCCCGGGGCATCGGCAAGGAGATCGCTCTGGAATTTGCCCGCCAAGGCGCCAAAGTGGCCTTCACCGACCTGCACAGCAACGAGAACACCCAGCAGTTGGAAACCGAGTTGCGGGACCTGGGCGCGGAAGTGCTCATGGTTGAAGCCGATGCATCCAGTCTGGAAGCTACCCAGACGGTCATCGAAACGGTTCAAAAAGCTTTCGGCGCCATCGATGTTATCGTCAACAATGCAGGCATTACCATGGACACCCTGCTGCTGCGCATGACCGAGGACCAATTCAACAAGGTCGTCCAGGTCAACCTCAACAGCGTCTTCAACTCCACCAAGGCCGCGCTGCGTACCATGCTCAAGCAGCGCCGCGGTTCCATCATCAACATATCTTCCGTTGTGGGGCTTACCGGAAATGCGGGACAGGCCAACTACGCCGCCTCCAAAGCCGGCATGATCGGCTTTTCCAAGTCCATCGCCAAGGAAGTCGGCTCGCGCGGCATCCGGATCAATTGCATCGCTCCGGGATTCATCGCCACTGAGATGACCGCTTCCCTACCGGAAGACGATCTGAAGCGCTGGCTGGAAGGCATCCCGCTCAAGCGGGCCGGAACCCCCGCCGATGTGGCGCAGGCCTGCGTCTTTCTGGCCTCTGACCTCAGCACCTACGTGACCGGTCAAGTGTTGAATGTTGACGGTGGCATGGTGATGTAAAGTGTGCGGTTCATTTCCCAAAATAGCCGCCCGGGAATACAACTTCCCCCCGGCTTTTGCGTTGTAAAGGAGATCAATGTTCGAACGAAAAAACCTATATACCCTCGGATTTGTCGTCCTGCTTGCCCTGGTCATCGGGTTTGTGCTGCCGTCGGTACTGGAAGCACTCGGCGTACGCTCGGCTTATCCCGAAGGCGTGTCGACCTCGCTGACTGTGCTCATATCGATTGTAGCGGGTGCGGTGGCGTACTTGCTTTACCAGCGCACCGAAGCCGTTTTGCCGCGGTCCGCGTCGATTCCCCTGGGAATTTTGCGTTACCTGGTGCTGCTGGCGGTGGGGCTGTTGTTCCTTGAGCCGCGCTTGGAAAACCGCCAAAAGAACTCAAATCCCCCCGTCATTGCCGTATTGCAGGACAATTCGGAATCGGTGATCATCCACCGGGACTCCCAGTACGTGCAGGCGTCCTATCCGGGACAGTTGCAAAGTTTCCTCGATAAACTCGAAGCGGGACCGGCCAGTCCACTATTTTTCAGCTTTTCCCAGCAGTTGCGCCCGGATGTGACCGTGGATTCGCTGGCCTTTGACCAGAGTGGAACCAATATTTCTGGGGCCTTGCAAGAAGCGGCCAAGCTGTTCAGCAACCAAAACCTCGGGGCGGTGGTGCTCATTTCCGATGGGATCAGCACTTCCGGGATCAACCCCCTTTACACCCTCGACGAGTTCCAGCAGCCCGTGTATACGGTACTGCTCGGCGATACTACGCCGCAGAAAGATGTGCGCGTCGCCGAGGTCCTCTACAATGAAATTGCCTACCTGGAAAACGAGACTCCGATCAAGGTCAAGGTCCACAGCACCGGCTACGAAAATGCCCAGGCCCGAGTGAGCATCCAGCAAGGTGGCAAGGTGCTCGGAACCGAAACGGTGAGCATTTCCCGGACCCAGCCCAATATCGATGTCGATTTCCTGGTCAAGCCCACCCAGACTGGGATCACCCAGTACTCCATCTCGGTGGATCCGCTGTCCGGCGAGTTGACCCAGCGCAACAACTACAAGGCGATTTTCATCAATGTTCTGGAAACCCGGGTAAAAATCGCTCTCTTTGCCGGTTTTCCCCATCCGGATGTGGGCGCGCTGCGCCTGGCCCTGCAGCGGGATGAGCGGTACGAGGTTGCCGAATTCATTCACAAGACTCCGGCCACCTTTTACAACGATCCCCAAGCGGCCGATCTGAGCGAGTACGACCTGTTCATCCTCCACAACTTCCCCTTCTCAAGTTCGGACGCCGCAGTCCTTGATCGGATCAAGATCGAAGTCGCGGAAAACAAGACGCCGCTGATGGTCTTTGTCGGCCAAAACACCAATCTGCCCGCCATGGCCACTGGCTTGGGCGATTACCTGGGCATCATTCCCGGAGCGATCATCGAGAATTCAGAAGAAGCCCAGGTCAATTTCCTGGATGAATACCGGCAGCACTCGACCTACACTTTTGAGGACCGCTGGCTCCGGATGATGAACAATGCGCCGCCGATCTACCGCAACCGCAGCGAATGGAAAGCCGCGGGGGACACCAAGGTTTTCGGGACCGCCCGGATCAAAAACGTCGTGCTGGACTATCCGGTATTTGGCCTTCAGAATCACCTCGGTCGCAAGAACATGGTTTTCGTTGGGGAATACATCTGGCGGATGCGCGCCCACGTATTGGTGGAGACCGATGAGTTCAGTGATTTTGATGCCTGGATTTACAACATCATCCAATGGCTGATCGTGCGCGAGGACAAGCGGCGCTTCAAGGTCAGCCCGGCCAAGCGCCTGTTCAGCGGGAGTGAGCCGATCCTGTTTCGGGGCGAAGCCTACGACGAAAGCTACAATCCACTGCCGGCGGTCGACATCAAGCTCACCCTGCGCAAGCCCGACGGCAATGAGGATGTCCTCTACATGAATGAGACCGGCAATGCCCGCTACTTTCTGGAATTGAACAATCTGGAAGAAGGCACCTATTCTTATGAAGCGGAGGGGCGGAAAAATGAAGTTCTGGTTGGGACTGACCGGGGGCAATTTTCCATCGGCAAGAACAACATCGAGCATTTCCGTTTGACGGCAGACGATGGCTTGCTGGAACAAATCGCGCTGCGCACCGAAGGAAAGTTTATTCGTGCCCGTGACCTGGAGGCTCTGGCGGAGGAAATCAACCAGTTGAGTACGCTCAAGCCGGTGGTGAACTACGTCACCCGGCGCACTGGATTCAATGAATTGGCCTGGATCTTTTTTGTCTTGCTGGGCATGTTGGCGGTCGAGTGGGTCGTCCGGAAGCGGTACAGTCTTTCTTGAGCTGCGGTGCGCTTCCCCGGCTGAAGCAGGTTGAAATGGGCGACTTACAACTCCTCTATTCTAAATCGTGATTTTACCGGATTATTGTCCGAATTGGTCGCCCGAAAGGGGGCCTTGAGCACCGGTGTCAACCCGTCAGGTAGCTGTGCAAAAAGTAAGCTCCGATGATCAATGCAACGGCAACCGGGGCCCAAATCACCATGCGGCGGGTCAAATCGAGGGGCGGCCGCTCGTAATTGTTGAGGGTGAAACGCTCCTCTTCCTCGGGCGGCGGCGTCTTGCGGAAGCGGGAAGTATGTCTTCTATTCGGCATGGAGGTGATACTTTATTTACAAGGTACGAAAACGGGGGCAATTTTATTTCTAACTTCGCCCCGTGCGTGACCAGCCGACACCACCGCCCACCGATCAATTGGTCGCTCTGACCGATGCCGAACGGATCTATCTGCGTTCCCGGCAAGCGATGCCTCTGGTGCTCCTGGGATTTGCCGTGATCGGGATGCTGGCCTTGCTGTACGTATTGGTAGACCAATATCCCCAACGGGCATACCTCTATCTGGCGATTGGAATCCTGAATGCCGCGGCGACCTGGCTGCTGTACCGGGTGGTTGTGAAACTGCGCCGCGATATGCGCGGGGGAAAAAAGCGGCTGCGCCGGGCCCAAATCGCCAAAATGACCGCCGAGCCGGAACGCCAACATTACATCCTGGTCATCGAGGGACAACGCCATCGGGTCACCGAGGCGTCGTACCGGGAGTATTCCCCCGGTGACTCCGTATGGGTCGCCACCACGCCCGCCGCCGGGATCTGGTTGGGGATTTTGCCGGTCACCCCGGCAAATGTGAATGAGCGTTAACCTTGCCGGGGGTTAGCCATTTACGGAGTAAAGATTTGTTTACAGTGGCGAACAAAAACGTTCACCTTCCGGGCATTTATTCCTAACAATTGCTTTGAATCTTTGCAGCATGAAAGTGCACCAGGATTTTATATCCCAGCACGATAACATATCTATTGCTATTTAAATATTTTGGTCGTAAGAATTAATCACCGAAAATGATGAAACTGTTCAAATTTCAAAGCATTCTGGCCATGTTGGCCATGGTGTTTGCGATTGCCTTCACGGGTTGTAACAACGAGGAAGGTTGTACTGATCCGGCTGCCCTCAACTACAATCCGGAGGCCAATGAGGACGATGGGTCCTGCACCTTCTCCAATGAAAACGTCATCACGGACAACGGCAACGGTACGGGTACCGTGACCTGGACGAAAGATCAGGTCTACATTCTGGACGGTTTCGTCTTCGTGAATAGCGGTCAAACCTTGACCATTGAAGCAGGTACGGTCATCAAAGGCCGGGCGGGTACGGGTGCCAACGCTTCGGCCTTGATCGTCGCCAAAGGTGGCACCATCAATGCAGTTGGTACTGCGGCTGAGCCGATCATCTTCACCGCTGAGTCGGATGATGTGACCAGCACCACGGACATCCCGGCCGGTACCCGCGGTCTCTGGGGTGGTCTGATCGTTCTGGGTGACGCTACCTTGAACTCTTCTCCTGGAATCTCCAACATCGAAGGCATTCCGATCACCGAACCGCGCGGCGAGTACGGTGGAACCAACGATGCGGACAACTCGGGCAGCCTCCGTTACATCTCCGTTCGCTACGGTGGTTCTGACATCGGGGCGGGTAACGAAATCAACGGTGTGACCTTCGGGGGCGTTGGCTCCGGTACGACGGTGGACCACATCGAAGTCTTCCACAACGCGGATGACGGCTTTGAATTCTTCGGCGGCACGGTGAACACCAAAAATCTGGTGGCGGCTTTCTGCGGTGATGACTCCTTTGACTACGACGAAGGCTACCGCGGCAAAGGCCAGTTCTGGGTCACCATCGTCGACAACGCCGAAGGCGACCGCGGGGGCGAGCACGACGGTGGTACCAACCCCGAAGACGGAACTCCCTACGCTACCCCAAACATCTGGAATGCGACTTATGTCGGTTTGGCTGGCGCAGGCAAGCGCACGGTTACCTTCCGCGACAACGCCGGTGGTGAGTACCACAACTCCATCTTCGTTGAGTACGATCGTGGCATCGACATCGAATTGTTGAGCTCCGGTGAGCACTCCTACGCTCGCTTCCAGGCGGGTCAGTTGGTGCTATCCGACAATATCTTCTACAACGTAAACGGAAACGATGCGACTGGCATTTTCCGGATTTCCACTGGCTCCGGCGTGACCCCCGCTGACTCCGCCGCCGCCGAAATGGCGGTTCAGGGGGCATTTTCCGCAAACAACAACATGGTCATGGACCCGAACTTCACGATCGTGCGCACCCCCACCGGTGGCCTCGACCTAACCCCGGGCAACTCGGCCGTTACCTCCGGCGCTCCGGCTCCGACCGACGCTTTCTATGACGCCGTTACCTACTACGGTGCATTTGACGGAACGACCAACTGGGCGGCCGGCTGGACCGCTCTGGCTGAACTTGGTTACTTCTAAGCCGAGCACTCCCCTCGATTACAAATAGATCGAACATACCGGGCGAGGTCTTTGGGGCCTCGCCTGATTTTTATCTGGTAAGTCCCCAACTTTTTCGACCTAAATCGATGTAGTATATTGATTTAATGTGAACACGACTCACAATGGGTTAACAATCATTTTACGCATCAATTATTTTTCATTCACAACCTCCGGCGACCTTTGCAAGGTTAAATCATGGCTGAATATGAATTCCAAATACTATCTGATTTTCCTCCTTTTTCTGCTGGTGGCGGCGGGATCGGTCGTGGCCCAAACCGGAACGATTACGGGTACGGTGACCGAGCAAGACGGTACCGAACCGCTCCAGGGGGCCACGGTCCGGCTCATGCAAGACAGTGCAATGGTCGGGGGGGCTTACACCGGCGAGGACGGCACCTTTAAAATCCAGGCCAAGCCCGGGACTTATTCGCTGATCTTTACTTACATCAGCTATGAGTCAAAAACCGTGGAGGGCGTGACCATTGCGGCCGGCGAAACCGTGACCCAAGACCAAAGCATGGGACTCGATGTCGAAGACACCGGCGATGAAAACACCGTGGTGATCATGGACAAGGTGATCAAGAATACCGAAGCCGTCCTGATCAACATCCGCCGCAAGTCGACCTCCGTCGTAGACGTGATTTCGCTCGACCAGGTGCGGCGCGCGGGCGATTCCGATGCCGGGGGCGCGATGAAACGCGTGACCGGGGTCACCGTGGAAGGGGGCAAATACGTGTACGTGCGCGGCCTCGGGGACCGCTACTCCAAGACCCTGCTCAATGGCAGTGAAATCCCCGGCCTCGACCCGGACCGGAACTCGGTGCAGATGGACATGTTCCCCTCGAACCTCCTCGACAACCTGGTGGTCCACAAAACCTTCTCCCCGAACCTCCCCGGATCGTTTACTGGCGGCCTGGTCAAAATTGCCACCAAAGATTTCCCGCCCACTTTCACGATGCAGTACCGCTCTTCCTTTGGGGTCAATACGCAGGCCAGTTTCCGCAACGACTTCATCACCGGGCAGCGCGGCGGACTCGAATGGCTCGGCATGGACGATGGAACGCGCGCCCTGCCCGATCTGCTGGCCAACCGCAACTTCATCATCCCGTCCATCGGCGAAGCATTTACCGATCCAGTCGCCTCGGCCAACCTCGATGCCGCCAGCAAAGCCTTCGCCACGCCGATCTACCCGGAAAACACGAACTCCACGCTGAACCACAGCCACGCCTTTTCCATCGGGGACCAAAAGACGCTGTTCGGCAAGCCCTTCGGCTACTTGGCGAGCCTGAGCTACCGCAACAATCAGAAATTCTACGAAGATGCGATGGAAGGTCGCTTTAAGTTGGTCGGGCAAAACTCCACTGACCTCAACACGGAAAGCTTTTACAACGGTCAGACCGCGATCCGGGAAGTCCTCTGGGGCGGCCTGGTCAATCTGTCCTGGCTGCCCGGCCTCAACCACCAGTTGCGCTTCAACTACATGCACAACCAGAGCGGAACCAGCTCGGCATTTTACTTTGAGGGTCCGATTCCAAAAGACGACCAAAATCTGATCTTCCAGACCCGCTCGACCGCATACCGGGAGCGCGCCATGGATGCCTTTCAGTTGCGGGGCGACCACACCTTCGGCAACTTGACCATCGACTGGGTGGGTGCCTTCATCCTCTCCTCGCAGGATGAGCCGGATTTGCGCTTTTTCTCCAATGACTTCACCCGCAGCGATACCGTCTACGACATCCAGACCAATCTCTACAACGCCCCTTCCCGCTACTTCCGGAACATGAATGAGGTCAACCTCGACGGCAAAGTCAATGGCACCTTTAAGTTCCTGCAGTGGAACGACCTCGAATCCAATCTCCGCTTCGGTGGGGGCTACACCTTCAAGGACCGCGAGTTTTTTGAGCGCCGTTTTGAATTCGTGAACAATTCTCCGAGCACCGTCATCTACAACGGCAGCGAGGAAGAATTCTGGCAGCCGGAAAATGTTGGTCTGATCGGCCAGAACGCCAATGGGGTCTTTCTTTACGGAAATTACGTCCGGGACGCCACCGAGGACCGCAACTCCTACCTCGGTACGCAAAATATCATCGCGAGCTACGCCATGGTGGAACTGCCCATCACCCAAAAGCTGCGTACGGTCGCCGGCGCCCGCCTCGAAACCACGGACATGCTCGTCCAAAGCTTCGACGCCCTGCAGACCGACGGGGTGCTGGACAATACCGACATTCTGCCGGCGGTCGACATCATCTACTCCCCGCGCACCAACGTGATCAACAATCTGATCAACATCCGGGGTGGTTACTCGCGGACCCTGGCCCGCCCGGTTTTCCGCGAACTGGCGCCCTTTGCTTCGTTTGACTTCGTGGGGGACGTGATTCTGGTGGGGAATCCGGAGTTGCAGCGCTCCCTGATCGACAATGTGGACCTGCGCTTCGAATTGTTTCCCACCACGCGGGAACTCATCTCGGTCGGTGTCTTTTATAAAAGCTTCCAGGATCCCATCGAGCGGGTGCTGATCCCGGGCTCCAACGGCCAGGTCACCTGGAAAAACGTCGATGAGGCCACGGTCTACGGCGTCGAATTTGAATTCCGGAAATCCCTCGGTTTCGTCACGGACGCCCTCAAAGATTTCCGCGCCAGTGGCAACGTCTCGTTGATTTCTTCCCAGGTTAACATTGACCCGGCGGTCTACCAACTGATCCTCGACGAGGATCCCACTCGGCAGCCAACGCGCCAGATGTACAGTCAGTCGCCCTACACCATCAATGCGGAACTCGCTTACATCAACGACAGCCTTGGCCTGACTTCCAGCCTCAACTTCAACGTCTTCGGACCGCGGATCTCCTTCGTGACCGATACCGGTACGCCGAACGTATTTGAGCAGCCGCGTCCTTCGTTGGACTTCTCCATCGCCAAGACGGTGGGCAAGGTGCTTTCGTTCCGCTTGCGTGCCCGGAACATCTTCAACCCGCTCTACAACCACATCCATACCTTCCAGGGAGTGGAGTACACCTTCCGGTCATATCGCGTAGGTCGAACTTTCTCCCTCGGGATCACCGTGAATTTGGACGGACAACGATAAACTTTGGCCAAACAAAAACCCCCCGGTAGCTTCCTGCTGCCGGGGCGTTTTCTTTTCTGGAGGAGAAAGCCGATCAAGTGCGCTCCGCAAAACTGCTCAGGCGCTCCAATATTTCTACGGGATCTTCCGGAAACAGCCCGGCGGGCAGGACCACTGGCGTTTCGTAGCGTTTCATATTGTTGCGCATCAAGCGTCCCTGCAGGCCCTTTTGGACCCGGAGAAAACCCTGGGGTTCTTTCAGGAAAATGAGCACCAGCGTGCGCGTACCGTGCCGGACCAGGCCGTACTCGCGGATATTGTCCCAACCCAATTGCCCCCGGTAGAGCGGAGAGGTGTAAAACGCTACGCCTTCCGCGTCGGCGCGCAACAGAGGCGTATCCGCATTGAGGCGGGCGAGGTTAAAAAGCAACCCGTAGCCGAAAAACACCACGCCCAAAAATCCCAAGATCAGCGACAACAAGCGCAGATCCCGGTGCATGATTTGTTCCAGGCCGAACATCACCATGACACTCACGGCCAGCAGGGCCAGCATGGCGGCCACCTGCAAGTACAGGCGCTGTTTCTTAGGGTGGACAATGAGCGGTTCGGGCATCGGGCGATGTAAAAATTGCCGTTTGCTCCCACAATTCATGGATCGGGAGCAAACGGCAGCCTTGGATTCAGGAATGATGGATCAGGACTTGACCAGGCGGCGGGAGACGAGTTCCTTCATGATCTCGTTGGTCCCGCCGTAGATGCGCTGGACGCGGGCATCGGCGTAGGCCCGGGCGATGTAGTACTCCCAGATGTAGCCGTAGCCACCGTGCAGTTGGAGGCATTCGTCGATCACCCGGCACTGCAGGTCACTCATGGAAAACTTTGCCATCGACGCCATTTCCGCCGTACACTGCCCATCGGCGTGCAACTCGACCAGCCGGTCGATGAAGGTGCGGGCCATTTCGCATTCGGTCGCCATTTCGGCAAGTTTGTAGCGGGTGTTCTGGAAATCGGCCACGCGCTTGCCGAAGGCTTTCCGGTCCTGGACATAGCGGAGCGTTTCTTCTAGGGCCCCTTCTGCCGCCGCCAGTCCAAAGATGGCGAGGCCCAGGCGTTCCTGCGGCAACTCTTCCATCATGTAGGCAAATCCGCGGCCCTCTTCGCCGAGCAGCGCCCACTTGGGCACCTTTACATTGTCAAAGAAAATCTGGCAGGTATCCTGCGCGTGGAGGCCCACCTTTTCGAAGGGCTTGTTCTTGGAGACACCTTCCAAATGGAAATCCATCGCCAGCAAGCTGGTACCTTTGGCGCCGAGTGCGGGATCAGTTTTGACGGCGACGACCCCCATATCGGCGGTGTAGCCATTGGAGATGAAAGTCTTGGAGCCATTGACGAGGTAGTGGTCACCTTCATCGATGGCCGTGGTGGTGATGCGCTGCAGGTCACTGCCCGCTCCCGGCTCACTCATGCAGATCGATCCTATGATATCGCCGGTCACCATGCCGGGCAGGAAGCGCTGCTTGGTCGTCTCGTTGCCGTAGTGCAGGATGTAAGGCACCACGATGTCCGAGTGGACCTGGTAGCCCACGCCCGGACCCGAGGTCCCGGCCCGGCCCAGGATTTCCGTGATGATCGTATTGTAGCGGAAGTCCTGGATGTTGAGCCCCCCGTATTCTTCGGGCACCTGGATGGCCAGAATCCCGATTTCTCCGGCTTCCTTCCAAGCCGAGCGCGGCATCATGTGGTCCTTTTCCCACTGCGGGTGGAAAGGCACGATGCGCTTGGCGACAAACTCTTCGACCGTTTCGTAAAACAGTCGGTGCTCCTCGGTGTAAATGGTTCGCGGAATGGAAGGGACTTTGGTTTTGGTAGCGATTACATTAGTGCTCATGGATTCTCTTATCGTTGGTGTAGGCAAATTGTGATGTCGTTCATACTTGGGGTACCGGCTTGGCGGGATAAAATGCCGTCCGATTGGCGGCCATTTCCCGCAGTCGCTCAGTGGGGCGGAAGCGTTCTCCCAGGCGATCCGCAAACTCCTCGCAGTTGCTCACGAATGCGCTGATCCCCACAAGATCGATGTAGCTGATCACGCCGCCGGTGTAGGGGGGAAAGCCCCAACCCAAAATCGAGCCGATGTCAGCGTCTTTTGGGTCGCGCAGGACCCCTTCTTCCAGGCAGCGGACGGATTCCAACGCCTGCACATGCAAAATACGCTTTTTCACCTCTTCTACCTCAGGTTGAACGTCGGCCAGCGGAAAATGCGTCCCCAATTCCCGCCAAAGCCGCTTTTTGCCGCCTTCCGGATATTCGTAGAAGCCCTTGCCCTGCTTTTTGCCCTTGCGGTCGAGTCGCTCCACCATCAGGTTTACCACTTCGCGCAGCGCACCCGGTTCCTCAATGCCGGCATTTTCGTATTGCTTGCGGATTTCGTAGAGCAGTTCGATGCTGACTTCATCCGCCACCGCCAGTGGCCCCACTGGCATCCCCACTTGTTTGGCCGCGTTTTCGATCAGGGCCGGCTTAACCCCCTCGGCGAGGAGTTCCATCCCTTCAGCGACGAAGGTTTTGAAGATGCGGGAGGTAAAAAATCCCCGGCGGTCATTGACCACAATGGGGACTTTCCGGATCTGCCGGATGTAGGCCACTGAAGCGGCCAGGGTTTCGGGCGCGGTTTCCGCTCCCAGGATGATTTCCACCAGTTGCATTTTGTCCACGGGGGAAAAGAAATGCAGCCCGATGAAATTGCCGGGCCGCTGGGAGGCTTCCGCCAGCTTGGTGATGGGCAGGGTAGAGGTATTCGAGGCAAAGATAGCGGTGGGGGGCAGGACCGCCTCGCTTTCCTGGGTCACCTCAGCCTTGAGGTCAATGTCTTCGAACACAGCTTCGATCACGATGTCGCAATCGGCTACCCCCGACGGGTCGCCGGTGGTGGAGATACGGGCCAGGAGTTCGTCGGCCTTGGCTGGGGTAGTCCGTCCCCGGTCAATTTGTTTGTGGAGCAGCTTGCGGGCGTAGTCCTTGCCCTTTTCTGCGGCCTCGGGGGAAACATCCTTGAGCACGGTCGGCAAGCCCGCTTGGGCAGTGACGTAGGCGATGCCGGCGCCCATCATGCCCGCGCCGAGGATGCCTACCCGCGCTGGTGGAGGCACCTGGAGATCCGGCGGTGTGGCCCGCACGCCGCTTTTGGCCTCGTTCAGGTTGAACCACAGGGTGCGCATCATGTTGCGGGCGACCGGGGACTGGGCAACTTGGGCAAAATGGCGGATTTCCACTTCAAGCGCCTGGTCAAAATTCATTTGCAGGCCCTCGTAGAGGCAGTCGAGGATCGCCTGGGCGGCGGGATAGTTGCCACCGGTGCGCTGGCGGACCATGCCGGCGGTTCCCGCGTAGAGGAAGGTCGTCTGGACCGAGGTCATGTCCATGCCCGGTACTTCAAATCCTTTCCGGTCCCAGGGTTGGGTGGCGCTGCCCCCCTGGCGAATGTAATCTTTGGCAGCGGCGAGGACGGCTTCCGGGGTATCGGCTACGGCCTGTACCAGCCCAATATTGTGGGCGGTTGCGGCGCGGAGTTTCTGGGCGGTCAGCAGCGGCATCATGGCGGGTTGCAGTCCCACCAGGCGGGGCAGGCGCTGGGTACCGCCGGCCCCCGGAAACAAACCGACCTCGATCTCCGGGAAGGCGAGGTAGACTTTGGGGTGGTTGAGCATGGCCCGGAAGTGGCAGGCCAGGGCGACTTCCAGACCGCCACCCAGGGCCAGGCCGTTGATGGCGCAGGCGACCGGTTTGCCGCCGGTTTCGAGGCGGCGGAGCACCTGGTGGATGCCGCGGGTGAGTGCCACCGTGGTCGCAACATCCGGTAGGGCGTAGATTTCGTTCAGGTCTCCCCCCAGGATGAAGTGTTTCCGGGCGGAGGTCACGACGATCCCGGCGACATCGGCATCGTCCAGCGCCGTTTCGATGGCTTCGGAAAATGCCCGAACCGATGCTTCATTGAGAACATTGGCCGATCCCGGCAGGTTCCAGGCAATGAGAGCAATGTTGTCTTCGCGGGTATATTCAATCATTGAGCTGTGAATTATCAATTCTTAGATGTTCAATTTCCGAGGGGAGAATTTCCAATGATCTTAGTTTCACAATGCCTTACCCAAGTCCTCCCGAGCGAAATTGAGCGCAATACCAATTGAAAATTGGAAATTCTTCATTGGAAATTAATCGAAGCGCCCATCGCATATCTTCCCATCAGAAATTCTTTAAACGCGTTCGATGACGGTTGCGATGCCCATGCCGCCGCCGATGCAGAGGGTGATCAGACCGGCGGATTTGTCCTGGCGCTCAAGCTCGTCGAGGACGGTACCCAGGAGCATCGCGCCGGTTGCACCCAGGGGATGGCCCATCGCAATCGCGCCGCCATTGACGTTGACGATGTCGTGGGAGACGCCCAGATCGGCCATGAAACGCAAGGGAACTACAGCAAAGGCTTCGTTGACTTCGAACAGGTCAATGTCAGACACCGCCATACCGGCTTTTTTGAGGGCTTTGCGGCTGGCCGGGGCCGGTCCCACCAGCATGATGGTCGGTTCGGTCCCGACGACGGCAAAAGAACGGATGCGTGCCCGAGCGGTGAGGCCCGCTTTATCCCCGGCCGCTTTGCTGCCCACCAGTACCACCGAGGCGCCATCGACGATCCCGGAGGAGTTGCCGGCGTGGTGGACATGGGCGATGGTTTCGACCTCGGGATATCGCTGGATGGCTACCGCATCGAAGCCGCCCTGCTGGCCCATTTTTTCGAAGGAAGGCCGCAATCCGGCAAGCTTTTCCGGATTGGTGGTCGGGCGAATGGTTTCGTCGCGGTCCAAAGCCACCTGGCCGTTTATATCGCGCACGGGTACAACCGACTTTTGGAAGCGGCCTTCTTGCGTGGCGCGGTGGGCCCGCTGGTGGGAAGTCGTGGCAAACTGGTCCACATCGGTCCGGCTGAAGCCGTCCAGGGTGGCGATCAGGTCGGCGGAGATGCCCTGGGGCACGATTTGGTGGCGGGCGGTCATCGAGGGATCCCCCAGCAAGCCAAACCCATCCGATCCCATCGGGTGGCGGGACATGGATTCGACGCCCCCGGCGACCAGCAGGTCCACCTGCCCGGACATGATGTAGGCCGAAGCTTGGTTGATCGATTCCAGACCGGAACCGCAGAAGCGATTCAGGGTCACCCCGGCGACTGCATCGCTGTAGCCCGCTTTGATGGCGGCCGATTTGGCGACGTCGCCGCTTTGCTCGCCGATCTGCGTGACGCAGCCGACAATTACATCTTCCACCCGGGAGGTGTCGAGGCCATTGCGGTCCCGGACCGCTTCGAGCACTTGGGTCAGCAGGTCGACCGCTTTGACCCCGTAGAGGGAACCGTCTTTCTTCCCTTTTCCGCGGGGGGTGCGGACGGCGTCATAAATGTATGCTTCTGCCATTGAGGTTGGGTTTTGGGTATCGATAATGGGTAAGAGGCGTGGGAAGAAAGTTAGGGAAAAAAGCGGTATGAAGGCAAGCATTTCCCGGGTGGGATTGGGGGGTAAATCCGGGCAAATGCCCTCCGCAAATCAATTTTTTTGTCCGGGTTTAGTCGGGCACCTCGCCGAGCAATTCGGAAAGCTGCCCGACGACTTCCAGGCCAGCGTGCTGTCCGCTGCCTTCGTACAAGAGCCGGCCCTTGGGGTCGTAGAGGCGCAGTTGAATCCGGGCATCCACACTTTCGGCAATCCGGCGGTTCATGGCTCCGGCAACGGGGGCTTGTAAGGTACCGGTATGCGCGCGTACCGCCCGCACTTCGAGGCGGAAATTTTTGGCCACAATGTCGAAGCGTACGCGGTGCTCTTCGACCGCCAGCCCCTCCACGCGCGCGCCGGTGTAGGTGGCAAATTGGAATACTTCCCCATCCACCAGTAGGAAGCCAAGGAATCCGGGAAACACTTGTCCCAAAGCCGGAACCCGTGCGATGGAGCACATAAAGGACACACCTTCGCGTTCAAAGTGGTTGCACTGCGTCCAAATCCAGCTTGTCGGCATGGAATAGCCCCAGTCTTTTTCGATGTACCCGCGCCCACCGTTGTAGTCGATGGATGCTTTACCGAATTTTGCCTGCCCGGTGACGGCGTGGTCCATGCTCACGAGGCCGTGGTAAGTCTCCAGCAGGGGCACGTAGCGGAACGGCCCCATGATGCCGGGACGGAGCAGTTTGGGCGGTGGAGCCTTCCCGCCGCTGAAGCTCAGGTCGGCGCGAAAGCGCCGCTTGCCTTCGCCAATGTCTACGATCAAGCCCGCCGGCCCGAAAGAATTGTTTCCGATTTCAACTTGGAAGCGCCGCCGGGAATACCGGAAATCTTCGATGGGGAAACGGTGGTAATCGGTTTGCCCGGTGCGCCCGTCAATGAGCTGGATAAACGCGTGGGCGTCTTTCCCGTTGCGCCCGTAGGCGACCCCGGGAATGAGCGAAAACACGTGCTGCCCGTCGGCCGAGACCTGCTTGAAGTACCAACCTTCGTAGTAGTTGTCGGTGCGTCGGTGCCCCTGGAAGATTTCCGAGTGGTACACCTTGCGCAAGGGGTAAAAAAGGGCCTTGTCGAGGGTCTGCTGCGCGAAAAGCTGCGCTGAGACGAGGCCGCTCCCGAGCAGAACGGCGCCGAGCAGCACAGTACGGAGAGCGGTCCGGGTGATCCGCAGTGCCTTGGTCCGCTCAAAATGCCGGAAAGTGTTCATCGCCCACAAATATAATTCTCAATTGATTGATTTCTGATTTCCAATGGAGGAATTTCCAATGGGCGCACGAAAAATTCCAATTCCCTGATTTTCAATTTCCAATTGGTGCGTCCTGGACGCACACCCTTCAAGTGCGAACAACCCAAACCTGATTCTTTCCGTAGCCGCGCGGAATCACGCTCGGCGGAGGTCGATTTCTGATCGGTGCGCAGGTACAGTGAGCACGAAAAAATCTTCGTTGCGGCAAGGATGGGAGGGACATTGGTCCTGCCGATCCGGCGGGACGGAGCCGGGCGAACTCCCGGAACAGCCTGGTGCTGACGGGGCCGAATCCCGTCAGTAGCCGCCCCTATTCAATGCATCCACTTCAAAACGCAATCTTTTCCCGGAGCCGCATTCAAATTGATCAATTTGAACACTGCGCGGCGAAGGGGCGATCCCCGAAATTTTTCTATGGATCGATCTTTCACGGATGCGTTTTGGCCCCTGGGCGTACCGTAAGAAGAGAATAACGAAAGGTGGTTAAGGCAGGGGAGAACCAATGGAAAGTGAAAATTTTTCCATCGGAAATTGTCCCACGGGAGTATTGCTTGAATCCTTCGCAAAAAAAGTGGAATTTTGGTGAATACGACAATCAATCATGGCCCAGCAACCGGCGACCGGCATCGCTTTTTTCGATTTTGACAAGACCATTCTCACCATTGACAGTGGCCCGATTTACGGGGTGCAGATCTACCGCGACGGCCTTACCCGTACCTTTCCCAGCTTCAAAGCGGCTTTTGGCGGCTTGGGTTACAAATTGGGGTTGGTGCGGCGGCGCAAAGTGGCCCGCTGGGGGGTGGGTGAATACATCGGGCTGACCCGGGAGGAGATCGGCAATTGGATGGCCGATTCTTACCCGCGCTTGATTCAGCCCTATTTGTCTTCGGTAGTGGTCGCGCGCATCCGCCGGCACCAGGCGGATGGTTTCAAGGTGGGGATCATCACCGCTTCGCCCCCGTTTTTTGTGGCGGAGGCGGTGCGGGACCTGGGGTTGGACTTTGCCCACGGAAGTGATCTCCAGTTTGAGAATGGCGTTTGTACCGGTGCTTATGCGGGCAAATACATGGGAGGGCCGACCAAGCGGGCCACCGCCCAGCGGGTGGCGCAGGAAGCGGGCCTCGCCCTGGAGCAGTGCTGGTTTTACTCCGATCATATCGCGGACTTGCCCCTCCTGGAAGCGGTAGCCCATCCGGTGGCGGTCGGTCCGGAAAGCAAGTTGCGCGCGGTAGCCGAGGAGCGGAAGTGGGAGATCCTGGAGCACGCTGAATAAACCGGCGAGCACGGAAAATCTGCGATAACAATTTTCACAAATCAATTTTGAACCGCCGCTAAGCGGCGGTTTAAATTTAATCCTGTGATTTTGCTATGGCACCTTTTTCTGCCACTCTTCAGCTATTTTCTCGTCCGCAGCTTGGGCTGCGCACTCCAAAATGAGCTTCGATTGACAAAAAAATCTGCGATAGCAAATTTCACAAACCAATTTTAAACCGCCTCCAAGATTGACTGGCATTGTAACGGATTTTTCCGATTTTAGTCTCGGAAAACGTCAGGGCCGAATGTCAGAAAACAAAGTCGTAGGGTTAACCAAGGATGCGGGCTTCCAGTTGGGAGTACGCAAAACTGTCCACGTGACCCACGAAGAAGCCTGGGCGTACATCTTCTCGATGGAGGGCATGGAGGTTTGGCTCGGCGAGGTACCCGGCGGTTCTCTGGTCCGGGGCAGTGAGCAAACGCTTTCTGATGGTACCTGGATTGAAATCCGCACGTTTAAGCAGTTGTCCCACGTCCGGATGAAATGGCGGCCGGAAGCATGGGAAAATACTTCCCGCTTGCAATTGCGGGTCTATCCCCGCGGGCGAGCGAAGACGGTCATCGCTTTTCACCAGGAAATGCTACAAGACGAAACCCAGCGCATGCAAATGAAGGCGCACTGGAAATCGGTGGTGGACCGGCTGATTGAATTGTTGGAAGGATGATCGCCGAAAAATCGCCGCGGGATTGCAATTTTGCCGTGGTGCGGCCATTTGCCGGAAACCCCGTAGATTTTGCTCGGCTAAAGCAAACAAATCGCGCCCAAATCCGTCTTTTTTTGTATGTCAGTGTGCATCATATCGGCTACCAACCGCTCCGGGAGCGTAAGCTTGCAAGTTGCAGAGCATTACCAGCGCCTCCTGGTCGCCGCTGGTAGATCTACCGAAATCGTTTCGTTGGCAGATTTGCCGTCCGGCATGGATTCGTCCGATTTGTACGGCAACTTTACCGAGAAATTTTCCAGTTTCCAGGCCAAAGTTGATGAATACCCCGATTTCGTATTTGTGGTTCCGGAATACAACGGCAGCATTCCGGGGATCTTGAAGTTGTTCATCGACGCCTGCCGCTATCCGGACAGCTTCCGCGGTAAGCGGGCCGCTCTGGTCGGAATCGGTGCGGGAATGGGGGGCAACGTGGTCGGCTTGCAGCACTTGAGTGACATTTTGGAATTCTTGGGCGCCGAGGTCCACCCCGAACGCGTCCACGCCAATACCATTCGCGGAAAAATTACTTCCGAAGGCGAGATCACCGACGCCCGTTTTAGAGCCGCTTTGGACGCTCAAGTGCAGTCTTTTCTGCCGGTAGCCGTGTCGCGCTGATCAGTCCAATAGCCGCCTTACATTTTCTGGGGGCCGACCGATGACCGCTCGTTCTCCTTGCACCACGACAGGACGTTCGATCAATTTGGGATGGGCCACCAGGGCCGCAATCCAGTCTTCCTCCGGCAAGTTTTTTCCCTTGTACTGTTCCTTGTAGATGCTTTCGCCTTTGCGGACCAATTTTTCCGCCGGAATGCCGAGCATCCGCAGCAGGTGCGCAATTTCTGCTCCATTCGGTGGTGTTTTGAGGTATTCGATGATCTCCGGCTCGACCCCGGCGGCGCGGATCAAGGCAAGGGTTTCGCGGCTTTTGCGGCACCGGGGATTGTGGTAAATCTTCATGGCGATTGCTTTTCGGTTTTTTCCTAATTTAGCAAACCTAAACCAGCTAGGGCATGCACCGGATAAAATATCATTTGTGGGTTTGGTTTGCACCGCTGCTGCTCGTGAGCTGCGGGCGAGAGCCGGTGACGTTGTACTATGACAATGGCCAGCCCCGCGTGGTAATTTATTACGATGCAGAGCGCCAGCAAGACGGCCCGAGCCGTATCTACTACCCGCACGGCGTGGTACGGGAAGCATCGGAATGGGCGCACGGCAAGTTGCAAGGAACTACGCGGCGCTACTACGAAAGTGGGAACTTGATGCAGGAAACTCCCTACGTGGATGGACTTCCGGATGGCTGGGTGGTACAGTATTACCCCGGCGGGCAGATCCGGCAAAAGACCCGGTTCAAAGCCGGAAACGAAGAGGGAAAGCACGAAATGTTCCGCGAAGATGGCACCCGGCGCCTCACTTGCACCTTCCGGGCGGGTAAGGTGGTGGGCAAATGCCAGTACTTCAACGAAAAGAACGAGGCGATTGAGTTTCCCCCCAACTGATCGGGCCTATTCCTTCCGGTGCCAGGAAGCACGGATCATGCCGCCGTAGTAGCGCGCCTCCGCTTGTGGAATCAGCCCGCTTTTCGCCAGATGATCTGGGTATACCTCCAATTTACGGGAACGGATTCCGGCGGCCAAGCGGAAGAAGAAATACATCCCTGCCACCAGAAAGCGCGCCACCGGCCGCATGATTCCCCGCTCTACGTAGGCAAAATCGGCGAGGCTCCAGTAGCCACCCGGCCGCAGATGCGCATCCAGTGTAGCAATTTCCCCCCGCAATTCCGCCCCGTTGAACAGGTCGAGGTAGAAATGGGTGACCACGATGTCCACCGGCGCCGGCGGTGCCTGATCGTGCACGGTTCCCCGGCGAAATTCTACCCTTGGGAGCGCCGCGGGGAGTTGCTCCCGGATGAGCGCCGCGCTTTTCTCGAGCATTTTCTCCGACAGTTCGATGTAGTAGACCTTGCGGGGATCGGTCTTGCGGAGGACAGCTTCCAGGAACCAGCCGGTGCCCCCACCGACGATGAGCACCGTTGCGCCCTTGGGCCATTGATCGAGAAAGTGCAGTTGCGCCCGCCGAATCGACTTGCCGTACACTGCCCGCGCCAGCCCGTCGTAGATTGCGGCCAGCCGGTCAAACCCTTTGCCTACGTCAGCAGCCATGCGATCAGGGGATAAAGAAAGGGAAGGACGAAAGCGCCGTCGCCCCAGGCCCGGTAGCGTTCATTTTTTTCGAAAAATCGGAAAAAGATCAGCATCAGTCCCAGGATGAGCGCCATCAGAAAATAGATTAGGTAAAGGGGGGCGAGCAATTGGGGGGCATACACCGGGGTGATTTCCCCCGGCAAGACCAGCAGATGCGCGGCCATGCCGCCGAGCAGCAACCCAAACAGGATGACCAATCCCCAACGTGTCCGCTGGGGGCCAATGGCCCGGACAAAAGAAGTGTGTCCGTCGGTTTCGTCGATCTGGTACTCGAAAAGGCTGAATTCAAGCAGGTTGATCAGCGCAAGCAGGAAAAATTGGACAAAGGCGGTCAGGTAGATGGCCGACGCCTGGAAGTCCGCGTTGCTCGAATCGACCGCCTCCCAGAGCGGTAGCCCCCAGATGCCCATCGTATAGATGAAGGCCACGCCGGATTCTTTGATGAGCAGGGGCGAAGCCAGTGATCCCACCAACTTGACCAGTAAGAAGTGGAGCGCGACCAGTACCCCCATGATGACCCCGAACCCGATGGCATCGGATTCGAAGTAGATGAAGGCGAGGGTCAGGCAGGCGGTTCCCGCAATGATTTCGGTGATCACGAGGGCGCGAAAATGCTGAAAGTGAAAGAGGTGCCGCGGGGTGTGAGCCGATTCCCGCAGCCGGTAGGCGTCCAGCAGGTGATCGGCGGTATAGATGATCCAGACCGCGAGGGGCAGGACGAGGTAGAATGCCCAGGGGGGATGCCAATCCAGCCAGGTGGCCACCATCCAGCCGCTGCCCAATGCCCCGATGACGACGTCCAGGCTCAACAGCCGCAGGCGGGCGTACCAACTTTGCGGTAGGGTCGGTCGGGGGAGGGATGGCGTAGTTTCGGGCAAATTGAAGAAGTTAGGCGCGGTGGAATTGCTTCGCAGTTTCGGGTCGCGCCGTGTAGCGGGCGTTGAATGGTCGGCCCCATCTGCCCGGGAGCGCTTACTTGAGGATATCGCGGATGCTGACCAGGGTTTCGTGACCGAAATCTTCGCGGCGGATGATATCGATGAGGGTTTCGGCGACGGTACCCGGATTCAGGAGCTTGCCTTCGTTTTTGAATGCGCGGAACTTCGCAAGGTCAGGAAAATCTTCGGCCTTGGCGTGGCGAATTTCTTGCTGCATTTCGGTGTCGACGACGCCGGGCGAAAACGAGATGACTTTGATCGGGTTTTCTTCTTCGGATTGTTCCAGGACAATGTTGCGGGCGTACATCTCGAGACCGGCTTTGGCGGCGCAGTAGGCGCTCCAGCCGGCGATGGGACGGCGGGCGGCTCCGGTGCTCATGTTGACGATTTTCCGGGAACACTCCCAATCAATTGTCTCTTCGATGAAGGCATCGGTGACCAGCATGGCGGCGACCAGATTGACGGTGACGTTGCGCACGATGGCGTCGTCGAGGTTGTCTCCGCCGATTTCCCGAATCGGGTGGATGACGCCCGCATTGTTGATCAGCACGATTTCTTCGGCATCATCTTCGTCAATGTCGCGGAAAATGCTGTGGATCAGGCCGCGAATTTCGCCGGATTGGGTCAGATCCAGGCTTAAATCTTGTACGTCCCATCCTTTGGCCCGGGCTTCGACTGTCAGGCGCGGATTGCCGTTGCGCGAAATGCAGTAGACGGAGTTCCCTTCCTTCAACAGGCGGCGGGCAATCGCCTCGCCAATCCCCCGCGAGGTTCCGGTGATGATGTAGATGTTTTTGCTCATGTCTCAGATCGCTGTGCTTGCAAATTAATCAATTCGCCTCAACGGTCAAATCGAAGCCGTTTTCCCAACTGGCGCTCGTCAAGTACACCTTCGCGATAAGCCAGGTGGCCGCTCACAAAAGTGTGGGTGATCGAGGCGCCGAAGGTGTGCCCTTCAAATGGTGACCAACCGCATTTGTAGCGGATGTTATCCCGCGTGACCGTTTGCGGACGTTTCAGATCGAGCAGCACCAAGTCCGCCCAGTAGCCTTCCCGGAGATAGCCCCGGTCCCGGACCTGAAAACAGTCCGCCACCGCATGACAAGCTTTTTCCACCAGTAGATCGATGCTGAAACGACCACGTTGCACGCAATCGAGCAGTGCGGGCAGCGCGTGCTGCACGAGGGGGCCTCCCGAAGGAGCGTGCCGGTAAGCGCGGGATTTTTCCTCGATGGTGTGCGGGGCGTGGTCGGTCGCGATGACGTCCAGCCGATTGTCCCGCAAACCCCTCCAGAGGGCTTCCCGGTCGGCCTGGGTTTTCACTGCGGGGTTCCACTTGATGAATTTGCCTTTGTCGGCGTAGCGGCGGTGGTCAAACCACAGGTGATGGATACACACTTCGGCGGTGATGCGCTTTTCCTTCAGCGGGAGGTCGTTGCGGAAGAGGCCGAGTTCTTTCGCTGTAGATATATGTAGGATGTGCAAGCGCGTATTGTGCTTTTTGGCCAGGGCCACCGCCAGACTTGAAGATGCGTAGCAGGCTTCCTCCGACCGAATGATGGGGTGGAACTCGACCGGGATGTCGTCGCCGTACTCGGCTTGGTACTGGGCGAGATTGGCGCGGATAATTTCCTCCTTTTCGCAATGGGTCGCCACCAGCATCGGAGATTCCCGGAAAATGCCTTCCAGCACGGTTTCGTCATCGACCAGCATGTTGCCGGTGGAACTGCCCATGAAGACCTTGATGCCGCAGACGTCCTCGGTATTGGTTTTGAGGACTTCTTCCAGGTTGTCATTGGAAGCGCCCATGTAGAAAGAGTAGTTGGCGAGGGATTTGCCGGCGGCGGTCGCGTATTTTTCCGCCAGCAATTCCTGGGTCAAGGTCTGGGGCTTGGTGTTGGGCATCTCCATGTACGAAGTGATGCCGCCGGCCACTGCGGCGCGGGATTCGGTGTAGAGATCGGCCTTGTGGGTGAGGCCCGGCTCCCGAAAATGGACTTGGTCGTCGATCAGACCGGGAATGAGGTACTGGCCCCGCGCCTCGATGGTTTGGTCGGCGGCGGTGTCGATTTGGCGGGCGATGCGGTCGATGCGCCCGTCGCGAATGAGCAGATCACGCTCTTCGATACGGCCTTCGTTTACGAGGCGGGCATTGCGGATGCGGGTAGTGGACATGCGGTGAATTTAGGTATCGGTAGGAGAATGGGTCAACGGCGCAGGATGATCCGGCGGACTTGGGATGCTTCCCGGGTGATGGCTTGCAGGAAGTATAGGCCATCGGGCAGGGGCGGCAAGGTCAGGTCGATCCGGGTTTCCCCGCCTTCGGGGCGGAATTCCTGGATCAAGCGACCCGTGGGATCGAGGAGGCGGAAGTAAGTTTCCGGCTGTTCCAGGGCCGACCACCGGACGTGGAGGCGGCCCGCGCTGGGATTGGGGCCGATCTGAAGCCGATGGTAAGCGGCGGGTTCCAAGCCGACAGGCTGCACGATGGTTACGGTCTGGGTCACGGTATCGGCTTGCCCGCAATGGCTTACAATCAAGGTGATGGTAAATTGGCCGGCGCTGTCGTACACGTGGGTGGGCGCGGCTACGAAGGCACTGTCGCCGTCCCCGAAGGTCCAGATGTAGGTCGCGCCGGCGGGGGCTTGGGTGCTGTCGGTGATTGCGGCGGTGTCCCCATTGGTCACCACGGAAAATCCGGCGGCAATGTCATCGATGCCCTGGTTCCAGTCGGAATCGGAGTGGAATACGGTGGAATCGGCCATGATTTGGAGGTAGTTGGCCAGGGCGGGAGAAAGGCTGCCAGTATAGCTCAGACCTATCGGGCTGCTCCGCCAAAACATCGCGTGGAAGGTGCAGCCGGCCAGGTAGCTGCCGGTGAAGTTGGGGTGGCTGTTGTCGCCGGTGTGGAGGATGAGGTTGGTGTCGGCGAGGACATTGCCCCAGGCAATGCCCACCGGAGCCGCCAAAGCCCCGATCTGATTGGCGATGCCCAGGTAGGCGCTTTCCAGCGAGTCTTGCATGTGGTGAAAATCCACGAATACGGGGCTACAGTTGACTTGGCCCTGGTCGCACTGTTGCCCCCCGAATCGCCGGCCCCAGGTCATGAAAAAGGTGACTTTGGCGCAGGGATTGTACTTTTTGATCGAATCGTTGAGCCGCTCGGCCGCCGGATACATGGAGCTATACCGGTAAAAGTCGATGGTTGGAATCTGGCTCTGTTCCTGGAGCACGACGAAGTCCCAGTTGCCCGCGGCGATTTTATTGAGGGAAGTGGCGTTCGTGGAATGGCCTTGCAAAGTGTAGCCTCCGAGCGTGTTTTGGTCGGTGACGAGGGTCTTCCCTTCGGCATCGGCCAGGGCAATGCAGATCGCCGGCAGGTTGTTGCCGTAGGTGTAACTGTTGCCCAGGAAGAGCACGCGCAGGGTGTCTCCCGAACTTTGGGCGGCAGCGCTCAGGCACAGGGCGGAAAAGAGAAGGGTGAGCAGGGTTTTGGTCAATGCAGGCATACGCGACTGGTTTTTCCGTCGCAATATCGGAGTTTTCCGGTTACCGGGGGAGTTTTTCTTTGTTCCTTCAGCCGCCCCGTCACTCACCACATGGGTTGCGCCGGCTTGTTGTCGAGGAGGGTCTCAATTCTGGCCATGATTTCCTCGGTGAGAAGCGGCACCACGTCCAGGGCTTGGACATTTTCCTCCAACTGAGCGAGCTTGGAAGCGCCCATGATCACGGTAGAGACGTGGGAATTTTTGAGGCACCAGGCGATGGCAAGCAGGGGCATCGTCGTGCCGAGTTCCTGGGCAAATGCGGTCAGCGCCCGAACTTTCTCGACGGCGGCTTTTTGCAGGACGCGGTCTTTGAGCCACTCCAATCCTTTGATCCCGAGGCGGGTATCTTCCGGAAAGCCTTCGTTGTATTTTCCCGTGAGGACGCCCGAAGCGAGGGGCGACCAGATCGTGGTGCCGAGGCCGTAGTCGCGGTAGAGCTTGTTGTATTCCACTTCGAAGCGCTCGCGGACCAGCATGTTGTATTGCGGTTGTTCCATCAGCGGGCCGATCAGGTGGTGCTGCAGGGCAACCGCATGGGCTTCCTGAATCTCCTGGGCGCTCCACTCGGAAGTGCCCCAGTAGAGAATTTTGCCTTGTTGGATGAGGTTGTGCATCGTCCAGACGGTCTCGGCCATCGGGGTATTTTTGTCGGGGCGGTGGCAGAAGTAGAGGTCCAGGTACTCGACCTGCAGGCGCTTGAGGGCGGCGTGGCAGGCTTCAAATACGTGCTTGCGGCTCAATCCGAGCTGGTTTGGTTTGTCACCGCCCCAGTAGACCTTGGAGGAGACGACAAAGGTGTCGCGGTTCCAGCCGGCGTCTTTGAGGATCTGGCCCATGACGATTTCGCTTTGGCCGCGGGAGTAGACCTCGGCGTTGTCGAAGAAGTTGACCCCGTGGTCGTAGGCAAAATGCATGAGTTCTTGGGCGGTGGTGTCGCCGATCTGCTTGCCAAAGGTGAGCCAGGAGCCAAATGAGAGGGCGCTGACTTGGAGGCCGGAACGGCCGAGGCGGCGGTATTCCATGGAAGTATTGGGTTTTGGGTGGATGAATCGATGGTCAAAGCGCAATCGCCGCGGCGGGGGGGCTCAGGTCCAGGACCGGCACTTCCGGGAGGCGTTCCGCAAGGAGATAACGCAGAAAATTGAACCAGTGTTCGGCGTGGTCGATGACCCAACTGTCACCGGAAAGCGCCACGCCGGCTTGTTCGGCGATGACCTTGTCCGGATTGTAGACGAGTTCGATTTTCCAGTCCCAATTTCGGACCTCAGCGATTTCTCGCAATTGGGTTTTGAGCCGGCCGCTGTTGGAAACCGGTTGGTCGAGGTACCAGGTGACGCCAGCGGGGGACAATTGGGTCAGCATCTCCCCGATGAGGGCGATGGCTTCGGGGGTTTGGTTGACCCGGCGATAGGAGCCGTGGATGCTGGCGATGTCGCGGATGGCCCCGTCGCGGGCCCGGAAAAGCAGGGCGCCGGACAAGGCGGCTTCCACGGAAATCAGGATGTTGAATCCGTCGATCTGCAGGGAGCGGCCGGCGAGGGCGGCGGGGAGGAGTTGGCGGGTGCGGCGGTGGGCCTGCTGCGCGTCGCTGCAGGCACACCGCTGGACCGGGTTGCGCTGGC
>JBCCQH010000054.1:0-48806 GCA_039024435.1 Bacteroidota bacterium
CTCTGGCTCCCGCTCTTCCGGCTTTTTTTGTTGGTTTGAGTTCTCGCCGGGAGTTTCCCACCGGCAAGTTGGCGGGGGTGGGGAAAACGGCCTCCTTGCATCCGGCCTTTATTCCCCACCCCCGCCGTTTTTGCCCGGCGGAAACTCCCGGCTCGGGGGGAACGGTGGTCCAGCTCCCTGAACCGCCTCCGCAGGGCTTCCCATTGGCTCCGGATCCAGGAATATTTCAATCGTTGGGAGGAGAATCCGGGACAATGCGGTAACGCGGCCGGACTTTCGACCCAAGTTCTGCTCCTTTAATTGCTAACCATAGCCAGCCTCTGAGAGTCCCAGAGAATCGCCGCTTACTGGTTCTTCACCCACTTCTTCACCCCGGCGAACTGACCGTTGACCCGGAGCGCAACAAAATAGAGGCCCTGACCCCAGGCTTGTCCGTCAACCGAAATCGTGCCCGTGGCGCCACGGCCCACTTCTTCCCGCATCACCCGACCGTTCAGGTCCGTAATCATGATGGAAAACTTCTCCCCCGCTTTCACTTTGTAGTTGAGGTTCAGTTCTCCCCGCGAAGGATTGGGGTACAGTTGCACCTCAGCGACCGGCCGTACCGGTTGCGCGGATGAAGTCAAGGGGCTTTCACCCGAGAAGATGGCGATTCCGCCGCGCACGTTCCCGACAATCCAATCGGCCACGCCGTCGGCATTGATATCGCCCCCGGTGATGGCGGTCCGCCCCCCCTCGCGCAGCCCGGCAAAGGTGCCCGTGTTGAGCGCAAAATTGGTGCCCAGGGAATCTTCAATGTTGCGGTAGTAGAAAATATCGCCCTTTTCCGAGCCAACCAGCAAGTCGTATTTGCCCGAAGCCGGATTCTCAAACACAAAAGGAATCGAGAAACCCGTACAGCAAACCGGTTCGACATCGACCCCACCCCAGGTATCATCGTTGGGCGTGCTGGCAAAGTCCGGCTGGCTCGCCGTCCCGATATTTTCGAAGTAATTCAGGTTCCCGCCGGTCTCCCCGATCACCAGGTCGAGCAAGCCATCGCGGTTCATGTCCACCAAGCAGGGCGAGGAAAACTGGCCCACGTCAATGGATTTGTAGTTGGCGACCACCGAAGAAAAGATGGCCGTCTGCCCGGACCCGGCTGTGTTTTCGAAGTAATTGAGCTTGCCGTCCGCGTCACCAACAATCAGGTCCACGTCGCCGTCACCGTCCAAGTCGCCCACCGTCGGGGTCATCCCAAACACCTGGGGATTGAAGAGCGCAGTGAAGTTGCCGTAATCGCGGGTCACCAATTCAAACCGGGGATCGGTTGCGGTTCCGATATTTTCGTACAGAGCCAAGCCCGAATTGACCGTAGTATTGGTGAGTTTCTGGGTGAAATTGCCGATCAACAGATCGGAGAGACCATCAGCGTTGTAATCAAAGATGACCGGATACGCGCCGAGTCCTACGTCGATCATTTCGTTCTGCAAAAACACCGTCGATTGCCGGTTGAGCTGTACGCCGGGGCCAGAAGCAATATTTTTGTAGAACCAGATCGATTCGTAGTTGATCGAAACCGACAGACCGTTCGGAGCGACCAGCATGTCTTCCTTGTTGTCGTTGTCGACGTCCAGAAAGAATCCCGCCGGGAACACATGGACGCGCACCGGCGTATCGTATTGCGGAAACAGTGGGCTGGCCGAATCGATTACTGCTGCATTGGGCGTGCCCCCATTGCGCAGGTAAGTCAAACCGTCGAACAACAGGTCACCCAGCACCATCTCGTAATCCCCGTCGGCGTCTTCATCGAATAGCGCCAGGGTCGACCCGGCATGTACCCCACCCGAGTTGAGGTCCGTCGCCGTGTTGCCAACTGCCGTCCGACAACTGATCCCCAGAGAAACATCTTGCGAGAGTGCATTTTCTTGGAATTTTCCCCAGCAACGGTCCGCCACCACAAAATCGAGGCCGGCGCAACTGCCATTGTTTTCCTGGTACATGTTTTTGTGCCACTCCACAAACGTCCCGATGGGGTCAAAAGCGAGCAAATCGAGGTCACCGTCGCCGTCGATGTCCTTCAGCGCCGGAACGTCAGTATCGGGCACAAAAAGCAAGGTGGAACCGTTGCCGTAGTCGGTTTTGATCGTGTCGATGGCCAATTGGAAGGTCAATGCTCCCCCATTGGTGACATTTTCCCAAACGTCCATGCCATTGTTGGAGGCGGTGAAGAGGTCCATCTTGCCATCGCAATTATAATCTGCCGTGATCATGAAGTCCTTGAATCCCGTCGGAAAGGATGCGGTATACTGCGGGGCATAGGTGTAATCAATCGTTCCAGCCGTCCCACCGTTGAGGAAAGGCAGCAGGGTTTCGCCATTCCGATCAAACACGATGAGATCCATAATATTGTCCCCGTTGAGGTCAATTTCCGAAAATTGGGGGTTATTGAATCCCCCGGCAAATGGATTTTTCAAAACCACGGCATTTTCCAGTACCTCGATGGAATCCAGGCGGGTCAACAACTGGGCGGGAAGCAGGGAAACGGAAAAAGCCAGGAAGACAAGGCAGGATACAACGAGCAAAGCGGGCGTCCGGAATAGATTCATACCTTCAAATTAAGCATTTTCGGAACAGCAGAACAACGCCCACGCGTAATCTGCATTACACATCGCGATGGGCCAAAGCAAAAAACTTCGAATCGGGCAGCCTGTCCGATCCGAAGCTTCTGGTTTCAGGGTTAAACCGAATCAGTTCGGCTTGATGTAGATCAACGCGGTATTGCTGCCAACATTGGAAGTCGGGTCGTCGGCGTAGACTTCGACATTGTAATCGCCGGGGACGGTACCGGCACCGATGGTCACAAACGTATCGATCACCGCCGGGTTTACGAACAAAGTGTCGTAATTGATTTCGCTGTTGGCGAGCACTTCATTGGTGAATGCGTCCCGTACCCGCAAGAACACGTTTACAATCTGTCCCCCGGGATCGCTCGCAATCGCGATGATCGGGATATTTTGACCAATGGCAAAAGTGTCCACCATCATGGTGTCCGGCTGGTTGAAGAGGACGTTGGGCGCAACCGGATCGTCATCATTAATTACGAAATAGTAGGTGACAACCTCAGCGCTTTTGCCAGACTCATCGGTGGCCTTTACCCGGAATTCGTACGGGCCGGCGGTAGGGTTGAACACCACGTCCGAATTGAAATTCACCGCCCCGGCCGTTCCGTCGAGGGAACCAAACCACGTTTCTTTCCACGGGTCGACCGTGGTTCGGAGGTAGTTCAGCGAAGGCATGTAGCGGATAGTAATCTCGTAGTCGCGCAAATCGATGTCGTCTTCGAAACGCACGTCGATATTGAAACTGTCCGAACTGCTAATCTCATTGTAGGAGCCGAGAGGTACGACAGGGGGACTGGAAAGAAAGATTTGGGGGGCTTCCAGGTCAGTCCGGGTGGTGACCGGTTTATCCTTGCACCCAACAATAATCGTCCCGGCGAGGAAGATCGCAAGCAGAATTGAAAAAGAATTTCTCATTCGGTATTGTATGATTTGCTAATAAGCAACAAAAATAGATATTTTTTTGAATAGCCGAAAAAAAGCATCGTGGAAAGCTTCAATGGCCAAACATTTTATCCACATGCCGTCGGTTTGCGACAAGCATCCTGGACTCTAATTAAAGCACTATCCTTGAAAGATTGTTTCAGTTCCACTATTTTTGCAACAATATTGCAAATAGATAAAATGCTTCTCAATACAAATCACAACCATACGCATTCGCACAACCACATCTCAAGATCGGGCCGCATCGGCATGTTTCTCGCCGTGGCCTGTGCTATCCATTGCGCCCTGATGCCCTTGATAATCACCCTGCTGCCGTTCGCCGGACTTTCTTTTCTAGCTTCTCACACTGCGGAATTGACCCTTTTGGGAGCTGGAGTGGGATTTGCTGCCTACAGTGTGGTCCGGGGCCTGCGCGTCCACCGCAACACGGGTCCCCTGTGGACGCTGTTGTTCGGGGCAGCGGTGATTGCCGCCGGAATGTTTCTTCTGCCGCACGAGGCCGAGCCTTTCCTGGTCGCCACCGGCGCCCTCGCCCTGGGCGCAGCACAAATCATGAACGTGAGGTTGACGCGGGCTTGCTGCTCCGCGACCTGAGTTCTTTCTTACCCAACATATACAAAAAGGACGTCCGATCAGGGACGTCCTTTTTGCTTGGCGGCCGGTTTGGAATCGTTCTACAATTTATCCGCAGTCTTTGCAGACTCCGCTCATCAACAGATTGATTTCTTGCAATTGGTATCCCGCCGGAAGTTGAATTGCGGGAACTTGCACACTTTCGATGCAATTGGTGTTTCCGCAGACGACGCATTTAAAGTGTACGTGGTCGTGGGCGTGAGTACTACACTCCTCCCGACATAGCGCATAGCGCATGGCACCACTGTCGTCGAGTACCTTATGAATGATGCACTTCTCCAGGTAAAGAGTCAATGTCCGATAAATTGTTACCCGATCATATTCTTCCCCAATCGCCCGTTCGAGATCGGGCTGGGAAAGGGCGTGCTGCGCCGTAATGAACTCGCCCAATACGTCGACCCGGCAATTGGTTCGCCGTATCGAATGCTGTTTGAGTACCTGATTCGGAACTAGAGTGGACATGTACCAAATTTACGGAAACACAGGCCGATCTGCAAAATCTCCAACGCGGTTTCGGGGATGATTTGCGGGCACGAAGACCATACGTTCAGTATTTCAGCCAGTAGTAGAGCAGTTTCACGTATTCATTGTTCACAAAAATCAGCCCCGGCTCGGATTTCCACCAGGTTTCCTCTTCGAATACGCGGTCCCGAGCACCCCGCAGTACCATTTGAATCCCGGAAAAATGCAATCGAAGCCGAAAAAAAGCGTGGATCCTGCGCGTGTGAAACCGCGAAGATACCACCATGATTTTGTCCCAGCTCCGTCGGTGGCACCATTCGCTAATCGCCACAAATTCTTCGTAAGTGCTGGTGCCCTCTTCCAGCAATTCAATGTCCGCCTCCGGCACCTGCGCCTCCTGCAGCACCGAGCGGGTGATCTCCGCCGTCGAGACAAAAATACCGTACAATTCCAAAGCCGGATTGGATTCACCACCCAAGCATACGACGGTCGGCGCGTACCCTGCGTGGTAGAGGCGCGCCGCTTCCTGCCCCCGGTCCTGGGCATTGCCCGATAGGACAAAAATTGCATCACAGCGCTCCGCCGGATCTTCCACGACGAGGAATCCCCCGAGTCCCCGCAGCAACGGACCACGCAATCCAAACAGCAACAGCAGGACCACCAGTCCCCCGGCGATCCGCCACCGAGCGCGACGTGGCAAGCGAATTCTCCCCAAATGTACCAATTGGCTCATATATTGCGTATTGGAAACAGTCTCAAATTAAGCGATATTCACCAGAATGAAAGCGAACCTGTCGATAATTCTGCTCGCATTCTGCCTGGTCGCCGGTACCTTGAACAGTTGCCGCGCCGGTGGGGCCGAAAAGATGCGGGCCTTGCAGGAAAAAGCCGACCGCTACCTGGTCAAGGACGACAGCATCCGGCAGTTTTTCGCGATTACCGAAAACGGCATCGCCACCTACGCGAGTCCGGTGGACCGCCAGGAAGGGAAGGCCGAGTTTCGGCTGGATTGGGATGAGATTCCTGCCTTCCGGCAAATGGTAGCTAGCGCCACCGCGGAAGAAGCCCTCGCCCACTACCTCGCCCACGCCGAAGGCTCCCGGTGGGACGCCGAATTTGCCGCGCAGTTTTCCCCAAAACCTCCCTTTCTCCCCACCTTGACCGCACCCGACCGGCCGCTGAAAGGCCTGCGCATCGCCCTGGACCCGGGGCACCTAGGCGGAACCATGGACTTTGCTCGGAAAATCGAGCGCAAATTTGTCCGCATGCGCCCCGCCCCCCGCCAGGGAATTTCCCAGGAAATCGCCTTTAATGAGGGCAACCTCGCCCTGGCAACGGCCTACATTCTGAAAACGCAGTTTGAAGCGGCCGGAGCTACCGTACTCCTGACCCGGACCGGCGAAGGCAAAAGCTCCCTGGGGCTGGACCTGGACGAATGGCTGCGGGCAGAAAGAAAACGCGCCAACCCCAATGCCCCCATCGGTACGACTAGCGATACCGAAGCGGCGCTCCTGAAATACGCAGGGCAAAACTACGCCACCGACGAAGGATTGAGCGGGAAGGACTCGCTTTGGTGGTGCAGTCAAGCGAGCAAGCGGGACATCTACCGGATTCCATTCCTAAAGCAGGATTTCCGCAACCGCGCCGCGATGATCAATGCGTTTCAGCCCCACCTGACCCTGATCATTCACTACAACATCCACGAAAAAAACGAGGTCGACCGCGCCGGCTATCTCAAGCCGGTCCCCTTCAATTACTGCATGGCCTTCATCCCCGGTAGTTTCATGCGCGGTGAGCTCGATGAACCCGAGGAGCGCCTCGCCTTCCTCATCAAGTTGCTGACCGACGCCCCGGAATCCTCGCAGCGCCTGTGCGCCGCGGTATTGGAGCAGCACGAACGGCAGCTCGACGTTCCCATTATGGAATGGGATTCGACCCTGCGTTACCTCGAAAAGGCATCTTTGCCGACGGAGGCACGGGGAGTATTTGCCCGCAACTTGTCGCTCACGCGTCTGGTACACGGGACGATTTGTTTCGGGGAAAGCTTGTTGCAGGACAACCTCGACGAGTGCCAAGCACTGAACCAAAAGGATTTTCGGCTGCCGAAGATGGACACCCCATTGCCCGAGCGCGTCCGGGACGTCGCCCAGGCCTACTACGATGGAGTGATCAATTGGGCAAAGGCAGAAAGGGCCGCTCAGAACGCGGAGGATTAGAATTTCGATTGTATATTGTTCAATATGAAATTCAAGCGGAAACCGGTCATTTTACTGATCTTCGTCCTGTTGATCGGAGCTTTTTTCCTTGGGCCACGCCCCAACTACCCGGATTATACCCCCGAAATTGCTCCGGTCCAACTGACCCTGCTGGAAGTAGAAAACCATATTGCGACCGTGGATCAGGCAGAAGAGGGCTTACGCCCCGGGAATGGCTCCATCTTTGAGTGGGCCAATGGCCAGCCCGAACAAACTGAGTACTGCGTCCTGTTTCTACATGGCTTTACCGCAGTCCCATTTGCGGGTTCGCCCGGGGCCCGCGACTTTGCCCGGCGCTACGGGTGCAATTATTACGCGCCGCGCCTTTACGCCCACGGGATTGAAGGCCAGGATGCCTTCAAGGACCTCAGCCCGGCCGACTTGATCAATTCCGCCAAAGAGGCCCTGGCGATTGCGCGGATCCTCGGCAAGAAAACCATCGTGGTGGGCTCTTCCACCGGCTGTACCCTGGCGGCTTATTTGGCCGCTTACAATCCGGATTACGTTCACAGCATGCTCTTTTTCTCCCCGAACATTGACCTGGCAGCGGCGACGTCCAAGATGTTGTTGTGGCCCTGGGGCAAGCAAATTGCCCGCCTGGTGATCGGCGGCGATTACCGCACGGTGGAAAACATCAAGGGCAAGTACTACGCCGATTATTGGTACGTGACTTACCACATCGATGGCTTGCTCGCCTTGAAATACTTGATCCAGGAAACGATGCGGGAAAAGGTTTTTGAGAAAATCCAGCAACCGCTTTATCTGGGCTACTACTACCGCGACGAGGAACACAAGGACGAAGCGGTTTCTATCCCCCGCATGAAAGATTTCTTTGCTCAGGTCGGTACGCCGGAGGAGCAGAAACGCATCGAAGCCGTCGGGGAAGCCGGCGGGCACATCATGCTCAGTAACTTGCAATGCGACAGCGTGGCGGCGGTATGTCAACGGGCCTACGCCTTTGCCGAGGACGTTTTGCGCCTGCTGCCGGTCGCTCCCCGCGAGGTAGCTGCGGTGGACTCATTGCCGGTGGATTCGGAGTAAGCTTCCTCTCCGCCAATGCCGTTCAGTTTTCCCGAAACGTATCTTCGAAAACGGTGTACACCGCGAGGTCCCGAAATTCCCCCTGGAAATAGACCATGCGCTGAAAATGGGCCTCCTTGACAAAGCCACAGTAGGCTAAGGCGGCTTTTGCCCCCCGGTTGCGCGGATCGATCCTGGCTTCAACCGCGTGCAGCCCCATCGTTTCGAATCCATAGCGCAAGATTGCGCACACCGCCTCCAGCGCCAATCCCTTGCCCCAGTACGCCGGGGCCATTTCTCCACCGAGTTCCGCCCGTAAATTTGCCGGCTCAAACCGGTTGAACCCACAAGTCCCCATGATGATGTTTTCGTCGCGCAGGTAGCCCGCCCAACCGATGCCCTGCCGGTCACGGTAGGCCTTTCGCGTACGCTCCACCAGATCGCGGGCACCCGCCAAATCTATCATCTCGGGCCGGGCAATGAACTGATTGACCCGGTGATTGGCGCGCATCGCAAAAATCGCGTCGGCATTTTCGGCAGTGATTTCCCGTAAGGTGATGCGGGGGGTACGCAGGATTGGGAATTCATCGAATCCGGCAAGGTTGAGGGAACGCAAGGGAGCATCTTGATCGGGCATGGCATTGAATTGAGATGGATCAATATACCCAGCCCGCAGGACAATCACCACGGCGTTTTTTCATTGGGCGAAGGCTTGGGGACCGTGCTGGGATGGCACCCAAATTTCAGATCGGAGCGGCAGTCCATGCACTGCCGCTCCGATCCGGATCACTTCCCAGATACCTCATTGCGACTTACAGGTCATCCGCGTACTTCGCCCCCTTCTTAGGTGTCCGGTGCAGGTCCCGCAATTCGTCGATGACTTTGCGGGCATCGGCATCGCTGACCGAGCCCTTCGCTTTTTTGATGGCATCGAGTTTCTGATCGACCAAGTCATTGTACTGCGGGTGTGCCGTGCGGTTGTTTTTCCCTACGTGGACCACTTTGGGGTCCTGATAGGTCTTGGCCGAACCACCGGTCTGTTTTGCCTTGTAAGACTTGTAACCGTCGGTGAGTCCTTCGCTGCCCTTTCGGCCGGAGCGAAGCATCATGCCATTTTCGGCGCTGTTGATGAGTGCATCGTCCAGGTCGTACTTCATGCCCAAACTCGCGGGAATCAAGTGCTGGGCCTCCCGCAGCGTATTGTCGGCCAGTTTGCCCTTGTACTCGGCGTACTTGATGCCATTGACTTCTTCGACCATTTCGCGGGCTTCCCGCCAAGTCATGTTTTCGGGATCAAACTTTTTGGACTTGCCTTTTACCGTGTAGGTCTGGCCCTCGTCCAGCTTGCTCAGGAAGCGTTCCTTGGCCAGGAACTCCGCATCGCCATTGTGGCGGACCCGCTTGCCGGTTTTGGGATCGACCTTATTCGTGGTAAATTCCTTGCGGGTATCCCCGACCGTTTTTCCTTTCTTTTTGGGCTTGGTGATTTTCGGCTTGCTGACCTTACCGACCGATGCTTTCTTGGTGGTGGGCTTCTTCATCTTGCCCAGATTTACCTTGGTATTGAAACTGCCCCACAGTTCGATCCACTGTCCCTTGGTTTCAATCCAAATGCGCTTGAATCCGAAGCGCTTGAGCACCTTGTCTTTAAGTTCGCCGACGGTCGAGACTCCTTTGCTCCAGCCTTTCTTGAAGCCGTTGACCATGTACTTGCCGTTTTTCACGATCACGTTGCCGACTTTGCCCAGGCCCTTGCCGATCCCTTTGGCCGCCTTGGACACCGTTTTCATGCCTTTCTTTGCAGCCCGCAGTGCGCTCTTCACGATGGCTTTGGCCCGGTCGATCATCTTCATGACCACGCCCAGGATGAATTCCAGGGCAAACTCCATGACAAAAATCGCCAGGGCAATCGCCAGGTTTTCCGCGCCCGATTCGATGTTGCCGTTCCAGGCTTCCTTGCCCCAGCGGAACATGTGCTGCTCAATCCGGATTACCGCTTCCGCACCGAAGTACGCCGTCATTACCCCGAGCAGGAGCTTGATGACCGCCATGAGACCCGCCGGTCCCGCCAGCATCGTGATGATCCCGGCTCCGGCCAGCGCCCCGATCAGTGCGCCGTAGACCTTCATTTGGTTTTCTTTGAACCAAACTCCGATGCCCCGCGCCATTTGCTGAACCACAAAACCGAGGCGTTGCGCCACGCTCAGGGGTCCGGTTTTTGCCTGCAACGATTCCAGCCCACCTTCACCACCAGCAAGGTCGGCCGCCATTTCGCCGCCTTCCGCTCCAGTCTCCATCTTGCTCGAATCGCCGCCCATCTGCTTGAGATAATAGTCGAGCTTGGCGTCGTCGCTCATGCTCGCAAAGTCCGGATTCGGCGCCGCTTCGGCCTCCATTTCCGGTCCTCCGGCCTCAGAATCCATCTTACCTTCTGCACCGGCAAAGCCAATCTGGCGCAAATCCGCGGTCGTAATCGGCTCTTCCGCCCCACCCAATTCCATGATCTCACCGTCTTCATCGCCGAAGTCACCCAGATCGAGCCCTTCAAACACTTCGGGCCCGCCCGCCAACTCCACGTCACCGAAACGCAGGACATCTTTTCCGGCCAGTGTCTGAGCCTCGGGCTCAATTCCCTGGGACGCTTGCGCGACACCGTTGACCGCATTGCGATCCCCTTGCCGCATCTTTTCGTACTTCGCCTGCTCAGCGGGGGTCCGCTCAATTCCATCCAGCGGCTGGGTCACATCCGTACCAATTGCTTCCTTGGCCGCCGCGCCCATGAAGTATCCCGGCATTTTGCCGACACTCAGGACCAAATTCTTCAGGCCCATCAGCAACTTCATGATCAACTCAAAGATAATCTCCAGCGCCTCGATGATGAACTGGTAGTACTTTTCAAGGACCGTGATGGCCAACTTGATCAGCGCGCCCAAGCCGTCGAGTAGCTTGTTCACCACCTGTTCCAATACCGCCGCGATCTTGTCCACCGCTTCACAAGCCAACTTCACAGCACGATCAATCAGCGCGTTAAATTTGTCTCGCAAAGCTGGGAAAGCCGCTAGCGCTACCGAAGCAATCGCCTTGAGTGCTTCTCCGGCCGCCCGGATGATCACTTTGATGGCGCTGGCCGCCGCCTCAATGACCTTTTTGGCGGCCGCTTTCGCGATACTCACGATCTTATCGACGACCTTGCGGAGGGCATCCGCAATTTTCGAAATTGCGTTCTTGATTTTATCCCCAATGCCTTTGAAGAATTTTTTTAGTCGGCTACCGAAACGGCGCTTTTTCTTCTTTTTCTTCTTTTCCTTTTCGCCTTCCTCTTTTTCCCGAGCGATGTCCGCATCAGCTTTTTTCTCCTCTGACGCAATGTCCTGATCCGCTTTCCGGTACAATCCGGCAACTTCACTGTCCGCGGCTGAGGCTTTCCGGCCTACCGCGCCTTCTGTTTCCAACTTCTTTTTGCCGGCTTGGTCCTGATACTTGGACATGACCGCATCATTTTCGGCTTGCCATTGACGGCGCAGCCCGCCGACTTCACCTTGGGCCTGCAACTTGCGGGCCTGCTGTTGCTGATTGGAATCGGTTTCGGCGACCGAGATTTGATTTTGGGTGTCCTGGAATCCGGTGGATACTTCGGAATCGTATTCCGCATCCGCCTGTTCCTTCTTCTTCAGCTCGGCATCGGTTTTGGCTTGGTATTCCGCATCCAGTTGCGGCCCAATGCTGCCCGCGATTTCGGCGGGGGGCTCGTGGAAGGGTATGTCTTTCCCCACCAAGGGGGCGGGAGTGGGGATCTCCGTCTTGCTCTGGATGAGCTTGCCCTGGGTTTCGGCAATGATGTGGTCCTCTCCCATGTTGACCGCCGAGTTTTGCTGGGCCACCGACAAATGGTTTTGGACTTGCCCGCGCTGGACCGCTTCCTGATTTCCGATCTGGTTGGGGTCAGTATCGCCCTGCAGTTGAACGGTGGGAGCCGTGCCCAAGTCCTGGGTGTTGTTCAGATTGGGGAGGCGCTGGGCATTCCCCGGGCTCTTCGCGACCGTTCCGCCACTGAGCTTGGCCGGGGGGGCGTCGTTCATCTTAGCAACTACCGGTGGACGCTGCTGGTTGGCAACTTCAAATTTTGGCTGCTTGTCCCGGGCTTCGGTGGCTTTCCCGGTCAGCCCGTTGTTCATCCCCTGGCGGAATTGGCCGAATTCCCGGTACTGCTTGAGGACATTGCCTCCGTACCCGTGGGCCGACTTGGCGGAATTTAGATTTATTTTTGACTTCAGGCCACCGCCACCGGCAGCACGCGCAACCCGCTGGTTGAGGCCGGCCGGACGACCTTTGCTTGTTCTCGCGGGCGGATTGATTGGGCCGCGGCCGCGCGGACCGGGGCCTGCCGGATTGATTTTCTGGCCAATTCCACGACTTTGGGGATTCTCCATCCCTGGGCCACCGACTCCGGCCAGCCCCGGAGTAATTTCTCCTACCCCCCGTTCATATCCGTCGCCTTTACCGTCCTCTTCCCCCGGATCTTCCGCAGGAGGAGGCGCACTTTGATTAATGGCGACGAGTTGGGTAGGATCGGCATCATCTCCGGGATCATCCGGATCATCCTCATTGACTTTGCGCTGCATGGGACCAGTGGTATCCAGGACTTCCTCCTCGGGGTCCAGCATACTGGGACCATCGGATTGGATATCGGAATTTACCAAGGAAAATGCGGGGGGCTTGCGTCCGGGCATGCGTTCTTCACGCGTATCCAACGCGGCAGCAGAGAAATGACTACTGCGATCCCGTTCGGGAGAATTGGCTTTAGAATAATCAGACATACGACACGACTTGCTATGTAATATCACCAATCGTCCAGAAATAGTCAACCAATTAAGCAGATCGGCCGGAGATTGTCAGCCTAAAGCCTTGGACGTGAGCTGGTAAAATATCTCCCAGTCACCCAAAAAGTTGTTCACAAGTCTGCAGAAGACATTTTTATTTCAGGTGGTCCGAGTATTTAACACTCTTCGAACGGGTGTAATGGAGGGCCCGGAGATCCTTGACTACCTTAACCGCATTGGCCCGCGTCACCTTGCCACTGCCGGTTTTGTACTTGTTCAGTTTCTTACGGACCAGCGCATTGTAGGCCGGATGCGCCAGGCGATTGTTCAATCCCACGTGCATGACCTTTTTGCGGTAATCCTTGGTTTTCTTGGTCTTGAGGTAGGATTTGGAGTAGCTGTCCTGCACTTTGCCCCGGCGCGCGCCTGCGGTGAGCATCATCCCGTTCTCAAAGCTGTTGGTAAATGAATTTGGCAGACCGTACTCCATCGCAATCGATGCCGGGATGATGTGTTGGGCTTCGCGCAGGGTACCCGATTTGATGCTGCCTTTCCAACTGTCGTAGGAAACTTTGAGCCGCTTGCTCCCCAATTTTTTGATCTTGCCCCAATTCATGGGATTCAACAGACTGTCGATTGCCGTTTCGCTCATCTTATCCTCGTCCATCATTCGGATGTAGATCTTGTTGACGTAGCGTTCCCGGGCGAGGTGTTCGGCGTCCCCGCTGATGCGTTTCCGTTTGCCCTTTACATTCTTTGAGGCACCGTAAAACTTAGCTTTGGCTTGCTTCCAACTGGTCACCCGGGGGGCTTTTTTTATTATCTTACCCATCTGCACCACTGAATTTGGGCCGGAATTCGCCGCATTGAGGCGCGCTTGCAGTATCCCTACTTTTGACCGTGCGGCAAAGGCCTGGGCCGCCGAAACATGTTGCGCCACCCGATCCCTGGCTGGAGGTTCCACTCCCCTGCCCGTCCCCGATGCCTGCGTGCGTGGCGGGTAGGTTTTCCGGAGAGGAGGATAGGCTTTGCTCATGCGAAGTGCGTCGTTCAATTTGTACCGATAAAATACAAATTATTTGGTAGCAAAGGGGGATCGCTTCGCAAATCCGATTTAAACCGCCGCCACAGCGAAGTCATCTTTGGGGAATTCGACCACCTCCCGGTACATCCGGGCAAATTCTTGCTCTGGATCGACCACGTGATCGTCCCCCAGCCAAGTCCGCAATTCGTCCGCCACCAAATCGAGTACCGGCGCAATCCACTCCCGCCCAAAGTAGAGCAAGGCCGAGCGCCGAATAAAGAAATCTCCCAGTGTCCGGGCACCTTCGTGTTCCACCGCGTAACGCACCGCCGCCCGGGTAATCCGCAACTCCTCCTCCCCTTCCAGTTCAGCGGCCCAATCGAGAATCTGGCGCGCGTTGCTGCCAAACAGGCCGGCCAGCCATTCGACCTCTTTCCGCGCCACACCGGACTCACGCTGCAAATGCTCTACAAATTCCGCCAGCGAACGGCGGTTCCCCAAGCTCCCGCCTTCCAACCCAATCTGATCGCTCACACAGCGGCCGACATTCCCCCCCGCCCGGTTCATCCGCTCCGCCACAACGTCGACCACCTTTTCCGCCATTTTGCGAAATCCGGTCAATTTCCCCCCCGCAATCGTCACCAAACCCGTATCCGAGTAAAAGATCTCGTCTTTCCGGCTCAGTTCGGAAGGCGATTTGCCCTCCTCGTGGATTAGAGGCCGAATCCCCGCCCAAGTCGAGCTGATGTCCGCTTGGGTGATTTTGGCCTCCGAAAAAGCCGTATTCGTGGCTTCCAGCAGGTAGCGCACGTCCGCGGCCGTCGTCCGGGGATGCGCAAGGTCCCCTTTGAAGCTGGTATCGGTCGTCCCGATGTAGGTCCAAAGCTGCCGCGGAATGATGAACACCATCCGGCCATCCGGCGCGTCGATGTAGGTCGCCTGCCTTAGCGGAAGCCGCTTGTGCGGGACGACCAGGTGAACCCCTTTGGTGTGGTGAAGCCGCTTGCCTTTTTCTGAGCCATCCAGCTTGCGAATGCCATCTACCCATGGCCCGGCTGCGTTGACCACATACTGCGCCCGGACTTGATGGGATGCATCCGTCACCAAATCGCGGACTTGCGCCCCGGTGACCTTGCCGTCAGCGTAGGTCAATTCTTCCGCCCGGCAGTAATTCAATGCAGTCGCTCCTTCGCGCACCGCCGTTTTAATCACTTCGATCACCAGCCGCGCATCGTCGGTCCGGTATTCGCTGTAAATGCCCGCACCTTGCAGATTTTTTCCGCTCAGGAGGGGTTCCTGGACCATTGTCTGCGCGCGGTTGAGCATTTTGCGCCGCTCGGACCGCTTCACCCCGGCCAGCCGGTCGTAAAACCACAACCCAAACCGCAACGAAAGCCGATTGAACGAGCCGCCCCGGTACACCGGCAGCAGCATTTTCTCCGGAATAACGATGTGGGGTGCATTGCGGAACAAAATCGCCCGCTCCCGGCCCACCTCGCGCACGAGCTTGAATTCGAATTGCTTGAGGTAGCGCAAGCCACCGTGGATGAGTTTGGTGGAGCGGCTGCTGGTTCCCGCGCCAAAGTCCTGCATTTCCACCAGCAGGGTTTTGAGGCCCCGGGAAGCGGCATCGAGGGCGATTCCGGCCCCGGTAATCCCTCCCCCGATGACCAGCAGATCGTATGTGACCGCCTGGGTTGCGGCGAGGGTTGCGGTTCGTTGGGTACTGTTCAGGCTCATGATTCGATCCATCCCATACTGCGCTCAACGGCGCGTTGCCATCCACGATAAAGTTGTTCCCGCTGGGCTTCCGCCATCTCGGGGGCAAATGATTGCGCCACCTGCCAGTTGTCGGCGATTTGTTGCTTTTGCCAATATCCCACCGCAAGTCCCGCCAGGAACGCCGCCCCCAGCGCGGTCGTCTCCAAAATCGCCGGGCGATCTACCCAGGCGCCGAGGATGTCGGCCTGGAACTGCATCAAGAAGTTGTTTTCGCTCGCGCCGCCATCTACCCGCAAAGCGGTGATATCAAGGCCCGAATCGCTTTGCATGGCCCCCAGGACGTCCCGGGTTTGATATGCCAGTGCCTCCAAGGTGGCCCGAATCAATTCTGGCTTGCCCGTTCCCTGGGTCAGCCCAAAGATGGCCCCCCGCGCGTACATGTCCCAGTAGGGTGCGCCCAGGCCGGCAAAGGCCGGCACCACGTAGACGCCGCCGGCGTCTTTGGTCTTCGAAGCGTAGTACTCCGAGTCGCGCGCCTGGTCGATCAGGTGCAGGCCATCACGCAACCACTGAATGGCCGCTCCCGCGATAAAAATGCTCCCTTCCAGCGCGTACTCGGTCTGTCCGTCGAGCTCCCAGGCCACCGTCGTCAGCAGTCCGGCTTCCGATTCGTGGGGCTCAGTCCCAGTGTTCATCAGCATGAAGCACCCGGTTCCGTAGGTATTTTTGGCCATACCGGGCGCAAAGCAGGTTTGCCCGAACAGAGCCGCTTGCTGATCCCCGGCCACGCCGGCAATCGGAACCGCCGCGCCCAAAACCGCCGCGGTGGTTTCGCCAAAGGTTCCCGAAGAGGCCCGGACCTCGGGCAGGATCGCCGCGGGAACGTCCAGCAATTCGCCCAACTCGGGATCCCAAGCCAGGTCGCGGATGTTGTAGAGCATGGTGCGCGAAGCGTTCGAAGGATCGGTCGCGTGGACCTTGCCTCCGGTCAGTTTCCAGATCAGCCAGGTATCAATTGTGCCGAAGCACAGGTCGCCAGCCCGCGCCGATTTGGCGGCTCCGGGTACATTTTCCAGAATCCATTTTACCTTGGTGCCCGAAAAATAAGCATCCACCACCAATCCGGTCTTGGCCCGAATGGTGGCGGCATGCCCGCCTTGCTTGAGGGCGTCACAGATGCTGGCAGTGCGGCGGTCTTGCCACACAATTGCGTTGTGAATCGGTCGCCCGGTGGCCCGCTCCCAGACCACGGTGGTTTCCCGCTGATTGGTAATGCCAATGGCCGCGATCTGCCGGGCCACAATGCCCGAGGTGCGCAGGACTTCCCGCATCACAAACAGTTGGGTGGACCAGATTTCCTCGGCGTCGTGCTCCACCCAGCCGGGTTGGGGATAAAACTGGGTGAATTCCTTCTGCGCCAATTCGACCACGTGCATTTCGCCATCGAACAAGATCGCCCGGCAACTCGTAGTTCCCTGGTCGATGGCCATGATATAAGTCTTTTCCATAGACAGTTGCTTTTGGAGGCCAAGCGGGGCTTGACCTGATCAATGCATGCAGTGAAATTACGGGTATTTTTTTAATCTCGACACCATTTTTCGATTACCGAACAACTAAACTGCTTTGGGATGGAAATGCAGCTTATTTTTCCTAATTTGAAGGCATCAACCAAATTATTTGCCGGTATGAGCGCAACGAAATCGGGCTGGACCGCCCAAGATGGGACCAAAATTTACGGACAATACTGGGCGCCGGAAGGCCCGGTCAAAGCGGCAGTTTGCCAGGTACACGGCCTGGGCGAACACAGCGGTCGCTACGCCCACGTGGCGGAAATGCTCAATCAAAATGGGATGGCGCTATTCGGCTATGACCACCGGGGGCACGGTCGCTCTGACGGCAAGCGCGGATTTATTCCCGACTACAATTGCTTGTTGGAAGAGGTGGACACCGCCCTCGAAAAAATCCGGGCGCTCTTTCCCGACGTCCCGGTCTTTCTCTACGGCCACAGTTGGGGCGGCAATGTCGTCGCCAATTACCTCGTGCGGCGGCAGCCCGACGTCCAGGGGGCCATCATCACCGGTCCCTGGCTCACCCTCACCGATCCTCCTTCCGGGTTCATGCAGGCCATGGCCAAGTTCATGAATGTCATTTTGCCGGGTTTGCCCCAGAACAATGGCCTCGACGCCCGGCACCTTTCCCACAACACCGACGTGGTTCAGGCCTACCGGGACGATCCCCTGGTCCATCCCCAGGTCACGCCGCGGCTGTTTGTCGAAAGCAGTGCCGCCGCCGAATATGCCCTCGCCCACGCCGACCGGGTTCAGGTTCCCGTGCTGCTGCTGCACGGCTCGGATGACCGCATCACCTCCCCCGCGGGCACGCAGGCCTTCCACGATGGCATTGTCGGCCGCAAAATGCTGAAGATCTACGAAGGGTTCTACCACGAGGTCCACAATGAGGTCGAAAACAGTTTGGTTTTCGCGGATATGTTGCAGTGGTTGCAGGGGCGGCTTTGAGAGGGGGATAACAGTTTATTGTGGTTCCAAAAATGGTTCTGGGGATTTAACTCTGGCCGTTGGCCGGGGCAGCATGCTTGGGCTTAGGTCAAGTATTCCATAAAGTTACGTCGCTTCCAGGATCCTTGTGCCGTGGGGTTCCTTGGGAAGATTGCAAGACGATTTGTGCTCGGCGATGGCGTACCCAAACCCATTGCCCCTTTCCTGCAAGGCGCACCCCAAAAAGTTGAGATTGGACTGAGAGCTTACTGTGCGGCTTGGTGATCCTGGAAAAGTTCGAGTTGTCCTTGATGCGTGTCCTCCGATAGGGTCTGCAGCAGCTCGTTGACGATCAAATCGATCTCCGATAAATTGTTCCTGGCGTAGGCCCCGATCAGTTCCGCTCGTCGTTTGTCCGCCACGGCATCAATGATCGGCAACTTGAGCTTCCTCAGGTTTTGGCTTTGCCAACGGGGATACCCTCCATTCATCTTTGTTCCAACGGCCTTCAATTGATTGCGCACAAAGGTAGACATCAGCATGGCGGCCAGAAGTTGAAGTTTTTCGATGGGACGGCCGATAATGTAATAGAGATTGTGATGGGGGTAGTACTGACCAAAATCAATGAAAATCCGCGAATTACCACTGATATCAGGAAGTAATATCTTGGGTTTTGAAACCAACGTCGAATCAACCCGGTCAATCGTTCGGTACCAACTGAGGGGTTTTTTACGGGCCACGTGCCGTTTCCGGAGTGATTCACCATTCGATTCAAAATACTGCGCCGCGCGGGGGAAGTTCCGAAGATCAATCAATTTGCCCTTGGCATCAAAAGGGTTTAAGAACTGATGGCCCTGCCAGGCAAACTGATCACCCTTCAAGTCGGTCGATTTAATCATTGGGAGCAGCAATTCCACCTCTACCTGCCCCGCAAAATCTTGCCTTACAAAAACGCGATCACATCCGGTGGCAACCCCAATTCCAATCTTAAATCCTTGTTCTTCAATACCCCCGAGCCGACAATTGATCTTATGCTCGTGAAGCGTCAGCTCCGCGAACCAATCTTGTTCCTGAGTGCTCAGATGGGCCAAGGGTTGGATTTTGCTCTCATTGATCTGTGCAAGGGCATTCAGATCCTTGAGTTCGTAGTACTCAGCATCCGGTAGGGGCTTCCTTTTGGTCATGATCGTAACCGCGGGATAGGCAATGACTTCCTCTTGGAAAGGATGGGTTTGAGAAAGGTCAATTACCTTATCCAATGAATAGAACTGCGAGATCAACGCCCTCAGCGGTCGGCCATACTGGTTTCGAAGCCAGCGATTGGCGCAGATAAAACCAAGTTTTCCGCCATTGGTCAGGCTCCGGAGTGATTTCTCAAAAAAAGGCACGTACAAGTCGGACCGGTAGCGAAAGGTGGAGAATCGTTGCCGATACATTTTGCGAAGCTCTTCCGGGATATTGTCGTGCCGGACGTAAGGAGGGTTCCCAACCACGAAATCCACCTTGATATCGGGTGATTGGAGAAAGTCTGAGCGAATGATCGGGATCGGATTTGGGTAACCGCCAAGGGCAAGCAATAGCGCCTCGATGTTCGCCTCCAGCAAGTCAGCAAGTGTAGGATCAATTTCAAACAATCTGACATTCTTCAGTGCGGCAAGAAAGTCAAATTCAAATTTTACCGATGATTCATGCAATCGTGCGATGATCTCCAAAACAAAGGCGCCATCCCCGGAAGCGGGCTCAAGAATGGTGACCTTCCCCAAATCCCGATCAGAAAGATACCCCACCAAATCCAAAATTGCCTTGACCACTTCGGGCTTGGTGAGTACGACACCGTGCTGTTTCCCATTTGACCTTTCTCCGTACATGCCCTACAAAATTTGATCTATTTTACCCTTCAAGTATCCCATCATCGAAAACAGAAATGACTCGGGGGAGGTGTTCTCGTCCAGAGAACCGAATTCCTGATCGGAACTTGTCCAAACCAGCGCGGCGGCTGAATAGTGCCGTTCCAGAACAAGCTTTCTACACAAGATTCTGTACCGTTCAAGGTAGCTCGTTCCCTCGAATTCCTCAAACACTTTGAATCGGAACTTTTGCAACCTGATGGGAGAAATTGACCCCGGTGCTTTTTCCGCGATCATCATGTACCCTACCCAAGGGGCTTGCTGCGATGGAAATGCATTTTCCCGAAAAGCAGTCCACAAATCTACGGCACTTCCAAGTGCCTCCTCTGTCCGATTGTTAAAGTTCTTCCCGAAGGAGCCCACTTGGGACTTGAACTCAACCGCTACAAGAAGTTTGCCTTGCGGTGATACAATGAGCAAGTCCCAATCTTTTGTGGGCCGGAAAAATCCGGGAAGTTGATTTCCTTTGGTAAAAATCCAAGTTTCCGGGACCCCAACTTCCATTGCCGCAATGGTAAGTAAACGGATGAAACCGTCAAGCTGCTTTCCACCGGTCACAGCTCCCCGATTCCCTTGGGCGGAGCGATCTCCCACTTTTTGTTTCGATTTCTGTCGGTTTCGGGTACTCCAAAAGATTTCAATCGCCGTCTTTAGTTGGTCTTGAATGTGTTGGGAGAGTGAAGCCATGATGCAAATCTACGGTCATTGATGCTTAGGAATGCAAGTGCAGTATACGACGGAAAGGAATTTGTTGCCGGTTATTTTCTCCACGCAGGCAATTACCAGCTTCCCCAGGCTACATTCATCCCGATACCTGAATCCCCATCCCCTACTCCCCGTCCCCCACTTCCAAAACCGCCACGTAAATCTGCGCGTGTCCGAAGGCGGAAGGCATATCGGCGGTGAAGGTAGGCGCGGCAAAGCCCGCCGGCATGGCGATTTCCGGGAGGCGGGCCCGGCTGATCGGAAAAGGCACCCACGGGGGATTGGGGCGGTCGGTGTCGTATTCTACCAGCACCAGGCGCCCCTCCGGCTTGAGATGGGCGCGCAGGTTGGTGAGCACCGCACCCGGATTGGGGGCGTAGTGGAGGGCATTGGCCATGACCATGCCCGACAGCACCGGCAAGAGCAATTTCCGGGTAAAATCGCCTTCTTCCACCCGGAGTTGCGCGTGTTGCAGGCGCAGGTACCAGAGGGAGTGGGGATTTTTGTCGAGGGCAAATACCGTACTCCCCGCTCCCAAAATCTGGTCGAGGGCTTGGGTAAACAGGCCCGTGCCCGCGCCGATGTCGGCCCATTCGCCGGTTTCCGCGGGAACGGCGGACTGCAGCAGGGAAATCGCTTGGGTGAGTTGCATGCGCCAAAAGATTTGGATTGAAAGCGAAGATATTCAAAAATGGGGCTTCGGGGCTTGCCGGCAAAAAGTGTAGCTTTGCACCATGAGCGCACACCAATACATCACTTACGAAGTCCGGGACCGGATCGCCTACATCGCCATGAACCGACCAGAGAAGCGCAATGCGCTGAACTTTGAAATGGTCAAGGAACTGAAAGCGGCTTTTGCCAGTGCCGACGCCAATCCCAAGGTAAAGGTGGCCATCCTCAGTGGCACCGGCAAAGCATTCTGCGCCGGCGCCGATCTGGATTACTTGCGGCAATTGCAGCAGTTTGACTTTGAACAAAATCTCCAGGATTCAAATCACCTGATGGAATTGTTTGACCTGATTTACCGGATGGGCAAGCCGGTGATTGCGCGGATCACCGGGCACGCGATTGCCGGAGGGGCGGGACTGGCGACGGTGTGCGACTTTTCCTTTACCGTGCCCGAGGCAAAATTTGGCTACACCGAAGTGCGGATCGGCTTCATTCCCGCGATTGTGATGAGCTTTTTGATCCGCAAGTGTGGCGAACTGCGGGCGAAAGAACTGCTGCTTTCTGGAGACCTCATCGATGCGGAAACCGCCGTTGCTTACAACATGATCAACCGGGTGATTCCGGCCGAGCAAATCGAAGGTGCGGTGGACAAATTTGCCCAGCGACTGTGTACCCAGAATTCGGGCGAATCCATGCACCTGACGAAAAAAATGATCGCGGACATTCAGCATTTTCCGATCAAAGACGGCCTGGCCTTCGCCGCCCGCATGAATGCCCGCGCCCGCGCCAATGCCGACTGCAAGCGAGGCATCGCCGCTTTCCTGAACAAGGAACAAATCGAATGGTAAAAAAGAGCCAGCCCTACCTGCATACTGAGCAAAGGATTCTTCGTGCGTAGAGGAGTGAGGCAGCAGGGCTGGCGAGGGTAACTGAATATTGATTTGGCTGCGGGGTAGAAAGACAATACCGCAGCTATGGTGCATGCGTCAACGAATGAGCTCCGACCAGGGTGCGCCCATGCGACGGAGAAAACGCCGTTCCATATAAATTGGGACATTGCCACACCATCCATCTTCCATGCTGTAAAGCAAGCCCTCGGGCGTAACTTCTACCGAATGGACCCGGTTGAGGTGCAACAATTGCTTCCCAACCGGGAAAAAGTCATTGAAATGGAGCGCATTTGCGATGCGGGCAAAACTGGTTGTACTGGCGATGGCTCGACCTCCGGTCATCCAGAACCAGCGCAAATCGTCCTGGTCCACAATGCGAATGATATCATCTACTTCCAGCAACCGCGGACCGTGTCCTGCTACTTTGGTCAACAGTTGGCTGAGTACTAGGTGTCGGTGGTGGCAGAAATGCTGATCGTAGAGTTGCTGGACCCGCAATTTCCGCTGGGAAAAGAGCACCCGCTCGACCGCACACAGAAAATCTTTCGTGCACGCGGGCTTGAGCAAGTAGTCGGACACGTGGTAGCGGAGCATCTTCATGGCCGGCTTGGTATCTTCCCCCACGACGATTTTATCGTAAGTGAGGTCGCGGGTTTCTTCAAACAGGCGGAAGGCAGATTCCTCAGGCAGATCCATATCGAGGAATACCAGTTGGGGGCGGAACCGGCGGATCAAATCGATGCCCTCGGCAACGGATGATCCACGACCTACTACCCGTGCCAATGGATCCAGGCAAACGGGAAATTCCGGGTGGTTGTTTGTGCCGCTGCGCGGCGAATGAATCATTATTGTTTTAAGCATCCCCTTGTCAATTCTCAATTCGCGGTCTCTGTAGTAAAACAAACATAGAAAGCTCCACCGGCAAAAAAGCCATCAAGAATTTTAGGATAGTAACATCTTTAAAAACGAAAAAATCGAAAAAGCAATCTTCAAAAAGCTAAAAACAGCGAATTATCTCCCAAAAGGTAACAAACATCATTTAGACACATCCGGGCATATCTCGCACCGATCAAACGCTATAATCCGGGAATCCGGCCCAAATCGTCGGTATCCCACTCTTCCCGGTAGCCGGCAAACCAAATGCGCAGTTTTCCGCGGGGAAGACGCGCGGGCGGAATCCCCACCCTTTTCAGCCCTTGGGTGATGCGCAGGTACCTGTATTCCAGTAGTTTCCCCCCCGCTCCTTCGACGTGAAAAAAGAAAGGCAGGCCGTTGACATCGAAGGTCGAATCTGGACCCAAAACTTCGGGGTCGAACTGCACTACGAGGGTATCCGCATCGAAGGCCAGTGCAAAGGTAGGCGCCACCGTATCCCGCACCGCGCCGAGTAGTTGAGCCGCGTCCACCACCCCGTGCCCGATGGCATAATCAAAATAAGGATATAAGTGCGCCGACTCCACTAGCATCTGCCGGATCTCCATGTTCGTTTTGTTGGGGTAGCGCTGCATGAGACAGGCGGCAATCCCCGAAACGGTAGGACAGGCAAATGAGGTCCCGGTAAAGGTGTCCAGGCCCGATCCGCCGGCGGTGACCACGTAGCCCGGCCCCGAAACATCCGGCTTGGGCTGGCCCACCGCATTCGGTCCGAAGGAGCTGAACCGCATGGGGAACCGCAACATGGGATAGGATGCCCCAATGGTAAGCACCGAATCGACATCCGCCGGACTGCCGATGAAATGAAAGTCGTCGTCGCCTTGGTTGCCCGCCGAATTCACCACCAAAATGCCCTTGCGAATGGCGGTGCGCGCCGCCTGGGCCACGCGGGTCGTCTGCCCGTCCATCTGCGCGTATTCGTAAAGAGGATTCGAATACCCCAGTGAACTGCTGATGATATCGGCGCCTTTTTGATCGGCCCACTCGGCGGCGGCCATCCAAGCATCCTGTTCCCGCACATTTTCCCTCAACCCGTACTCGGTACGCGCCAACAGAATTTCCGCTTGGGTTGCCGCCCCAATCGGCTGATCCCCCCACCAACCCGTGATGCAGCCCAGGACCGCAGTTCCGTGGATACTGTACCGCAAGGGGTTTTTGCCCCGGCGCCGGTAAAAATCTCGCGCTTCAATCACCCCGGCGCGCGCCCACAGCGAGTCAAACACCGGATGGTCCTCCAGGTTGCGAAAACCGGCATCGAAGACCGCGATACGGACCCCTTTGCCGGTCAACCCCGCCGCCCGCAGGGTATCCAGCCCCACCAACTTGCGTTGCAGCGCGTACAGGCGCCGCAACTTGCGTTCATCCACTGGTGCCGGGACGGCTTCTTCCGCCACCAGCGATTGCAAAGGCAAAAATGGCTCAATTGACCGCACAAAAGGCAATTCTGCCACGGCAGCAATTTGCTCGGCCGTTGCGGCCACACTCACCGCATTGGGCCAGCGCAGGACGTGCCGCAACTGTGTAACCCGGGCCTTGACCTGAGCGACGTACACTGGATCGACCGCATAATCGTCGGGTAGAGGAAACGCAATGCCGTGCCGGGCCCGTCGCGCCAGCGCTTTCGCCGCAAAGTCGGGCAGCAACCCAGCAATGCACTGCTTGTCCCGAAAGTGGACAAAATAGTGCTCTTGACCCCAAGCGAGCGTGGGGCTGAACACCAGTGCGACCAGCCACCAGCGAATCAGTTGTTTCATGTTGTCATCTCCCGCAAAAATCGTGCTGGAGGCGCTTTCCCCTCAACGTTTGCCCCGGATAAGCTTCCCCATAAACGGTGCTTTTGCCGGACGGCTCGGGCGGAATGCTCACCTCAATTCTCGCCAAAGATGCGTATTTTTCGAAAGATCCACCATTTAATCCCTTTCCCATGGTTCAAATGCCAAAAACCTTGCTTGCGCTGGGGATGATATTCAGCCTATTCCTGGTCGCATGCTCCGGGAGCAAACCGTTCGTCCAGCGGGCCAGCTCACAAAAGTACTACGGGGGACCAGCCGGATCCGGAGGGGGAACGATCTACCGGGTGTTCATCGCAAAGTCCAACAAATCCGAACTCCGGATCGACAAGGTCTGGGTAGGCGACGCCGAAAAGGGAACTTGGGCGAAATTCCAAGTCTATGCCGATTCTTCCCGGACGGTACTGCGCGATCACCGGCTGCCCAAAGGCAGTTCCCTATCCCGCATTGAGTTCACGAAAAAATTTGCCGGTACCCCCACCCCAGGCGCCAACGAGGATACCGCTCCCGAACTTCCCGAACCCATTCCCGCGAGTGGACTCCCCAAAGCCTACGCCACCGGACTCGTCATCTACTATACCCAGTCCAGCGGAAAAACCGGAAATTGGATCGTAGAGGAGCTGATCACACTGGCACCGCTGTTGCATCCTTGAATGCAGGTTTTTTGCCGACATTCGCGGGGATTCGGGGGCCCAATGTACCATACCGGCGGTTCCCCCCGTATATTTACTAATGGCTTCACGCTCCGGCGTTTTTCCAAGAGAAAACCCGACGACACGAAAGAAATTTCCGGCATGAATCGAAGATTCGCACGTTTTACGTTTTTGCTGCTGCTGATCTCGGCCATTCGTCTTCCCGCCACCCACATCGCTGGGGCGGAATTGAGTTACGAATGCCTGGGAAACAACCTTTATCGCATTCAATTGACCTTTTTTCGGGACTGCTTGAATGCGCAACCGGGGGCAATTTTCGATGACCCTTTAGAGCTTTGGATTTTTGAGTCGGCCACCGGCAACGTTTACGCAACGCAGCAAGTCAGTGCCCCACTGTTTACCCCCCGCATTGAACCGGACAACTGGGATGCCTGCCTCGCCACGCTCCCCCAGGTCTGCGTCGAGGAAGGAATCTACGAAACGACCATCCAATTGCCGGCCCTGGCCGGCGGCTACGACATCGGCTGGTCCCGCTGCTGCCGCAACAACATCATCGACAATCTCAGTGCGCCGGTCTGTGAAGGAGTAACTTTCCTGGCGCGGGTACCGGGGCCTGCGGAAGCCGTCTGCAACAGCATGCCCACCTTCAACCAGCGGCCTTCCTTGTACCTTTGTGCGGGGCAAACCTACTTCTTTGACCACTCCGCTACCGATCTCGACGGCGATTCTCTGGTCTACGAAGTTTCGAATCCCTACACCGGGATCAATACCAACGGCCTGGGAACCGGAAACCCCACGGGGGCCTGCGGTCCCTTTCAGCCCAATCCGGTCCTCGACCAGTTCGGCAATCCCATGGGGCCGCCCCCCTACCTGAACGTCAATTTCTCCCCCGGCTACAGCGCCCTGAATCCGTTTGGTCCGGGCAGTTCCCTCACGATCAATCCCACGACCGGCTTTCTGGAAGCATTTCCCGCCAATCCCGGCGTGTACGTATTCGCCATTTCGGTCAAAGAATACCGAAACGGATCGCTGCTGAGCGAAAACAAGCGCGACTTCCAGTTCTACGTATTGCCCTGCTTGTCCCCCGGTCCCCCGCCCGTGATCACCCATGATCTCAGCGGCCTCAACACCAGCAGCGACACCATCTTTGCCGATGCCGGTCAGTCGTTTTGCTACAACTTCTCGGTCACCGACGCCTTTACCCCCAGTACCCTCGTGGTCACCCCCATCAGTGTAAGTTTCGGGGGAAATGGCGGATTTCCCCCACCCTACGCGACGGTTAGCACCACCGGCGATTCGCCCCCCGTCCAAGGCCAGATCTGTTGGTCGCCCGCCTGCGATTACGCGGGTGGCGTCGTCCCCATGATCATCAGCGTCCGCGACACCAACGACTGTCCGAACTACAACATCGTCTTCGATACGGTGTGGGTGCAGGTTATTCCTCCAGCTCCCGCCCCGCCCATTGTCCAAAACAATCTGCAAAACGCTCCCCAGACCAACGGTGACACCATCATCGTCAACGTCGGGGATCAGTTTTGCTACAATTTCACCGTCGCCGATACCCAGGGCAGTGGTTCCCTCTCCGGTACAGTGGCCCTGCTGAATTCGCCCGGGGTAACCACTCTGCCAACCCTGACCACCCTCACCAATCCAGCGGGAGATTCCCTTTACGGCGAAGTCTGCTGGGAAGGATTGTGCGATTCCACGACCCTGTATACAATTGTGACCTACGGCATCGATGCGTTTCAGTGCCCACCGGACAACCAAAGTACCGACACCACCTGGGTGCGGGTCGTCCTGCCGAACAATCCCTCTCCGACCTTGAACGTCGATGCCAGCCAGAATCCCAACCAAAACAACGATACGATTATCGCCCGGGTCCACGAGGCGTTTTGCTTTGAGTTTACCTTGCAAGACACCTCGCTGCTCTACGGTGACAGCATTGCCTTTCAGTTCTTCTTGCGGGATTTGCAAGGTGGAGGGGTTCCCGGGGAAACGCCCACCTACGCCGCTACCGGCAGCTTGGATTCCATCGGCGGGGAAATCTGCTGGACACCCCGCTGCCTCAATGTAGAACAGGTCTTCCGCTTCGAATTGGTGGGGATTCAGATCAACGAATGTGGCTTCCAGGCCTTTGACCGGGACACGGTCTACGTACGGGTCATCGAACCCTTCAAACCGGTTCCGCTCATCTCCCATGACCTCGGACCCGCTTTCCCGGACAACCAGAACCTGAGCGTAGCCGACGGCGATACCTTCTGTTTCGAATTTACACTGCGCGACACGGTCACGCCGACCCAACTTGCGTACTCCGTCGAAGTGGTGGACCTCAGTGGGGTTGCGATTCCCGTGGCCGCGCCCCCGGTCCTCAATTACGGTACCTTCCAGGACAACCTGCTCGAAGGCACGATTTGCTGGACGGTTCCCTGCGACCTGTACGAGCAAACGTTCCGCTTGCGGATGACCGGTCGGGATACCTTTGACTGTCGGGTGAGCAACCTGGTGTACGACAGCATCACCGTTACCCATGTGGACAATCCGCCGCAGGCGATCAATTTCTGCCGCGTATCGGTGGCGCCGGGCGATGCAGCGATTGAACTGGTCTGGGAACCGGGACCGGACAGCGACGGCCAGGGTTACGTGATCGAGCGCCGGCGCGAGGATGAAACTTCCTTCAGTGGGCTGGATACGATAACCAATTATGCCGATTCCAGCTACGTCGACGGCAACTTTGTCGCGGCGGATGACTTCGGCTATTGCTATCGGATTCGGGCCTTTGACCGATGTGGCGTCTCCTCGGCGGTGAGCAGCGAAATGTGTACCATTCTCCTCCAAGGTGAACCCAACGATTACATCAGCGAAATCCAGTGGACTCCATACCGCGGCTGGGCCTTTGGCGTGGACGAGTACGAATTGTACCGCAACGATCCCGAAGATCCGACCCCCGAAGCTCTGCTGGCTTCGCTCGGCCCAAACGCATACGCCTACCTGGATCGGGACATCGTTTTTGCCCGAACCTGCTACCGCGTCCGAGCGGTGGAATTTTCCGGCAGTTGTGGACAGGAATCCTGGTCCAATGAAATCTGCCTCGACTTCCCTCCCACCCTCTACGTCCCATCGGCCTTTACCCCCAATGGGGATGGCTTGAACGACAACTTCACCAGTGCCGGAGAATTCTCCCAATTCTTCGAACTAACGATTTACGACCGTTGGGGCAAAGTATTGTTTGTTTCCCGCGACGTCGCCACCGGCTGGGACGGCAACATTAACGGCCAGGCGGCGCCCGAAGGGGTCTACATATTCAACATGGTCGTGGTGGGATTCGATGGCCAAACACTGCGGCGCAAGGGCAGTGTAACCTTGCTCCGGTAAGGGAACGGGAAATTCCCGCCTGCGTTGCCCAGTCCAATCCTTATTCCTCACCGCTCAACCGCCGGGATTTGCCAAAGCACAGCCCGGAATCCCAGATTGATCTCTTTTGGGCAGACGACATTTCTCCGGGGGAATGATTTTACCGGAAAACCTTCTCGCTGCCATGGCGTGTCCGCGAGGATTTTGCCCGCGGATACAAGTACCTTCTAACTGCCATGCAATCCAATGCAGACATTTTAAAGGATTTTCTTATCTTGTTGATACATTGGTTAAAAATTTTGTGAAGCTGGTCTACTTGAACACCGAAATTCCGATTTTCTCATCGGCAATTCCCGAAATGCTTTGTTGATTTTTCAGTCAGGTAAATCAGTATTGAGATCAAGTCAACTACTATTTGCAACATGAAACGAACTTTTCTTGGGTTCTTAGCTCTTACTTTGACCTGGATAGCGGGCAATGCGCAAGCGCCCCATTCGTACGGTCATCCGCTGTCCGTTGAACCCCAAATCCGGTTTGAATATCAGGGCCACTGGACCGATTTTTACCTTCCCGGCAAAGGCGTCCTCACCACCGATGGAGTCACAGTTCGCCGGGCCGATGCGCACCGGCACCACCACGGTCCTGCCCGCAGCTACGTCATGCGCCAGGCCCCCGTACACGTCACCACCACCCCGGCGGGAACGCTCATCAGCCCGTGGCACGATGGCCGCAATCTCCCCCTCAGCCCCAATGGCCGCCTCTTATCGAAGGATGGCTTCGAGGTCGAATTCCGCATCCCCAACAACCCCAATGATCCCGGGATCTGCGCTACCCCCTCCCCGGAAGTTGTCTTGGGCGAGGATTCCCGCCTGATGGCCAATTGCCCTCTGGTGGTGCCCTGCGACGATGCCGTCAACCGCGACGCCAATATTCCCACCGCCACCCAAGCCCTGAAATTCTTCCAAGTCAACTGGGTGGTCATCCAAAATACGACGGGCGGCGCCAGCTCGAACATTACCCAGGCGCGCGTGGACCAGCTCATGGGCGAACTGAATGCCGATTTCCTTCCTTTCCGTATCCAGTTCTGCTCGGACCCGGCCACCTTCGTCGTGGATGACGTCCACTACAACCTGAATGCCGGGACCGAAGACGCCAGCCTCAAGACCACCTACGGCATCACCCCAAATGACGTGATCAATGCCTACGTGGTGGGACAGATCAGCAACCCTTCCGCCGGCGGTTACGCCCGCTTCCCCTACGACCCATTCGGTGGAACCAATATCCGCGGCGGTATTGTACTGGCGCGGGGAAATATGTTCCTCGGTACGCACACCGTCGCCCACGAACTCGGCCATACCTTCGGGCTGCACCACACCTTCCGCGGGGTCGACGAAGTGCCCGCCTGCACCAACTGCTATGAAGGGCGTGACCTCTCGACTGGCGCCTCTTCCACCGGCGATACTGAAGGCGACTGGTGCTCCGACACCAATCCCCATCCCACCAATTCCAACATCTGCGGCGACGCCGGCACCGACGGCTGTGCTCCCGGTCTGCCCTGGCTGAACTCGCCGGTGAACAACCACATGTCGTATTCATTTTGCACCACCCAATTTACCCCGCAGCAAGCCGGTCGGATGCACTGCATGATCGACACCTACCTGCAATCCTGGGTCAATTTCGGGGGCGCAACCTGCGGCGCGCTGCCTCCGGTCGCGGATTTCATCGGCACACCTACCCTTTGGCAAGCGCCCATGAACGTGAACTTCACCGACGCTTCCGTTCCCGCTTCCACAATTACGAACTGGACCTGGAACTTCGACGTGACCGGCATCGGGGGCGTCACTCCGGCCACCTTCACCGGTGGCCCCGGAGTAGGCGACAATCCACCGCCTGTCGAGTACACCGTGTGTGACACCCAGTACACCGTTTCCCTGACCGTCACCAACCCCAACGGCAGCGGAACCGAAACCAAAGTTGCCTACATTACCGCCCTCTGCCCAGCGAGTGGTTGCGATACACTCGACACCCAGTGGAACACCCCAGCTCCCATCCCCAGCGTTTGGGCGTTTGGCCCCGGTGACTTCTTCACCGGTATCCCGGCCCCCAGCCTGCAAGGCGGCGCCAACACGCTGCCCATCGGCTTCTACGAACGCTACATCACGCCCTCCCCCGGAACCACCACGGTAGGCGCGGTACGCGCCGGCCTCGGCAACTACGTGGACCCCGATTCGAATACCACCATGCAAGTGTTGATCTACAACTCCGATCCGACCGGACAACCCGCTGGCCCCGCCCTCGGAGGACTGGCCGGCATCAATCCCGGTACGGATCTGGGCGTACCGGGCAACGGATTTTTCTTCGAATTCTGGATCCCCTTTGACAAGGTCGTGATCGACTCCCCGAGCTTCCTGGTCGGTCTGGAAGTCTTCCCCGGCAACACCACCGACCAGTTGATTCTGATTGCTTCCGACAATGGCCAGGGACAGGGCCAAGGCTTGAATCATTTCCTATCGGCGGGATTTGGCTATCAGAGCTACCTGGGGCTGACCGGATTTGACTTTGACCTGAACCTCGTGCCCATGCTCGGCCCCTGGCAGACCGAATTCTTCATCAATGGCTTGGGGGCCACGGTCGGTTGCGATACCACACTGCTGCTCATCACCGACTCCGCCCTCTTCCATCCTTGTTTGACCTCGGTGGAAGTGACCTCGAGTTACGGAGGCAGCCTCACCGATTCCACCTTGGCCGGCGTCGATTCCCTGTTCATCCTTTACACCCAGCCCGGACCGGATACCATTTCTTTCCGCACGGTCAATGAATGCGGCCGCCGGGATACCATCACCTACTTCCTGACCTATCCTTTCGATACGACACCCGGACCCATCGATTTTGTCTTTTCGCCCAACAATCCCATCTGTGCCGGGACGGCGGTGAGCTTCACCGGCACACCCACGGGCTCGGCCGATTACACCTGGGACTTTGGCGACGGTACGGTGAACTCATCCGGCGGGTCCAATACCACCACGCACACCTACCTGACACCCGGACTGTATTACGTCTCGCTCACCGTGACCGATGCCTCGGGCTGCAACGCCACCGAAACCAAACTGGACCTGATCGAAATCATCGACTGTACGGTCAATCCGCCAATTGCGGGGTTCGATGCCCAACCGGATACGGGCTGTGTCAACGCGCCCTTCCAGTTTGTGGACACCTCCCAGGCGGTTCCCGATGCGGCCACCAACTGGTTCTGGGCCTTTGACGATGGGAATTTTAGCCTTCAGCAAAATCCCACCCACACCTATACAGCGCCCGGGGTGTACAACGTGATGCTGATCGCCAGCAATTCCGGGGGGGCAGATACAATATTCTACCAAGTAGAGGTCATCGGGCTGCCGTGTAGCCTCCCGATCGACGTGGAACTGCGGGCTTACCCCGTCGGCAACGACATCATCCTGAATTGGGAGACGCCAGCCGACTTCAGTACCTCAAACTTCTCGGTCCAGCGCAGCTACGATGGCAGCAACTTCCAGCAAATCGGATTGGTGCCGGGCACCGAGGGCCAAAACAACCTCTACGACTACATCGACGTCGGGCCGGAACGCAACCGCACGATTTACTACCGTCTGATGGAAATCACCCAAAACGGTGAGACCGATTATTCCAACGTGGTCACGGCCCGCATCGGGGACGACAATTCCGATTGGTTGCTGATTTACCCGAATCCAGTTTCTGGGCAGCAAGTCCTGAACATCGACGCCTTCCTGCTGAGCGAAGATCAACTCCGCTACGAGATGTACGACGCCCTCGGGCGCTCGGTCTTCCAGGCGGATCGCAGCTTCGGCGCGGGCATCGGTCGCTTACAAATCGAGACCAGTGCGATTCCGCAGGGCACCTATTTCCTACGGGTACTTTCCGAGCAAGGGATGACGGTGAAACGCATCGTCGTCGAATAAAGATCTCTCAACAAAAGCAATCAGCGCGACGCCGGGGTTCCGGGTCGCGCTGATTGCGTATTGGTTGGCCGGGGAGCCAGGCGATAGCGTCAGACTTTTTCCTTGAGCAAGGCCTGAAAGGCGAACAATTCATCCCGGACCCGGGCCGCTTCAATGAAGTTGAGGTCTTTGGCGGCGGCCTCCATTTCCTTGCGCAGGGCACGGATCTTTTCTTCCATCTTGTCGCGGGTCATATATTCGGCTTGCTCCTCGGCGGCCATCAGAGCGGGCGCTTCCTCCGGCTCCTTTTCCTTGGCGCGATTGCCCAGAGCTTGCTGGAAAACATCGACATTCTTCCGTACGATGGTTTTCGGGGTGATCCCGTGTTCTTTGTTGTAGGCGATCTGCTTGGCTCGGCGGTATTCGGTTTCGTCGAGCAGGCGCTGCATCGACGGGGTAACCTTATCCGCGTACAGGATTACGTGGCCCTCCACGTTCCGCGCCGCCCGGCCCGCAGTCTGGATCAAGGCCTGCCCCGAACGCAAAAAGCCTTCCTTATCGGCATCCAGCACCGCCACCAGCGTGACCTCGGGCAAATCCAGGCCCTCCCGCAGCAGGTTCACCCCAACCAGTACGTCGAAGCGTCCCGCACGCAGGTCCCGGAGGATGTCCACCCGCTCCAAAGAGTCGATCTCCGAATGGATGTAACGGCAACGGATGCGCAGATCCGCAAGGTAGCGCGCCAATTCTTCGGCCATGCGCTTGGTCAGGGTCGTGACCAGCACGCGCTCATTTTTCTTTACCCGCTCGTCGATTTCCTCCAGCAGATCGTCGACCTGATTGCCCAGGGGACGCACCTCCACTTCAGGATCGAGCAAGCCGGTCGGCCGCACAATCTGCTCCACCACTACACCCCCCGACATTTCCAGTTCGAAATCGCTCGGCGTGGCACTCACGTAAATCGATTGCGCAATCATGCTTTCAAACTCCTGAAAGGTCTGAGGCCGGTTGTCCATCGCCGAGGGCAAGCGGAATCCGTGCTCTACCAGCGTCATCTTCCGGGCGCGGTCCCCGGCGTACATGCCGCGGATCTGCGGCACCGTCACATGACTTTCGTCGATGACCAGGAAGAAGTCCTCGGGAAAGTAGTCCAGCAAACAGTAGGGCCGACTGCCCGGAGCCCGCTGACTCAAAAACCGTGAATAATTCTCAATGCCGGAACAATAGCCCAGTTCCCGCATCATCTCCAGGTCAAACTCGGTGCGTTCCAGCAGCCGTTGTGCTTCGAGAAACATGCCCATTTCTTTGAAATAGCTCACCCGGGCCACCAGTTCATCCTGGATTTCCTGAATTGAACTGCCCAATACGTCCCGCGGCGTCACAAATAGGTTCGCCGGATAAATCGTGTAATCTTCCAACTGCTCGGTCTTGCGCCCGGACTCGATGTCAAAAATCTGAATTTTTTCGATTTCGTCCCCGAAAAACATCACGCGGACGCCGTAGTCGTCGTAAGCGGGATAAATGTCGACCGTATCGCCTTTCAGGCGAAAATTTCCCCGGTTTAAGTCCCCGCGGGTACGGCTGTAAAACAAATCCACCAGTTGATTCAAGAACGCATTCAACGTGATGATTTGCCCTTCTTTGAAGGTGTAGATTTTAGCGCGGAAGTCATCCGGGCGACCCATACCGTAGATCGACGATACCGAGGAGACAATGATAATGTCCGTGCGGCCCGAGAGCAGCGCCGAGGTGGCCCGCAACCGCAGCTTCTCGATTTCCTGGTTGATCGACAGGTCCTTCTCGATGTAGGTATTCGTGGACGGAATGTAGGCTTCCGGCTGATAATAATCGTAGTACGAGATGAAGTACTCGACCAGGTTATTGGGGAAAAAGGTCTTGAATTCGCCGTACAATTGGGCGGCGAGGGTCTTGTTGTGGCTCATAATGAGCGTGGGGCGCTTGACTTCCTGAATGACGTTGGCGACGGTAAAGGTTTTACCGGAACCGGTCACCCCGAGCAGGGTTTGGTGCTCTTCGCCGGAGTCCAGGCCTTCGACGAGTTGGCGAATGGCGTCGGGCTGGTCTCCCGCCGGGGAAAACGGCGCATTGAGTTGGAATTCCATACGGATCGTGGCTGCATTTCTCCGGCTCTTCTTCTACTCACCCTACGCTACTGCCGGACCAATTTACGGCACGAAAATACGACATTGGACGGAGACATGGCGCGGCGAAATTGCCGCGAGAAGACTTACCCCCGTGCGACTTCCGCCTTTTTTCAAAACGATGGCCTTCCGCTTGAATCCGGACGAAATACCGCCGCGCCGACCACGGAAAGAGGATCAAGAATCAGTGCGTTTACCGTTTTGTAAGCGGAATCCGTGCCGCAACTCTCCGCCACCGTGAGGCAGACCGGGAATCCTCCCCGGCCCAAAGTTATCCCAAGATTTGGCCTGGGTAGAACTGTTCCCGTCACCAAAATTCCTGGCGCGGGTTAGGGCTGGACCAGTCGCCGACAAAGTAACCCTTGAGAGTGGCAACCGATTTTTAAGGTATTGGTTTTCAATGCTCCCCACAATCTATCGGTCGACAACTTCCGCCGCTATATTGCACACTTGCCCACACGGAAAAGGCACCGCACCGCACCGCCCAAGAACCGAAGCTGATTGCGCAAAAAAGCCGGCCCTCTTTGGGGGCCGGCTTTTTCCATCTTCACTTGATGCACACTTGACTTACTTCCCACTCAGGAATTCACCCATGCGGGTAAAGTAAGCAGCGCGGTCCACGCGGAAATTGTCTTTGCGGTCCGGATTTTCGACCACGAAGATTTTCTTTTCAAACATTTTTTTCTGTTTGGCCGCGATCTTTTCCATGTCAGCAAGCTTGAACAAGGCGTCGTTGCTACCAATGATGAGCAACACGTTCTTGAAGTTGTTTTTAAGCGTTGCCGCTTGGTTGTCCACCGAGTAGACCGGCTCGTACTTTTTGTCGTAGCCGGCAAATGGGACTTCCATGCCGCCGAACGGCTCATCGGCATCTTCCAGGCGAGTTTCCAGATCTTCCATCGAAAGAAAAGGGGTATCCGCGATGATGGCCTTTACTTCGTTGCGGTTCCAGCCAATGCCGAGGGAAAGTCCTGCCCCGATGCCCCAACCGTAAAGGTGAAAGGTCTGCACGAATTGCTTGCGGCAAAAATCGATCATCGCCTTCATATCATCCTGAAAATGCGGGTAGATGAACATGTTGTTGTCGACTTCAAACTCGCTGCTCTCACCGAAGCCGCGGTAATCATACGTAACGACGTTGAAACCGATGGAGGTAAATTGGTCCACCCGACGCAGGTAATCGGCCATGTTGCCTTCCCCGTTGTGGGAAATCAAAACCAGCCGCGTTGTGTTGACATTGGCGGGAAAATACCACGCCTTGAGTTTGGCACCATCTTCGGTGGGGACCATAAAGGCTTCATACTTCATATTGTATTTGTCCGGAAGTTGCTTGTAGGTCCGGGACGGGTTCAATGCGAAGAGAGAAGAAGACGTAAAGAAGACGGTAAACAGGAGAAAAAATGGAAGATTTCTGTTTTTCATAGCAGGACTTCATTAAATTTCGAGCTGAATGATTTGCAATTTATAAAATTATTGCGCGATTTTGATACGGAATTTCGACGTTGAAATTCCACGGTGTTTGGTTACAAAGATTATGCCAAGTCAATCTGACCCGATCACGAGCAGTCGCATTAATCATGATGAAGAAGTTCCGCGCGAAGCCTTGAACCGCGCTTTTCGCTACGGAGATGGACTGTTCGAGACCCTGCTTGTTCGCGATGGTAAGGCCTGGAAATTGGAGGCGCACCTTGAACGCATGCTTAATGGAATGGGAATCCTAGGATTTGAGTTTGACCCCAAGTCCTGGCGAGAACGGATGATCGACCTCACTCAAAGGTTGATCAAAACGAAGCACCGAGGGGAGTTTTCCCGCATTCGGATCCAAGTGTACCGGGGTGGCGGCGGTAAGTACCGCCCCGAAACCAATGTTCCGGAGTACGTCGCCGAGTTGACGCCTCTACCAAACGATCCTTGGTCCTACAACAAACGCCTGAAAATCGGGGTGTTCCACGAGGTCCAACTGCTGAACACCTCCCTTTCCGCCGTCAAGTCCTGCAGCGCTCTCCCCTACGTGGTCGCGGCCCGTTACGCCCAACAACAGGGTTGGGACGACGCCATCTTGCGCTCAGTTCAGGGGCACATCGCTGAAACCAGTTGCGCAAATATTTTTGTCCTGCGCCACGCCCAGGTACTCACCCCAGCACTCAAAGCGGGTTGCATCCCCGGCATTATGCGGAAAACCTTGCTCGAAATTGCCCGAGCCAGTGGCTTCCAGGTTGTGGAGCGCGCAGTGTACATGCGGGACCTTACCGAGTCGGACGATATCCTGCTCACCAATGTCATCCGAGGACTGCAACCGGTCGGCTCAATTGCGGGAAAGGAGTGGACCCCCGCCAAGAGCAGCGCGCGGAACGACCTCCTGCGCCTCATCCGGGAACGCAGTTGACAAGATTGGTGGAAACTCATCGCAAATGCGCCCCGACGAGGTAGCGACACAAAGCACACAGAGAATCGCTTTCCTGGTCCACGGTACTCACCTTTCCGGCAGCATCCCGCATGAGACAGCGTTGGTCCGCCGTACAGTGCGGTAAACCCAGCGAATGCCCGATTTCGTGGCGGGCCACCCGCACCAGCCGCCGCTTAAACTGGTCCGGATGGGCATTGCGCCGCACCCGATGCGTTGAGATCACAGAAACTTTTCCGGGACGGCGCGCCAAGCCCATGATGCCCCAGTCGGGGTGCCGGCCCATGGTTGTGGAAATATCTTTGGCGGTGATGCCCATGGCCCGGTCGATGTCCCCCCGCACGTAGCTTTCCAGGAAATCGAGCAGGCTGTCCGCCCGGTAGCGTTGGCGGGGCGCATACCACGCCATCTTGGGCAAGGATTCCGCCGGTGGGACGACCACGGAAAAATTGTAGTACTCCGCCAATGATTGGGCAACCAGTTGAACCTGCGCCTCGGGAACTTTGCCCAGCGGAAGCAAAACCAACTTTTCGTACCGCTTTTCCGAACCCAGGCGCGGAAAATATCCGCCCTCCCGCGCAGAGTCACCACAAGCCGATAGCAAGAAAATCAGGCCCAGAAACGAAGCGGCGCGGAGCAATGATTGCATACCCACACTACGGATCAGACTCAGCGGAGTTGTGCCACTTTTCCCCGTAGAATTTCGTTCCCGACCCGCACCCGGTAGAAATAGACCCCTTCCGGCAAAGCAACCCCATCCATTTCCAGTTGCGCCGCGCCGTTCACTTGTCCCGCCGCCTGAGCAAAGACGACCCGGCCCTGGACATCAATCAGCCGCACCTCGACCGCACCACTGCCGAAAAGCTGCACCCGCAAGGAAGCAGATTGCGCATTGCGACCCACTTGCACTGCCGCCGGACGATCTTGCGCCCGCAGCCGAACCGTATTCGAGAAGGCCACCTGGCCGTTGAGATCCACCTGCCGCAATCGGTAGAGGAAATCGCCCCCCGGCACTGATTCGTCGTGGTAGGAATAGGCGTAATAGTGGTCCGAGTCACCCAAAGCATCAATCCGGGCCAGGTCCACAAATACATTTTCCCGGGCGAGGGCCCGCTCCAGGACGAAGTGGCTGCTGTGCGATTCTTCTACGGTCGCCCACTGGACCAGCGCACCCGATCCCGACCAGCGCCCGGTCAGGGGATCGGCAAAGAGCACCGGCAGCGGCGTATTCGGAACGCACTCGCTCCACGTCACTGATGGGGTTCCCCCACCGTAAGGAAAGTTGAGGCCATCACCATTGCCGTTGCAGGACAGATCAGTGCAGGGATTGTACTCGTAGGTAAAATCGCAGGTCGATCCCCCAGGGACGGCGGCAAAATTGCTCCGGAAAAAGCGCGGTGCCGTACCCGACTGGGCGACGCCGCAATCGGTGCAGTTCTTAAAGTTGCCCGTCGTATTCCAATCGGGATCACTCGAAAAGAGCACGTAAATCGGTCCCATCGAGCAGAGATTGCTGAAATCGTAAACGTTGAGCGGATTGTAGCGGAAGAGCATGATATTGGACACTGGCGGAATCGGCTGATTTGAATAGGCATCGATAAACAAGTCGGGCGCACAGCCGGACCGGGCATTCAGGGAATCTACGTAGGGTTGGTTGCTCACAAATCCGGCGGTGTAATTCGTCGCCGGGGGATTGCTGAGGCCATAATCAACTACGATGTCGCTGCTGTTGGCACCCAGAGCGAAATCTCCACTGTTGAGGAAGAGAATTTCGTTGTTGCCCTCGTTCGATCCGCACGCATCGATAAAGGCCCCGGTCAGCCAAGGACAGGTCGTACACTGAGCGGAGATGTAAATGTTGCGCGAACTGGCGGTGAAGCCGCCATCGGTGGCCTGCAAGGTGTAGGTATCGGCCGCATCGGCACTGACGGAAAAGGCCGCGCAACCATTGACCAAAGGCAGGCTCATCGTGCCCGACAGATTGCCGGTCCCACTCAATTTACTAACGGTAACCATTCCGGTGTAGGTCAGAGCGGTATTGCCAAAGCCATCTGTGGCGCAGACTTCGCAACCAAAGCTGGTACCGGGTGGGTAGCACCCGGTGGGCTCGGAAATGAACCGCAGTTCACTGGCAATGATCACGCCACAGACTCCATTGAATGTCTGGCCCGCATTGAGGTTGTTGTGGGTGAAGGTATTTCCGCTGGTCCAGGTAAAATCGCCGGGGGCGGTGCCATTGCCGATCAATTGCAGCGATTGGTTGCTTGCAGTACTGTTTGACTCCGAAACCCCAATGTCGGTCGAGGTCATTCCGAGGGCGGTGCTGTCGGCAGCGACGAAGCTGCCTTCGTAGCTCAAAAACTGCAGCACTGAATCTACTCCTGGGCTGGTACATCCGGGTAAGGTGGGCGAATACACCAGCGCGACGCCATCCGGCGATCCATTTTGCGCTCCCGGAACGTCAAACCAGGCGGTGCCGAATCCATTGCACTGATTGGGGAGGACGCCGCTGAGGTTAATCGTGTTGTAGACGCGGCCATTGTTGCCATTGTACATCAATATCCGATAACAATTCAGATCCGTTCCGGCGAGGCCCGCCACCTCGACGCCCTCATTGCTATCTCCCGGCGAAGCATCGTCGTAGTGCAGCTCATTGATAAAGACATTGCTCTGGGCGGAAACCAGCAAACCGCCACACAGGAAAATCAGGACAAGAAAGTAGATTTTTCGCGACATCTTAATTGGCTTTGGTCAAAATGGAAGGAAGGGTGATCCGCACAATCACCGCAGCAGCAGTAGAAAAAGAGATCATCCGCTTACCGGGTTCAGAGAAATCAAAATAGCAGCAATGATCCCCGGAGCGCCCGCTAAGCGAGATGATTAATAAAGAAAAATATATTTTTTCCTCGGCGCGCTCAAACCTCTTCATTGTGGATAACGAGCAAAAGTGGGGAGAAAATTGACGTTTGCTCGTACTTTTTCGGCACAATTCACCAATGGTTGCCGCTTCTACCGCTGCCTCACCGAGAACCGTGTCACCCCAGACTTGCCATCTGTCCGGATTGTTCCGAGTTTCGAAGCATTTGTTGACAAATGTACACGCTGACTTCAGCCCCCCCCCCAAGGGGCCATTTCCGATCTACTTTTGCGCGGCGAATGTGGAAAAGTCGCCAAAAAACTTTTCCCCATGCAATAGGTTATTCTGTGGATTGTCATTGATGGGAAGGCTGAGTGTGCCACTGCCGGAAGCCAAGGGCGATTGTGCCCGCACCGCGCCCCAAATTGTCCCCGCATTCCGGGTTTAGGGGACGTCCCCCCCGCACAGTAGGCGCGTTCGGACCGTAGGCCGGGCCTGGCGGCACGATTCGCGAAACGATCTCCGGTCGCGCGTCCGTGGAAAAAGTCTTCCGTTTTTTCTGATATTTGCGCATTCAAGGAACATAAAGCTATGAGCGAGCAAAACATCGAACACCACAAAGTACTGATCATTGGTTCCGGCCCGGCCGGATACACCGCTGCGGTGTACGCAGCCCGTGCCGGTCTGAGCCCGGTGCTATTTACCGGGATGAACCCGGGCGGACAGTTGATTTTCACCACCGACGTCGAAAATTATCCTGGTTATGAAAACGGCGTACAAGGCCCGGACATGATGGAGGATTTCCGCCGGCAAGCGGCCCGCTTTGGGACCGACATCCGCTACGCGCTCATCAACAAGGTCGACTTTGACTCAGTGCCGCGGCGCGTTTGGGCGGATGATGGCACCGAGTATACCGCCGATTCAATCATTATTTCAACTGGGGCAGACGCCAAATGGCTCGGATTGCCCTCGGAGGAGCGGTTCAAAAACCGCGGAGTGAGTGCCTGTGCCGTGTGCGACGGATTTTTCTTCAAGGATGAAGAGGTCGTGGTGGTTGGCGGTGGGGATACCGCCGCTGAGGAAGCCACTTATTTGGCCAGCATTTGCAAGCACGTCCACCTCTTGGTGCGTCGTCCCGACGAGGACAAGGAACGGAACATCCCGTCGGGGATGCGCGCCTCCCAAATCATGCGGGACCGTGTACTGAACACGGAAAATATCACCGTACACTGGAGCACGGAAGCCCGGGAAATCCTTGGCGACGAAAAGGTCAACGCCATCCGCGTGCAGAACAACGTCACCCAAGAGGAGTCCACGATCGAGTGCAAGGCGTTCTTCGTGGCCATCGGTCACAAGCCGAACACCGACATCTTCCAAGGCTACTTGGACATGAACGAAGCCGGCTACATCCTCACCGAGGGCAAAAGCACCACGACGAATGTCGATGGTGTATTTGCCTCCGGCGATGCCCAAGACTTTGTATACCGCCAGGCCGTTACTGCCGCCGGCACCGGCTGTATGGCCGCGCTCGACGCCGAACGCTGGCTGAAGGAAAAAGGACTGCACTGATCATTGGTTTCAGGTGTCCGATTTCCGTTGCGGCGCGAGCAGCGATAAATTCGCAAATCAGACATCGGAAATCCTCAGAGGCGGTTTAAAATTGGTTTGTGAAATTTGCTGGCGCAGATTTTTTTGTCTCTCAAAGCTCATTTTGGAGTCCATCGCCAAAGCTATGGACGAGAAAATAGCGGAAAAGGGGCGGAAAAAGATGCCATAGCAAAATCGCAGGATTAAATTTAAACCGCCTCTTAAATTTTTCGCGCCAGAAAGGCCTGGATTTCGGGGTCGGAGCTTTGGAACATATTTTCCGGTGTACCCCAGAAATGGAGGCGGCGATTGTGGATGAAAGCGACCCGCGTCGCAATGGTTTTAACGGTGTACATGTCGTGGGTGATGATGACTGAGGTGCGGCCCGGTTGCTGGGAGAGTTGGGTCATGAGGTCATCGATGCGGCTGGAATTGACGGGATCGAGACCTGTGGTTGGCTCATCGTAAAAAACTACCTTGGGCGAATGGACGATCGCCCGGGCAATCCCCACACGTTTTTGCATGCCCCCCGAAAGCTCCGCCGGATACTTTTCCAGAACCGTATCCGGGGACAGGCCCACCTGCTCCAAAGCCTGTGCCGCCTTCTGCCGGATGTCGGCGATGTTGTGCGTGCGTTCCTCGATCAGACGTATTCCAACATTTTCCAGCACCGTCAAAGAGTCAAACAGTGCCGCTCCCTGAAATACCACCCCAAACTGGGGCAGAACCCGCGTCCAATCGCGGTTGCGGAAGCGCGTCACGTTTTCGCCATTGATCCATACTTCCCCCCGATCCGCCTTGAGCAAACCAGTCATGATCTTCATGGTGACCGATTTGCCACTGCCGCTTTGCCCGATGATGCAGACCCGCTCACCTTCCCCAACGGAAAAACTGATGTCTTCCAGGATCTGCTGCCGGCCGAATCCCTTCCAAACTCCACGCAATTCGATCATGGGGTGAATATACGTACCGCTTTAGAATTTTCAATTGCTTGGTTTCCAATTTCCAGTTGGCGCAGGAGAATTTCCACTTGCTCAATTTCCAATGGGATGGGGAGCAGTCCGGAACAATTGGAAATTCTTTAAATTGGGAGCGTGATTCGATTGGTGATCATCTTGTGGTTTTTGGGCAACGTGGGGATGGGAATCTCCGCTCAGGGCCTAACCCGGCCCAAGGAGTTGCCCGCGGCATTTCGCAGTACGCCCAAGGTGCTGGTCGGATTCGATTCGAAACGCAGCTTCATCGACAACCGGGACGTGCGCATCTTTGGGGTGCGGGCTGGGCTTGAATTTGACCGCAAAGTCGGCGTGGGTTTCGGAATTTATTTTTTGCGTTCCCCTTTTGTGCGGAATTTCATCGAACCGGCGGATGGCGGCGGCGTAGACACCATTCGCTCAAATCTCCGCTTCGGCTACGTGAGCGCCTGGTTCGAGTACATGATTTACGCCTCACGCCGCTGGGAAGTCAGTGTACCTCTAACGTTGGGATTTGGGGAAGCCGAATTTAGCGGTTTTGAAGAACGGACCTACACGCAGATCTTACTGCTGGAAGCTTCGCTCGAAGCCCAGTACAAAATATTTCCCTGGCTAGGCCTCGGCGCTGGGGTCGGATATCGCCAACCCATCACTGGGGAGCGTTCCATCCGGACCATCATCGACGCCCCGATTTACCGATTTGGCATTCGGGTTTTTCTCGGATATTTCTGGAATTTGATTACCGGAAAGGAAGTCCTCGGGTTTTAGGAGGACGGTGAATTGCCGCAACCGGCCACCGTAAATGCTCAATCGTTAAAATACTCACAACCACTCGTACAGGTTTCTTGCACCACTACACTGTGCAGCATGTCGAGTTTGGGCTGCAACTCCTGAAATAGCCACAGACAGATGTTCTCCGAGGTGGGATTTTGCAATAATTTGATTCCATCGCGTTCCCCGATATCGTTGAGACAATCGTGGTCCAAATAATCGATGTACGGCTTGACGACCGCTTTGATGTCGGCAAAATCCATCAGAATGCCCATCTCGGGATCAATTTCACCCTTGATTTTGACGATGACTTTGAAACTGTGCCCGTGCATGCGGCGGCATTTGTGGCCTTCCGGAAAGGCCGGGATCCAGTGGGCCGCTTCGAAATCGAACTGTTTGTTGATGATAAACGCCATAGCGCGGCAATTTACGCACAATCTTGCAAATGCCATCGCGGATTGTGCGTCAACCAGACAGGCAGTACAGATTGTCCACAAACCCAGCAATTTTTCCACGGCAGAACCCGGAAATTGCTCCTCCTAGCCCCAAATAGAGGCCCTCAACCCAGGAAAAATGAACCTTCAACGCCTTTTCTGAATTGGTTGGCACACCCGGGGCAAGCCGCAAACCAAATAAACATTGGCCAAAATCCGAATTTATCTTATCTTCATCGGGGTTTCGTCGCCCATTCCCTATGTCAAGAAGCTTTTCGGTCAACCGTGCCGATTTATGACTGCAATCGTGCCGCGCATTTGCGCATGGATTGCGGGCTGAACACATTTTGGATGTATCCTTAGCTCTGCTACCCCCATGAAAATCTGGCAAATCATTACGGCAATCGCCCTGAGTTCGGTCAAGCATACCCTGGGTGGGGTGCCGCTGGCGGCAGGATTCGGCTTCTCTTATTGGGAAATCGCGCTGTACACGGCAATTGGGGGAATTATTGGCGTAGCGACGTTTATATTTTTCTCCCAGCTCATACAGCGCCTACTTGGGCAATATTTGCCGGTCAAAAAGAGAAAGAAACGGATCTTCACCCGGAAAAACCGGTTTATCGTGCAGGTCAAACGCAACTTTGGCCTGATTGGCATCGCCTTCATCACCCCTTGTATCCTTTCTGTCCCGGTGGGCACGATGATTTCGTACGGGATCTACCGGGATCGGCGGCGGGTGTTTGCATTTCTTGCCGCTTCGGTCGTGTTGTGGTCCTGCCTCGGGGCCGCATTGGTGCAACCCCTCGCGCAACTATTTGCCTGACCAATACTTTTGTGCTCCCCAAACTCCGATTCCATCATTGAAGGCCAGCACAAGACTTTTGCGGCCCCAAAGGGGCGGGCATAGTGCAGGTATTCGACCAGTGATGCGGCCAGAGATTCTCGATTTGGGTTACTAAGAATGGGCCGCCATAAGCGGTACACCGTGTGACCACCCAGCAATGAACCTTACCGAATTGTCGCTAATCGAAAAACACAATTTTTTTTCCGTAATATTTCGCCAACAATTTGGTCAAAATAAAAATAGTACTTACCTTACAAGAGGTTAATGTTAGTTGGTTAGTTTTTTAGTTAGTTATTAGCTAAGTTGGTTGTTCTTTAAGCTAGGGCTCGCCATTACTCAAAGTATGGCGAGTTTCTTTTTTGTCCCCCGGCCAAAAAAGCAGTCACCATCCACAACGTGATGTAGACAATTTTCCCGCAACCGGGTTTTTATATTGCTAATTTGGCGATAGCTTCGTAGCGCTACACCAACGACCTTTTCAACAAACTGAAATTCCGACAGTTAGATCTTTATCTACCCGTGTCGATGACATTGAATACTACAGAGACGACGATTTGAAATTTTCTGAATTTGATTTACACGATGAGATCCTGATGGGTCTGCAAGATATGGGATTCTCCGAGGCGACTCCGATCCAGGAGCAAGCCATTCCCATTGTATTGGAAGGCAGTGACCTCATCGCTTGCGCACAAACAGGAACCGGCAAAACTGCCGCCTTTCTGATCCCAACGATTGATATTCTCGATGGTATTTCCGGGAAGCAGATCAAAACTTTGATCCTCTGCCCCACCCGTGAACTCGCCATGCAGATCGATCAAGCCTGTGAAGGCCTCGCCTACCACACCTATGTATCCAATCTTGCAGTGTTTGGGGGCAATAAAGGCGGCAACGATTTTACCCGGCAAAAAACCGCCATCCAGCAAGGCTCCGATATCGTGATCGCGACCCCAGGACGGCTTTTACAGCACATCTCCCTCGGGTACGTGGACCTCAGCCAACTCGAGTTCCTGATCCTCGATGAGGCGGACCGCATGCTGGACATGGGGTTTCTCGCCGATATCATGCGCATCATTGCCACCGCGAACGAGGACCGGCAAACGCTGATGTTTTCGGCGACCATGCCGCCCAAGATCCGGCAGTTTGCCAAGCAGATCATGCAGACTCCCAAGCAGGTCAACATCGCCGTCTCCAAACCAGCCGAGGGCATCAAACAATCGGCCTTCTGCGTCTACGAAAAGCAGAAAATCCCGCTCATTTCCGGAATCTTCAAGCAGAAAGAAGTCGAAAGCGTCATCGTTTTTGCTTCCCGGAAATCCAGCGTCGACAAAATCGTCAAAACCCTGCAAAAGGGCGGTTTTGATGCCCGGGGAATGCACAGCGACCGCGACCAAAGTGAGCGCGAAAAAATCGTCAATGAGTTCAAAAACAAGCAGTTCCCGATCATGGTCGCCACCGACATCATGTCCCGGGGCATCGACATTGACGGGTTGAGCCACGTCATCAACTTCGACGTACCCTCAGATGCGGAGGACTACGTACACCGCATCGGGCGGACCGCCCGTGCCGACAAAAAAGGCGAAGCGATTACCTTCATCACCGAAGACGACATGCGCAAGTTTGGACGCATCGAGCAACTGATTGAGCGCGAAGTCGACAAGCCGGATCTTCCGGAAGAGTTGGGCGAAGGCCCCAAATACACTCCCCGCAGTTCGGGGCGTGGCGGGGGCCGGGGTTACGGACGAAAAGGCGGCGGCGGTAAAGGCCGCGGAAAAGGTAAAGGCAAGGGGCGCGGCCAGGGAAAAGGCCGGGGACCTTCCAGCAAGTCGGGATCCGGACGACCGGGTGGCCAAGGCGGGCCTCCCAGCAATCGGCCCAGCAACGGCAACCAAGGGGCCCAAAATAAGCCCAACAACAAAAAGAAACGGCGGCGTGGCGGTCGGCGCAAAGGCAAACCCAAAGACGCTCCCACCGCCCAAAATCAGCCCACTCCCCCCAGCAATTGAGCGACGGCTCCCGGATTGTAAATCGTACGACCTTTTGCGCATGGCGCGCTCTCCGGTGAACATTTGCCGGAAGGTTGCGGTTAAATTGCCGACCAATGCTCACGACGCATGCGAAAACTACTCATTCTCCCGATCTTCCTTCTGATCGCATTTGGATGTGCCCCCCGTCCGGATACTTCGACATCGGAGCCCGCTCCCGCCACCACCGCCGATCAAGCTTCCGCCCCGATTTGGCGTGCCGAGCTGAACTTAGGCCCTCGGGCCCTCCCCTTTAACTTTACCTTCGATCCGGAAGTCGCCGACCCGGAAATGGTCGTCCACAATGCCGCCGAACGGCTCAAAATCGACGACATCCGCCGGGAAGGCGATTCCATCCACTTTCGGATGCCCTTTTTTGATTCGGAAATCCACGCCATCCTCGCCGGTGACTCCCTGAGCGGAATTTGGCACAACCGCGCCCGCACGAACGAAAATCGCTTGTCCTTCACCGCCCAGCAGAACGACGAGCGCCGTTTCATTCACCCGGAAGTCACCCCCCAGGCGGACCTGAGCGGCAAGTGGGAAGTCACCTTTGTCCACGAAGAAATTGACACTAGTCAGGCCATTGGCCAATTTGCCCAGTCCGGCAATGCCCTTAGCGGAACCTTTCGCACGCCCACCGGCGACTACCGCTACCTCGAAGGGCGGGTCGATGGGGACCAGCTCTACCTGTCTTGTTTTGATGGGGCACACGCATTTCTCTTCGAAGCCCAACTGCAAGAAGACGGCCAGCTTGCCGGCGGATTTTGGTCGGGAGCACATTGGTACGAAAGCTGGTCCGCAAAGCGCAATCCGGAATTTACCATCGCCCATCCCGATTCGCTGACCTTCCTGCGCGAAGGCTACACCACGGTCGAATTTGCCTTTCCCAATGTCGACAGCCAGATCGTCTCGTTGCAGGACGAGCGCTACCGCGGCAAGGTCGTGCTGGTGGAAGTGATGGGCACCTGGTGCCCCAACTGCATGGACGAAACCGCCCTGCTGGATGAACTCCACGCCGAACTCCACGCGGAGGGCCTGGAAGTCATCTCTTTGGCGTTTGAAATGAAGGATGATTTTGCCTACGCTCGGGGGAATGTCCAGCGCATGATCGCTGCCTACGACTTGCCCTACGAAGTGCTGATTGCCGGGCGAGCCGGGCGCAAAACCGCGGGGGCCGCCCTCCCCCAACTCAACCACGTGATGTCCTACCCGACGACCCTGTTTGTAGACCGCAAAGGCGAGGTGCGCCGCATCCACACCGGCTTCAGCGGCCCGGCCACCGGGGAAGTGTACGAGCGCCTGGTCATCGACTTCCGAAAATTTGTCCGCGAATTGCTGGACGAGCAGCCGGCCTGATCGCCTTGGCCGACACAGCTCAACCTCGATTCACTACTATTAAAGCAAATGACTATCTTGGGTCATGCCTCCGCTTGATCCCACACAGCGCTTTTCCGACCGCGTCGCCGATTATTTGCGCTACCGCCCTTCCTACCCGAGCGCACTGCTGGACCATCTGCAGGAGCAGACCGCTCTGGCCCCGGATTCTCGGATCGCCGACATTGGGTCGGGAACCGGAAAACTCACTGAATTGCTCATCGCACGCGGTTGGGACGTCTACGCGGTAGAACCCAACCGCCCCATGCGAATGGCGGCGGAAGCTTTGCTGGAGCCATCCCCCAACTTCCACTCCATCCCCGGCACCGCAGCCGCTACAACCCTGCCCGCCCGGACCATCGATCTGATCACAGTCGCCCAGGCATTTCATTGGTTTGATCCCGCCGCCTTCCGAAGCGAAGCCCAGCGCATCCTGCAACCATCTGGCCAGGCCGCGATCATCTACAACAGCCGCCGCCTGACACCCGGATTTATGTTGCGCTACCACGAACTTATGGTGGAGCAGATTCCGGGCTACCACTACACCCGCAAACACGAAGACGTTC
>JBCCQH010000055.1:0-47585 GCA_039024435.1 Bacteroidota bacterium
ATCACAGAGAGTCCTACAAGAAGAACAGTTAGCAAACTAGGATATATAGATCCGCCGGTTCTTAAAGGAAGCGCCGTCTCTCAAAGTATAAAACCAACACCGCCGATAACAGACTGAACTCCCCCAAGAGCTCACATCGACGGGGAGGTTTGGCACCTCGATGTCGGCTCGTCACATCCTGGGGCTGGAGAAGGTCCCAAGGGTTGGGCTGTTCGCCCATTAAAGTGGCACGCGAGCTGGGTTCAGAACGTCGCGAGACAGTTCGGTCTCTATCTATCGCGGGCGCTAGATATTTGAGAGGGGCTGACCTTAGTACGAGAGGACCGGGTCGGACGAACCGCTAGTGTACCTGTTGTGACGCCAGTTGCACCGCAGGGTAGCTATGTTCGGAAGAGATAAGCACTGAAAGCATCTAAGTGCGAAACTCGCCTCAAGATGAGATATCTTTTAAGGGTCCTGGAAGACGACCAGGTAGATAGGCTATAGGTGTAAGTGCAGTAATGTATTGAGCCGAGTAGTACTAATTACCCGTAGCTTTACGTCTCTGACGCCAAAAGTCTTAAACTCACTTTTCTTGGTGATCCCATATCCATTATTTTTCGAAATTGATGGTAGCTATTGCAAGGGTGTCCACCTCTTCCCTTTCCGAACAGAGAAGTTAAGCCCCTTAGCGCCGATGGTACTGCGGTAAAACGTGGGAGAGTAGGTCGCCGCCACAACCTTATAACCCTCCCCAACGCCCCAACTCAACCCGAGTCCAGGGGCGTTGGCCATTTTTTAACCAAACAATAACCAAAACATCCAACATCCCGTCCCCACAATAATCCCCGTCAGCCCGACAAGCAACCATCCCCCAACCTCTCTTCGCAACGAGCGACGAAGGAGCAAGGAGAGATCTTTCCCAGAGTGAATTTCCCGGCTCTCAACAAAACTGCAGCGTGAAAGATGCCTCCTCCCGCTGGTCGTCGCCATGACAAGTCCAGCTCACAACCAAATAAAACCATCCCCCAACTTGTCATCGCAACGAGCGACGAACGAGCAAGGAGGAGATTGCGATGAATAAGTAGCAAGCTTTCCCAGAGTGAAGTTTCCAGCACTCAACAAAACCGCAGCGTGAAAGATGCTTCCTCCCGCTGGTCGTCGCCATGACAAGCCCACCTCGCAACCAACGAGAACCATCCCCCAACTTGTCATTGCGACGAGCGACGAAGCCGCAAAGAGGAGACCGCGATCACTAAGCCGCAATCATGGTCGAGAACCTCCCCGTCACAGCCCTGCCCCATCCCACCACATTTCCGATTCCCCAACCCTACAACGAAAATTGTAACTTTGCAGTCTACATGCAGAGCAAGCAATCGGACAGCATGACCCTGGGGGTGAAAGGAATGACCTGCGCCGCCTGCGCGGTGAGCCTGGAAAAACATCTAGCCGCCCAGCCCGGCGTGGTCTCCGTACAGGTCAATTACCCCAACCAAAGCCTGCACGTCGAGCTGGACGATGCTGCCATCGATGTGAACCGCCTGGGCAATGCCGCCCGCCAAATCGGGTACGACATCATCACCGGCGAATCCCGCGTGCAACAAGCCAGCCAGGATCAGGAATCCGCGGTGCGAATCCAACAACTGCGCCGAAAATTGATTGTCGCGGCGGTATTTTCCTTACCGCTAATGCTCCTGAGCATGGTATTTTCCGGACAAGTCCCGGGCGAAAGGTGGTGGCTCCTGCTGTTGTCACTGCCGGTCATCGGCTACAGCGGCTCCGAATTTTATTGGAAAGCCGCCCAAAAACTGCGTTACCGAGGCACCAGCATGGATACCCTGGTCGCTTTAAGCACCGGGACCGCCTTTGCCTTCAGCATTTTCAATACCCTCTTCCCTGAATTTCTCCGGCAACGTGGCCTGGTCCCCCAAGTTTACTACGAATCGGCCGCGGTCATCATCACCCTGATTCTGCTAGGCCGCTTCTGGGAAGAGCGCGCCAAGCAGAAAACTTCCGGTGCCATCCGCGGATTGATGCGCCTGCAACCTGCGACCGTACTCTTGATCCGCAACGGCCATGAGGTAGAAAAACCCCTCAAGGAAGTCATCAACGGTGACTTGGTGGTGGTCCGCCCTGGAGAAAGGATTCCCGTAGATGGCATCGTGAAATCCGGGCAGTCCTTCGTCGACGAAAGCGCCATCACCGGGGAACCCATTCCCCGGGAAAAAGCCCGCCGCGCCCCGGTGTATGCCGGGACCATCAACCAGAAAGGCAGCCTCAAAGTCTTGGTCAGCGGTGCCGGTGACGACACCCTGCTGGCTCGGATCATCAGCGCCGTGCGCAAAGCGCAATCCACTAAGCCCCCGATCCAGCACCTGGTAGATCGGATTTCCGCGATTTTTGTGCCGACGGTCATCGCATTGGCGGTGCTTGCGGGCACCATCTGGTACCATTTTGGTCCGGAGCCGTCCCTGTCCCATGCGCTGGTGGTCACCCTGACCGTGCTGATCATCGCCTGCCCCTGTGCATTGGGATTGGCGACCCCGACGGCCTTGATGGTAGGGCTTGGAAAAGGGGCTCAATTGGGGGTGCTCGTGCGGGATGCCCGGGTCCTGGAAGTGGCGCACGAAGCCCGGATCCTCGTGGTGGATAAAACCGGAACCCTAACCCGAGGACGTCCCGAAGTCACCCAGGCCCGGTGGCAGTCGCCCGCGGACCAATCTACGGCGGGTGCGGTGTTGCGGGCCATGGAAAAGCGTTCCGAACATCCAATTGCCCAGGCGATTGTAGCCCATTTACCGGAAAATGAAATCTCAAATGTCCCCATCACCCAGGTCCAAAGCATCACCGGGCGGGGACTGCGCGCCGAATCCCAAGGAGCATCCTGGTGGGTCGGCAATCGAGCCTTCATGGACTCCGCCAGCGTCGCCCTCCCTGATGAAATGGCGAAAACCGCGGCACAGTGGGAAGCCCAGGCGCGTACGGTGGTCTACTTTGCCGGCCAAGGAAAATTGCGGGCGATTTTTGCCATTGAAGACCGCATTCGCGCCAGCTCACCGGCAGCCATTCAGGAATTGCAGCGGCTGGGAATGCGCACAATTATGCTCACCGGCGACAATGCCCGTACCGCGGCCGCCGTGGCCGAATCGGTGGGCATCGAAGAATTCCACGCAAACATGTTGCCCACCGATAAGGGGCGCTTCATCGCAGAGTTGCAAGCCCAAGGCGCAGTAGTGGCCATGGTCGGCGATGGCATCAACGATGCCGAAGCCCTCGCCCAGGCGGATTTGGGCATGGCCATGGGCAGTGGGACCGATATCGCGATGGAAAGTGCGGCGATCACCCTCATGCACTCCGACCTCCGACAAGTGATTCGTGCCCTGCGCTTATCCCGCGCGACCGTACGAACCATTCGCCAAAACCTATTTTGGGCATTTGTTTACAATGTCGCTGCGATTCCCGTAGCGGCCGGCGTGCTCTATCCCTTCACCGGACAACTGCTCGACCCAATGATCGGCGGGGCTGCAATGGCGCTCAGTTCCGTTTCCGTCGTCCTGAACAGCTTGCGCCTGCGTCAGCTTGACCTTTAAATCAAAAATCAAATGGTGACCTTAAAATTCAAGACCAATATCAATTGCGGCAACTGCGTCCGCTCTGTGACCCCTCACCTCAATAGTTTGCTCGAAGTAGAATCGTGGACCGTTAATACCGAGCACCCGGACAAGGTCCTGCTGGTACAGTCAGAAACCGGCGACGCCGAAGAAGTGGTTGAGGCTGTGCGCCGAGCCGGCTTCTCCATCGAGCGGATCGCCCAGCCGGCGTCCTCCCAATAAAAAAAGTCCACTGGCGCGAGCCAGTGGACTTTTCGGAAAGAGCGCAACGCTCACCTTAGCCGATCAGTACGGTAGGAAAACCTACGACAATCGAAGAGCCATGGGCCCCGGAATCACCGAGGCGCGCGGCCGGCATATTGTTTACGAGAACCGTTCCCGAACCGGCGGCAATGGTATCGGGTGCACAAGCACACACCATTGTATCCCCGACCCGTGCTTGGGCCATGCCTCCTACAATGACGTTCGGCGATCCAGCGGAGATCGGTCCTCCAACGTGCGGTGCCGGTCCCGGGCATACAGCCGGACAAGCGTGAAAGTCTCCCATTCGGGCGGCGGGCATTCCCATGATATTTTCTGTTTAAGTTTTGGTGTTGAAGAGACGGTTATTAGTTATTGATAAATTTCGGGAAAATGACGGAGATTTCAAAGGGGCAAACAGGAAAATCATTCGTGTCGGGCCATGCCCAAAGCCGCTACCCGAACACTTTTGGGGGGTTCGTTTTGGGCATACAGCGTCCGAATGCAGGATTCCAAAGTCGCCCCGGTGGTCACTACATCATCGATTAGCAGAAGATTTCCGGACAGGGGACGCTTGACCTGGAACACATCCCGGACATTGTCGAAGCGCGCGTGTTGGCCCTTGCGGGTCTGGGTAGTAGTCTTGTCCCGGCGAACCAAAGCCCCCTCGACGACCGCGATACCAGTGGTTCGGTGCAGTCCCTTAGCGATTTCGGCCGATTGGTTGTAGCCCCGTTCCCGCAAGCGGCTGGGGTGCAGGGGGACCGGAACGATGGCCTTGACCTGGGCCCGGATCAAAGCCCCTTTCAGCCGCGTCCCGTACATTTCTCCCAGAAACTGACCTACCTCCGGCTGATTCTTGTACTTGAGTGCCTGAATCACTTTTTTGAACCGGCTTTGCTTATCGAAGTAGTACAAAGCAGAAGCACCGGCAAGGGGCGTTTTGCCGGCCATGCGGTAGTACAGTTCATTGTCCTGTTCCTGCTGGTGAAACCCCGTTTCTTGCATGGTGAGTAGGCACTGGGTACAAACTGCCCCCTCGCCGCGCACAAGTGCGGTCTCACAGCCCGGGCATACCCGAGGAAATATTAGATCGAGAAGATTCCGTAACATTTTGGTCAGAGGTCAAGCACACGAAAGATAGTCTGGTGGCAGAAAAAAGAAAAATTGGTGCTCCGCGTGCCGTCCGGAAAAGCGGGCCCTCCCGCCGAAAACCCCGAAATTTTGCGTAAATTGGCCTCAAAATTCCGAAAAATTCATGTTGCAAGTCAAATCAAATATGCTGGACAAACTGGTCGCTTTTGAAAACAAAGCGCCCGAGATTGTCTTTGAATGGCGGGACTCTGAAACCGAAGCGGTCGGCTGGGTAGTGATCAATTCTTTACGCGGAGGAGCCGCCGGCGGGGGAACCCGGATGCGTCCCGGCTTGAACATGCACGAGGTTTTGTCCCTCGCCAAAACCATGGAAGTCAAGTTTTGCGTCTGCGGTCCCCAGATCGGCGGGGCCAAATCTGGCATCAACTTCGATCCGAACGATCCACGCAAGGAAGGAGTTCTCCGGCGGTGGTACACTGCGGTCCTCCCCCTGCTGAAAAACTACTACGGCACCGGAGGCGATCTCAACATCGATGAGGTCAAAGAAGTGTTGCCGATCACCTGGGATTTGGGGCTGTTGCACTGCCAGGAAGGAATTGCCGTGGGGCATTTCCGCCCGGACCAAGCCCAAAAACTCCAGATCATTCGGCGCTTGCAGGAAGGGGTAAGCAAGCAATTGGACGATCCGCGTTACAACCCCGGAGGGGATACGCCCTGTGTGGTCGCGGATATGGTCACCGGTTGGGGCGTAGTTGAAGCGGTAAAGCACTACTATGACATCTGGAAAGACAGTTGGGCCGGCAAGCGGGTCATCGTGCAGGGCTTCGGAAACGTCGGGGGCGCCGCCGCTTATTACATCGCCCAATACGGACTACCGGTGGTGGGGATCATCGACCGGGATGGGGGATTGTTGAAACCAGAAGGCTTCAGCCTCGAAGAGATTCGGGAGCTATTTTTGACCCGAAATGGCAATGCGCTGACCGCCCCGGACATGATCCCCTTCGCGGAACTCAACGAGCGGATCTGGGAAGTCCAAGCGGAAATCTTCCTGCCTTGCGCCCGTTCGCGGATCATTACCGAAGCCCAGGTTGACGCGATGATCGGCAGTGGCGTCGAGGTCATTTCCTGCGGAGCAAATGTCCCCTTTGCCGACAAAGAGATTTTCCTGGGCCCCACTGCCATCCACGCCGATCACCAAATCGCCGTCATCCCCGATTTTATCGCCAATTGTGGTATGGCGCGGGCCTTTGCCTACTTCATGGAAAACAAAGGGCCGCTGGAAGACGACGCTATATTCCAGGATGTTTCCCGCACGATCCGCAATGCCCTGCTCGAAGTACAAGCCTCCGATCCGCGCCCAATTGCCCTGTGGCAAAATGGGCTTGAGGTGGCCCTTGATAAATTGAACTAGATCGCCTTATTTTGCTGCGAATACGGGTTTTATGGACAAATTTGGGCGTCGCCATTGGCCCTTCGCTGTGCGCGACGCACGCCCGATTTTCGTTTCAGAATTCCGCTTTGTTTAGTAAGTTGCGCTTGATCAATTGACCCTACAGCTGCATGGAGACCATCATCATTATTGTATTTGTCCTTGGGTATCTCGCCATTGCTTTTGAGCACCCGCTGAAGGTCAACAAAGCCGCCGCTGCCCTGATCACTGGAGTCCTTTGCTGGACCATCTTCATCATTGGTGAGCACGAACACTATCAACACGTGCTGGAACACCTCGGTGAGCACGTCGACGAGATCGCTCAGATCCTATTTTTCCTGATCGGAGCGATGACCATTGTTGAATTGGTGGACATACACGGCGGTTTTGAGGTCATCACCAAACAGATCAAGACCACCAATCGGCTCAAGCTACTGTGGACCATCTCTCTGATTACCTTCTTTTTGTCGGCGGCACTGGACAACCTCACGACCTCAATTGTAATGGTTTCGCTGTTGAGCAAGCTGATGAAAGACCGCAGTGACCGGCTGCTGTTTGCGGGGGTGATCGTTATCGCGGCCAACTCCGGCGGCGCTTGGTCGCCAATCGGGGATGTCACCACAACGATGCTGTGGATCGACGACAAAATCGCGGCGGGCACCGTGATCATCAACCTGATCTTGCCTTCACTGGTCAGCTTGGTCGTTCCGCTCGGCGTCCTTTCCTTCATGATCAAGGGCGATGTCACCCCCCCGGAACTGGCCGCACGGAACGAAGAATCCACCACCGAATTTGAAAAGCGGCTGGTGTTTATTCTCGGAGTGTCCGGCTTGGTCTTCGTCCCGATTTTCAAGATTTACACCCACCTACCTCCCTTTATGGGGATGATGCTGTCCCTGGGAGTGTTGTGGGCGGTCACCGAAATATTGAACAAAAACAAGCGTGACAAATTCAAAGAAGCCCTTTCACCGTCCCACGCCCTGGAGCGGATCGATACGCCAAGCATGCTTTTCTTTCTTGGTATTCTGCTGGCCGTCGGTAGTCTACAGGTCGCCGGGGTACTGAATGATCTCGCCACCTGGATGGACAATACCATTCCCAACCGGGACGTCGTGGTCGTGGCCATTGGCTTGCTGTCTTCGATTGTCGACAACGTGCCGTTGGTGGCGGGAGCCATTGAAATGTATCCCGAAGCGACCTACGCCGAACTCGGTAAAGACGCGCCCTTCTGGCAATTCCTGGCCTACTGCGCGGGAACCGGTGGTTCGGTGCTCATCATTGGCTCGGCGGCGGGCGTCGCGGTCATGGGCATCGAGCGGGTAGAATTCTTCTGGTACCTCAAGCGCATCAGTTGGCTGGCGCTCATCGGGTACTTCGCGGGGGCGGGCGTCTACCTGATCATGCAATCGCTGGGGCTGTTGGTGACGGGCGAATATGCCCCTTAACGCCACGCCGTTAAACCACCGAGATACGCAATCGCCATTGGAAACGCTGCCTTCCCCATTTTTATCCGCTGAGATTGCGCGCCTGCGCGCTGAAACTCCCGGGACCAAACATGTCACCCATTTCAATGCCGCCGGTGCGGCCCTCCCTCCCGAATCAGTTCTGCGGGCGGTTACGCACTACCTAGAAAAGGAAGCGCGCCTTGGCGGCTACCGACTTTGGAATGAATCCGCCGCCGAAATTGAGCAATTCTACCGGCGGGCCGCCACCCTGATCAATGCCGATCCCTCGGAAATCGCTTGGGCCCAATCCGCCACGATGGCCTGGCGCACGGTATTCAATGGATTGGAATTGCAATCGGGAGACGAAATCATCACCACGAGTCTAGAATACGGCAGCAACCTATTGGCCTACCTGCAAGCCAGTGAGCAGCGGGGCTGTACGGTGCGCTACGTCCCCGAAAACGAATTCGGCGAAGTGGACTTAGCGGCCCTCGCGGCTATGATCGGCCCACAAACGAAATTGCTTTCAATCACCCACACGCCGAGTACCTCGGGGCTGGTGCAGCCGGCGGCCGCCATTGGGAAAATTGCCCGGCGCCACGGTATTCTGTACTTGCTTGACACCTGTCAGTCGTTGGGGCAGTTGCCGGTGGACGTTGCGAAAATTGGCTGCGATATGCTGTGCGCGACCGGCCGAAAATTTTTGCGGGGGCCCCGGGGGACTGGTTTTTTGTACGTGAGCCAGGCGGCAATGGAGCGGATCCGCCCCACACTGCTGGGCGGCTGGGGTGGTTTTCAGACCAGTCCGGAAACCTACGCTTTGCACCCGGGCGCGCGCCGGTTCGAACACTTCGAACGCAACATTGGGTTGGTGCTAGGCTTGAGTGAGGCGCTGCGCTACGCGCAGGAACTCGGCCCGGAGCGCATCTGGGCGCGCTTGCAGGGGCTCGGGGAAATGATCCGCACGGGTTTGCGGACGATTCCTGGGGTGGAAGTCCACGACCGGGGCCGGATTCAGGGGGCAATTGTGACCTTTACCGTGGCACAAATGCCTGCGGCAGAAGTCGTAGCTCGCTTGCTGGATGAGGAGATTGTGGTCAACCGTTCCCCCAAAAGTGGAGCGTGGAATTACCTGCACAGCAAAGGTTTGGACTGCATCCTACGCGCCTCGCCCCATTACTTCAATACCGAAGCCGAAATCGAGCAGTTTTTGCACGTTTTGCGAGCGATGTTGACCTGAGGGGAGATTTTTGCTGCCTCGGCCTCGCCGCCCGCGTCTCCCCCAATTGAGGGGGCAAAATGATGGTGTATGCTTCCAGCGCTCCAAGATTCTCCACCACCAGCAAGCTTACAATTCTTCCTGCAGCTCCCGGGCAAGTTTCCCGTATTTTCCGGGCTTGGCGGCCAGCGCTTCCAAAAGGGGAATGGCGGATTCGGGTTGGTTTTGGTTCAGGTAAGCCAAAGCGAGGTACCACTGCGCCTGGCTGCGGAAAGTGTGCCCGGAGGTCGTGCTGAGCCCCTGTAAGCGGGGAAGGGCCGTCGCGATATCGCGGTTGGCCATGGCGCTCATGGCGTGGTAAAAGCGCACGGTGGCATTGTCGGGGCTTTTGGCTTCGAGGGCGGCAAATGCCGTCTGCGCCGCCGCGTAGTCCTGGGCTTGATAGACAGAAAAAGCCGCCTTGAGTTCCGTTTCGAGGACGGGTGAACCGGAGCGCCACTCCGCACCACTGTAGACGGTAAAATATTCCTGGTAGAGCGCCTCCGGACTGCTTTCTCCCAAGTTCTGGAGGGTAAATACGCCCACCACCGCCAAAATGAGCACCGCCGCCGCAATGGTATACACAGTCCGCCAGCGGGGCCGGCGAACCGAATCACTGGTTTCGGGAGCGCTCTCGGAGGCCGTTTCGGAGAAGTAGCGCGCTTCGCTAGCCTGCGCCGCGGCAAAGAATTCCATCGTCTCCGAGTCCCCAATGGCCGCATCCAGTTGCCGGTGCAAATCCACCTCGGCTGCCAGCGCCGGTTCTGTAGCCAGGCGCTCGGCAAAGGCCCGTTGCTCATTTTCCGGCAACTCCCCGCGCAGATAGCGCTCAATGGTTTCGTAAGTGGCTTGGTCGTACATGCTTATGATTCTTCAAAGTTCAACCGAGAAAATTCCGGATCTTTCCGGATCAGCTTGATGAGTTGCTCCTTGCACTTGAACTTCCGTTTCCGGGCGTAGCCTTTAGAGCTGAAATTCATCTTTTTCACGATTTCGGAAACGCGGGTTCCGGCTAGAGAAAGCTTGAGCAACTCACGGCACTGTTCCCCCAATTCTTGCAGCTTGCGCCGGTACAATTGGTACTGCGCTTCCCGCCGCAGTTCTTCAGCGAGGAACGGTGGGTGGTCAGCAATAGATTCCATTTCCCCGTCGATTGTTACCCAGTGCCGGTCCTTTTTTCTCAGTTTTTTGAGCCAAAGATTGCGGGCAACGGCGTAGAGGTAGGTATAAAAAGACGAAGAAAGCTGGAATTCGGGATCCCGGGACTTTTGGAATACGACCATGAGGGCATCTTGAAAAATATCGCGGGCTTCGGTTTCGTTGCCGCTGTTTTGGCGAATGGCCTGGGCAATTCGCGGAAAAAACTCCTGGTAAATGGTGTGGAGCACCTGCGGATCGCGCTGGCGGATTCCTTGGAGATAATAGTCTTCGGAAGAATTTTGTCTCATCGATGCGCTTCAGTGATGGAAAAAATCACAAAAGAGACCAATAAGCGCAAATTTGCAACTTTTCCCACAACTAAGCTAAATTAATGCAGGCGAATATCAAAGCTCGATCCGGGAGATGTGTGCCCCGCGGTGCCCTCGCCGGGTAACATTTTCTTTCCCCCGGTATACAAAGACGAGTGATGCAATTCAGCATCGTTCTCCGGAGATAATCTCCAAGCAAAAACAATCATTTTTAAATCTCAACAACTATCAATTATGGCTGGTGAAAAGTACAAACTGAAAATCACAAACATCGGAGTTGGCGATCCGTTCATCTTGTTTCAATCCGAATTTATCGGCGGAGGGGAATACACGCTGCCTTCGGCGACGCCAATCGACACCCTGGAACTGGCGCTTTACCTCTGCGGGGGCGGCAATTGCACCGAACACAACATCGCCGAATATCCGCTCGTGGGCCAGATTGAGGTCAAAAAGTTGAGCACCGATGGTCCCTATTTCTTTGGTTTGCCCTTCGATGCACTCAACTACAACCCCGGTGAAACCCTCTATTTCTTTATGAACGGCGTCGCCAGCGGCAGTACACTGGATTTTGAAGGCGGGAGCCTCTACGCGAATGCGGACGGCTACTTGCAACGCCTCAACTACGAAGATGCCCCCCGGAATTTCCAAAACATCACCGTGTACTACGATTGGGCCTTGTAGCGTTGCCCAGGAATCAATCAAATCCAACCTAAGAGGCTGTTTAAATTTAATTCTGCGATTTTGCTGTGGCATCTTTTTCCGTCCCTCTTCCGCTATTTTCTCGCCCCTAGCTCGGGCTATGGACTCCAAGATGAGCTTCGATGGACAAAAAATCTGCGCTAGCAAATTTCACAAACCAATTTTAAACAGCCTCTAATTTAAACAGCCTTTAAGCACCCATGTCAGGAAAAAAGTACAAACTCAAGATCACCAACGTTGGGGTCGGTGACCCGTTTCTCCTCATCAAGGCCCGGTTTGAAAACTTCGGCGATCCGCCGGGAGGAGGCATCTGGTCCGAACCCACCTCCGGCAGTCCCGTGGTCAATTTCAAGTTGCAGATTGCGTTCTGCGGCGGGGACACCTGCGGCACTGATCCGGCCGATTACCATTCGGTCGGCTCGATCAACGTGGACCTGGTGGCAACCGGTAATTATTACTATTTCGGACTGCCTTTTGACCAGGGCAACTTCCAAATGGGAAGCAATCTGCGCCTGATGCTGCAAGGTGCATCGAACAATCCCGATGACCTTTTCTATATTTACGGTGACAACCTCGGGGCGGACCACCTGACTTACGTGCAGGAATTGCAGTACAGCAATGAGGCCGACGACTTCGATAACACCATGGTGTATTACAAATGGCACGACACCTGACTCAAGGCAATCATTTGGGTGAATAGCATCCGATTCACGCATATCGTCCGCAACATCGCACTCCCGCTCGCCTTCTGGGCGTTTGGGAGCGTTGCGGTTTGGGGGCAAGCTCCGGCGCGCTCGGCGGAACAGATCCAGGCTGAGGCAGAAGCAGCGCTGGAGGCAGGGGATTTGGCGGCTGCCGCGGTGGCCTTCACCGCGTGCCAGGCGCAATTCTTTGCCGAGGGCGATCTGGAAGCTTCGGTAAATTGTGCGATGGGCCACGCGATTGCCCGGGTCTACCGGGGAGAATTTGACCGGGCACTGGCGGGACTGAAAGCGGCCCGGGACCAGCTCCTTGCCGCGGACGCTTATCCGGAAGGTGCCTACGCCGACCTGCTTGATCTCTACGGGACGGTGTACAGCTACGTGGGCGACAATGAGCGTGCCCTGGCCATTTTGCTCGAAGCCGAGGCCCTCAATCGCCAAAGCGAGGAAGACCGCACGGCCGATCTGGCGAACATTTACCACAACATTGGGGCGATTTACTTCGAGCGGAACGACTACGACCGCGCGATTGAGTACGAACGCAGCGCGCGCAAGTCTTTTCGGGAAGCCGGGATGGAGCAGGACTACGCAGAGACCGGCATCAATCTAGGCCTGGCCCTGTTGCGGCGTGGGGACCACCGGGAAGCGCTGTTTGTACTGGAGGAAAGTGCGCAACAGGCGGACATCGCCGATCTGGAACCGGCCCAGCAAGCCGGACTCTACTTGAATCTGGGGCTGGCCCACCTCGAATTGCGGGAATGGGAGGCGTGTATCGCGGCCTCGGGGCAGATCCTCACCCGGCCGAGGATGCGCCGCGAATACGTGGCGATTGCCCGGGGAAATATCGGATTGGCGCGGTTGCAGCAGGGACAGATCGCACCCGCCCGGCAGGCCCTTCGGCGCGCGGTCGCCGAAATGGATTCCCTGGAACGGCCCAGTCGGGATGAGTTTGCCAAGCTGTGTTTGCACTTGGCGCAGGCCTACCGGGCGGGTGGAGAACCGGATTCAGCGTTGGTGACGGTGGAATGCGGGATCCGCCGGCAATTGGAATTGGGGGGATCGGTCGGACTCGACACCCTCGGAGATCTGACCCGGCCTTGCAATCGGCGGACCTTGCTGCGGCTCTTGGCCGAGCGGGCGGACCTGCTGGATGCCCAGGGCGCGCCCATGGCGGCTTTGGGCGGCTACCGGCAGGCATTTGGGGTGATCGATTTGCTGCGCAATACGTTTTTTGCCGAGCGTTCGAAGCAGTTTCTCGGGGCGTATGTCCTACCCATTTACGAGAAAAGCCTGGATCTGACCTGGCGCCAATACGCGGAAAATCGCGATTCTCAACTGCTGGAAGAAGCTTTACTGATCGCGGAGCGCAACAAGGCGGTCCTCCTGCTGGAATCGATGCAGGAAGCCCAGTTGGTGCAGGGTGGGTTCCTGCAGGACAGTTTGATTTCGGCCGACCGCGATCTGCAGCGCGACCTCGACTGGTACGAAGCGAAACGGTACGCGGCAGAAAAGTCCGGCGACAGCGCGCGGATTGATCTGTACGAAGGGTATTTGATCGAAAAGCAAGCCGCGGCCGACCGGGTGGAAGCTGCTCTGAAAAAGCGGTATCCGAGTTATCTGAAACGGCGGCAGGCGGCGACGGCTTTGACTCTGGCGGAGGTGCAGGACTATGCGCAACGGTCCGGGGAGGCGGTGCTGGAATATTTTTCGGGTGAACGTTACAACTACGCGTTGCTCATTCGGGCGGATGCAGCACGCTTCTTTCGACTGGAGCGTTTGCCTCGGGAGCGGGAAATCATTGCCCGTTACCGGCGGGCCCTATCGGACTGGTCGTACATACTCGGTCAGCCGGAAGAAGTGGCTTTGGAGGTTCACGAATACGGGCGGGCGCTGTTTCGGGCGCTGCTGGAGCCGGTATTCGGCGCGGACTTGCCGGAACGTTTGCTGCTCATCTCCGATGGGCGGCTGGGGTTCATTCCTTTCGAAACGTTGCTGGAGGATGATTCCGGAGTACCGGGCGAATACTTGACGCTGCCCTATTTGCTGCGCCGCTGTGAGATTGGCTACGCCTACTCGCTGGCCTTGACCGTGCGGGAAAAGGCGATAGCAGGGGCGGAAGGGTTGCCGCGGGCGATTGCCTTTGCCCCGGAATATCTCACGGATACGGTGCGGGCGATTCCCAAAATGGCCACGCGGGCGGGTGAAGCGGCGCTCCCGGGCGCCCAAGCGGAGGTGGCGGCGATTGCGGAATACTTTGCTACGGTGCCCTTTGTGGGGGACAGTGCGACCGAGTCCTACTTTAAGCAGGTCGAAGGCGGAAACATTGTCCTGCACCTCGCGATGCACGGGGTGCTGGACAATGCCCAGGCCGATTTTTCTTACCTGGCCTTTGCGCCGGGTGCGGAAGATGACGGGCATCTGCACGCCTGGGAAGTGGAGCAACTTGTCCTGCCCGCCCGGCTGGTGGTGCTGAGCGCCTGCGAGACCGGCACGGGCCAACTGCTGGAAGGGGAGGGGGTGATGTCTCTGGCCCGGGGCTTTTTGAATGCGGGGGCGGAGTCGGTGGTGATGAGCTTGTGGAAGTTGGAGGACTACGCAACGGCGGAGATCAGTCGGATGCTCTACCGGGGATTGGCGGAAGGCCAGGGGAAAACAGCGGCGCTGCGGACGGCCAAGCTGGCCTATTTGGAAGAGGCGGATGATTTAACGGCGCATCCGGCGTTTTGGGCGGGGCTGATTTTGATCGGGGATCAGAATCCTTTGGCGGCTCCGGGGCCGGGAAAATGGCTTTACGGACTGCTCGGGGGACTGGGGTTGGCCCTGATTGCGGCTGGGGGCTGGTATTGGCGGCTTAGGCGTCGGGGATGACCCGGAAGAGTCAGTAGATTTTGCGGGCGCATTGCCACGGATTCACACCAGGATTGCCACGGCGACTACCGCGAGCAAGAGCCCGATCAGGTTCCAGCGGTTGAAGCTTTCCCGGTAAACCAACAATCCGATCAGCGCCATGATCACCAGGGTCAGGGTATTGTTCAACGGGTAAAAGAGCGTCGCGTCGAAGTACTGCAGCGACTGGGTCAGGAAGTAAATGGAAAAAAAGTTGGGGATGCCCATCGCAACGCCGCCGAGCAGGGACCGGGGTTCCAGTTTTTCCTGGCGGGTGAAGCGGCGCACGGTGACTGTGATGAGCCCGACCACCGCCGCCACGCCGAACAGGAAGACGGTAAAGCTGGCATTGGGTACGGAATCCTGATAGTGGACATTGAAGACTTTGAAGAGGGTATCGGTGGCACCATTTCCGACGAATAGCACCACGATCAACAGCAGCGTCAGGAGCGGTGAGGCATTGTCGGAGAAGCGGACCGGATTGCCGGGGCGGTAATTGACCAGAAAAATCGCCCCCAACGCGAGTAAAATTCCCAGGATGCGCAACCCGGGCATCGCTTCGGAGAAATACAGCCAGGCATAAAGCACTGGAATGGCGATGGCGGTTTTGGTGACGATGGTCATGTACATCACCCCAACGCGCTGGGCGGTGATGCCCATGAGGATGAACAGCCCAAAAAACAGTCCCCCGATGGCGGCGGCGATGCCCACCGCCCCGGGCTCGGTGATGACGTCGCTCAAGGCGCGCGGATTCCAGAGCAGTCCCACACTCGCCGCCACAATGTAGTTGGTGGTAACGACGTGGTGCAGATTCATTTTGAAGCGCGGAATCTCCCGGAGTGCCACCAACAGCAGCACCATCATCAGGACCGACATGCCCAGGTAGAAGTAGGCTTCCATGGGGAAGATTAGGAGTTCAGTCGGTCACCGTACATCTGTTCGTAGTAGGCTTGGTAGGTGCCGCTGCGGACATTGGCGATCCATTCTGGATTGCTGAGGTACCAGTCAATCGTCGCGGAGAGTCCTTCCTCAAAGGTTACACTCGGTTCCCAGCCCAATTCGGAGGCCAGCTTGGACGCGTCGATGGCGTAGCGGGCATCGTGCCCGGGGCGGTCGGTGACGTAGGTGATGAGTTGTTCGGCGGTGCCGGAGGGGCGGCCCAGTTTGGCATCGACCTGCCGGCAAAGCACCCGGATCAGTTCGATGTTTTGCCATTCGTTGTTCCCCCCGATGTTGTAGGTTTCACCGTTGGTGCCGCGGTGGTAGATGACGTCGATGGCGCGGCAGTGGTCTTCCACCCAGAGCCAGTCGCGCACATTTTCTCCCGTACCGTACACCGGAAGCGGTTTTTGATCTACGATGTTCGAGATGAAGAGCGGAATCAGCTTTTCCGGGAACTGGTGGCTGCCGTAGTTATTCGAGCAATTGCTGATCACGTAGGGCAGCTTGAAGGTATTGCCGTAGGCCCGCACGAAGTGGTCGGAACTGGCCTTTGAAGCCGAATAAGGGCTTTGCGGGTCGTAGGGAGTATCTTCCAGAAAGTAGCCGCCATCGTCCAGGGAGCCGTAGACTTCGTCGGTGGACACGTGGTAGAAGCGTACGCCTTCCTGGCCGGCCCAGATTTTTTTGGCGGCGTTGAGCAGATTGACCGTCCCGATCACATTGGTCAGCACAAAATCCATCGGCGAATCGATGGAGCGGTCCACGTGGCTTTCCGCCGCGAGGTGGATGACTCCAGCAAACTTTTCCCGGGCAAACAACTCGATCATATTGTCGCCGTTGACGATGTCGGCCTTGATGAAGGTGTAGTTGGGGTCGGCTTCCACGTCGCGGAGGTTTTCGAGGTTGCCCGCGTAGGTGAGCTTGTCGAGGTTAAAAATGTGGTAATCAGGGTAGTTGCGGACGAAGCGCCGCACGAGGTGAGAGCCGATAAAGCCCGCGCCGCCAGTGATCAGGATTTTGGTTTTCATCGCCCACAAATTTAGGAGAAAATCGGAAGAAGGGGGAAAGATTTCTGATCGGCAAATTTCTGATTTCCGATGGACGCTTCGCTCAATTTTCAACAGGAAAATTTCCGATTTCCAATTGTACTTCGTTGCATTTTGTGAATTGGGAAGGGATTCCTCACGCCGCGCGCTCCGAATGCGTCAATCGGAAAATGGGAATCAGGAAATTGGAAATTCTCCATCGAGCCAATTTTCTTCGACCCAGGCGGCATCGGCGCCGGGCTCGGGCGCGTGGTCGGGAACATCGGGGGGCTGACTCTCCGGTCCAAAACCGGCGGGAAAACCGGAAAGTTTCATTTTGCCATAATGGGGATCGTCGATTTCGCGGACCAAGCCGAGGGCCTGGATTTGGGGGTGCACGAGTGCTGCTTGCAGGTCGCGGACCACGGTGAAACAAGCGTCGATCCCGGCCAATTGGGCTTCCCATTCGGCCGCGGTCCGGCCGGCAAAGATGGCTTGGAGTTCGGTCCGTAGCGCCTCATTTTGTGCGTAGAGCAAGTCATTCAGGTCCGGCCGGTCGATAGCGGCGGCAAAATTTGCGAACAGTTTGGGTTCGATGGGACCGAGGAAAACGGCTTGGTCGTCGGCGGTGCGGTAGGAAGTGTAGTTGGCGAGGCCGCCATTCATCCAGGCCCGGCTGGCTTGCGGAGGCTCGGGCACGAGGTTCAGCGTGGCGACCTGCATTTGATTGAGGAAAAACGCTGCGTGGAGCATTGAAGGATCAAAGGTGCGGACCCCGCAATCAGATTGGCCGGATTGGCGGGCAAAGAGGGCGGTCACGCCGAGAAAGGCAGCCAGGTAGCCGGAATTGATGTCGGCGATGGGAGCAGAGAAGGTTCCGGGCAAGCCTTCGGCGGTGGGAGTGGTATAGCTGAGATTGCCCGCCAATGCCATCACGTTGTTGTCGTGGCCGGCGACATCGCGCAGGGGGCCCACTTGCCCGTGGGCAGAAATCGGCAGGTAGATCAGGCGGTCGTGGACCTTTTCCGGATGCTGACCGAGTACGCTTTCGAGGTAGCCGGGGCGATTTCCGTCAATCAAGAGGTCGCATTTCCGGGCCAATTTGCCGAAGAGCCGGCGGTCCGATTCCGATTTGAAGTCGCAGACGATGCTGCGGAAACCAGCGTTGAGGGTGCGGAACCAAGCGCCCATTTGCCCCTCAACTCCCGAAAAGTGGGGCGGAAAGGTACGCAAACGGTCGTGAAAGGGCGGTTCCACCTTTACCACTTCGGCTCCGAGGCAGCGGAGCAGGTAGGCGGCGGTCGCTCCGGGTACATAGTGGGCGACCAGCAAAACCCGCACTCCCTTGAGCAGATCAATTTTCATGCGGCTGGCCGATCAGATGCCCCCCATCCCCACCGTCAGTTCATCCAGGTCGGGGTAGGTGTCCTGGATGAGTTCGTCCATGAGCCGTTTGAGGTAGCGCTCTACGATGGCCCCGTGTTGCATGAAGTCGGGCCAAACAATCTCTTCGAAGTGGTATTTCGTGGTTTTGACGTGGGAGATGGTCGGTGCGTCGATGGGTTTCCGGTAGGTGCGCAGCCCGTGACCGCGGCAGACCAGCCCAAAAAGCAGCTTGTGCCACTCGTCCGGATGCTTGATGGAAAATTCACGCTGTGACCCGGAGCCTTGGTTAGAGGCTTGGGAACCATCGGGATCGGTCCCGGGGGCTTTGCCCGCTTGGACAAGTTCTTCTTTGATTTTGGTCAATATATCTTCAAGGTGTTTCATCGATTGAGAATTGGCGTAGTGGAGAAGTGCATTCAATATACAGCGGTCGGCGTTTATCCCAAAATAGTGGGCTGCTTCCCGCCGGATGTGGAATCGGTCTAAATCTTTGCCGGAAGGTGGTTATTTTCCTAGGTTTATTTATCTTTATTGCGGTGTGGTGATCTGGGTTGTGGCGGGCGAAATCATGGCCGCCGGTCGACAACGCAAGCCAGTTCGGATACCCGGACATTGATCGGGCGCAATGTCCACCGATTACTGAACACAACATGAAAAAGGCGATAATTACATTGTTGGTCTGTTTTTTCGCAGGGTTGTGCTTGTCTTTCTTCATGGACGAAGATCAGCGGCGGCGAAAATTGGTCGATAACCGCGTAGCGGTTGAGCGGGTATTGGAGGCCTACAATCTGAAATTCAACAAAGACATTGGGGAGAGTTCGATCATCTTTCAACTCGTTCCCGGCGATTCCATTAAGATCGAGTGCAGTGACTGTCCCACGCTCATGGCCGAGGACAAGGGCAATCTGTCGATGACCATTCAGAGCATCGACGGGGTGATGCCGCTCAACCCCAATTCATTTGACCGTTGGCTCAAAATCAAAAGCTCCAACGGCAAGATCGGGGTCGTATTCAAACGCGATGGACTGGGCGAAAAGAATCTGCTGGTGTCCAGTATGCGGATGTGGCGCAAAACCAAGCGCCCGCAACGCGATGAAGCCGGGGTGCCGGTCTCGTTGCTGGACTTGAACAACATCTACATCGACAAGCTGTCAAAGGACGATACCCAGGAACAGATGACCTTTTTTTCCAAGATGAAAAGCGAGGACAAGGTCACCGTGACCATCAAGGGCGCCAACGGCGCGGTCCCGGCGAACCTCATCTGTCAGGTCTACAAGCAGGGCGAAGAGTTTGACAAGTCGCCGATTGAAGTGGGGCCCCCTTTCGATGTTCCGAAAGTGGACGGGGGGTCAGACCGGTTTGCGTTTGAATTTTCCCACATCAAGGACGTCAAAGGGGTCAATACTTACCACGTGGACATTGAGCGGATTCCGGCGCGGAGTGCGTTCATTCCTACCGAGCCCGAAATACTGGATACCGAGTCGGTGGCAACGGACTTGGACAGCTTGAACGACGGCCCAGAAGAAGACGATCCGCTAAAGGCCCTGCTGGAGAAGTTCATCGGGGGACCGAAATTCCAGTGTGAGACCCCGGAGCAGGACATCAGCGTGAGTTTGTTTGGCCGGCTCAACATCGGACCGGGAAAATCCAACCGCAAGTGCATCGATTTGTTGTTGACGGATGAATGCGTGGCCGCCGAGCCGTGTCCGGGGTGTGACAGCCTGTGGGCGTTTTGGATCGGAGCGGGCGACGACATGGTCAACCGATTCATGTACGCCGACAGTGTGCGCAAGTCCGCCGGTACCGGTGAGGGGGTGGTGAAATCTTTTGCCCGGGGCCGCTATTTCCGCAAAACGACTGGCAACACGGTTTTTCCGGGAGATGCTACCGGCGAAAACGTCTTTTTTGCGATTGTGGACAATTATCGCAAAGAAGAGTTTCTCTCCCAACCCCTCGACGTGGATGCGTGGCTCGGAGACGGGGTGTACACCTACTCCGCTTACGATTACGTTACCTCCTCCCAATACATCCTCAAGTACGATCCCAACCGCCCGATGTCGCTGTGCATTTGCAATGACAACTCGGTCAGTTCGATCCCGATCTTTTTCCGGTTTCAGCAGTTCCTGACCGAGCCGATACCGGTCGACTCTACTCAACTGCTTGAAGAGGCACTTTATTACGGCGGGGACACTGGCTTCGAATAACCATGCAGAAACGATTTATCCATCTGTTGCTTCTGGTCTTCCTGATCGTACCGCTGCTCGAGGGGTGCGGGGATCCCATTACCAACCGGGCGCGGAACCGGGGCACGTTTGCTTTGCGCCGCTGGTTGCGCTACGAATTCCGCCAGATCAAGACCTACAGCTACGGCAACAGCCAGGTCAAGGACAATATCCACGTGATGGGATACGAGCCCTCGTGGTTGATCTACGATTCGCTGTACCTGAACTACCCCTTTGAGTTGTTGAGTGATCTGGTGGTCGGGGAGTACGACGTGAATCCACTCTCGGGCTATCCGCGCAATGATTCGGCCTATTCGGCCTACGACAAGAAAGATATCCTGGAGGTGGCGACCGCGACCAACGGCGACATCAATGTCTTGCTCGCGGTGACCGATTACGGCGATTATGGCTATCGGGGGGAGTTTTTGAGTGAGGTGGCAAAGAAAAATCTGCTCAATTCCCTCGATCAGATTTTGGACAACTTCAACCGGAAGCGCAAAGGCGGAGCCGAACGCAGTGGAGTAGGCGTTTTGATGGATTACCCAAATATCCCCTGGAACCTGCGCATGGACTATGCGGAGTTTCTGGCGCGGATGAAAAACGACCTCGACAACGAGGAAGTGGGCAAATCTTGTCTGGTGTACGCGGTTTTGCCCCCGAAAGACGATTACCTCATCTTTCGGGATTCGTCTTTTGCCGCGACCATGCGCGACAACGTGGACATGTTCATCGTGCGGGGGCACGTATTTGACGAATCGATTTACGAAGGCAATCGCGGTCCGATGGCGCCGGTGAACTGGCCGGGCAAGGTGATGGACCTAGACAGTGCCATCAATTACTACGTGTACACTGCTCGGATTCCGCGGGAAAAGATCATCGTGGAGTTTCCTTACTACGGAAAGTTCTTTTCGAATGATTCTACGCCGGGGATGCGCTCACCCCTGGTGCCGCTGAACCAGATCTTCAATGCGGTGGAAGCGCCGCGGGAGATGGACACCCTATCGATGTGCATGAAGCGCCGGGTGGACACGACGACCTATTTCTACGAGGACACCTTGTCGCTGCACGTGAAGTACTCGTGGGTGGAACGGCAGCAACTGGGCGGGATCGGGCTGTACGGCTTGGGGTATGCCTCGGGAATGGACGATCAGGAGATCGAAGACAAGCTGTGGTTTACCATTGCGGAGCACTTTACCGAGCCAGCCCCCCGGCTGTTGTTTCCGGGGATCGGCTACTTCCTGTGCTTCATTGGGGTAGGAATCATCACTTCAGCGGTGATGCACTGGCAGGTGCGCTTTGCCTTGCGGGAACGGCGGCGGAAGCTGTGGTATTACATCGGATTTTTGGCGGTGCTGACGCTAGCCATCATCCTGAACGTACTTCCTCTGGAAGATGTCCGGGTGCTTTGGAAGCTATTGTCGCTGGTCGCAGTCCTGGTCTTTCCGCTGGGCCGTCAGGCGCTGAAGCTGCTCAAGTTTGCGCGGAGGTAACATTTTTACAACGACAGGGAAATATCGAATAAATGGCAGGAGCAAAAGGAATAAGGGGGTTTTTCAAGAACAAGGTTTGGCCGGTTTTGCGGCTGTTACCGAGGGCAATCCTCCTGGGAATATTTGCCGCATTTGGCTACGATTATCTTGTGTCGGGAAGTTTTAAGTTATATATTTACATTATCGGGGTTCTTCTAGCTATCCCCGGATTTTATACAATCGTCATTCTTTCCAGAAAAGTAAAATCCTGGGAGTACAAGGAAGAAGGAGCTGAAGATCAGCCCTCCGAGTAGTGAAGTTCACGAAATCTAAAAGACCATGATTCATCAGGTATTGCCAGCCATTGTCAATGAATTAATTGATTATCTCGATTCTAAGTTCGGGATTTCCGACGATCAGATCGTTTTGGGAAACATCGTTAACCAAGACGGCAGTCTCGCAGTCGACGGCAACAAGCTCGTCGTCTCTTTGGTCAACATTGCACGCGACGGTGCGAAGGGTAATTTGAGGCAAGTAGGGAGCACTGACACGCCGCCCGTGTACATCAACCTCTACGTCATGTTCTCTGCCGTTTACAACCAGAGCAACATCAATTCCCAGGACTATCTCGAAGCACTCAAGTTGATCAGCGGAGTCATCTCCTTTTTCCAAGCCAACAACGTATTCGATTCTCACAACAGTTCCGATTTTCCGGCGGATGGCGCACGTTGCCACGTGGAAATCGAAAATGTCGAATTCCGTGAGCTGGTAAATTTGTGGTCCTTGAGCGGAGCCAAGTACGTTCCCTCGATTTTGTACCGCATGCGTTCCATCAACATGGAAGAGGATCTGGTTACCGACGAAATCCCGCCAATTGCTGGAATCAACCCCGCGGTAGGAGCACCGGGTCGGTTCTCCTTGTAAGTGAATTTGTATGATCAATCTCCAGATTGAGAGTAGATTTAAGGAGTTTTTCGGTGTCCTTACTCTACACTCCTATTACAATGATCTAGTCACAAGGGATCTGGAATTCGAACCCACTCCGGAGACGGTTCAACTGTTGCGCAACTATCAGTTGGTCTTCAAGCAGCTCCCATTCGGGTTCCTGGTCCTTTTCCATCCCGACTACTCGCCCCCCCGGCTGGCCTCGGCTCCGAAAGGGCTGCGGTTCTCATTTCGCGTCAAAAACATGAACGCAAGGTTCATGAACTTTTCGCGGATACCGTTTTGGCCGGAAGGCGTGGCGTTCCACTACTCCAATCAGGGAGGCCACAAAGCAGACATTGACCTGGATGTGCCCCGTGATGTTTATTATTACTTTAAGCAACTGAAGGTTGCACAAGTAGAGAAAAAATTATTACATTTACCCGAAGAGCATGCCCTGGTCCCACTACGTCCAAGGCGATTTTCTTTGAATATCAGTGATGATTCTGCGGAAGCCGGTGTGAGTTACGACGAGCTCGTCATTCGGGATGAGTTTAACAGTGATTTGCAGCCAGGCGGGGCACCCTACAAGAAGAAATTCCGAAATGCTTTCCGGCACGAATACCGCAGATACCTGGACCACGAAACACGCTCGTTGCGAAGCGAGAACATCAGCAGAGACGAATACGATCAAAGGTTTACTGAAATATCGAATGCGCTTGAGCAGCGGATGTCCGCTGAACGGCGCAGTTCTGTGCGTGTAGACTTGAGCCATGTTCCCTTTGGGAAATACTCACTGGAAGCAGGCAAGCGGGGTAAATATGATTTCTACGTTGCAGAAGACTCTACCGGTCAGCAATTTGGAATGGTCGACATCTACCTCGAAACGCCTGTCGACGCTCTTTTAAATCGGGACGCTGAGCTGGACTCAGTGGTCAACCCGCAAATCTACTACCTCAACTATGAGGCGCGTCCTACCTACTGGCGCTATTTCTTCCTCAACTACAAGAAAAGTAAGATTGCACCTGCGGGGATAAGGGAAGAAAACGAATCCCTGGAATTTACCCCACCCCAAGAAGGATTTGTGGAATCCGTTGGGGCGCGGGCATTTATAAGTGAATCAACTATACCCCTTGAACTGAAAGATCGTCCTCAGTATACGCTGTACCTCGACCGGATACTCGGACAGAGGAACATGAAGGAAATGAGACTCCCGCTGCCCAATGCAGATATGGTGAAGCCGGTAAGGTCGGCAAGCGGAGAGAAGATCTACTCGGATATATTTGTCTATCTCTAAGGCCATTATAAGAATACACGGAATTAAAAATTATTCGGCATACATTAGTATCAATCTAATCTAAAGACACCTGATTATGAGCTATTTTAAGACACCTGGTGTATATATCAAGGAGCAGGATGCATTTGGCAGCTCCGTGGTCGCTGTACCCACCGCTGTCCCCGCTTTCATCGGTTATACCCAGAAAGCAGAAGTAGATGGAAACTCGCTGTTGATGAAGCCCACCAAGGTTCGTTCGTTGGCCGAAGCCCGCGAAATTTTTGGGGGCGGCAACCGCACTACGTTCAAAGTCACCGATACCGGTGATGTGCCCGAATTGGCGGTAGATGAAGCTACCCGCTATTACACTTACTCCAGCTTGCGCCTCTTCTGGGCCAACGGTGGTGGTGAAGCCTACATCATTTCCATCGGCGATTACAGCGAGTCCATTGACTCGGAAAAAATGCTGCAAGCCCTCGAAGTTCTCACCAAAGAACAAGAGCCGACCATCATCGTCATTCCCGACGCGGTTCTCCTGCCCAAGGACGATTGCTACTCGGTCTACAAGGCCATCCTCCAGCACTGTGGTGCGAAGATGAAGAGCCGCGTGGGCCTGGTCGACGTTTGGGGCGGTCACGATCCCAAAGTAAAGGACGCCATGGTGAAGGAATTCCGCGAAGGCATCGGTTCCAACTCCCTGGCTTACTCCGCAGTTTACTTCCCTTGGTTGCACACGACCATTACCCCGGCAAGTGAAGTCGATTTCCGCAACGTCTCCAATCGCGGTGACTTGGTAAAAATCCTGATGTCCGACATCAAACGAGCCATGGGCATCGGGGGAGGCGGAGCCAATCCGGACGCGGCCGCCGCCGAAAAGCTGATTGCTTCGATCACCAAGGACAACCACGACGACGTCTTCAAGAAATTGGGTGGCCTCGGTAAATTCACCAAGTCCAAGGAAAAAGACGCGGCCAAGCAAAAGGCAGACTACAAGAAGCAAGCCGCGGCGCTGTTTTCTTCGGAGCCGGCCGACGATAGCCCCGAAGCCCGCAAGATCAAGCAGATCGAAGAAGTGGTCAACCAAGTGGCCAACGACAACGCGGACATCAAGCAAGTCGGAGCGACCATCTCCGCACTTTCTCCGATCTACAAGACGATCCTCAAGAACATCCGTACGGAACTGAACGTACTGCCTCCCTCCGGCGCCATGGCCGGTGTCTATGCCCTCGTCGACAATCAAGAAGGGGTACACAAAGCTCCAGCCAACGTGAGTCTGAGCGCGGTTGTGAAGCCGACCATCAATATCACGGCGGACGATCAGGAAGATCTGAACTCTCCGCTGTCGGGCAAGGCCATCAACGCGATCCGTTCCTTCGTGGGCAAAGGTGTCCTCGTCTGGGGAGCACGCTCCATGGATGCCAATAGCCAGGACTGGCGCTACATCTCCGTCCGCCGGACCATGATCATGATCGAGCAGTCGATCAAGAATTCAGTTGAAGCTTACGTATTCGAGCCAAACACGGCTCGTACCTGGCTGAAACTGCGCACCTCGATCCAAAACTTCCTCACCGAAGTCTGGAAAGCTGGATCTCTCGCCGGTGCCACTCCCTCGCAAGCATTTGAAGTGCATGTCGGTCTGGGCTCGACCATGACCCCGAACGATATCCTCGAAGGTGTAATGCGCATCAGCGTAAAAGTAGCGATCACGCGCCCTGCAGAATTTATCGAAATTACCTTCGAACAGAAGATGCAGGAAAGCTAATATAAGCCTCAATATCACTGATTTTTGATTTGTAAATCCCATGCGAATCCCTATATTTGTGATAAGGTTAGTAAAACGTTTTTATTCAGTATTAATCACTTAAATTTCTATGTACTATGGCAGGTCATATTGGACCCGAACAATGGGTTATCTCCCGATTCTTCTTTGAGCTTATCATCGATGGCACGCAGCTTAGCTGCCAGGAAATCACCGGCTTGGAAACCACCAACAAGGTGATCGAGTACCGTCACTGTGATAACGATCTGTTCATCGTTCAGAAGCGTCTCGGTCTTACCGAAACCTCTGAGTTGAAGATCACCAAAGGTGTCTTCGAAGATGATGAAGAACTCACGATCATTTTCAACGAGATCTTCGACAAGAACTTCATGTCTACCACCGACGGTCGTCGTGACATTTTGGTCAACCTCCTCAACGAGCTTGGCGATGTAGTTATGAGCTGGAACTTCCACAACTGCATCCCGACCAAATTGGGCGGTGTGACGCTGAAGTCTGATGCCAACGAGGCAGCAGTTGAAGAGATCACGTTTGTCTATGAGCAGATGTTGACTTCTCTGTAAGAATCAATTCGTAGGAGGGAGATGGTTCTCGTGACTTGAACCTTCCTGGAAAAATTAGGCTTTATCCCGGAGACTCTGTCTCCGGGGTAATCCTTTTTCCACAAGACAGTCAGATTTTCGGAATTTCTAAAGCCTTAATCCATGAGTTATAAATTTCCCATCCCCGGCTTCTACTTTTCAGTTGATGTCGACGGTGATTCCATTTCCTTTCAGGAAGTGGGAGGGTTGGAATTCCAGATCGAGTTAGAGGATATGCAAGGCGACGGGAGAAGCGGCGGCCATTCAATGGGAGCCCCCAAAAAACGCAAGCCCGGCAATCTTGTGCTGAAAAGAGGTGTAGCCAGCGAAAAAGCCGGCTTTTTTACCTGGATTTATAACTCTTTTCACTACGAAAAAAGCGGGTCGGTTGTAACCCCCAAAGACATTGATATCTTTCTTCTTGATCCCGGAACGGGAGGAATCGTTCGCTTCTGGCGCGCGTACGGTGCTTTTCCGACCAAGTGGAGCTTTGCCAATCTTCATTCGCAGAAAAACGAAATCCTGATCGAAACGGTTGAGTTTCAATTGCAGGATCTCGAAATGATTCTATTTTAAATTGCATCCGTTCAGGATCACCCACGTAATTTGGTCAGCATGGCTATTGAAATACGTGAATTGTTAATCAGAGCAACTGTGACCTACTCGACTGGTCACAAAAATGATAAAAGCATTTCCCGCGATGAGTTCCGACGTGAAAAGAGGCGCATCATCGACGAGTGTGTGGACCGCATGCGAGAAATGTTGGAGGATTACAGGTCCGGCAGATAGTTATCGTTAGATTTTCATTAACTGAATCCTTATGGCAGAACTCGAAATCATTGGGCTGAAAGACTCCGCGGCAACCGGCGGCACTTCTTTCAAGTGTGAATTCAGCCCCGAAAATATGAAGCACAACCGGACGGTTGACGTGCAGGAGAAGAAAGTAGGAGATACCGCCGGTCCTGTGACCCAGTTCCAAAGCTACGGCACCGAGTCCCTGGACTTCGAATTGCTGTTTGACGGAACGAACTACAACAGCCAAGCGATTGACGTCGACTCGACCGTGGAGCGGTTGACTTCCATCGTTTACGATTACCAGGGTGATATCCACAAGCCCAACTATCTAATGGTCAAGTGGTCCCACTTTGTATTCCGCGGTCAATTGAGCGCATACAATGTGGATTTCACGTTGTTTGATCAAGGGGGTAAGCCTTTGCGCGCCAAAGTCAACCTCTCCATCACCATCCACAAAGATCCTTCGAACCGAAGCGCTTCGCGTTCATCGCCGGATATGACGCACGTAAAAACTGTGCGCGTGGGCGACTCGCTGCCGCTCATGTGCAAAGAGATCTACGGAAAAATGGAATATTACTTGCAAGTGGCCGAACACAATGGCCTCACCAATTTCCGTGAGTTAGAAATCGGTGAAAACCTTGAATTCCCACCGCTTGAAAGATAATCGCCATGTCAAGTCCTCTACATAAGAACGTAGACCTCGTATCTGTCGACGTTGAGGTCGGCGGCGAACTGATTGCAGGTAATTACAGCCTGATCGAAGTTCAGGTCAAAAAAGAAATCAACCGCATCCCCACGGCTACCGTCATTTTGCTGGACGGTAACCCCGCTGAAGTCAACTTTGAGAACAGCGAGAACGACGCATTTAAGCCGGGCAGTGATGTCAAAATTAGTGCGGGCTATCACCGCGAAAACGAAGTGATCTTTGAAGGGGTGCTTTTGAGTGCCAATCCTAAGATCAAAGCTGATGATATGCCTGAGCTCATCCTCAAAGCGGTCGACAAAGCCGCAGAAATGACGGTCGAGCGGAAAAATCGCTACTTCACCGAGTCGAAAGACGACGATGTCTTCAACAAAATTATCGGTGAGTACGGTCTCGGCAAAGACGTTGAAAGCACGCCTTACAAGCATGAAGGCATGATTCAGTACAGTTCGACCGATTGGGATTTCCTCCTCTCGCGCTCGGACATGCACGGTTTTATCGTGAACTGCGACGACGGCAAGATCGCCATGAAGAAGCCCGAAGTATCGGGCGCCGGTCTCACGCTGACTTACGGCACGGACATCATCAAGATGGACCTCGAAGTGGATGGCAAGAACCAGCTTGGGGGAGTCGAGGCCGAAGGCTGGGACATGATCAACAATGAGATCATCAAGGTGAGCGCCGCCGAACCCGCGGTGCCCAGTCAGGGCAACGTGGACGGACAAGAATTGTCCGGTGTTTTGGGCGGGGGGACGCTCAAACTGCATTCCACGGGTCCGATTGAGCGCGATATGCTGCAATCGTGGGCCGACTCTAAGTTGCTGCTTTCGCGGATGTCCCGCATTCGGGGCAAGCTCATCTTCCAGGGCAATCCCAAAGTAAAGCCGGACACCCTCATCGAAATCAAAGGCGCCGGTGCCCGCTTCAATGGGGAAGCCTACGTCTCGGCGGTGTACCACCGCATCAAGGAATTTGACTGGGATACCGAAGCGACCATTGGGATTTCGCCCCAGGCATTTACCGAAACCCAAAAAGACATCCAGACGCCTCCCGCTTCGGGCATGCTCCCGGCGGTTCACGGTCTGCAAGTCGGCAAGGTTCAGAAAATCGATGAGGATCCGCAAGGACAAAATCGGATTCTGGTCGACGTTCCCGTGATCGCGGAAGCCGGCGATGGGGTCTGGGCCCGGCAAGCGGCCTACTACGCCACCAAGGAGGCGGGTAACTTCTTTATTCCCGAGGTCGGCGATGAGGTCATCCTAGGCTTCCTGAACGCCGATATCCGCTACCCGATCATCCTCGGCAGTGTCCCGAGCACCTCGCAAGAGGCCGCTTATGTGCCCGATGGCCCGAACACCTACAAGGCAATCGTCACGAACTCGAAAATGAAAATCGAGTTTGAAGACGTCAAAAAAATTATGACCTTGTACACGCCGGGTGGGAACACGATCTGCATGAACGATGAGGAGAACACCATTACTATCCACCAGGACAACGGAAACGAGAACAAGATAGTAATGAGTGACAAGGGCTTCGAGTTCACCACCCCGTTTGACTTTGTCGTCAAAGCCAAAGGCAATATCATGATGGAGTCCCAGATGAATACGGAGCATACCGCCACCCAGGACTACATCGTCAAGGGCCTCAACGTGACTACGGAAGCGCAAGTGGCCAGCACCGTCAAAGGATGCACCGTAGAAGTCAACGGATCCGGACAAGTCACCATCAAAGGTGGCGTGGTAATGATCAACTAAGAAAAGAATATCACGATACTCAATGGCAGAGAATACCGATTTTCTAGGCCGAGGTTGGAGTTTCCCGCCGAGATTCGACGGGAATTTCAGCCGTTTGGAAATGGTAGAAGTCGAGGACGAAGTACGGGAAAGCCTGTACATCATCTTGTCCACCATACCTGGAGAGCGGGTTACGAACCCTGAGTTCGGTTGCAGAATTTACGAACTGATTTGGAGTCCCATCGATAAAGCCACCAAAATTCTTATGGATGAGGTGATCCGGGCGGCGGTAAACCGCTACGAACCCCGGGTGGAGATCGAAGAGATCAACATCGACTCGGACGACGAATCAGGCACGGTTTATATCCATCTGGACTATACTATTCGCAAGGTCAATGTGAGAACGAATATCGTATATCCATTTTATAAACTGGAAGGTACGGACATCGTCGAAGTGTAATCGGGTCAAATTACACCTCGTCGACCGGCCGTCCTCGTGCAACCCGATGATTTTATGGGGGTACTGAGACAAAACATTACTCCGAGGAGAAAAGGAACATCCCAAAATTCGCGCCTTTCCGCCAAGCTCATGCCGGACTATTTCCGGGTAGATGAGCGTACCATGGCGGATTACCTCGCATTTGCCTCGGGATTTTCTTCCCAAGTCGAATTCTACGACGAAGAAGCTCAGAAAAACGATGAGCAGCGCACCTGGGACCGCTTTTTCAACCAAGACATCACTGTCATCCTCGCCGCCGTCGTCAGTGTCGACATCGACACGATCGACTCCAACTTCGAATACCACGTACAAAATGTACGGGGCAGTTTTGAAGAGTCCGGCCGGGAAGCAGCTTTTGAGCAGCTCTACGCCTTTTTGGTCAAGGAAGCCGCGAAGCTGCCGAGTTGGTATGCGGCGGTGGTGCGGCTGAATGGCCTGCCCGGAACCATTGAAAACGTCGTCGAGATGGAGCTTTGGAAAGTATACGACCAAAAGCTCCGCGAAGCGCTGCAACTCCTCAACGCCTGCCACGTGCAGGCCCAGGAAGAAAAGTTGCTGCTCGAACACCAGGTGCTTCCCTTCCCGGACCAACTGGTCGGCCCACCCGACAACGAAATCGAGTTTTTCCGGGGCAAGCACCGGATGGGAAAAATCGCCAATGCGCTCATTGAGCTGCGTTCGATTTACCACATCGTATTCAACGTGCTGGCTTACGCGAAGTCGCGCCTGCGCCGGCAATTTGACGATTCCCTCCTGGAAAAGCAGGACCATCCGCCGGACATGGCGCTATTCATCGTCTTCCTGAAGCTGTACCAGTACGCACAGGCTGACCTGAACACCCTGACCCTGCGCCACCTTGAATACTACTATCGGCACATCCTCAAGCAGGATTACCGGCCCGCGATCAGCGATGCCGTCCACGTCTGTGCCGAATTGGTGCGCACGGCGCGTTCCTGCCGACTCCCGGCGGGTACCCTGTTGTTTGCCGGACGCGACGACGAAGGCCGGGAAATCCACTACTCCACCACCGAGGAAGTCGAAATCAACCAAGCTTCCATTGCTTCGTTGAAGTCGGTGTTCATCTCTCGGGTGCTGGAAGGCCAGACCTGGACCTACAAGTTGGTGACCAACTTCTACGGCGCCCCCGTCGCCAACTCGCTGGACGGCAAGGGCATGCCCTTTATGGACCAAGCCAAAGACTGGCCGCTTTTCGGCGAAGAACAGTACAAAGCGGGCCGCACCACCATGCAGCCGGCCGAAATCGGGTTTGCCATCTCCTCGCCCATGTTCATGTTGGCCGAGGGACGCCGCCGCGTCAAGCTGCACATCACCTTTCGGGAAAAAGGCGACGCCGAAGGCACCTACCGCAAACTGATTGAAGATCTCACTCAGGACCGGTCTGAAGAAGGCTTGAAGTACGCTCTGCTGGAAGTATTTGGTCGTGGGCGCAACTGTACCTTTAACATTCTGGTCAGTGGTGCCGAAGGCTGGATCAACGTCGCCGAAGAAGCTTCCAACGAGCTGTACGTCGTATCCGAGCCCTGGAGTTGGAATCGGATCACGATTGCCTTTACCATTCCGGCATCTTGCCCCCCCGTCGTACCGATCGATCCCTCCGTCATGAATCCGGAGGGGTTCAGCACCAAGTTTCCCGTGGTAAAACTGGAGCTGAACCCACTCAAGAATCCGTTTGGGTACACCTTTCTGGAAACCCTTGCTTTTGAGCAAGTGGACATCGACGTCGAAGTGGACCGGGTAAAATCGCTCATTCTCTTCAATGACCTTGGGCGTTTGGATGCTACCCAGCCCTTCCAGGCTTTTGGGCCGACTCCGCGGGTGGGCTCGTACATGCTCGTAGGCAATTCGGAAGTCTTCCGCAAAAAGCTGGACGATCTGCACTTCTACATCGAATACCAAAACCTTCCGCAGCGGGGCATCGCCCACTACTACAAAGAGTACTTTGACGAGAACTCCGAACTCAGCGAAGAAAAATACAAGATCAACCTGACCGCCCTGTCCGGCTACGAATTCAAGCCCGGCGAAAAAGACGACCCGATTACCCATCCGTTGTTCCCCAGCGAAGTCGGTAAGACCGTGACCCACGTGGCGGTTCCCGATCCCGGCCGGCTTCAGATTCGGCCCAATCCGGACATGAGCCCGGTCAACTATTTCGACAACCAGACGCCGATCGGCTTTTTCCGTTTTGAACTGACCGAGCCACGGGAAGCCTTCGGCCATACGTTGTACCAAGAGCGCCTCTCTTACGTGGCCCAGCGCAACGCCGAGGGCGAATTGGAGGAGACCTTGGCTTTCCCGAATCCGCCCTACTCACCGCTGATCAAGACGATTTACCTGAGCTACAAGGCGTCGGACAAAATCGTGATCGACCAGTACGAGCCGAGTAGCCGCAACGAGATTTACCACTTGCACCCCTTCGGTTCGGCCCCGGTTTTTACCCGCGGTCAACTCAAGGTCAAGCACGGCAACCTGATTCCTGAGTACCGCGACGATGGTTATTTGTACATCGGGTTGAAGAACCTCTTTCCGCCCCAGGAACTTTCTTTGCTGTTCCAATTGGCGGCGGGGAAAACCACCTTTACTGCCCAACTGCCGGAAACCGAGTGGAGTTTCCTGGCCGGGGACGATTGGGAGCCACTGCGCTCGATTGACGTACTTTCGGACACCACGGAGCGCTTCACGAAGACCGGCATCATACGCTTGCGGATTCCCGCCCAGATCACCGACCAAAACGGCGTCCTGGACCGGGGACTGTTCTGGCTGCGGGTGTCCTTGCGGGGGGACACGGAAAATGTCTCCCGTGCACTGGAAATCCGCGCCCAGGCGCTGGAAGCCGAGTGGGTGGACAATGGCGATCCCAACCACCTGCGCACGCCGTTGGCGGCTGGTTCGATCAACAACCTGGTGCGCAAGCGTCCCGAGGTGCGGGGCGTCGTTCAGCCCTATCCCTCGTACTACGCCCGTGCGGCCGAGACCCGCGACGAGTTTTTCCAGCGGGTGAGTGAGCGGTTGCGCCACAAAGGCCGGGCCGTATCGCACTGGGATTATGAGCGGCTGATCCTCGACCGCTTCCACACCATCTCCCAGGTCAAGTGCCTCAGCCACATTTCGGATCCGGACTTTGTCTTGCCCGGTGAATTGCGCGTCGTGGTCATTCCCGGCAGCAACCAGGCCACCGATGAGCTGACCCCCAAGGTCAACCACGGTACCCTCCTGGCGATCCAGAACTTCCTCAAGGAGATTGCCTCGCCTTTCGTGAACATCCGGGTGAGCAACCCCTCTTACGAATACGTGCGCATCAATTGCCGCGTGAAGTTCAGCAACAACCGCAACAACGGGGATTCCCTGGCCAAGTTGCGCAAGGACATTCAGGACTACATTTGTCCCTGGCTGGGCGGTGCAGAGCGCGAAATTGAAATCGGGGGCAACCTGCGGGTGGAAGACCTCTACCGGTTCATCCGCTCGCTTGCCTACGTCGATTTCGTAACGAAATTTGCCGTGCTGCACTTCTTTATCGACGACGAGACGACCGGGATTTACGAATTGGTGAGTTCGGCGGATACCCGCATCCACGAAGATGAGCGCGCCTACGTGCGGGCACGCAAGCCGTGGTCGGTCTTGATTCCGGACAGTGACCACGAAATCGAGTTCACGGAAAGAGAAGCTGAAGTCACTCCGGAATTCACCTTACAGCCGGTGGATTTTCAGGGCCGATTCCAGATTTCTCCCCACTTGATCAAGATCCTGAACCGGCCCGAAGCAGCCCAGGACAATCCTGACATTCGCTATGATCAGGAGGATACACTACGTATATTTGTTGATCTACCAGACTAATTTGCGCTATGGAAGGAAGAGCCCAGCTCAAGAAAAAGTTCGAAGCCGCGAACATCGGTTATGAATCGTATCGGGCACTGATCGACTCCACGATCAACAAGAAGGACGATGGCATTGACATTGATGAGCGGGATGGATTGCGTCTGGCCCCGGGGAGTGATTCGGGACGCTTATTGAGCTTGTTTGGCGACCGCGCGGGCACGACGGCAGAGTGGTTCATTCGCCTGAACCCCGACAACAACAAAGGACTGGACATTTCCAGTGACTTTACACCGGGCCGCACGCTGTTCATCACCGTGGAAGAAGATTATGTCGACGATGAGTTGCAGCATGAGGTGAAAATCGGTATCGGGACCATGAAGCCGCAATTCACGCTGGACGTCGAGGGGACGGTGGCAATGCGGGCCCGGGTCGGTACGTTCAAGGCCGGATCGATTCCCGCCGATAAGCAGTGGCACACCGTGCTGGCGGAAGGCGACGGACTGAACGATTGCCAGGCCTACGAAATCTTTGCCCACATCTACGACAATCAATCCGAACGCTACGCCCTGACCCACGCGGTGATCCTGATTGCGAAGGGGCGTCGCGGCCAGCGAATCAAGCTCACCCGGGCTTCCAGCAGCTACCTCTGGGGCCGTTTCCTGAACCGCATCAAGTTTCGCATCAAGCGGGAGTACGGCAAAGAAGTCGTGCAGATGCGCGCCCGCGATCACTACGGCTTCTCGAATGACGGAAAGCCCAAAACGATCTTTTTTCGGGTAACCCGCCTCTGGGACCGCAGCTTCGAAAACGAAGGCTACCTTGAGCGGCGCAACGTGAAACAAACGATGCCCAAGCGCATCAAGATCAAAAACGCGAACCAAGTTAGAATCAGCGAATAACTCCGGCACCGAAAATTTCAATACGGAAGTAAATGGCCAAAGAACCCGCGAGTATCCCCAAGGAACCGGAGGTTCAGGAGAGCATGGATTACGCTTTCCTGAAGCGCACCGGAATCGATGAAATTCAAGAAATTGCCGGTGACATCTGGACCGACTACAACGAGCACGATCCGGGCGTTACCATTTTGGAGCAGCTATGTTTTGCCATCACCGAACTGTCTTACAAGACGGGCATGTCGGTGGAGGAATTGCTCTACGCCCGCCGCCGTGAGCGGTTTGAGGGCAAGGACAACGGCTTCTTCACGCCGGACAAAGCGTTTCCCAGCGCGCCGATCTCCATTGTGGACTACCGGCGCCTGCTCATCGATTACCTCTACCCCGATGTCAAAAATGCCTGGCTTGAGCCGCTGGAAAGTGGTGCTTTTGGGGTCAACATGTCGGGCCTGTACGAGGTCAGCCTGATCCTGAATGACTATGGCCGGGGCAATCGGCAGCGGGTCCAGCAGCGGGCCTTTCAATTGCTCAACGCCAACCGCAGCCTCTGCGAAGACTTTGAGCGCATCCGGATTTTGCTCCCCCTCAAACTCTCCATCCGGGGCGACATCGATGTCGATCCCCAATTCATGGTGGAAGGCGTCATGGCGGAAATCCTCTACAAGGTAGCACTGGCGATTACCCCCCATGTGCCGTTCCTTTCCCGCCAGGATCTGGAAGAGCGGGGCCACTCCGTCGATGAAATCTTCAATGGACCCCGTCCCAAGCACGGCTTCGTCGATCTGGAAGCGCTCAAGTACACCGGAGACCGCGCCAATTGGGTGTCGATCCATCCTGCGCGGGTCGTAAACATCATCCGCGATGTCCCGGGCGTGGATCGGGTAAGCAACCTTGAGGTCGGGATGCACCTGGCCCAGCACCGCTTGCCGGAAGGCTTCCAGTTGGTGGAAAAGTTCAAAGGTGACGACATCCACGATGGCTACTACATCGGGGCGAAAACGGCCAAAATGCCCCGGGGCCACAAGGCGGTAAAAATCCGCAGTCCCCGCCGCGATCTGCCCATTCAGATGTACGCCATTCGCGACGAGGAGAGCGTGCCCCGCGGATTTTTCCCCACCCTGGACGTCGATGCCGTGCTGGCGAACAACTACATCTCCTGCACCGTCGAGGGCCTCGCTTACGAGCCGAATTACGAAAACGTCCGCAAAAACCTCGAACGCTTGCAGTCCGAGGAATTGACCCAATATCAGCACCCGATTGCCTACCCGGAGCACAATCCGCGCCCGCAGCGGACCGCCCGGGAGATATCCTACTACTACAGCATCCAGAACCAGTTTCCGGAGATTTACGGGATCGGGGAATACGGCGTCCGCAAGGACCGGCCACTGGAATGGCGGACCCATGCCCGCCACCTCAAGGCCTACCTCTATTTCTTCGAGCAGATCATGGCCAATTTCCTGGCCCAACTGACGAACTTTTACAAGTTGTTTTCCCTCAAAGACGAGGTGGACCGGACCTATTTCAACCAATTTGCCGAAATCCCCAATGCCCACCTGCTGTTGCGGCCCGGGCAGGACGAGGACGATGTAGTGGACGCCCTGGACAACATCGGGCTGGAATACGATCCGATCACCAACCGCCGCAACCGCTCGCTGGACCACATGCTGGCCCGCTTCGGGGAAGAATTCCTCTCCGAAGCTTACCACGCGATCATGCGCAACGGCATCGAGGAAAACCAGCAGCGCTACGAGCAGGAATTGATTCGGGCAAAACTGCGCTTTATGCGCGGTGTCGTCGAATTGGGTCGGGATCGGGGCCGCGGACCGGACTACCTTTCTTACGATGGGGGCGACAATCCCGCCGACCTCGTGAATCACTCCACCGCGCTCCAGAAGCGCCTCGCGCTGCTCTTCAATATGAAGGACAGCCAGGAAGTTTCGATGGCGGGCAGCATCCGCAACCACGAGGATGTTGCGTTCAGTAAAAAAGCCAAGGCTAAAGGAAAGAAAGCCGCTTTTACCTTCAGCGCGAAGGACCAGGACGTCCTGACCAGCGTCCTGAACGACGGTCTTTCCCGGCAAAATTTTGAGATTCGCGAAAACCCTAAGAAAGAAGGAGAATTCCAGATCTTTTTTAAGGCGCTCTCGGGCAAAGGTTCTGGAGGGGCGGTTTATTCCGCCGAAAGCCGGGATCAATGCGAAAGTGCCGTGACTGCATTTATCCGCAAAGTTCGGGACCTGAACGCAGATTCCGAAGGTTTTCACCTGGTGGAGCACGTCTTGTTGCGCCCGGTCGGCAGTGCGATGCACACTTGGTTCCTCGTCTACGAAGGGAGGATTTTCCTGGAGACCCAGGTCACCGAAGACATGGAACTCGATTACGAATTCCGCGATGCCTTGTTGAACCGCGGGACCGAGGCGGACAATTACCTGACCACGGGTTCACCGGAGGAGGGCTACACGCTGGTTCTGACCGATGAAGATGGTACGATCATCGCTTACCGCGATGGTTATTTGGACGAGACCTCCGCTGAACGGGAACGGGACCGCATCATCAAGTTGATTCCGAAACTGGAAGATGAGAAATCAGGCGTGATCATCCGCAAGGAGCAACATATCCCCAAGGGGGCGCTGCTGGCAGATGATTTTTACTCGCTGCAAATCACCGCGATTCTGCCGGCTTGGCCGGTTCGCTTCCGCAACGACAAGTTCCGAGCACTCTTCGAGCAAATGCTCAAACTCAGTGTGCCCGCTCACACCAGTGTCAACTGTTTCTGGCTGGACCTCGCCGAAATGGGTGACTTCGAGAAGGTGTACATGGACTGGCGCGCGGAAAAGGCCAAACTCAAGCCCCGCCAGCCGTGGCTGGATGAGCTCTCTTGGTGCTTGGTGATCATGCTCAAGTACTTTGCCGATCCCAATGACGATCTGGTGGTCGGCGAATTGTTTGGTCTGCGCGACAAGCACGGATTATCGATGAAGTTTGTCAATGAAGGCGAGTGACGCTGGACATTACGTACAGCGCTTTACCTTTGACGTGCAAGTCGGGCGCAAACAGGACGCAAAGCCGGTTCAAGATCGCCTGAGTGCCATTTTCAACAACCGGCTGGAACGGATGTTGGAGCGCTTGCTGGACGAGTTGGATGATCCCAGCTACATCATCAAGCTGAACACGATTGAGATCGATCTGGGCGAAATCAAAGAAGATTCCCTGGAAAGCGATCTCTACTACAAACTCAAAACGGCGCTGGAGAAGGAAATCGGGAAGCGGGTGCGCTTGATCCGGGGCAGTCCCATTATCGATCCGGACATCGGTACCAAGGTTCCCCTCGCCCCGGCCAAAATCGATTTGCTGGCCTACTTCCTCGAGTATGGCCGGATGCCTTCCGGTGGGGAAATGTTCAAGTCCAGCATCGAAGAGATTTTTCGGGAAATGGTCACGCGCAGCCCGGATCAAATGGTAGCCCTGTTGCACCGGGTGTTGCCGGAAAAGCCAGTAGCGGCCCGACGGATTGTGCGGCAGTTCCGACGGAGTACCCTGGAAGAATTGGTGCAGATTGCGGCTCCTTCCCACGTGTTTTTCCTGCGCAGTCAGGAGACTGAAATGGTCCGTTTGATTCCTGGATTGACCGGGCACTCGCCTTCCCGGGTACGGGAAGAAAATCGGATTGCACTGTTGAAATATTTGTTTTCTGAGCCGGAGCCGCGTTTCGAGACGCCGACCTACCGCGAGGAAATGCGGAAGGCCCTGACCAAAGAGCTGGGTTCACCGGTAGCCCAAATCTTCCCGGCCACCGATGAATCCGAGGATGCGCCGAAAAGGTCGGTTCCTGGTCGGGAAATCGGGCGAATGCGGGCGGTCGTGACCAAGGCACTGCGCTCCGGGCCGGAAGCGGTCAATTCGGCGCGATTGATCGAAGCCTGGGAATTTTTGGTGCGGCAGGCACCGGAGGAACTGCGGCAAACGATTGGTCGCAGTAGCCCCGATGCTGCGCCCATTGCCCAAATGATGGAGAATATCCCGGTGGCGGCGGTGCGGCTGTTTGTACGCAATGTTCTGGCCCAGACGGCGGACCAGGTTTTTGAGGTGGCGGTGGCGGTCATTTCCGAATTTGTCGCTCTCCGCTCCGAAAACACTGCAGATGAAAACTTTGTGCGGCAGGTGTACGCGGCGATTTTGTACCGGATCAGTACCGGTGAGCAGAGCACTTCGGCCCCAGAAAAAATTGCCGAAGCCATCCGCCAGCACCTCGCAACGGTAGATGAAGTTCCGGCTGAGCTCCTGGCTGGCTGGTCGACCTGGGGAATTCCGGGAGCCGGTCCACCGGTGGCGCTTGCGGAGGAAGAAGCCGCGGGAATTGCGTCGGTGGCACCTCCCCGAGACGGGGAAGATCTGCCGCCGCCGCCGCGCATTGCCCAAGCAGAGGAGGAGACGGAAGCGCCCTCCACGCCCGCGACGGAAGAAAAAGAAACGCGCCGGGAGCCTTCGCCTTTGACCCCAGAGGAACAAGAAAAGCACACTCAGGCGCTAAAATCCGCGATCCAAGCCGAAGAAGAGCGGCGGCGGGAAGCTGCCCGCAAAGCCCGGGAAGAGGCTGAGGCCGTCCCGGTAGACCCCGAGTATTTCCCCCCGGAAGAGGATGCTGTCGAGTCCCGGCCCATCTCTGAGCGGGAAGAATCGCCCCGCCGACCGGCCGACCCTGAAATCCCGGATGCCCGCCCCTTGGAAAATCGGGTTCCGCGCATGCCCGATCTCCCCCCGGCGGAAGAGGAAGAAGACATTTTTCGGCGACAGCGACCGATCAAGCCCCCGGATCCGGCGGAGATGACGGAGCTATTTTCCTTGGGCACCGAAGAAGGCCGGATCGAATACGTGATGTATTTTCTCCGCTACGGCGAATCCCCCTGGTGGGTAGAAAACTTGCGCCAAAGGGATATTCAAGCCCTGGTGACGCGCCTCGTCAAAGCGGAACCGGAAAAGCTCTCGGCGGGCTTTGAGGAATTGATTTACCGTTCACAGCCGGCGCTTTACCCGGCGATTGCGAACCGGCTGATCTTAGAACTTGATGCGGTGACCCGCCTGCGGGTGCTGGAATTGGTGATGCCCGATCTTGTGGGCTTTGTCGGGACGATGGCGCGTGCCTTGTCGCTCTATTGGGACCAGCATCGGGCCAAGCTGAGTCCGACGCCCCGCCTGGCTACGGCGCCGACTTTTGCCTGGAATCTGCCCCTGCAATATGTATTTCGCTATTTCAGCAGCCGGACCTCGGCGCGCAGCCTGGTCCAGTTTGTAGTGAAAGAAGTGGCGGCTGCGGTGCAAAAGCCAGTGGCCACGTTCATCGAAGAGTTCAAGGAGGTCGCGGAAGCCGCCGTCGAAAAGGGAGAGCGGAGGTTTGCTCCCTTGCTGACGCTTTTGCCGGAGCCGGAAGACACCCTCCAATTGGATGCGCCCTTGCCCCATCCCGGTGCTCCGGAAATTCCCGCAACAATGCGGTCCCCCGCGGCAGAAGCATTGTCCCCCGAGACCGCTGAGGATGCCCCCCTGCCGCAGTCCGAAGGCCGGGCGGAGCAAGGCCCAATGATCGCGGAGGAGGAACACACAGCGGATGCGCGACACCGCGAGGAGGAACCAGCCGATTCTCCGGTGGTGGATCCGGAAGCGTTGGGCACTCGGGAGGAAGCCGAGCGCATAGAAGCGGATCGCCGCCGGGCTCGGGAAGCAGCGGAAGCACCGCCGGAAACCGAAGCTGAAGCGGCGGAAGAAGAGGTTGAGTCACTTGCACCAGCGGCGGAGCTTGCGGACAAAGAGGAAGAAGCGGATCGCCGCCGTACGGAGCGCGAAGTAGAAGCGCAGGTGGGCGAGGATGTTCCCCGCACGGAGGAGGAAGCGGAAGCGCTGCGCCACCGTGCAGAGCAGGATGCGACTGAATTGGCAGTGGAGTCGGCGGCATTGTTGCCGGAGGCGGAAGGGGAGGTCGAGGTGCCATTGCCGGAGCCGCGCGACCCGGAAGCGAAAGACCCCGAGGCCCCGGAGGCTTTGCCGGCGGAGGAGTTGAGCGACGACCCGGCGGTGCTGGAGCTTTCCGCCGAGGAGGTTGCGGAAGCGCGGACGACGGCGGAGGCCGAAATGGAAGATGCTGAAGGTGTAGCGGAACCGCAGCGCTCGGAAGGGGGGGAAGGAGATTTACCAGAGGAGGAAGCGGAGCCGCGGCAGCGGGAGCGTTTGCGTGATGATGAACCGGTGGCGATGGAGGATCTTTCGCCCAAGGAGCGACTGGCCCGGCGAATGCGCGGACAGAAGATCGAAAGTCCGGATGAGGCACTGGCGCGGATCGAGGCGGAGCGGCAGGAGTATGAGCGGCAAATGCTAGCCGAAGAGGGTTTTGTAGAATTGCCGCCGGTCATTTCGCTGGAGGGGGCCTTGGAGGATGAGGCGGAGAGCATCCGGATCGTCGAATACTATTTGCGCTTCGGCGCCTTGCCCCACCAGGACCTGGGGACGGTCTCGGCGGAGGAGTTCCGGGAATTTTTCCGGGAAGTGATCCGCAAGCACGGGCGTGCATTTACCCAGATGCTCCGGCAGCAGAGCGGCAATCGGCAGGTTCGCCTGCGCCTCGTCCGGCTCGGAGAAGCGGTCGGCGTGGAGAGTGTCTTGCGCTTGAACTGGGTGATCGGCAGTCCCATGCGGTCATTTTTGGAGTCGGTGCTGGAACTGGTGCGGCAATCGGGTTCGCCGGTCGAAGCGGAACCGGTGCTGGAACATGCGATCCAGTACGTACTGGGCGTGACGGGCTCGGCCTTTAAGGCGGTCAATTACGTCCGGGCGCTTTTCCGTTACCTGGAACGCTATTACCAGGTCGAACGCCTGGAACTGGTGCGCTTCCTCATCGAAAAAAATGCCGAACGCTCGGTACCGGTCAAGGCGGTACTGACGGAAATTTTGGAATTGATGCGGATTGCGGCGCAGCGGCAGCAGAACCGGGAAGAACCCAAGGTGCGCCAGCCGGTGAAGCCTTCGGAGCGCACGCTGCCGGCGGACAGTGAGATCTTCGTCGAAAACGCGGGAGTGGTGCTGGTGTGGCCGTTCATGGAGCGCTTTTTCCAATTGCTCAACTTGCTGAACGAGGAGCGGGAGTTCAAAGACGAGGAAGCCCAGGAAAAGGCGGCCCACATGTTGCAATACCTGGCGGCCAAAGAGGTCGGAGCACCGGAGGAAAAGCTGTTTCTCAACAAACTGCTGGTCGGATTGCCGCTGGATTACCCGATGAATGCCGAGGTGGAGATCACGGAGGAGGAAAAGGAAACCACCGAAAGCCTGTTGCGCGCGGTGGTGGAACAGTGGAACATGATGAAGGGCGCTCCGCCGGACCAATTGCGGGCCACCTTCCTGATCCGGAACGGTGTCCTCAAGCAAGACCAGGAACGCAATTGGGCGCTCCAAGTAGAAAAACGTGGTTTGGACATTATCCTCAAGCAATTGCCCTGGGCCCTCGGCCAAGTCCGTGTCCCCTGGCTGGTCGACTACAAAATCGAAATCGAGTGGGGGTAAGGAAACATTTCTAACTGTGTGATTTCTGATTGCTTGATTTCCGCGTTCGGGACGCGCAAACAGCGATGAGCGAGTAACCTAAAGAGTCGCTACAGCACGAGGATCGTAGACGCACGTCACGCCGTGCGGCCCTGAGCGGCGATTTACATTTAATTCTGCGATTTTGGTGGGGCATCTTTTTCTGCCCCTCTTCCGCTACTTTCTCGCCCCTAGCTTTGGCTGTGGACTCCAAAATGAGCTTCGATGGACAAAAAAATCTGCGCTAGCAAATTGCACAAACCAATTTTAAACCGCCGCTGAGGATGTTCTGGAAATTGGAAATCGAGAAATTGAAAATTAATTTGCGTCATGAGTAGAAACCTGATTTTGTTGCACGGAGCCTTTGGAGCGGCGGTACAGTTTTCGGCTTGGATTCCGTTGCTGGAAGATGAATTTGTGGTGCACACGCTTGATTTGGAAGGGCACGGGAGCCAGCCATTTGCGGACCGGGCGTTTCGCATCGGGCATTTTACCGAAAACCTTCAGGCTTACATCGAGGCAAATGGTCTGCTGGGCGCGGACATATTCGGGTACAGCATGGGCGGCTACGTGGCGTTGGACCTGGCGCGAAAGCAGCCGGGTAAATTGGGGCGGATCCATACCTTTGCTACGAAACTAGCCTGGAGTCCCGAGACGGCGGCCAAAGAGGTCAAAATGCTCAATCCGGACGTGATTCTCGCGAAGGTGCCCAAGTTTGCCGCTCAGTTGGAAACACGCCATTCGGGAAACGATTGGCGGGAAAATCTCCAACGCACGGCCGATCTGATGCTGGATCTGGGGGAAGCACCGGTGCTAAAACCGGAAGATTTGGCGGCCATCGAGATTCCGGTGCGGATGGGCATCGGTGACCGCGACAATATGGTCAGTATCCGGGAGACAGAGGCATTCTACCGCCACCTGCCGCAGGGGGAGATGGTCGTGCTCCCGCGCACCCCGCATCCCCTGGAAAAAATGGATCCGGTCACAATGACAAGGGCGATCCGGGAGTATTTTCGGGAATAATTGAGGAGTGCTACCCTGTAAGTCACAAGGGTGGAGTTTGCGCCCTTCCTTTAACCGGAGCTCCCTTGAGTAAGGGCCGGTTTCCGCGTTATTCGTACCGGTAGGTCGTTTCGAACCCTGTTTCGTCGACGCGGCTTTGGGGCAATTCCCGGGCATTGTACTGGTAGGTATAGACGGTGGAGTCATTCGCCAGGGTGGGATTGCTAAACACCACGGTCTTGGTCAGCGCATTGTTTTGGCTGAAAACATTCATCCGCCGCCAATCGCCCAAGATGAGCCGGACTTCCAGATCAATTTGGGTGTAAGGATTGGTCTTGTCGTCGTATTCGAAAAGCGAGGACTGAGCCCCCAAGAGTTCCAGGCGGGCGACATTGTTGTCGTCGTTGTAAATGTAAACCCAGGTCCAGTCGGTGATGTCGCTCATGATTCTCCGCTGCCTTACTGAGCTGAGGCGGTTGAGATCGTCGTAGGTAAAATACTCCGTGACCTGGGCACCGGTAAACGAGTTTCTGGTCGTAGTTTGGGAGAGGCGTCCCGCCGCGTATTGCACAAAGGTCGTGTCGACTTTGACGCTCAAATCGTCGTACGTAGTGGTGCCAACGACAAAATCAATCTGCCCGTTGCTTTTGTAGAAAATCTGCTTTTTCAGGCAATCTTCATCGCCGACCTGGGTAATGGTCTCGACGCGATCATTCACAAAATCAAAGACATGCGATATTTCTCCGCTAACCGAATGCAGGCGAAAGCCCGCTGGGGAACTGGTGGGAGGTACCGGCGCAATGGGTTCATCTTTGCTACAAGCCGCCAGCCCGGCGGCAAAAAGTATGAACAGGAGTTTTTTCATTCGTGTTGGCAATCAAAATCTTAATCGGAGGGAGCGGAGTTGATTGAGGTAAAGGTAATCAAATTTGCATTTTGTGTGGGTCGGAGAGATGCCAATGATTGGTGGCTTGGAAGATCCTTGCGTGCGCGGTGCGCTAATCGATGAGGCGTGCCTTTTTGAGTTTGGTCATCAAGCTAGACCGACGGCGATATTTTCCGGCAATTTGCGTGGCTTTTTCGGTGAATTCAGCTGGGTCGCCAAATTGCTCGGCCGCCTGGCGCAGTTGTTGGATGAGTTTCACCGCTTCGTTGTAGTCCGGCGCTTTTCGGCGTTCGATGAGTTCTTCAACGTTTATCCAGAGCGCCGATTTGTTCGCCGCTACTTGTGCCAATTTTTTGCGCTGCGCGATTTCCCGTTTGGCTTTTCCCGGGCCTTTCTTTCCTGCTGGATCGTTTTGGCTCGGGTCCGCAATTCCTCCACGGTCCGTTTCCCGGGAGTCGTTCCGTCGGGAACCTCTCCCACCAGCTCCCGCAACCTTTGGCTGAGCCGCCGGGACAATCCCGGTTCCGAATTTGCCAATGCAAGCAAAAAGGCATCTTTTTCCTCGTATTGGTATTCGCTCATGTTTCGGGATCTTGGGGAAAAGCGGTGAGGAGTATTTCCATCATGGCCCGGCGCCGCCGGTATTGCTGCCGCAATTCTTGTAAAAGCTCCGTGGCGAGTTCCGGACCCCCCGGCCGTTTGGTCAGGGAGCGCAACATTTTGGTCAGGTAGCGATACGAGGACCGCCCGGTATTGGCTTCGGCGTAGGCACGGATCGAATCGCTAAACAGTTGCAAGACTTCCTGCGGATAGACGGGTTCGAGGAAGGAAAAAAATTTGTCCAACAAGTCCAGTTCCCCCGGAAACTGCTGCAACAGATGGAGCAAGCGCGCGTGGTGCCGCTCCCGGGCCAAAACCTCGGCGATCGGGCCTACGTTGTATATCCCGATCTGGTGTGGCTCTCCGATCATCCGTTTGATGATCTTTTCTACTTCCGTGGCCCATTTATCCGGTGAATACGTCGACTTCAGTAAGTCATAGTACTTCATCTCGTGCCCGTGCTCGGAAAACAGTTCGCGGGCGTGGACCCGGATGTCCAGAACATCGTCTTCCAGTTGCGCAATTTCTAGGAGTTTGCCCCGCCACGGTTTTGCCTCGCCGTGCCAGGCATGCTCCGCTTTCTGTCGCATCCCTTCGCGGATAAGTTCTTTGGCCTTGTAGTACCTTTTGGCCGCGATTTCCGCATCAACGAAGATCTCGCGGATTTCCGCCAGGTGCAGGTAGGGGGTGAGCGCTGCGGCCACCTCGGAGGCTTTCCCGGTGTGGATAAGAAACTCGCGCAATCGTTTCAACCAATGCACCGTTTCCCAGTGTAAATAGTCGAGGCCCAATTTTAAATCGTGGAGCTGGTCTTCGATTAGTTGGCGAATCTCGGTCTGCTGGGATTCGGTCAGTTCCGTTGCCATCAGCACTTGCCAGATCTCGTGTTCCAGGCCGCCCCATCGGTTGGGAAACTCGACAAAGTAGCGGACAAAATCGGCTTTTATTGCTTCTTTCAGCGGCTCCGACGCGGAAGCGTGTAGCAAACGCATTTGGATTTGCCAGGTGCGGTTGAGTTCGATGCCCACCTCCTGCGCATCGTCCGAGATTGATTCCAGGTGGGGAGGAATCTCATGCATAATGGCGGAGCAAATTTCCTGTACTTCTTCCCATTTTTCGCTCTCGTACTGCTGGTCCGCACGCTGATTCAACTTGGCGATGATCTCTTCGAGGTGGTGGGCTTCGATGAACCCCCATTCCCCCTCCGCTTTGCTTACCGCTTGAGCGATGAAGTCTCGGTAATCGGGCTTGGGAAGCTCCTGGCTTCGTCCGGCAAAGTGCAGTTTGAAGGCCTCGAAGACTGCGTAATCGGCCGCGCAGGCTTCGGTGATGAAATCGAGTAGGTCCTGGCGTTCCAGTCCTTGGGAGATTTTGGCCAGTTCTTTGGGCAAATCAAAGGTTTCCGGCGCATCCGTCGGCTCGGTTGCTCCTTCAAGAACATTTACCGTCCCCGCGCCCCGCGACTCAACTATTTCCTCGATCGCCAATACGGTAGCGACTACGTGTTTGCAGACTGGTCCCCAATCGTAGGGGCAGTCGCATTGGTGGTTGAGAATTTGGTCCGGCCCCACCTTGACCATGACCGTGTAGAGTTCAGAGCCCCGGACCCGGGCCTGCCAAAGCCAAGGCGATAGGGGGTGCAGACTGGTCACGGCTTCGCAGTCGTGCAACATCGTACCGCGGCCATAGATTACTGAATCCACCTCATCCCAAAAATTAGTGTAGGTCATTTATCCAGAAGTTAGCGGTACGGAAGGGAAGGCCGGTCCACGAGGACTTCGAGGCTGCGCGCCTGTCCCGCAACCCGGCGGAGAAAGCCTTTCTTGTGCAGGGTGAGAACCATTTGGTGGACTGAAGGAGGCGGGATCCGGAAGTGTTGCTCGATATCCGCTTGTGCGTGAGGCGGCCATGCAACTTGGTGTAGTCGGAAATAAAAGCCAGGTACTCCGCTTGCCGGTTTGAGGGGTAAGGGGCTCGGCGCACACGAATAATCGCTTGTTTTTCCGCTCGTGACATTGCGGTCCGAATGATGGCCCATTGTGTTTCGAAAAGCCCGGGCTACCTGATTCATAGTGGCCGCATCGGGGGTGCCTTTGATGGAGAAAATCGCCCTGATTTTTTCTTTGGGGGGAAGGGTCTCCAGCGAAATCCGCTGGTTGGGCAGGGCCAGTGCCCCAATGGCCGCCACCACTTCGGCAAGATCCCTTTCCGTAGGTGGCTGAGACAGCGTGATCGTAACTGCAATTTCCATTTTGAAAGAAGGTGCTTTGAATACTCCTCATCTTGCGAATTTTGCCGGATTTGGTCAGCTTTGATTATGCACTTAAAGTGGATAACCCTAAAAAGCTGTTTAATTTTAATTCTGCGGTTTTGCGATGGCATCTTTTTCCGCCCCTCTTCCGCTATTTTCTCGCCCCTAGCTCGGGCTATGGACGCCAAAATGGGCTTCGATGGACAAAAAAATCTGCCCTAGCAAATTTCACCAACCAATTTTAAATCGCCTATAAGAGGCTGTTTAAATTTAATCCTGTGATTTTGCTATGGCATCTTTTTCCGCCTCTCTTCCGCTATTTTCTCGCCCATAGCTCGGGCTATGGACTCCAAAATGAGCTTTGATGGACAAAAAAATCTGCACTAGCAAATTTCACAAACCAATTTTA
>JBCCQH010000056.1:0-46562 GCA_039024435.1 Bacteroidota bacterium
CGGGCCCAAGGCAAAAAGGCGGCCAAATTGCTGCCCTGGGTACACATTTCGGTCACCAACGTGAAGCGCAACCTCTCGGGGATATTCCACGGTGTGAGCGAAAAGTACTTGCAGAATTACCTGGACGAATTCTGCTACAAGCTGAACCGACGCTACGAAGGGGAAACCCGATTTGCGACCATCCTGGGCAATTCGCTCCGGCATTGGAACAAATATCACGTGTGGCAAAGAAGCGGATAGTCATTTTCAATTTAAACAGCCACTCATCTGCGGGTAGGACGAGTGGGGTGAAAAGGGATCCAATCCCCCGGGAAGATTTCCCCGGCGGGGAAACTGATCAGGGTTACCTTGCCCGTAAAAACCCCACCCTTTCGACAAGAATTTTCACAAAAGTGAGAGATTGGCCGCAAAATATCATCTAAATTGGCCTATCACCACTCACAACTACAATCAAGATGTCAACTGCTACCATTCGTCGGGACGACTTGTCCCTCCTTGAACACCACAATGTCCGCATCAACGGCATTAATCTGCACTACGTCGCCCAGGGCCAAGGGCCGCTGTTGCTCCTGTTGCACGGCTTTCCTGAATATTGGTACAGTTGGCGGAAACAAATTCCGGTCCTGGCCCAGCATTTTCGGGTCGTAGCCCCCGATTTGCGCGGCTACGGCGGCACCGACAAACCGCAAAAGGTCCAGGAAGTAGCCCTGGCGACCATTCGGCAGGACATCCAAGAATTGATCGGTGCCCTGGGACACGAAAAAGCCCTGCTGGTGGCGCACGATTGGGGGGCAGCGGTCGCCTGGGACATGGCCATCCGCACCCCTCAGTACATCGACCAGCTCGTGATTCTGAATATGCCCCATCCCGCCCGCTTGCAAGAGGAACTCAAGAAAAACTTTCGCCAATTGCGGCGCAGTTGGTACTTCTTCTATTTCCAATTGCCCTTCATCCCGGAGACACTGCTTCGCTGGATGCTGCCGAGAATCGTGCGCCGCACCTTCCGCGGCTGGGCCTACCAACCGGACGCCTTCACCGACGCGGACCTGCAGGCCTACCAAGACAATATGCGCCAGCCCGGGGCGATCCGTTCCATGATCAACTACTACCGGGCGGCGTTCCGCAATCGAAAAGCGCAAATGCAGGGCCTGACCGACCCGGTCACCGTTCCCACCCGCATCCTGTGGGGCGAAAACGACAAAGCCCTCGGCAAGGAATTGACCTACGGAACCGAACGTTTTTTTGAAGCCCCGGTGGACATTCATTATTTTCCCAATTGCAGCCATTGGGTTGCCAGCGAGTACCCGGATCGGGTCAACGAGCTGATTCTGGATTTCTTCCGGCCGCAATCGGACCCGGAAAAAAATGAATGAACATGTCTGATCTCAACAACAAAGTCGTGTGGATCACCGGGGCTTCGGCGGGAATCGGTGCCGCCCTCGCTCGGGCCAGTGCCGCTCAGGGGGCCCGATTGGTGCTTTCCGCCCGCCGCACTGCCGAACTGGAAAAAGTAGCCGCGGGTATCGGGCTTCCCGCCCAAGATGTCCTGGTTCTGCCGCTGGACCTGCTCGACACAGCGTCCTTTGCGGAAAAGGTAAAAGCCGTCCGCACCCGATTCGGTCGGGTGGACCTCGTGATTCACAATGCTGGGATCAGCCAGCGTTCGCTCGTGCGGGACACGACCTACGAAGTGGACCGGCGCATCATGGAAGTCAATTTTCTCGGCACGGCTGCCCTCACCAAGGCAGTTTTGCCCACAATGCTGGAACAAGGCGGCGGCCAATTTGCGGTGGTATCCAGTTTGGTCGGTAAGTTTGGCACGCCGTTGCGCTCCGCCTATTCGGCCAGCAAGCACGCCTTGCACGGCTATTTTGACTCGCTCCGGGCGGAACTCTGGCGGGAAAATATCGCGGTGACCATCGTGTGCCCCGGATTCATCCGGACGGAAGTTTCCGTGAATGCCCTCACCGGCGACGGAAGCCCCCAGAACCGAATGGACAATGCAACCAGCAATGGCATGGATCCAGATCGCTTTGCCCGGAAAATGCTACGGGCAGTCGCACGCAAACGGCGCGAAGTATACATCGGTGGTTTCGAAGTGCGGGCCGTATACCTGAAGCGCTTTGTCCCGGGCCTGTTTGCCCAGCGGATCCGAAAGGTAAAAGTAACTTGAACTCAATTTCCGATTCTCAGTTGCACGAAATTGGAAACATCTTCCTCGATAAATCCTCGGCTACACCCGGTGTGCCGTGCGGTTACCATCAAATAGGCTGTTTAAATTTAATCCTGTGATTTTGCTAGGGCATCTTTTTCTGCCCCTCTTCCGCAATTTTCTCGCCCCTAGCTCGAACTATGGACTCCAAAATGAGCTCCGATGGACAAAAAAATCTGCGATCACAAATTTCACCAATCAATTATAAACCGCCTCTCATTCTACTTTGTCAGGTTAAAAGAACACCAATCCGTCTTCGCCAACGCGCTAGGGCGCAGTGAGGAGATCGCGATGGCCAAGTAGCGATCTTGGGCGGGGCCGCATTGAGCCGGAAAAGCAGCCTGGCCAAAGATTACGGCGTATTCCTTGTGATCTCCTCCCATCTCCTTTGTCGCGCGTCGCGCAGACCCAGGCGAGAAAGATTGGGCAGAAATGCAAGCTTGACAAAGTAGAACCAAGTACGGAAACTGTTTTTGGGGTACGGGATTTTTGACCAGGGCGGCTGCAGACGGGCCTCGACCCGTCCGCACCAGGCTGTTCCGGGAGTTCGCGGGGCTCCGTCCCGCCGTATCGGCGGGACCCAGGTCCCTCCCATCCTTGCCGCAATAAAAAAATTCAATTTCCAATGCCCACTACTTCGGTATACTGCGCCAGGTGCAGTCCATTGGCAATTGAGCAATCGAGAATCAGAAATCAGAAATTCTCACACCAATTGGAAACTCATGATCACGAACCGATTGCTGGTTGGGGCGGCGCCAATTGGGGGCGGCTTCGGCCGAGGCGGCGTTGTTTCGCGGCGGCGGAAGTAAATTGGCGAATTGAATGGCCAGGTCTTCCGCCATCAGTACGCCTGCGCCCTCGGGAAAGCGTGGGGCTTGGCCGGAACATGGAGCATTGCTCGGGGACAGCGGTTGCGGAAGGACGGTAGGATAATTCGCCGCCGAGTAGTGCGGACTCCAAATCTTTGAGCGTACGCCTACGTTTTGGGAGACCTCCCAGTAAAGCGCTTGTCGGCGTTCCGGACTGAGTCGTGGCAATTCCTCCGAAATGTCCAGGCGGAAGCTGTCCGGATGTAGGGTGAGGAAGTGGGGGCGAAAAGAATGCGGGTATTGGACGAAGAAGCATTTTCCGGCGGGCAAGTACCGCAGTTCCGCCACCAATTGTCCGGTGGAGTGGCCGGGTGCCTGCAGCCCCCAGGGATTGGCTTCGGCGAAGACCATGGATTGCGGAGTTGCGGGGCGGAGCCGGGGCAGCAGGAGAAGCAGCAATCCGGCTGCGACCGCAAGGGCCCCCCACCGGCGAAAAGAAGTGCGCCGCGGGCGGGCATTGGCGCGCCGCGCGGCCGCATCGAGCCGGTGGCGAAGCGCTTTGCGTTCGGAAAGGCGGGTGGCCCGCAGCGCGAGGTGGTGAAAATGGACCAGTTCGCGGCGCTCCGCATCGGTTTCGAGCATTTGCCGGAAAAGCGCCGACTCCGTGGGCGACATTTCCCCCCGATAATAGCGTTCGGCCGAGACAAAAATATCGGCATTGCGGAGCGATTCGGTGATCTGGGCGATGTTTTCGGAGGTCGACATAAGGCGGGTCATTTTGTGGTAAGGGGAAATAGATCCAAACGAAAGATGTCGGCGGCGTGCGGATGGCGTTGCAGGTACTCGCGCAGTGAACGCAGGCAGCGGGACCGCTTGACCTTGATTGAGTTGACCTTCTGGCCGAGGAAGTCGGCGATGGCCTCGTTGGAATGTTGCTCAAAGAAATGCCGCTCCAACAGCAGCTTGCAACCGGGGCAGGCGACCTCAAAAAGCGCGAGTATTTCCGCGCGGTGGATTTCATCGTGCAGGAGTTCGCGCAGCCATTCTCCCCCCGCCGGATCCGCCGGATCGAAATCCTCGGCCAGGGGGAAGAGGCCAGCGGATCGGTTTCGCCGCAGGTACCAAGTGTTCTGGGCCGCTTTCCAGATGTAGGCGCGGACCTTGATCGGCCCGGAAAACCGCTCTTCACTGAGCGCCGTGTGGAAAGCAATCATGCCCACCTGAAAAGCATCTTTTCCGTCGGATTCGGTACCGCCGCGCTGGCGCACCCACTGCACAATTCGGGGACGCAAGTGCTGGTACAAGTCCCGGTGGGCCCGGGCTTCTTTGCGGCCCCCGGCCCGAATCAGCGCAACCAGTTTTGCATCGGTGTAGCGGCCCTCTCGGGGATGTTGATGATTGATCCTCATAGGCGTGTGATTAGCCATTTCTGGTTCGAAGGCATAGAATAGCATCTCCGGGGGGCAATTCCATGAACAATTTCCCGGCGTTTTCTCGGGTTTTTGTAAATTCTCTGCGTAAAAAATGCCGATTGGGCAATCGAAAATGAGTACTCTGGCCAATAGCAAAGCGATTCGGATGCTGCGGGACCTTCCCGAGGAGGACCGCCCGGAGTTCCGGGATTTTGCCGCCTCGCCCATATTCAATCGGGATTCGGTGCTGCGGACCCTGGTGGAATTGCTGCTGGAAGCATTGCCCAGCCTGCCGACCGAGACCGAGCTGCGGCAGGCCCTGTATCCCGAGGAAGCAGCGCTTTCGGCGCGGCGCCTCGACCCACTGAAGACCAAGCTGGTCCGGCTGATCCGGGACTACGTGGATTTTCGCGCCCGGCGGCGTCCGGGAGACGTTTTGGCCCACGGCATTGCGCGGCTGGAAGAGTGGAGGGAGCGCGCAGACGAAAAGCAATTGCGGCGGGAGGCTGAGGAAATCGCCGCCGAGCTGGAGGGAACCGGACCGCTCTCGGTGGACCGGCACCACCAGGATTACCGCCGCTGGACCTTTGCCGCCGAGCACCACTCGGTTTTCGGGGGAGAGACGGGACAGGACCTGGCAAATGCTTACCGGGCTGCCACCAATCATGCGACTGCCGTACAACTGCGCCTGCTTTGTGCCATGGTGAACCGCTACCGCATCCTCCGCCCCTCGGAAATTCCCGAATGGGTGCGCGAAGAAGCCGCCCGTCTGCGTCGGGAATCGCCAGAATCGCCGCCCCTGGTGCAGCTCTACCGCCGCTGCCTGGAATTGCAGCTCAATCCTGCATCGCGGGTAGCGTACGCCCGCTTTTCCGATTTGTTGCTCGCGGAGTCGTCCCGCCTTTCCCGCAAAGAAGGCCACGACCTCTACCAATACCTGATCAATTACCACATCCGGCGCTTCAACCAGGACCAAAAGGAAAGATCGGCGGCGGAAGCAATTACATTCCTCTACCAGCAATTGCTGGACACAGGACTGTTGCTGGAAAACGGGCACCTCTCGCCTTGGAACTACAAAAACATCGTGACGCTGGTCAGCCGGATTGGGCAGTTGGACTGGCTGGAGGAGTTTATGGCGCAGTACGAGACGCGGTTGTGGCGTGACTACGGCGGCAATTCCGCCAACTTTTGCCGCGGATTGTACGCGTTTTACCGGCGTGATTTTCGCGAAGCCATTCGCCGGATGGAAACCGTGCTGACCGATTTTCGCGATGTGTTTTGGGGCTTGGAGGCACGGGCTTTGCTGTTGCGGGCGCTGTACGAAAGTGACCGCCATGACGAATTGAATACGGCCTATCACAGTGCCCGCATGTACGTGGGGCGCAAAGGGGGCAAAAACGTCAGCACGGCGCACAAGACCAGCTACGGCAATTTTTATCTCGCGCTCTACCGACTGAGCAAGCTGGTCACGGTGCCCCGGGAGAAGCGGACCGCCAAGCTGAAAAAACTGGAGGAAGAGATCCGGCAGACGGATCACCTCCCCAACAGTTCGTGGTTGCTGGCCAAGATCGCAGAGGCCAACGGTTGATTGCGGATTGGGCATGGACAAATGCTTCAGCGTAGAATGGGAATGCACTGGGAGGCGGTGGTTCCGTCGTTCCGGCGGATGCGCAGCCAGTACTGACCACGGGGAATCCCCCGCAAGTCGATGCGGATGAGGCCTCCGGTGCGGAACGAATGCGTGTATACTGTTTGGCCGGCCGCATTGTGGAGCTGAAGGTGGGCACCGGTTTCCAGGTGGACGTTGAGGTGGTCCGAGGCGGGGATGGGTCCAACTGCCGGGGAAGTGGGACCGGGGCGCAGATCGTCTTCGAGTTGCTGGTCAAACAGTCCGGGGTCAGCGGAACGGGCACCGTTGACGATTTCTTCCAGTACGAGTCCCGCGGAGACCCGCACCAATTCTTCGGGATCGAGGGGTTCGGAGATGCCTTTGACCAGGATTTCGCCGAGGAGGCCGTGGCCGCTAACGGATGCGCAAGCAGTGCGCCGGAAATGGAGATCGATCTTGCCGGAATCGGGATGGCAGGTCAAGCGGGCGGAAAATTGGCCGTCACGGGTGGGCCAGGTATTGATCGAGTGGAAATCCGCCGTGGCGGCCGGAGTCAGGTGCGCATCGAAATCAAATTGGACATCGAGTCCGAGTAGGTTTTGGGCGGGACGGGCCGCCGTTCCGGCGATCAGTTGAATGCGAACCGTTCCGGGTGCATCGGACAGGATTCGGATCTCGAGGGGACACTGATCGAGGGTTCGGGTCTGCGTCGGGCAGGCATGGCTCAGGGAAGTGAAACACAGGCTAGTCTGCAATGCGATGATCAGGGCGCGAAAGCTTCGATAGAGGGCACGGGATGTCGGGCCGGTCACCGGACCGGTTGGGGCGTATGTGTACATGATGTTGTTGGTTGAGTTGGAACCTACTGAATGCGGATTGGCACCGGGGCTACCGGATGCTTGCCGCCTTCATTGGTACATTGCATTGGGGAGGCAAAGCGTTAGCGGGAGTGGAGAATTTTTTGCTAAAAACGACCCAAGTAAAGCCAAAAGCCCTGGCTAACAGGGCTTTTGGAAGCAAAAAAATTTTGGGGGAAGAGGATGGTTTTTACTTCAAAGGGTTCGTTCGGTTCTGGTCAGTTTGGAGTCTGCGGTCAAAAATGAATGGGATTGAGGTCCAGAGTTGGTGATTGTCGGAGACGTGTTCGGTCCCGGATATGTCACCGGTGCCGGCAAAAAGTGGGAACAACCCCAGACGAACAGGCTACCGACCAAGGCCGCGATTACCGGCAAGAGGAGGAGTGGACGCAGGAAGTGTTTCCCAGAATTCATGAGCGAACATTGTATCTGTCCGATAGATGTTGGGGACGACAAAAACGTTGCACGCCGGCAAAAATATTTTTCGCCCTCGGTACAAGCTGGTTTCGGTTTCGTCGAGCGATTTTGCTGCGGCAGATTTCCCCATCAATTTCCAGCCGTCGCTGAAATTTGTCGGCTCGGCCCCCAACAAATGCACTGTTGCCTTAGATTTGCTCGAAACCGAAAGCGGGTATTCCCGTAACCATCTTCAGATACCGTGTTTTTATAGTTTTTTCGGGCAAACTATTGCCCTAACTCTTTGTATCGAAAAGTTAAAACAATCCAAAAACCATGAAAAACTTCAAATCCCTTATTGCCATGGCCGTGCTGGCCATCGCAGTTGTAGGTTGTTCCAACCTGGAGAATGTCTTGCCCCGCAGCGGCGGTGTTTGGGCTGCAACGAGCCAAACCGTCAACACTTATGTCGGCGGTTCCCTGGTGGACACCGAAGTGACCTCGGCTGACAGCCTGCCGACTTACAATTTCCGGGATGACAACACCGGTGAAACCACCTACCAAGTGGGCGACCCCGAGCCGTTTACCTGGACCACCAATTCGGACAATGATCAGGTTATCATCACCGATCAGGCTTTGAATCTTGCCCTCACGTTTGACGTGATCGAAAACAATGGCAAGACCCAAAAGTGGAGCACCATCATCGGGGATGCAAACTCGGACTACTTCGAGTTCCTCCTGGATCTGGAGCGCCAGTAAGTCGTTTTCCTATCTGAATAAACAAAGCCGGCCCTCCTACTAGGGCTGGCTTTGTTTTTTCCCTACTGTCTTCAGTCGAGTTCCGCGCGGACGAGATCGGTTTCTGCTTCGCTGACCCCGAGGGCTTCGGCACGGGCCAGCCAGGCCCGACTTTCATCGTAAGCGCCCAAGCGGGCGAGGCACAAAGCGGCATTGAAAACAGATTCAGGAGATTCCCCTTCGTGCTGCACCGAAAGGACAAAGAAACGCAGGGCGGGCTGGTAAGCGGCCACTTGCACACACAGGCTACCGAGCAAAAACGCAAATTTGATTTTGTCATTCAGTGGATAATGCTGCTCCCAGCTCTGGCGAAATCCCGCGAGAAAGGCTTCCCGCACCGACGCTTGTAGGGTGGGTAAGAGTTGAGCGACCCGCTTGAGAAAACTCAGCAAGATTTCCGGATCCCAACGTGCCAGGCGCACGATAGAAAACAGCTCATTTGCGGAAAGAGTGTCCATTTGTCGGAGCGCCAAATCTTTCGCATTGGCAAAATCATCCGGCCCAAAGGCTTGTAGGTGATCGCGGAAGGCTACCGTGGTTGCGGGAAATTCAGCCTCAGTTCCGCCGACTTGGAAAGCGGCAACATTGAGGCGGTGGTAAGGTGCGCGCATTTGCCAGACGCAGCCCTGGCCTTGCGTCACCCATTGAGCAATCGCGTGAAAATTGACTGAGACGGAGACTGCACCGTGCTTGTCGATTGATTCGTGGCTTCCCGTCCGCAAACTGGGAAGCAGATTGGGGCCCTTGTCTGCGGCCAGCATGAAGCAGCCCGCCCGGGAGATATTTGCCAGGTATTCCAGAGAACGCAAGCCCCCAACGGGAAAGGTAAAAGTCCCTTCTGGCAAATCTCGGCGGTAAACGTCTACGACTGCTTCCCAATCGGTACGCCCGTAAGCTGGAGTCACCGCCGGCACGTAAGCTACGCTTTGCAAGACCTGTCCCAAGCCCTGGGCTCCGCCACTTTCCGGAACCGAAAACGTCACCCGCCCCTCCTGAAGTTCGCCAGCTTGCATCCGAAACAGGTCGTGGCGGAGGCTGTCGAAATAGTAGTTGCCCACCACGAGCAGCGGACTCGCCAAACTTCCCGGAGTAAGGACGGTGCCGCTATTTTCCAGGCGAATGGGTGCATCGGACGCCGCATCGTAAATCGCAAAATCCAGCCAGCCCCCATCCATAAACGGCTGTAGCCGAGGATTGTCCCGCCAGAAGTCAAGGATTGAGTCGGTGAAGTCAGTCAACACGTAGGTAAATGGGACCGGCAACACCAAGTGATCCCGCAATTGCTGCAACACCCGAAAGGCAAATCGACCCGAACCCGCCCCTGCTTCCAGGAGGTAGACGCGCTCTGGCTGCGGAGTGGTGGCAACGTAGTCTTGCATCCGCGCGAGCAGCACCCGGGCAAATGCGGCAGCGGTGAAGCAGTTGTTCGTCACGAAATCGGGCACTACGTTCTCGGCCCAGGCTTGCACGCCTTGGGTGGCGAAATAGGTGCGCTGCCATTCCCACAGCGGGGAGTTGGAGAGGCGGTGATTGGAAATTTGCATGGCGGATTCAAATTGCCGGGCAAATATAACACATGTCTACCCTTTGCGTTTCATCAACATTAATTCAGCCGGGTTACAAAAATTATTGCTAACTTTAACCGGCAAATATGAGTTGATATTTGCACTATGCCTTACTCCCATAAAATTGTTTCCGAAGGTCTTACCTACGACGATGTATTGCTCATTCCGGCGCACTCGCAAGTGCTTCCGCGTGACGTAGATACGTCGACCCAGCTTACGCGGGGCATCCGCCTCAACATTCCGGTGGTGACCGCCGCGATGGACACGGTCACAGAGTACCAAATGGCCATCGCAATTGCCGTCGAAGGTGGCCTGGGGTTCATCCACAAGAATATGACCATCGACCAGCAGGTGGAAAACATCCGCCGGGTCAAGCGCCACGAAAGCGGTCTCATTGTGGATCCGATCACGCTCAAGCCGGAAGATACCCTACAGATGGCTTCGCGTATGATGGCCGAAAACAAAATCGGGGGCATCCCCATTGTGGACGACCACGGTTTCTTGGTGGGCATTTTGACCAACCGCGATCTGCGCTTTCAGGATCCTGACGGAAGGGCCATCCGCAGTCTAATGACCAGCGAGAATGTCGTGACGGCGCCGGAAGGGACGACACTCGAAGAGGCCGAGTCGATCTTGCGCAACAACAAGATCGAGAAATTGCCTGTGGTCGATGCCAATGGGCGGCTGACCGGCTTGATCACCTACAAAGACATCCTCAAAAAGCGCAACTTCCCCAATGCCTGTAAGGACAGCTTGGGACGCCTGCGGGTTGGGGCCGCGGTCGGCGTTACGGCGGATACCCTCGACCGCATCGCCGCTCTGGTGGCCGCCAGTGTGGACGTAATCACGGTCGATACGGCGCACGGACATTCGCAGGGCGTCCTGAACATGGTCAAAACGATCAAGCGTGAGTTCCCCGATCTGCAACTGGTAGCCGGGAACATCGCGACAATGGAAGGTGCGCAAGCCCTGGCCGAAGCCGGAGCGGACGGTGTAAAAGTTGGGGTCGGCCCGGGTTCAATATGCACCACGCGGGTCGTTGCGGGCGTGGGCATGCCGCAGTTGACCGCCGTTCTGGAAGCCTTCCGCTACGCCGTCAATGCCGATGTGCCCCTCATCGCCGACGGAGGAATCAAGTACTCGGGAGACATCCCCAAGGCCATCGCCGCCGGCGCCTCCACCATCATGGCCGGTGGTCTATTTGCCGGAACCGAAGAAAGCCCCGGAGAAACCATTCTTTTTCAGGGCCGGAAATTCAAGTCTTACCGCGGGATGGGCTCGATTGAGGCCATGCGCGAAGGCAGCAAAGACCGCTACTTCCAGGATGTGGAAGACGACATCAAGAAGTTGGTTCCGGAAGGCATTGTCGGGCGGGTTCCGTTCAAAGGCATGACCTCAGAAGTGGTCTACCAACTGGTGGGCGGTCTCCGGGCATCGATGGGTTATGTCGGCGCAAAGGACATCAAAGCCCTGCAAAATGCGAAGTTTGTCCGGATTACCTCGGCGGGCTTGCGCGAAAGCCATCCCCATGACGTCCAAATCACCAAGGAGGCTCCGAACTACTCGCGCAGTTAAGTCGGCAGGCACCAGGGCACGCGAAATGATCGGGCCCCGGTTTGAGCGCTGGGATCAGGTTCACTTTTTCCCGGAAAAAACGCATCTTTGATCTGCGAAACAGTTTGGATCTGATTCTGCGATTTTGCGCAGCAAACTTCACACGTCAAATTCAAATTGCCGCTTACATCCGCAAACAATTGCCTCCATGAAAAAAGACTTGCTGTTGCGCGCATTTTGGGGAGCGGTGCTGCTGACCGTCGTATTTGCCCAGGCTTGCAAAGAGCCCGACATAAAACTGGTCAACAAAGTCAAGGGTTTTGCCCCCCAATGGGCTACGCTCAACGAAAAAATGAGCTACCTCGACCGCAACCTTACCCAGGCGGAAAACCGCTTTGAAAAGGATTTCCAGGAACTCGAAGGCATGCTCGGGGTGATCGCCGATTCGCTGAAAGGCCGTAAGTACCGGGCCATGCTCAAAGACTACGACTCCCTCACAGTCAAGCGCGATACAATGCGCACCCTTTATACCACCAACAAAGAGGAATACACCTTGGAAGTGGACGCATTCAATTCCTGGGAGAAAAAAGTCATGTCCGCCGAGATCGACACGGAAGGGGGCCTGGAACGCCTCAAGGTGTACAAGGGGGTACAAAAGCGCCTCGAATTCAGCACCGATTCGCTCACCAGCGAACTCGAAACGCTGTTTGAACAGCACAATACCATTCTGCGGGACCTCGCGCGGATGATGGAGATCTACACCAATTACGATATCCGCATGCAATGAAGCGGAAGCTGATGGCTTTTGTGCTGGGCGCCGGGATCTTGTGCGCCGGTTGCGGCGGTCCCGAGGCGGCGACGCCGCCCAAGCCAGATTCCCTGGTGCAACCCGTTGGCCCCGATCCGGCTCCGCCGCCGCCGCCCATCGATACCGTTCCCCCGATGTCAGAATATGAGCGGACCTTCATCGATTCGGGCCTGGTAGAGGTCCAGGAATTCATCCCCGGCATCCGGGTCGACCTGAAGTACTCCACGAGCGATAATTTCGTGTCCGCCGACGTTTACGGAACCTTGGACCGCTGCTATTTGCGGGGTGAGGCCGCGGAAAAGCTCAAGCAAGCCCAGGCACTCCTGCAAGAAAGCCACCCTGGATATTCTCTCTTGCTGTACGATTGCACCCGCCCCCACCGGGTCCAGCAGGTCATGTGGGACCAACTGGACATCCCCTACAAACGCAACTACCTCGCGCCGCCCAGCGAAGGTTCGGTCCACAACTACGGCTGCGCGGTGGACCTCACCCTCACCGATTCCACCGGAACCCCGCTGGACATGGGCACACCATTTGACTTTTTCGGTCCCCTCGCCCAGCCGCAGCGCGAAGCCGAGATGCTGCGTACCGGCCAGTTGACCGAAACCCAGCACAAAAACCGCCTTCTGTTGCGCCGCACGATGCGTCAGGCTGGCTTCTACGACATCCGCACCGAGTGGTGGCACTTCAATGCCTTCACCAACCGCACTACCAAAAGCCGCTTCACCCGAATCCCGTGATGATTTCGGATGTCTAACGACATGCAACGCACCATGAAATACAAAGGAGAAAAGTTGGAAATCGGAAATTCTTCCATTGGAAATTGAGCAAAGCGTCCATTGTATCTTTTTCCGCGATTGACATTATGCTTGTGAATCTGACTCGGTGAATAAGCCGACGGATAGTTGTGCTCGATGGGGTTGCGGAATTTGTCCCAGTCCCGGTTGTGGGGGGATTTTGTAAATTGATTGCCCATGAACCGCGTTCGCAGAAAAGCTTGCCCCTATTGTCTGATCGTTGGGTTGCTGTTACTGGCCAGTCCCGTCCGGGCGGCGGGATCGGAAGAAAATGCTTCCCCCATTGTGTTTTCTCTGGTCATCCTGGCCATTTTGCTCGCAGTCGGTGTCCAAGCGTTATTCTGGAGCTACCAAAACCGGTACCGGGGCGGCAAGAAATTCCTCGCCTACGCGGCCGCGAATCCCATCGTAAGGCTGGTTGGCGTCACTGTCGCGGTCATCTTTATCGTCAGCGCATTTGCCCCCAATCCCTGGACCGACAACCCCCACCAACAAGCCGAATACGCCCAGATCCGGGGCTTGCCCACCCGGGCCGCCCTCGCCTACCGGCGCATCCTCGACGAGTACCCCCGGCTGCCTGAATACCACTACAAATACGTCTCCGCTTACTGCCGCAAAGGAGCTTGGCGCAACACCAGTTCCGTCCTCTACGATCCGGATCCGCTCATGTCGCCCTTCCCTTACTACCAGCGTCTACTCCGGTCCCGCGACAAGTACTTCAATGACCTCGCCCGCCTCGGACTGGGCATCATGGACTACTACCAGTTCATGCGCAACCTATCCCGGGAGCGCCTGCTCGAAATCAATGACACCACCCTCGCCTACCGCAATCTGTTTCTGGGCATGATCGCCGAAGGTTTCGGCGAACTCGGTACCGCCAACCGCTACTACCGCCAGGAGTTCAAATACGGCGGCGACCGGGAAAAAGCCGTATTAGGACTGGTCCGCATGAAAATGAGCTATGACCGCGACGACCTTCCCGGAGTATACGCCCTCATGACCGATCCGCGATACGGACCCTACGTGCCGGAAGCGTTCAAACGCTATTACTACGTCAAAGAAGGCAAGCTCCAAGCCTACTTTGCCAGTGTCGGGAAGGAGTGGTGGGACGGTGCCAGTCTGATCGGTTGGGGAGGGGCCGGGCTCGGGCTGTTGATCTGGATCATCTTTCTGCAACGTGTGGACATATTTCGGGCCCCAAAATGGGGACTGATCACCGGAGCGGTGGTCTCCGGGGCTTTGTTTTCTTTCGTCGCACTGCCGCTCTACGACGTGCTGGCCTACGAACTCAATTTCGAGCTGACGGGTGATTTCGGCCACGATTTCCTGTACTGCGTCTTTGGCATCGGGATGGTGGAAGAGACGGTGAAAATGGCTCCGCTGCTGCTGATCGTTCTCGTACAGGGCAAAAATATGCGTCCATTGGATTACGTGCTGTACGGCTCGATGTCCGCGCTGGGATTTGCCTTCGTGGAAAACATCTCCTACCTAGACGATGCCAGCGTCTCGATCATCCACGGTCGCGTCCTCATCACCGTGGTCTTTCACATGTTTGCGACTTCAACGGTGGCCTTTGGGATGGTCCTGGGGCGCTTTCGCTACCCCAAGTACCGAATCCCACTGTTCATCGGGTTTTTCTTTCTGGCCGCGCTCCTACACGGCGTTTACGATTTCTGGCTGGTCACCCCGCAGTTGAACGGATTTTACTTCCTGGCCTACGTGGTGTTTGTGTACGCCACCTTCCAATTTGCCGCCTACATCAACAATTGCCTGAACAATTCTCCGGTCTTCAAGGGAAAAATCGTACTGAATCCCGGTCACCTCGCGCAGTTTTTGCTGATTGCGCTGGTTGGGGTATTGCTCTTCGAATACGTAGCGCTGAGTTTTGCCTACGGTCCGACGGTCGGCAATATGGAACTCGCCAATTCGATGGGCATGGGCAGTTTCCTAATGTTTTTCGTGGTGCTGAACCTCAGCTACATCGACGTAGTGCAGGGCGAATGGTTCCCGGTACGTTTCTGGAACTTTTCCAACCGCGCAAACTACAATGCGGTCATCGGGCAGGAAATCGAGTTGGTTCCGTCGGGGCCGGAGAGCATCCTGGCGAGAACCCTGCCCGCCCAGGGCGAGGTCATCGCCCGCCTCAAGGTAAACAGCAACAACCGCTATTTCCTGGTTGAATTCGGTGAACCGGTCGATTTTTTTGGGGCCCGCCTCCGCTTTGTGTTGATTCGGGCCCGTACCCGGGATGAGATAGTTGAGCCTGGACACCGGATGGAGGTCGCTTTGGTGGCCTTTCGCGACCGAGAAGCCTTGATCCGTACCCACAAACGCCGGGAAGACTTTCGCCTGCTCGATTACGCGATTCTAAAGTAAAAATCGGCGACCCCAGAAAATTACCTGGTTTTTCCGACCGCGTGCGCGAAGAAAAAGTCGCGGGAACCGCCCACTTTGCATTCATTCCCGTGCGGTTTCCCTACCCCATTGCCCCCATCGGGGAACAAAGTGAACCAAATAAGAAACCCCGGCCGCAGCCAGGGTTCCAGGATTATTGTAGAACGAGTGAATGTGCGGATCAGTTGCAGCGGAGATAAAAGTCGTACAGACCGTCCACTGCGTCGTCGGAGTCATTGATCACCGGCTTGACGATCTGCAAGCGCATGTAATTCAAAGTCCGATCCGAAGGAATATTGAACAGATTGTTCGGGATGATTTGCCACTGGTAGGTGGTGCCATCCTGGCTCATCATCAGCGCCGGATTGGAGCCGACTTGTGCGATCACCGAAGGCCGGTACTCCGTACCGTCGGTATCGTAGGCACGGGCGTACACAAAGAGATCACCCGGATTCTGCATGGACACTTTCTCTTCCAATGCATTGTCGTAAAGCAAAGTGAAAATATCGTTGCCGGCTTGGAACAGGCTATCGCCGTCAGATTTACTCGGGAAGGAAAAAACCTTTTGCGCCGCTACACCAGGCGGATCAATGACCAGGGTAAGGTCTTCGGTCTTGTTTTCATCCCCGGCGGCGGAGCAATCGCCCCCCGAACCGCCGTCCAGCGCCTTGGCGAGGAAGAAGAGATCGCTGTCGTAGATTTCCTGGGCCGACACCGAATAGAAATCCGTCGGCGTCATCGTGAAACTCCAAATGTTATTGCCTTCGTCCGTCATCTCCATATCGGGATTTGAGGCACTCCAGGCGCCATTGCCGATGGGCGGCTCTTCCGGCTCCCAGGTCCAGAGGTAAAGTGGCCCGGAAGATCCGAGCAGCTTGTCGCAATCCATCTGCGCCAGGTCGATAAAAATCGTGACCTCTTGCGTGGGATCATCGTACTCCGGCGGATCGGTGTACACTTTTTGGGCCGACACCTGCAGGCTCACTCCGAGCAACAGGCAGGCAATGATTGCTATTTTTTTCATCATGGTATTGTCCTCCCTGATTTAGTTGCGTGCGAATTTGTAGCGGTATCCGGTTGCCCCGCAAGGACGGGTCAGTTCCACTTCCAGAAATTGCTCAGCCGGGCGAATGGTCCGGACCAGCGTGAGGTCGTAGTTGTCAGTGCCGTTGTTCATGGCGATTTTGGTGGGGTACTCGTCATTGTCAAAGGCCCAGGAACCACTACCCCCGAGGAAATCCAGGCTGGAGCCCGTATTGTAGGACCAGGTTCCATTCGCTGAATTGAAGGCGATCACCGCTGGAGTTGTACCGATAAAAAGACCGGATACGTCCAGTTCGGTCAGGCCAATTCCATTGTTGTCCACCTGCTTTACTTCGACCAGGGAAAAGGTGTCATTGATGCCGTCCAGCTTGCTCGGCGCCGGGTCCAGGGTCACCGGATCCGGCTCACAACCTACCAGCACCAAACCGGTAGTCAGCGTGAGAAGGAATAATTGAAGGTATCGTTTCATCTTGTTCTAAATATCCTTTTGATCAATATAGGGATAACGCATGGGAAGGTGATCAGTTGCAGTTGCCCTCCGGATTCAGCACGATTTCAGGGTTCCCGGCCGCTTCTTCGTCGGGGAGTTGTACGACCATTCCGGCGCAGTCCCAGGGGGCACCATTGATGGTAAGGCTGGGATTGCCATTTACCGCCTGCCGCTTGAGGTCGTGGAGGCGGTTGCCTTCGCCCACGAGTTCGAGGCGGCGCTCGGCCTGGATGAAGGTGCGCAGAGCATTGGCGCCTTGGCCGGGATTGACCGGATCGAGTCCGGCGCGGGTCCGGATGGCATTCAGATCCGATTCCGCCGTGGTGAGGTCCCCAAGTTCCACGGCACACTCCGCCCGGATCAGCATGACTTCGGCCAGATGGACAATCGGCACGTTGAAGAAGTCCGCATTGAAGCGGGTAAGGTAAATGCGCTCACTGGCCTGTAGGGTATCCTGGGAAATGTACCACTGTCGCCGCAGATCTGCGGTGTCCGCAACCGCGATGGCGTGGAAGGCCTGGGAAATTTTTCCGGTCGGCTCGGCACCGGTCAGATTGGTGGAGCGGTAGTGGCCGGCGATGCCCCCGCCGCTGTTGTCCAGGTTGCCGGTGGAGATCAGCGCGAAGATATTCTCCGCATTCGCATTGGCGGAAAAACGGGCCATGACATCGGGGTTCAGGGAGAATCCGCCGTTGTTGATTACGTCCGTCGCTAAGTCAAATGCGTTCTGGAACTGATTCATCTGGAAATAAACCCGGGCCAGATAAGCTTTGGCGCCCCAGGAGGTCACGTAACCGTTGTTCTCCGTCGGCAGCCCGGCGATGGCATCCTGCAAGTCGGCGATAATTTGGGTGTACACTTCACCGACCGTGGCGCGCGGAATCCGGTCTGTATTGGCGGCGACCCGCAATGGGATTCCGGTGTGGTTATTGTCGGCACTGGATCCATAAGGCTGGGCAAAAAAGCGGATTTCTTCGAAGTGCCCCATTGCACGGAGGAATTTTGCTTCGGCGATCATGCGGGTCCGCTCCGAATCGGATAGGCCCTGCACCTCGTCGATGCGCTCCAACAAGACATTTGCCCGGTAGATCACCAGGTAGCCCTGAAACCAAAGGTCACGGCTCGCGCTGATAAAGATCCCCGTGTTGTGGGTGTGGTAAGCCAGGAAGTCACCGGAGAGCGTCCGGCCATCCATGTTGTCGGCCATCAGATCGGAGAGCATCCAGACATTGCCCCCATAGAAATTACCGGCCCGGAGGACATCGTAGTTCGAGCTCAGCAGGCGTTGGGCATCCTCGGGCGTGCGCATGGCCTCTTCCCAGAGCAGGGCATTTTCCGGCGGCGTATCCAGGAAATCCTGGCAGCCGCTCAAGCCGATCACCAATGCCAGGGAAAACAGATATATCGTAAATCGTTTCATTTTTCGCTTGGATTAGAAATCAACATTGACACCGACAGAATAGATGCGCTCCTGCGGAGGCGTAAGGTAGGTCACGTTTGGGCTGATGTTTCGGCCTTGCGGACCGTTGTGGTCCCGCACAACCTCCGGATCGATGCCGGGGACATTCGTGATGGTAAGCAGGTTCGTACCGTTGAAGTACAACCGCAGACCCTTGATCACGTTTTTCTTTTCCGGGTTGAAGCGGAAGTTGTAACCAAAAGTAACTGTCTTGAGCCGGCCGAAGGAAGCGTCGTGCAACCACTGTGTGGTATTGTAGAACCATTCTGAGCCCATGCCACCGTAGGTGGTGGGATCGAGGGTGAGGCGGGGATACTTCGCATCGGTGTCGCCCGGGCCGGTCCAGCGGTTGATGATGTCGCGGTCCATGTTCCAGTCTTTCACGACGCCGAGCTGGCGCTTGGCGTGGTCGATGTAGATTTTACCCCCTAAGCTGAAGTTGAAGAGAACATTCAGGTCCCAATTTTTCCAGGTAAACTCGTTGCGGATACCACCCTGCGCCCAAGGCTGGACATTGCCCACGATGACGCGGTTGTTTTCCGACCACTCGAAGGTCTCGTTGCCGTCGGCATCGAGAAAAACGGGCAGGCCGGTTTGGGCATCCACCCGGGAGAAGCGCACGAGGTAATTTACCCCGATGGGATGACCTTCGATCACGCGGGTATCACCCGATCCCTGGAGGGCGTCCGGTGGGGTCAATCCGACATCGATGACCGTATTGCGGTTGTGGGCTACGTTCAGAGTAGTGGTCCACTTGAGAGCGTTGTAACCGCCCACGAGGTTGCGGCTCTTTACACTCAACTCAACCCCACGGTTGCGCACCTGACCGATGTTCGTCCACTGCTTCTTCCAACCGGTAGAAGACTGAACCGTTGCTTCCAGGAGCACGTTGCGCGACTCGCGGTTGTAGAACCCAAAGTCAATCGTGAAGCGGTCCTGCAGGAAGCCCATCTCAAAGCCTACGTCGAACGTCGCGGCAGTCTCCCATTGCAAATCGGGATTTTCCAGGTTTTCCGGATAGGCGATGCTGTCGTTGTTGTAGACGATACCGTTGAGGTTGGGTCCGTTGAAACGACCGTAGTGGAGGTAATTTTGGATCTCCGCATTCCCCGTGATCCCGAAAGAAGACTTCAATTTGAAGAAGGAAATCGCGGAGATATTGTCCTTCCAGAAACTTTCGTCGGAGATGATCCAGCCGGCACCCACGGCGGGGAACCAACCGTAGCGGTTGTTGCGCCCGAAACGCGAGGAGCCGTCGACCCGGAGCGATGCCTGCAACAGATACTTGCCCCGGAACGAGTAATTGGCCCGGCCAAATGTACTCAGAAAGGTCGTGATTTGTGTGAGTTCGTCCCGTTCGGTGGTGTCACTGTTTTCCGTGCCTTCCCAATCCAGGTAAAGGTGCTGATTTACATCGCTCACCTCGGTGTAGCTGCCGCGGGTTGTGAATTTCTGAGCTTCCTGACCGACCATTAGGCTCAGCTTGTGGTCCTCGGGAAGGAAGCTGAAGTTGTACTGGGCGTAACCATTGACGTTCCAGTTGTTGACCTGGGTGGCGGTATTCTTCGCGATGGAAAAAGTATTTGTGATGACCGAGTCTTCCAGGAAGTGATCGCCCAAGTCCATGAAGTCGTACGATCCGTTGATGTTGATCGTGAGGTCTTCAATGGGCTTGTATTCCAAGGTCGCAGTGTTGATGCTGCGCGTTTCAATGGTGCGCCAGTCGCGGTGTTCGCGGAAGACGATGGGATTGGAGAATCCGGCGGTCTGGTCCTGGGTGAAATAGGGCAGGGCATTGGATTGGGCCGAGCCGAGTCCTCCTGACCACGCCTGGTCGATCTTGTTGTTGCGTCCCCAGGCGAGGCTGGTGGAAGCTTTTAGGGTCAAATTGCGGAGGATGCTCCAGTCAGCATTGAAGCGGCCGGTGTAGCGGCGATAGCTGTTGCCGAGCAGGTAGCTTTCATTGTCCAGATAAGAAATTGCGGTATAGGTCTTGAGCTTTTCCGTCCCCTGGCGCATCGAAAGCTGATATTCTTGTTTGAAGCCGGTGCCGGTGGATAGATCTTGCCAGTCGGTCGTGCCATTGGCGAGGGCTTGGTCGACGGTGATACCGCCGGGAAGCAAGTCGGGCACACCAGTGTTGCCGTCGTTTTCCCACGCCTCCAGGTACAATTGCACCCACTCGTCGGTATTGACGAGATCTTGCAAAATGGTCGGTTGGGAAATGCCCACACGCGTGGTAAGGTTAAATTGGGGCTTGCCTGATTTGCCACGCTTGGTGGTGATGAGCACCACCCCGTTGGCGCCGCGCGAACCATAAATGGCCGCCGCGGCCGCGTCTTTCAAGACCTCGATGGACTCGATGTCCCCGGGATTGATGGATGAGAGCGGGTTGTTGTTCTGACCGCCCCGGTCATTGTTCAGAAAATTGCTTTGGGTGATCGGAATGCCGTCCACCACGTACAGAGGATCACCGCCCGCCGAAATGGAGTTGATGCCGCGCACCCGTACGACTGCGCCCGATCCGGCGATGCCCGATCCGGTGATCACTTGAACCCCGGCGGCCTTGCCTTGCAGGCCGGCCTCAATCGAGGAACCAGGAATCTCGGTAAGTTCGCGCGATGAAATCTTGGCGATGGAACCGGTGTTTTCCCGCTTCCGCTGGGTACCGTACCCGACGATCAATACATCATCGAGTTCCTGGTCTTCGAGCTGCAAAGCGGCACGTACCGTGGCGTTCCCATTGGTCCCCACGGTTACGGTCTGGTTGAATTTGTTGTAACCGAGGTAGCTGACGGTTACGACGTGGTCCCCGGCGGGAACCCCTTTGATCTGAAAGGATCCATCGAGGCCGGAAAGGGCGCCTTTTCCGGTCTCTCCGACCAGTACATTGGCCCCGGATAAACCGTCCCCGTTTTCATCGAGTACGGTCCCACTCACGGTCCCATTCTGCGCGTAAAGGCCGCCGAAACCGATCAGCAAGCATGCGCACAGCATTAAAAAGCGTATTGGAGTAAACATCCTCATAGAACTCAGCTTATTGATTTTGCAGAATATGAAGGGATCGTAAATATAAAATAAATTATTTAATTAGTGTTAGAGTGACACTAATAAGCAAAACATTTTATTGATTTTGTCGTTACTCGGCACAGGAGACGAATGTAGATAGTGTTAATCCCACACTTTTTAGGACTTCCGCACCGGATAGTCTATTTTTAGGCTAAATAAACTACCGTATTCCTTTGCGCATGTATCCCCAAACGCCAAATCAATCGGTGCGTGGCCTCAACCCTCACGTTTCGGTCGACTGTGTGATCTTCGGATTCGACTTTGATCGGCTCAATGTTTTGCTGATCGAGCGCGATATCCACGCTCCACACAAGAACAATATCCCGCAACGCCGGTTTGCCCTGCCGGGCAACCTCGTGGACGACAACGAAAATTTGGATGAGTCCGCCCGGCGCGTACTTCGCGAACTGACCAACCTGGATGACATTTATCTGGAGCAGTTTTACGCCTTTGGTTCCCCGAACCGGGTCCAAAATGAATACGACCGCCATTGGTTGCGGACCATGCGGGCCGATCCCGATGCCCGCGTGATCACCATCGCCTACTTTTCTCTGGTCAAACTGAGCGATTACCACCCTTCTCCTTCGTCGTGGGCCCGCTCGGCAGTGTGGTGCCCGGTAGAAGACATCCCTGACCTGGCCTTTGACCACAACGAGATCATGGACAAAGCCATCGTCTCGCTGCGCAATATGCTCGCCACTCGCCCGATTGCTTTCAAGCTACTGCCAGAAAAATTTACCTTTGGGCAATTGCAAAAAGTCTACGAAGTCGTGATGGGCACCACTTTCGACAAGCGCAATTTCCGCCGCAAGATCACCAATATGAAGATCTTGATTCCCCTGGAAGAAAAGCAGCAGGGCGTTCCCCATAAGCCCGCCCGGCTTTACCGTTTTGATTCGGACAAATACCGCGAGATGCTGACCGAGGACTTGGTCTTTGCGGTGTAAAGGCCATTGATCTACGCTTTTCCAAGTCCTCGGCTGAGCCACTTGTGAGATGGCGTTTATCCCGGCACTCCCAAAATCCGCTTCGCCGCCTTCACCCCCTGATAAAACGCCTCTTCAAAAATCGATATGCCGCTCAGGTCAGAGTGGGCGAAATGGATATTGCCGATCGACCGCCCCGCGATTTCGCGTTCGCCTCCCCAAAGAAATCCGACCCGGGGACTGATCATCCCGTGGCCCCAGGCCCAGGTGTCGATCCGCTCAACATCGCGGGTGATACCGGGATGCATCGATTCCAGGTCGGCAAGCACGAGGTCGCGCTGCTGCTCCCAGGTCAGGTCGTGCAAGGCTTGGCGCGCGGCTTTGGCGGGCTGATCATCCAGAGGCTGGTACCAGGTCAGTACGGTGCGGGCGTTGGGTTTGCGCTGAAGCCCTTGGTGATCGGCGACCACGTAGCCCAGCGAATTGCTTTCGTAAGCGACATTGTCCCAACTCAGGGGGTGGCCCGGCCCCGCCGGACGCCGGCGCACGGTGACATTGGCCACCAGCCAGGGCGCGTACTGAAAGCCCGGCGGAATCTGCCGGGGGGCTTCGGGAACCAGGTACGGCACCGTGAAGTGTGGCCCGCAGTAAATTGCTTGATCGGCCAGAATCTGGGTGCGATTCCGGCGCTCCGGATCGTAAAAATCGACCGTGACCCCAGATTCCGCATTGCGGATCTGGGTCACCAAGGCATTGCAGCGCAATTGCTCCCCCAGACGCGCCGCCATATTGCGCACGAGCCAACCGTTGCCTTCCGGCCAGGTCAGCACCGCCGAGGACTCCGCGTAGGCGGGATCCGAACGCCGTCCGGCAAAGTAGTGCAATCCCGCCCAGGCGGACACTTGATCGTAGGCCACCCCGTAGTCGTCCCGGCAAGAATAGTTTACGTACCAATGCAAGTGCGGCGCATCAAATCCGATTTCGTAGAGGTAGTCCCGAAACGGCATCCGGTCCAGCGCCAAGTACTCCGGATCCTGCGAACTCAGGTCCACCGGAATGCAAAACACCGGCTTGCCGTCGCGCCCCACCTTTTCCCGCCACACTTCGATCAGAGCAAAGAACCGGTCGAGTTGTCGGCGTTCCCCATCGGGCACCCCCAAGCGCGGAACCAATCCTTCCTGCCATTGGCCGTGGATGAACAAGCGCTCCTTGGGGTCGTGGCAGAGGTATTCTTCCGGGTAGATGGGCCGGCCGGCGGCATCGTAGCCCTGCATCAGACCCAGATCGGCGCACAGCGCGGTGAGATCGATATTGGTGCGCTCGGGGACGGGCAGGTAATGCGCTCCCCAGGGATAGCGGCTGACCTCATTTTCGCCCCAAACCGCATTTCCCCCCGCAATTTTATCCAGCTCCAATACCCGAAAATCGGTTTGCCCTGCGCGTTGCAATTTCCAGGCGGCTGCGAGTCCCGCTACCCCCGCGCCGACGATGACCGTCTTGGTCCGCTGTTTCTCAGTGAACGGAGCGGTCTGCGCCTCCCGGAGCAAGTGCCCGACCGAAGCATTGGCCCCCATGATGTGGCCGGTGATTGGGGGAACCTCTGCCGGCTTGAACCAGCGCCAGCCGGACAGCCCCGGGGCGGCCGTTGCCAGGCCACCCAGGGCCAAACGACCGAGAAATTTTCGCCGGGACCAGGACTGCTTACTCATATTTCGACCATTCGGATTCAAAGTACTGGACCAAAACCTGGTTGTTCAGGCGATTGACTTCGCCCTCGGCCGCGATCATGTCCGGTGGAAAGTGCAGCAGGTTCGCCGCGGTTTCCGGCGTGATGTAGCGCAGTCCCGGCGGGTAACTTTTGGGTGGGAACCAGGGCCGATTCATCGCCATGATGAAGCCCCACTCCCCGAAGGAAGGCACGTAGATGTGATAAGGCACCGTCTGTAGACCAGCGGCGCGCAGGGTTCGTTCCACGCACCAAAACGAACGCGGCGCAACGTAGGGTGAGGTGCTCTGGACGACGATGATGCCGCCGGGCGCAAGCAAACGCCGCAATTCCTGGTAAAAGCGCAGGCTGTACAGCTTGCCGATGGAAAAGTTGGAAGGGTCGGGAAAGTCGACCGCGATAAAATCGTAAGTGGACGCCTGTTCCCGAATCCAGGCAAATGCGTCCGTGTTGGTGACCGTGGCCCGAGGCGAAGACAGCGAAGAATCGTTGAGCGCGGCCAGGTCGCTCCGGTTGCGGAAGAGATCGGTGACCTTGGCATCGAGGTCCACCAGATCCGCGTGGGTGACATTGGGGTAGCGCAGGACTTCACGCAGGGCCATTCCGTCGCCGCCGCCGAGGATGAGCACGCGCTTCGCTTCCGGAACGGCCGCCAGCCCCGGATGGACGAGCCCTTCGTGGTAGCGGTATTCATCCCGGGCGTCGAATTGGAGATTGCCGTTGAGGTAGAGGCGGAAATTGTCGGCTCCTCGGGTAAGTACAATGCGCTGATAGGGCGAGGATTGCGCGTAGATGACCTTGTCTGGGTAGCTTTGGGTTTCCGCAAAGGAGACGATCTGTTCCGCGTAGACAAAGCCCACCAGCAGCGCTGCCAGGCAAATCCCCGCTGCGGTCCGGGTGTAGAATCCTCCCCGAATCTGGTCGCGGAAGAGGTAGATCGCCCAGATGGCCACTGCGATGTTGAATAGCCCAAAGAGCATTGACGTGCGCACCAACCCCAAATAGGGCACCAAAACCACCGGAAATAGCACCGACGCCAGCAAGGCTCCGATGTAGTCAAAGGTAAAAATATTGCTCACCAGATCTTTGAACGCAAAGCGGTCTTTGAGGATGCGCATCAGCAGCGGAATCTCCAAGCCCACCAGGATCCCGGTCAGCGCGACCTGCCCGTAAAGCAAAAAGCGAAAGGCGGTCACCAACTCAAACACCAGAAACAGAAACGCCGCACTGAAACCACCGATTAACCCGATGAGCAATTCGATGCGGATAAAGGTGCCGATGAGGTTGTCCTTGATATACTTTGAAAGGAAAGATCCGATGCCCATGGAAAACAGGTAGGCCCCGATCACGGTCGAAAACTGCGTGACCGAATCGCCCAACAGGTAGCTCGCCAGCGCACCCGCCACCAATTCATAGACCAGCCCGCAGGTGGCAATGACAAATACGGAAAGGAGAAGCAGATAGGACATGGAAAATATTTACCCGCTCGGGCTACACAGCCGAGCCGTCATTTACCGCCTTGGGCCAGGGCCGGGCAAAATGCTATCCGTGGGCCGAGGCAATGATGATGGAAATGCCGATCATCATGGCTGCAATCACGATGGAAACGGCCACGTTTTGCTTGTCGGCGATCTCTTTCCATACGTCGAAAGGGGTGAGCCGGTCGTACACATAGGAAACGACGAAAAAGATGAGCATCCCCACCACGGAGAACACAATTGCGCCGATCAATTCTTTCAATTCCAGGTATTCGCCCATGTTGTGTGAGATTTTTGGCGTTGACGATTATTTGTGATGAACTCCGGGAGCCCCGGTGTGGACCCAAGTGCTGACCACAAAGTAGCTCATAAAGCGGTATCCGCGATAGCCGGCCGTAGTAAAGGCCATGACCAGCAGGGCGGAAACGATCAGGTATATCAGTTGAATCCGTTTCATCTTGTATGCTTATATATCCGCCTCTTCCCAGCGGATTTTTTCAAAGGAATAGCTCTTGAACCAGTACCACAGGGGCATGATCGAGATGGCGATCAGAATGGCCCAGAAGTTGGAGAAAATGCTCACGTCGCGCCGCACGACGATGTCCACCGTCTCTTTGGGCTTCCCGGTCTGGGCCTCCAGCACGAGCTCGTATTCTCCCGCCGGCACATTGTTCAGGATGCGGTAGGCTTTGCGGGAACCTTCGGACCAGGTCTCGCCGCCTTCACGCCCGTAATAGTACTCCCACTCCTTGGTGAAGCCGTAGTTTTTATTGTTAATCCGGTCGTGCAGATAACCGTCGAGGTACACCCAACTGTTGCCCAGCGAGGGGGCCCGAAAATCGACTTCAACATTGGTGAGGTCGCCTTCCAGATTGAAGGGCGACGAAACGTAGCTCTTTTTGTTGATTTCATCGAATTCGATGGATTCTTTCAGGACGACTTGGTTCGCGGCGGACGTCACAAAGTAGATCTGCATCCCCACCAGGGCCAGCAACAACCAGATCCAGACGCGGCGGACCACTTTCCAGTTTTCTTTTGCCCGGTTGGGCTGATTCGCGCCAATGCGGCGGCGCGGCGGCATTTGCTCGACGTCAAATGCTTTCTGAACCACTTTGGGTTCCAGGTACAAACCGTGGGACCAACTGCTGCCGTGGTCATCGATCTCGTAAGAAAGCATGTGGGGCGGGCTGACCAAATCCGCCGTTTGGACGGTGTCGCCGTTCTTGACCTTCCAGTAAAATTCTCCCAGGACGTAGCGCACTTGGGCGCCCCCCCGGGAAAACATATTGTATTTATTGCCTTCAAAACGCGCCGTCCGATTGGCAGCTTTGTAATCCGGGTACTCCATGAGGGGCGTTCCGAAAGTCCAGTGGCCGTAGTTGTTGATCAGCCAGCGGAACCCTTGCCAGGGATTGAACAGGAGATACTCCTCCCAGTAGTACTGGTAGTCGACCACCTTGCGGACCATAAAGCCGATGACTTCCCACTCGGTACCAAAAAGTTCGCCGCGCTTCCCAATCGGGATCACCAACTTCTTATCCATCTTTTTGCGGGCCTGCTGGAGGATTTTCAGGTTTTCATCCGCCAGGTCAATGACCGAGCCACAATGCCGGCACGAGGCGGCAAGGGTTTGCCCGGGCGCCCGCAATTCTACCTGCCCCGCACAACTGGGGCAGGAAAATGCCTTGACCCCACCCAGGGGGCTCACTGGTTTATGCGCGGGTCCAGCCATCGATTGTTTTCAGGTTTTCAAAGGAAAAAGCGTCAAATCGTTCGTAGCGTCCGACGAAAAGTTGGGTCTCCTCCGGCCCATAGAGAATGGAGGCAAACTGCCCCTCCCGGTTGCGAAAATCCACGCTGACCGCTTTGAATCCGGGCTTGAAGATAAACGGCAACTCACCCTCGCTTGCCGCGTAGGTGACCGTGCGGATGTCATCCGCGATGAACTTGCCCTGAGGAAGGTAGATTGGAAGGCCGACTTTAATGATTCGAGCATCCGGCAATTCGCTTTCAACCACGGCAAAGCTCATCATGAAAAAGCCCTGGGCCTCGGCGAGCCATCCGGTACGTCCGTCGTCAAACAGTGCGTACCACTCACTCCACATTCCCAGATCGTAGACCAGTTTGATCCGGCCCAAAAGCGTAAAGGTGGAATTGTCAAAGGTGCCGCGCGTGCCGACCTGAAAGGGCGACATGTCATTGAGCAATTCCGATACTTCCCCCAAGCTTTCCAGGTCCATGTCGTGGCGCACAACCATCGACCGACAATAGGTACAGGTTGTGTACACGGTCACGGAAGACCGAAATTTCAGTGGGGCTCCACAATTGGGACAGAAGTACTCCATACTTACTCGGGTGGCCACTTAGGCCCTCCGCGAGGAAAATTTACGCTTGTTTTGCCTCACATTCAAATTGTGGGGCAAATTGGGACGGAATCGTGGCTAAGTTGGGTAGGCCCGGCCTGGTCATCAAAAATTGCCTTTCAGATTCCTCTGGGTTGATTTTCGGAGCAAAAAGTGTAGATTCTAGGCGGCTGTTTAAAATTGGTTTGTGAAATATGCCATAGCAAAATTGCAGGATTAAATTTAAACAGCCTCTAATGTTTAAATCAATCAACGGCATGCGCAAATACCGCCGCAATTCTTCGTTCGCTGCTTCGCGATCCGTCGCCCAACGCGCGGCTGGCCCCCGATCCACCGCCCCACCCGCCCAGCGTGCCCCCCAGGCCCAAGCGCGGGCCACCGCCCCGAAACTGGCCATTGGGCCCCACCCGGATGCTCCCCAGGTCTCCTGGTTTGTCGGCGGCAACGCCCCGCCGCCTTCCCCCCAGCTCCGTCCCCGACTTGAGCTGGATTTCCCCGGACCCGCTCCGGACCACTCGTCCTCGGCCCTCTTGCAGCGCTTTGCCGCCCAGATCATCCCCGGAATCGGCCGGGACGATCAGATCATCGTCCGGGACATCAAGCTGTCCGGCCGCACCGAATCGCCCTACACCGGCACGATGGGCGCCCACTCCACCGCCTGGATCGTCCACACCGACGCAGTTCGCCGCCAATTGCAGGGCCTAACCCTGGACCAGGCCATCCGCCGCATGAACCAACTGGTCCTGGAAGCGTTACAATCCCCAGTCAATGCACTGTTTGGCTACAAGAGAACCGGACTTTTCCTATTTGGCGATACCGAAACCCAGATGCGCGCCGCCGAAGTCAAAGTCAGCGATATGCGCTTGCGGATGCTGGAAGGCAAAAAGTGGACCAGTGACCTCGCCAAATCCCAGTGGCTGGAACGCTACATCCACGCCTACTTTGATTATCTGAACCGCCAGCCGATGTCCACCGTCCGCAGTGGCGATACCACCGGCGACAACGAAGGCAAAGCGCGCCAGCCGCTCATCCAAATCGAAGGCGGGCAAGACCTGAAACTACTCCCCGGACAAGACGAAGGGACGCAAATCCGCGGGGTGTTCGCCCAAATGTTTGCCACCGATACCCCCGAGGCTTACCTCCGGGACAACCTCATCAAAACCCGAGGATTGACCCTGGAACACATCTGGACCGTCGCCCTCTACCGATTCGTCCAGGCCCTGAAGCACGCCTACCCCCGGTCCTGGGCCCGCTCCGGCCTGAACGACGTCGGGGCCCTCTCGCTTTGGTTGCGGAGCTTGCACCCCAATGTCCCCAAAAATATCCTCAAGCTCTGGGCGGCCTTCAAACCGGTGGAACACGAAGAAGACCTGGGCCGGCAAAAGTTCCTGACCGGGGCCGGCGGCGACAAAACCGGCGGCAACCTCGGCGTACAACTCCACCTCGATAAAATGGGGCTGATCAACTCGGCGGCAATTGATGGGCGGACGGACAGCCCGTTTGCCGGAACCATGGGCGCCCACTCCACTGCCTGGGTTGCGCTGACGGATGCCACCCGGAACGCGATTCTGGGCAAAAACGTCGGCGAGGCCATCACCGCCATTGTGGCCCTCGCCCGCCAGGCCATGCGTTCGCCGCTGTTGCAGATGACGCCCTACGTTCTCCCGGATCAAGCCCGGATGATGGCCCGGTCCCACATCGAGTTGCAGTATTTCATTCGCATCGCGGGAACCAAAACCAAGAGCGACCTGCTCCAGAAAGGCCGCCTGCAACAATTAATCGCCGCTTACTTGCAATTTACCAATTCCATCCCACTGCACACCGTGGAAGCGGCGGATACCACCGGCAATGCCGAAGGTCACCACCGCAAAATTCTCTTGTCTTTCGAGGACGAGACGCTCACCGCAAAGAAGACCAAACTCGGCAAGCGCCACCGGAGGCGAGGCGCCAAAACGCAGTACATCTCTGCGCAGACCCAAGCCATCCAGTCGTTCTGGAACATGTTTGACCCCAATTCGGTCAGCTCCTTCATCGCCGGCCAATTTCCCGAAGCGCTGCCCGCGACCCGGGAGCGTACCAGCCGTTTCAAGGCCCGCAAATCGCGAAAGACCACCGACACCCGCCTCGTCAACCAGATCGAGGAGCGCAATCGCGCCAAGGTCAGCGACCGCAAGCGGGCCTTCGGCGAGAAACCGCCCACTAAAAATGAGACCCAGGTCGTGGACCGCCTTGCCCGCCAGGCTTCCCGGGGCAAGGAAGATCCCGGCGCGCGTCTCTTACCGATGGCCCTCGCGGTCCAAAGCTTTCTCCACACCATGGAAGCCGCCTACCCCAAGGCTTACCAGAAAGCCTGGACCGATCTCGACCTCATTGATCGGGCGACTGCTCTCGGCCGGCGGGCAAAGTACGATGGCTTTGAACTGCTCCGCATCCTGGACAAACTGCCCGAACTCGATAAGATCGATACCTCGGATTCCGACAAGGTAAAAAGCGATGACTTTGCGACCCTGACCGCCGAGGAGTTGGAGGAACTGGAAGAAGCGGGACTCCGCGAATATGAACGCCGCAGCGCCGAGCGCGATGGGGTAACCGCGCAGTACTACATCGGTCGGGCGTCCGGAAGCTGGAATGCCTGCCTGATCCACTCGCTCTTGCGCCATGCCCTCGGCCGTTACCCTACGAAAAAGGAAGTACAGGCCATCCGCAAACTGCTGGCGCCGCGGCACGAAGACATCCGGGAGGGCCGCCCGATCAACATCTACTCCCGCACCGGGCACGCCGTCATCGACGCCATCGAGCGCACCCACGGGGTCTCTCTGAATGTGCAAGTCGTAACGAACCGGGAAGCGCCGGTGGTTCCGGTCACCGCCGGGATCACCCCGGCCCTGTTGTACTTGATGCCGGGGCACTTTGTGCCTTGCTGGCGGAAATAGCAGGCGGTGGAGCGGAGTGAACATGGCCGCTTGGGCCACCCGCTTTCGTGGGTCATTTTGACCGAGTGCTTCTCCCCGCTCTACTTGAGATCGGCCGGCGATTCTTCATCAGAAATGGAAAATTACTTCGCGTAGGCCACCGCGCGCTTTTCGCGGATGACGGTGACCTTGACCTGCCCGGGGTATTGCATCTCTTTCATGATCTTTTCTGAGATGTCGAGGGCGAGGACGTCGGAGCCTTCGTCGGTAACCTTTTCCGACTCCACAATGACGCGGAGTTCGCGGCCGGCCTGAATCGCGTAGGCTTTGAGGACACCGTTGTAGCCGAGGGCGAGATTTTCCAATTCTTTGAGGCGCTTGATGTAACCCTCCACGATCTCCCGCCGGGCTCCGGGCCGGGAACCGCTGATGGCGTCGCAGGCCTGAATGATCGGGGAGAGCAGGGACGTCATTTCGATCTCGTCGTGGTGTGCCCCGATGGCATTGCATATATCGTCCGGTTCGCCCCATTTCTTCGCCAACTCCATCCCGAGGATGGCATGGGGTTGCTCTGGATTGTCCTCCGGCACCTTGCCGATGTCGTGGAGCAAACCCGCGCGCTTGGCCCGCTTGGCGCTCAGTCCGAGTTCGGCGGCCATCGTGGCGCAAAGGTTGGCGACCTCGCGGCTGTGCTGCAGCAGATTTTGGCCGTAGGAAGAGCGGTATTTCATCCGCCCGACCATCTTTACCAGGTTGGGGTGCAATCCGTGAATTCCCAGGTCGATCACGGTGCGCTCGCCGGTCTCCAAGATTTCTTCGTTGATCTGCTTCGAAACCTTCTTCACGACCTCTTCAATGCGGGCCGGGTGGATGCGGCCGTCGGCGACGAGTTTGTGCAGCGCCAGGCGCGCCACTTCCCGGCGGACCGGGTCGAAGCCCGAGAGGATGATCGCTTCCGGCGTGTCATCCACGATGATTTCTACCCCAGTCGACGCTTCCAGCGCCCGGATATTGCGGCCTTCGCGACCGATGATTCGGCCCTTGATGTCGTCGTTCTCCAAATTGAAAACCGAGACGGTGTTTTCGATGGCGTGCTCGGCGGCGGTGCGCTGGATCGTTTGGATGACAATCTTCTTAGCTTCGCGGTTGGCGGTGATTTTGGCCTGCTCAATGATGTCCTTGATCTGGCTGGAAGCCTTGGTCTTGGCTTCTTCCCGGAGCGTGTCCATGAGTTGGTCGCGGGCTTCATCGGCGGACAGATTGGCCACTTTCTCCAATTGGGAAACTTGGCTGTCAATGAGCTCGTCGAGGCGCTTTTGCTTGGTATCGAGCACTTCGCGCTGCTGCTGCAGGTCTTCCAGGCGCTTTTCCAGGCGTTGCTGGTCTTTTTTGACCTGCTCGTACTTCTTATTGAGGGTGCCTTCCTTCTGGCGGACGCGACCTTCGGCAGTTTCCAGCTTCTGCTTGCGCTTGGTGGCTTCCTCTTCAAAGGTTGCCCGCATCTGGGCCACCTTTTCTTTGCCCCGGTTGATCTTGTCTTTGCGGATCCCATCCGCTTTGAGTTCCGCCTCATTGAGCAAAGCCTGGGCTTTGATTTCAGCGGCTTCCAGGTTCTTTTTGGTGTTTCTATTTCCGATAAAATAGCCGATCCCGACTCCCACGACGAGGTCCAGGATCAATAGCAGTATCTCTAAAATACCCATGCGTATCTGATTTAGTGTTCAAATCCGCAAGTAGACCAGCCGGACCGGGGCGCACCAAGCGCCAAGTGGTCAGTATGGAAGTGATTCTATCCCTGGCGGGCGGGGGCGCCCTCTTCCGTGTTGAGAATTGCCGAGTTCAACGCATCATCAATTTTTTCCATTTGCGCTTTGGCCGAGCGCGTTGCGCTGCGGATGTTTGCGGATTGGTTGAGGTTGTCGGTCGCCAGTTCGAGGCAGCACATGATCACCAAATCCAGGTCATCTTGCACGCTGAACTGGTCCTTGTATTGCTTGATGCGCTCATTGATGAGCTTCGCAGCATTTCTCACCGCCTCTTCCTCCTCGGAACGGACCAGAAGGGGATAGGGACGGTTCATTATATTTACTTTGATGGAATACTTTTCCAAAATTTATGTCTTTGTCCGTGTGCCTGCGGAAGCCTCAGCTTCCGATAAGCTTTAGGCATTGGTCTATCTCACGTATATATTCATTTATCTTTTCCTTGATCTTTTCGGCCCGCTCATCGCTCCCCCCTTCCATGTTCCGCGCCAACTTCACGATCTCGTACTGCTCACTCAAGGTGGTCATTTCCGAGCTTTTTGCCGCCAATTCTGCCTCCAACTTCGCCACCCGCGCCACCAGAACACGGTTCTCTTCCAGAAGAGCGGACGATCTCTGGTTTAGATATTCGGCTTTTTCACCTATTTCTTGAAGTCTGGCCAGCAGTTCTTTCACGGTTCAAATGGTTGGGCCTTTGGGTAAAAATAGAAAAATCTAGCCATTTCCAATTACTTGATCCCCAATTTCCGATTTTCAATTGCGTTGGTCCCAATGAAAATTAGAAATCGTTCCCTGGGAAACTGAAGATTCTTACTTCCGGATTTCGAGCTGCAATTCGTTTTCCAGCAGTTGAAAAACGCGGCGCATGACTTTGTCGGCGGCTTTGTCGTTGAGGGTCTTCTTTTCGTCCAGCATGGAAATGTTTACCAAATAACTCTTCTTCCCAGCTTCGATGTTTGGACCTTTGTAGACGTCGGTGATGCCGATCTCGCGGATGAGCTTGGGATTTGCTTTGCGAATGACCGCTTCAATGTTGCGGAAGGTCACCTCCTCGGGCACAATCATGCTGACGTCCCGCCGCAGACCGGGAAATTTCGGCAGTTCAGCAAATTTGACCTTCGCTTTGCGGTATTGTCGCACGACTTGCCGCCAGTCGATCTGGGCGAAAAACACCGGTCGGTCGATCCCATGGACGTCGGTGAGCGCATCCGCCACCTTGCCCAAGCGCGCAATCACCTTTTCCCCTTTCACCACCGCCAATCCGTACGCAAATTCCGGATCGTTTTCGAGTTCTTTTGTCTCCGCGAAAAAACCGAAAAACCGTTGCAAGCGTTCCATTTCTCGGGTCAACGTAAACAGGCTGGCACTCAACGCCTTGCCCTGCCAGCTCACCGGGACTGAGGCACCAGTCAGGTAAAAGGCAATCCACTCTTGCTCGTGGTATTCGGGATCAGAAAAGCCGTAGGTCTTCCCGTATTCAAACAAGCGCAGGTCCAGATTTTGGCGATTGTGGTTGTGCGCAACGACTTGCAGGCCCGTGTACAGCATATTGTCCCGCAAGACCGCCATGTCTTCGCTGAGGTTATTGATCAGATTTGCGGTTGAATCTTTGGCGTAGGTTGCCGGAATCAAAGGGTTGGTAACCAGCTCATTGAAACCACTCGCAGAAAGGGCATTGAAATATTTTTGCCGGATGCCATCCACGTCGAGGTCCTGATCGGTCGTGTAAGACAGGCGCGAGTGGGTCGGCAGCGGAATGTTGTTGTAGCCGTGGATCCGCAGGATTTCCTCCATCACGTCCTGGGGCCGGGTCACGTCCACCCGGTAAGGCGGCACCTGCACGTGGTATTTGCCGGCGCCCCGGTCCTCAACCTTCATTTCCAGCGATTCCAAGATGCCGATGGCTTCCTCGGCGGCAAAATCGTAGCCCATCAAGATGCGGGCTCGGTTCAGATCGAATTCAACCGAGAAATATTCGAATTCGGTCTGCCCGTGATCATCCTCCACCGAAGCCGTTCCCCCGGCCAGTTCCAGAATGAGCGCAGTGGCGCGCAAGGTCGCCCGCCGTGTGCCGTTCGGATCCACTCCCCGCTCAAAACGGTACGAGGCATCCGATTTCAGTCCCAGGTAAGCCGCCGTCCGGCGAATGCCCCCCGGTATAAAATAAGCCCCCTCCAAAAAGACATTGCTCGTTTCGGCGGTCACTTCGGAATCGAGCCCTCCCATGACCCCAGCCACCCCGACCGGGCCTTCACCGTCACAAATCATCAGGTCGATTCCCCCGCGGATCTCGCGTTCGGTTCCGTCCAGCGTCCTGAATTTCGTGTTCTTCGGCAATGTCTGGGCGCTGATCCGGTTGCCCCGGATTTTGTCCGCATCGTAGGCGTGCAAGGGCTGTCCGAGCTCATGCAGGACGAAGTTCGTGATATCCACCACATTGTTGATCGGCCGCAACCCGATGGCTTTGAGGCGATTTTGCATCCATTCTGGACTGTCCTTGATGGTGACCCCCTGGAAGTACACCCCGACGAAGCGCGGGCAGCGATCTGGCTCCGGCAGGTCGATTTGTACGGGATTTTTGACCGGCGATTCCGGGTCCAATTCGGGAATCTCCGGCAAGGTAGCCGGCTTTCCCTCTTTCCGCAGCAGCGCGGCGAGGTCGCGGGCCACCCCAAAGTGGCTGGCGGCGTCGACCCGGTTCGGCGTCAATCCGATTTCAAATACGATGTCCCGCTCGATGGCAAACACTTCCGCCGCCGGCGTGCCCGGAACCAGGCTCGGGTCGAGCACCATGATGCCATCATGGTCGGTCCCCAATCCGAGTTCGTCTTCGGCGCAAATCATGCCCATGGAGACTTCTCCCCGGATTTTGGACTTTTTCAGGGTAAAGGGATTGCCTTCGGTGGGGTACAGCGTCGTGCCCACCAAACCGACTGCGACCTTTTGTCCGGCCGCAACATTCGGTGCTCCACAGACGATGTTGAGCAGTTCTTCCGCTCCTACATCGACCGTGCAGACACTCAAGCGATCCGCATTGGGGTGCTGGGCATGGGTTTTGACCTCGCCGACTACGACGCCTTCCAGTCCCCCTTCGATGCTGTCGTAGGTCTCGGTGCCTTCCACTTCCAGGCCGGTCATGGTGAGCCGGTCCGCCATTTCCTCCGGCGCCCAATCGCAATCGATGTATTGTCTCAGCCAGTTGTACGAAATCTTCATTTTGCCGTCAAAAATTTTGATTCGCAATTTAGGGCTAACCGAGAGCAATTCCCAAAAAATACAGCGGCCAGAATGCGGTGAACGGTATGGAGCAAGGGGCGATCAATTAAATATCCACTCGTACCGTTCTCCGTTAATGCGTGGTTCGAAATCCTTAACTTTGCGGTATCATGACACTCGCCGAACTCAGACGCCAATGCGCCGGAGGGGAAAACCTCTACACCGAATTCAAGCGGAAGCTCCCCGAATGGGACAAACTCATGCGGGAAGTGGTGGCCTTTGCCAATACCGAAGGCGGCGCGGTGTTCATCGGGGTGGACGACGATGGCCACCTGGCGGGCATCAAAGATCCAAGGGAAATCGAGGAGATTTTGGGCGACAAAATCGCTAGCTGGGTAAAACCGATACCGGTATTTACCATCGAGCGGGTGCCGATCACTCCCAAGCGAGCGGTGATCGCCGTCCACGTCGCCCAGAGTCAAACCAAACCCCACGTTGTCCGCAAGCATCCGGAGGCGGAGAAGGGAACCGCTACCATCCGGATCGCCGACAGCAGTGTCACCGCCAGCCGTGAAATGTTCGAACTCCTGAAATACGAGGGCCGTGAACGCAACATGAAAGTAGAATACGGGGACAAAGAGCGTGCTTTGATGCAGTATTTGCAGGAAAATGATTTCATCACCGTCGCGGCGTTTGCCCAGATCGCAAAGATTCCCCGCTCTTCCGCCTCGCGCACCCTCGTCCACCTCGCCAAAGCCAATGTCCTCCGCGCCATCCCCAAGATCGACGCCCCCGACCAGTTTGTACCCCGATTCGATTGAGCGGCGCAGCGGGCGCATTTCCCGAAAAAATCAACCCAAGAAAAAAATCTAAACCGTTTCCCATCCTTTCGGTTTAGATGTACGTACATTGATTTTGCAAAACCGGACACATTGTACCCACAAAATTCTAAATTGCAGTCCGATCCAGATAAAGTTCGCTCAAATGCTAAATCGACAAACGATAATTGTAGGGGTTTCGGCAGTGGTATTGGTCGGATTGGGAATCTTTTTGATGTTCTTCCTGAGTGGAAAAAAGAAACCGCAACCGCGCAAAGCCGCCCTGGTCCCTCCCCCCAAAGTTCGGGTAGAACCCGTACAGTACTCCGAACTGGAGACCGAACTGGAATATTATGGCCGCGTCGGATCCTTCAATTCGGTCGACATCGTCGCGGAAGTTGGCGGGATGATCCAGCCGGGCAATGTCCTCCTCAAAACGGGACAGCGGGTTCAGAAAGGCCAGTTGCTCTTTCAGCTTGACGCCACCGAAACCCGCCTCAATCTGCAAAGCCAGAAAAGCCAGTTTTTGAAGTCCATCGCCGATATCCTGGCGGACCTCAAGGTCGACTTTCCCGAGCGGTTTCCGGTATGGCAGAAGTATTTCAGTTCCATCGAAGTGGACCAGGAATTGCCGGAATTGCCCTCGGCGAGGAGTACGAAAGAAAAGACCTTTCTCGCCACGCGTGGCATCATCAGCAGTTACTACAGCATCTTGAGTGCGGAGGAACGGTTGCGCAAGTACCGGGTCTATGCTCCGTTCAGTGGATCGTTGAGCGCGGTGATGATGGAGCCGGGTACGGTCGCCAATCCGGGGGGCCGGGTCGCGACCCTGCTGCGCACGGACAAACTGGAACTGATCCTGCCGGTAAACGCCCAGGACCTCCGGTGGGTCAAAAAAGGCGCGGCGGTCGAAATTTTTTCTGAAGATGGCGGTCAACAATGGCAAGGGAAAGTGGCACGGATGGGCGACAAACTGGATGCGGCGACCCAATCGGTCAATGTCTACATCTCGGTCAACCCCAACCGCGATCAGCGGATCCTCGACGGACAGTACTTGCGCGCTCGGGTGCCGGGCCGGGTGCTGGTCCAGGCGATGCGGATCCCCCGCAAGGCCGTCTTTGGCGGAAACAAGGTCTACATCGTAGAGGAAGGCCGTATGGTGGAACAGGAAATCACAATTCACCGAACCAATTCCGAAAGCCTCCTCTTCTCCGGGATCAAAGAAGGGCAACAAATCGTGGTTGAGCCGCCGGTCAATGCGGTCAACAACATGGAAGTGACAATAATCGGATCTTGATGCGTCGACTCATAGGATATTTTGTTCGTTACCCCATCTGGTCAAATGCCATCATCTTCCTCTTCCTGGTCGGTGGCTTGCTGGCCTACTTTGGGATCAAAAAATCGTTTTTTCCGGAAACCGAAAGCCGAACCGTCAGTGTACAGGTCACCTATCTGGGAGCTTCGCCGGAAGAAATGGAAACTGGCGTCGTCCTGAAGGTCGAGGAAGCGCTCAACGGCATCGTAGGCATTGACGAGATCAACTCGGTCAGCTACGAAAACTCCGCCCGCATCTACGTCGAGGGCCTACAGGGTTACGACCCGGATCTGCTGCTGCAGGATGTAAAAAATGCGGTGGACCGAATCAACTCTTTCCCGGTGGATGCGGAAAAACCGGTGGTGTACCTACAGCGCAATCTGGGCCGCGCCATCACTTTGGTACTGACGGGAAAAGCTGACCTGTTTACCCTGAAAACGGTGGCCGAGCGGGTCGAAGACGATTTCCTGGCCCAGCCCTTCATGTCGCAAATCACGGTCAGCGGCTTCCCCGACAGGGAAATCGCCATCGAGGTCAGTGAGGAGCAGTTGCAGCGCTTCAATATGACCTTTGACGAGGTAGCGCTTGCGGTGCGCACCAGCAACCAGGATATCACCGGCGGCGCAATTCGAGGCCGCGAAGAAGAAATTCTCATTCGGGCGGATGGCAAGCGCTACACCGCCGAAGCGCTGGAACCCATCGTAATCCGCACCAATCCCGACGGTACTCAGATCCGACTCCGGGACGTGGTCAGCCAGATTGAGGAGCGCTTTGCCGAGACCCCGTCCAAAACCCTTTTTAACGGGGAAAACGCGGTCACGATCAATGTCCGCAAGCTCGTCGAAGAAGACATCATGGTCATTACTGATTGGGTCAAGGAATACGCGCAGGAATTCAATGAGCGAGGCGATGGTCTGCGACTGGAAGTCACCAATGACCAAAGTGAGGCCCTTACTGAGCGCCTCAACTTGCTGATCGACAATGGATTGATCGGGCTGGTGTTGGTGCTGATCGCGCTGGGTTTCTTTCTGAATCTGCGGCTATCGTTTTGGGTGGCCTGGGGGATTCCTTTTTCGTTCCTGGGGATGTTTTTCGTCGGGTTTATGATCGGGATCACGATCAATATGATCTCGCTCTTCGGGATGATCCTCGTGATCGGGATTCTGGTCGACGACGGGATCGTAGTGGGTGAAAACATATTTACCCACATGGAGAAGGGCAAGTCACCGGTGCGCGCTGCGATTGACGGATCGCTGGAAGTATTGCCCTCGGTGTTTACCTCGGTGACGACGACGATCATCATCTTTTGCACGTTCTTCTTCCTGGGGGGCCGCATCGGGGAATTCATCATGGAAATGGCCATCGTGGTGATCGCGTCGCTGGCCTTTTCCCTGGTGGAGTGTACGTTTGTCCTGCCCGCACACCTGGCGCACGTCAAGCCCCAATCGAAAGGCTCAAAGGGGAAGGTTCGCCAAGTGACGGAAAACATCATCAATTTCCTCAAATTCAAGATTTACGGTCCGGCACTCGCCTTTACCCTGCGCTGGCGGTACTTCTCCCTGGCGGTTCCGGCAGCAATGATTTTGATCATTATGGGGATGTTCAATGGTGGTTTCATCGAATTCACCTTTTTCCCCAACATCGAAGCCAATGAAAGTACGGTGAGCCTGGTCCTGAAGCCGGGGACGCGGGAGGACGTTACCGAGGGCCATCTGCGCCGAATTGAGGCCGACATCTGGGCGCTGAATGCCCACCTGATGGACAGTCTGGATTCCCCGGATTCTCTGATCACCAGTGCAAAGATGGACATCGGCTATGCGGACAATGAATCGGGCGGACACACGGGGACGCTGGAGGTCTCTTACATCAGCGGGGATGATCGCCTGGTTTCGGCGGGGGTCATGGAAAATTTGATTCGGGAAAAAATCGGTACGATTCCCGAAGCCGAGAAGCTGATCGTGGGGGCCGAGCGCATCTTTGGCAAGCCGGTCGCCATCAGTCTGGTGGGGAACGATTTGGAGCAATTGGAGTCGGCCAATGAAATGCTCAAGGCGGAACTCGCCAACTTTAGCTCGCTCAAAGACATCAAGGACAACAAGGCCGCGGGCAAGCGCGAGGTCAAGTTGGAGCTCAAACCCCAAGCCTACAATCTGGGCCTGAATCACCGCGAAGTCGCCCGGCAGATCCGCCAAGGCTTCCTCGGGGAAGAGGTCCAACGCTTGCAGAAAGGCACCGACGAAGTACGCGTCTGGGTTCGCTACCCGGGACAAGGGCGGGAAAACCTCGGCAACCTGGACGCTATGCGGATCAAAACCGCCACCGGACAGTCCTATCCATTTCCCGAAATCGCCGACTACACCATCGAGCGTGGTATCGTAACGATCAATCACTACAATGGCATGCGTGAGCTGCGCGTCGAAGCTGACGTCGCCGATCCCGACATTCCAGTGTCCCCGCTTCTGGCAGAGATCAAGGCGGATGTCGTGCCGCGCGTCCTCGAACAGCACCCGGGCATCCGGGTGGAGTACCGGGGCCAGGAAAAGGAAAACAGCCGCCTCAACGCGAATGCGGGCATTATCTATGGCTCGGCATTCGGCCTGATGTTCCTGCTGATCACCCTGACTTTCCGGTCCCTGCCCCAGGCCCTGCTCATTTTTCCCATGATCATCCTCGGTATCCTCGGTTCGGTTCTTGGCCACTGGGTCCACGGCGAGCCGCTTTCCATCCTCAGCAGTTACGGATTGCTTGCGCTATCGGGGATCGTGGTGAACGACGCCGTAGTGCTGATGGCGAAATTCAACCGCCTGATCAAGGAAGGGATGGAAATGAAAAAAGCCGCTTATGAAGCGGGATTGGCGCGGTTCCGGGCGATTTTGCTGACTTCGATCACGACGATTGTGGGCCTGTATCCTCTGATTCTGGCCAAAAGCCGGCAGGCGCAATTCTTAATTCCGATGGCGATCTCGGTGGTGTACGGCGTACTCCTCGGTACGATCTTCATCCTTATTTTCTTCCCGACCTTGACCCTGATGTTGAATGACCTCCGCGTGCTGTTGCACTGGTTGTGGCACGGTAAACGACCGACCCGGGAAGAGGTGGAACCCGCCCGCAAAGAAATTGCCCGCCTGGAACACGAAGAAAAAGAATTGGCCGAAAGTGCATTGGGGGTGGCTCCATGAACACTTCCTCGCTCATGAACGCGGCACGGATGTTCCTATTCGGGCTGATATGGTCCGGCACCGCCGTCGTCCAGGCACAATCCGGACCTCTGTCGCTTTCCGGGGCGATCCAGAAAGCATTGGTGCAAAACTTTGACATCCAGATCGAGGAAAAGCGGGTGGAACTGACCGGGCTGAACAATACCTGGGGGGCCGCCGGACGCTATCCCACGGTGACCCTACAGGTCAATGCCAACAACCGCCTCTCCAACATCGACAACCCGGCCAGCTTCGTCAACGGGCGCTTGCTCAACATCGGAGCTACCGGTACCGCCAATGTCGCTTGGACCCTTTTCAACGGCTTTCAGGTTTCGCTCTCAAAGGCGCGCCTGGACAAGCTCGATGAGCAGAGTGCGGGCAATGCCGCTCTCGTCGTGGAAAACACCCTGCAGGCGATCATCTTGCAGTACTATACCTGCCTCGTGGAGGAAGAAGCCCTTGCGACACTCGCCGCCAACCTCAGCCTCTCCCGGGACCGGCTGGCTTTTGAACAGACCCGGCAGGAACTCGGTTCGGGGTCCACCTTCAATGTCCTCACCGCGCGCACTGCTTACCTCTCCGATTCCTCGAACTACCTGAGCCAGGAACTCAACCGGGAAAATGCCATCCGTGCCCTCGCGCAGTTGATGGGTGACCGGACGGAGGAGGTGAGCTACACCCTGAGCGATGAATTGCCGGCGGACTTCAGCGAATACCGCCTGGATGATCTTTCGGCGAAGATGGAGGCCAACAACCAGACGCTGCGCAACCAGTTCATCAACCTGGAAATCCTGCAAAAAGACCTGGACCTGGCGCGGGCCAGCCGCTATCCCCGCCTGGATCTGAATTTGGGCGGCACCTATTCGATCTCTCGCCTCGATTTAGAGAGTGTGGGTGCGGCTACGGCCAATCAGGTCGATTACTACGCCAATTTCTCCCTGAATTTCACGCTTTTTAATGGGGGGGCGATCAGTCGCAGCATCGAGTCCGCCCAAATCAATGAGCGCCTCGGAATGTTGACGATCCAGCAATTGAAGCATAGTATGAGCTACCAGTTGCTCAATGCGTTTGAACTCTACCGGACCCGGCGCCAGTTGCTGGCGGTAGCCGAAGCGACGGTGGAAGCGGCCCGGCAAAACGAAGCCATTGCCGAAGACAAGTTCCGGGCGGGCACGATCAATTCCTTCAATTACCGGGATGTACAGATTGTGTTGTTGCAGGCGAGCCTGTCGCGCATTCGGGCGGTATTTGCGGTGCTGGATGCGGAAACGCAACTTTTACGCTTGACCGGGGGAATTTTGGATTTGGGAGAAACCGAGTAAGCTTACCCCAGGAGTTTCTTCAGCGCGTCGCGTTTGGCCTCTTTGTAGTCATCTTCGTCGATCAGCCCTTTGTCAAAAAGGTCTTTCAGTTTAGCGAGGTGGCGTTCCAACTTTTCTTCCGGGTCGCTCTCGGCGCTGGCCTTTGCCGGTACCGGTGAGCGCGGCTGCCCCAAGGGAATCTGCATGTCGTCCGAAAGGTTGCGAATTGCGTGCGCCTGCAACTTCTGCAACATGTTGTGGGTCTCGGTGTAGTTCTTGATCGAGTAGTAGTAACTGAGCAGACTGAAAAAGGAAGCGTCCAATTCAAGAAAGCGGACAAACTCGCTCAACTTTTTGCTTGGAACCCAAGTAACGCCTCGCTCAATCTGCGATATGGCCTGTTTGGCAGTTTGGGGCGAGTATCCGACATTGATCCCGACTTCCTCTTGAGTGAGGTCGCGTTCCCGGCGCTTCAGCTTGAGGTAGTTGCCCAGCAGGCTTTGGCACTGTTCTTTCAAATCCATTTCGGATGAACTCCTTTACTCTTATTTACTTGGGCATAATTGCCGAGCAAAGATAGGATGAAGTAAGGGAAAATTCAATGTTGTTGGGAGGACAGAAGCCGGCCGCGCTTAAACAAACCCATGTGACAAAGGGTTTTCGGAGCATGACAATGATCAGCATCGTAGGGGCCGGATGGCTCGGTTTACCCTTGGGGGCCGCCCTGGTCAGCAGTGGCTACCGGGTCGTCGGAACCACTACTTCGGAAAACAAGCTCGCGCTCATTCAGGAAAATGGCATGGAAGCGCATCTGCTCGACGTTCAGACCGCGACGATTGCTGAATTGGAGCTGATCATGCAGGGTGAGATTCTGATCGTCACCATTCCTCCGCGGGGAGGAGGGGACAACTACCGGTCCATGCTGGATAGCTTGCGCGATTCCGCCATCGCCAATCCGGTGAAAAAGATTATTTACACCAGTGCGACTTCGGTTTATCCCGCAAACAATCAAGAGGTTAACGAAAAAGATGCCATTTTAATCCGGTCCCCGCATTCGGGGGTGCAACTGCTGGAAATGGAAGACATCTTCCGCAAAGCTGATGAACTCCACACGACGATAATCCGTTTTGGGGGGCTGTTTGGGCCGGGTCGCCACCCGGGCAAGTGGCTGGCGGGCCGTACGGACGTAGCTGGTGCCGACAGCCCGGTCAATATGATTCACCTGGACGATTGTATCGGGGTCATCTCGGCGGTAATTCGGAAGAACGCCTGGGGCCGCACCTACAACGCTACTTCGCCCCAGCATCCGAGCCGCGAATTGTTTTACCAGTCTGCTTGTACAGCTTTGGGATTGGAGCCTCCACGCTGGAATCAGCAGTCAAAGCCCTGGAAAAAAGTTTCTTCGCAAAAAATTATTGATGAGTTGGGATATTTATTTACTTATCCCGACCCGCGCCAGGCGTTTCCGCCCATCCTCTGATAACTTATTGATCTTCAGCTTATTTTGTATAGTAAACCTGGTCAACCTTGTTTGGTCTGGAGGCCAGTATACGGCGAATTCCGATGATTGGATCGCCAATTATTTGAAATAAATATTTACTTGTATTTACTTTTTAAAAACATTTCCCTATGTTTGCCGTATCGATATACAAAACTCGCTAAAAGTAAAATGATGTTACTCGCTAAAACCAAATTCATTGTCCTTGATCCGCCGCTCCGGTAAGGATCTCAATTCAACCAACTGGAAAGCACGAAATCAAGATGACTATGGAAACTTCTACTTCAACCTCCCTTACTGCTCGCTCCATTAACAAATACTCCCTGATCGCGGCCGGGGCCGGTCTCATCCCGATTCCCGTCATTGATCTCGCCGCCGTCTCCGGCGTTCAATTTGACATGATCCGCCAACTGTGCATCCAGTACGGCGTCGGGTTTGATCCACGCCGTGGAAAAGCTTGGATCACGTCGCTCACCGGGACCGCATTTGCCCACGTGGGGGCAGTCCTTGTGAAACTGATCCCCGGAATCGGTTCGCTAGTCGGTGGTATGAGTCTCTCGGTTTCGGCCGGTGCATCCACCTATGCTCTCGGCCGCATTGTGGCCCAGCACCTCAGCAACGGCGGTGATATGGAAAACCTCTCCATCGAACAACACCGCGACGCTTTCAAATCCTATGAAGAAGAAGGCATCAACGTGATCATTGAAATGCGCGAAGAACAAACCCGCGCCAACGAAAAGATCGAAGAACTGGAAAAAATGCATGCCCGGGGTCTAATTACGGACTCAGAGTTCAATTCGGTCAAGGCACGGGTGCTCGCGGCGGTTTGAAGAGATCGCCCGCGACAGTGCTCTGATCGCATGCGGCAGCCCCAAGCGGGGAATCCCACGGAGGGATAAATTGACTTAAATTTCGGATACATTGAACTATGGCTAAACCATCGGCGGGAGCAATCCCGCCTTTGTTTTTTCCGCCGGGCACGGATTCAGCGCGAAGAAATCAAGCTTGTTTTCCCCGCAGCCTGCCGACCGAAAAAGTCAGCTGCTCAATCTCCGACATTTTCCCGGTACCAATTCGTCGAAAAATCTTGCACCCGCTGCGTCCGGCGGAAATCCTCCTCTTTCAAAATCAGATAGTACTCTTCGATCAGCGACCCGACCCGGGTTTCGCGGTGGTTTTCCATGATCCATTCGTACGCTTGCTTCCATTCGGTATTCAAACGGGTGTCTTCCGCTGAGCTGGCCCAGTCAAATGCCGGAGTGTTGTCCAGACCGGTCAGCAGCACCGAGGTCTCCCAACCGTAGTTGATCGCTTCACCCCTAAGCGACTTGAAATCGGGGTAGGCCTCCCCAAAATGGTCCCAGAAAACCAGGCGCTTCGCCAATTGCCGGGGCGAGATCGTAAGGCCCCCATCCACCGAAAAGCCTTCTCGCAGTTCCCGCTAGTGCTGTTTGAGGTATTCCTGCATTGGCCTACTGCCAAAGGCATAAAAGTGATCGTACATGTAGTCCGCAGCCTCCATCAGCGTCACCATGCCTTCGGGAAACTCCATGCCAATGCCGCAGATTTTCCATTCGTCTGCTTTCCGTTGTGCCACCTTGGAAGAAAACCGCTGCGATTCCCAATTGTAGGTTTCGAACTCGGCTTCCATGTCCGCACGGTAAACCAGCTTGGCCGCTTCGCGGATGGCGTCGTGGTAGTATCCCCAAAATGCCCGAATCGCCGCATCGCGGACCGCCCCTGCCGCTCCCTTAAAATCCTGCTTCAGTTTTTCCGCCGCTGGATTCAAACTGGCACAGTTGTCCGGCGGTAGGCCATCTAGGTAAGCCCGGTAGGCCTCAACCTTTGCCGAACTGTCCCCCAAAGGAGCAGGCGCATCCCCCAAGGCACCGCCAAACACCCAAGCGCGCTTCCCCAGCGGTGTTTCCACTTCGACCCAGGGAGCGGTCACTTTCCGTCCGCGCAGTTCGGCCGTGTAGTTCTCTTCTGATTGCGGGCCGGTCAGCGTGACCCGGTCTCCCCCCTGCAACTCGCCGATCACCTCGGCTTCCGCCCCGGAACCTTTCCGCAGCCGAAGATCATTGACCATGACGAAGCGAACCGGATCGCCCTCGACTTGGGCTTCGCCGGCCCGGCGCTCAGTTGGTGCAGCTTCCGCACTTCCCGTTGGGGTTTCGGTTTTCGTGGAGTCAGCGCAAGCTACCCCGATCAAAACCAGGCTCAACAGCAGCACCGCCATGTAGGATTTTCGCATAGCGTTTGATTTTCCTGCAAAATAAGAAAGCGGGAGAATTTCCAAAGGACGCATGAAAATTCCCAATGGCTCGATTTCCAATTTCCAATTGGCGCGTTTTGAACGCGCAGTCTATCAAAAGGACTCAAAATCCAATTCTTTGCGGAGCCGCATTTAAATTTATCAATTTGAACACCGCGCAGCGGAGGTCGATCTTCAATTTCCAATGGACGCCGGAGAATTCCCAATTGCTTTCGGCTGAGTTTTGTCTCGCTACAAATCAGAAAACCTCGCCTGGATTGCAAAAAATGACTATCCGCTTCTTTGCCACACGTGGTATTTGTTCCAATGTCGGAGCGAATTGCCCAGAATGGTCGCAAATCGGGATTCCCCTTCGTAGCGTCGGTTCAGCTTGTAGCAGAATTCATCCAGGTAGTTCTGTAGGTACTTTTCGCTCACACCGTGGAATATCCCCGAGAGGTTGCGCATCACGTTGGTGACCGAAATGTGTACCCAGGGCAGCAATTTGACCGCCTTTTTGCC
>JBCCQH010000057.1:0-45468 GCA_039024435.1 Bacteroidota bacterium
ACCACCGTCAACATCGGCCGCGGTGATGCTGGCATTGCCATTGGCATCGAGCTGTACCGTGATGTCCTGGCAGACGGCCACCGGCGGAATCACGTCCACTACCGTGACCGAAGCCACACAAGAAGCGGTATTGCCGTTCACATCCGTTACCGTCAGCGTCACCGAAGGACCACCCGTATTCACGAAGTGGCTGCCCAGATTCGAGACGGTGTTCTGAGCGGAGCTGGCCCACTCAGTACCCAGGGCCGGGAAGCCCGAAGCGTTGCTGGTGTTGCCGGAGAGGACATTGGCGTCGCGGACGAGGGTCTCGTTCGCCGTACCGTTGCCACCGACATTCCATTCGCTGCCCGGATCTTCACCGATGGAACCGATGATGTCAATCGCGTTGCCATTGTTGCGCAGTTCGATGGCATCGTCCCCGTTGAAGAAGCTGTTGCCCGGAGTTTGATCGGCTTGCGCCAGGAAGGTTGCCGCGGCGTTGTCGTCGCAGACCACCCAAACGTCACCGTCTGCCACCGTGCCGTTGAGCGCGATCACCGACGAAGCCGTGGTATTGCCATTGAAGTAGAAGGCCAGCTCGTAACCGCTCAGGTTCACGGCCGCACCGGTACCGTTGTAGATCTCGATGCACTTGTTGCTGCCACTGCCTTCAATGTATTCACTGATGAACAGGTCCGAGATCGTTGCGCCCGGGCCAATGTTCGAACAGTCAAAGGTGGTGTTGTCGATGGAAATCGAAGCCACCCCACAGTTGTCATTGCTGCCACCGTCGACATCCGAAGCGGCGATGCTGGCCTGACCGTTGCCGTCCACTTGCACGGTGATGTTCTGACAAACCGCATTGGGAGCGATGTTGTCTTCCACCGTGACCACTGCGGTACAAGCGTCGGTGTTGCCGTTTACGTCGGTGACGGTCAGCGTTACGTTGTTGTTGCCCACGTTCGAGCAATCAAACGTACTCGGCGTCACGTCGAGGTTGGCGATGCCACAGTTGTCGGTCGAGCCACCGTCGACTTGTGCAGCGCTTACCGAAGCGTTGCCCGCAGCGTCGAGTTGGACCGTCACGGCCTGGCACACGGCCGTCGGCGGGACATTGTCTTCCACCGTCACATTCGCGGTGCAAGAAGCGGTGTTGCCGTTGACATCCGTTACGGTCAGGGTCACCACGTTGCCGCCGGCGCTGTTCACGGTGTGAGAACCGAGGTTGGCGCTGTTGTCAATCGGGAAGGAAGTCCACTCTGCCCCCAGAGCCGGGAAGCCCGAGGAGTTCGACGTATTGCCCGAGAGGACGTTCGGGTTGCGGATGATGGTTTCGTTTTGCGTACCATTTCCACCGACGTTCCACTCAGATCCGGGATCTTCACCAATCGCTCCGATGATGTCAATCGCATTTCCACCATTGGTGAGCGCGATGGCGTCGTCGCCGTTGAAGAAGCTCCCGTTGTCGGTCTGGTCGGCTTGCGCCAGGAAGGCCGCCGCTGCATTGTTGTCGCACACCACGTAGACATCGCCGTCAGCCAGCGTGCCACTCAGGGCGATAAAGTTGCCGACCGTCATGCTACCATTGAAGTAGAATTCCAGCGCGTAGTTGCTCAGGTTCACGGCCGCACCAGTTCCGTTGTAGATCTCGATGCACTTGTTGTTGCCGCTGCCTTCAATGTATTCGCTGATAAACAGGTCGCTGGCCATTGCACCGGCATTCACGTCGGCACAGCCGAAGTTATCGCGGTCAATCGCCAGGCTCTGGATACCACAGTTGTCGGTGCTGCCACCGTCAACATCCGAAGCCGTAATCGTCGCCGAGCCATTCGCGTCCAGTTGGACCGTAATGTCCTGGCAAACTGCGTTCGGAGCTTCGGTATCGTTCACCGTCACGTCGAAGGTGCAGGTGGAAACATTGTTGCAATCGTCCGTAGCCGTTACCGTCACCGTAGTGGTTCCCGTAGCGAAGAAGCTGCCGGAAGCCGGGCTGTAAGCGAGGGCCACCATGCCACAAACATCCGAAGCAGTTGCCTGGAAGCTTACATTGGCGCCACACTGACCGGGATCATTGCTGGCCGTGATATCGGCCGGGCAAGTCAGCGTCGGAGCGGTGTTGTCCTCGATGGTGATGTTTTGGACACAAGAGCTGGTGTTGCCACAAGCGTCGGTTGCCGTCCAAGTACGCTGGATCGTGCCCGTCTGGCCACAAGCCGCGACAAAGTTGTCCGCCGAGCTAACCGTCACACCATTGGTGCAGTTGTCCGTCGCCGTAGCCGTACCGGTCGCCGAGGGATCGGTAGACATGCCGCACTCGACGGTGACGTCGGCCGGGCAAGTGATGACCGGAGCGACCGAATCCACCACCGTGATCGTTTGCGTACACGTGGCCGTGTTGCCCGAAGCATCCGTCGCTTGGTAGGTACGCGTAACCACCAGCGGGCTGCTGCCGCAACCGGTGCCATTGTTCTGCGAATCGCTCAAGAAAGCGACCGTGACGCCCGGACAGTTGTCATTGGCCGTGGCCGAAGACGGATCCGGAGCGGGCAGATCGGCGAGGCAAGAAAGACTGATATCGGCCGGGCAGGTGATCGTCGGGTCTTCCGTGTCGTTCACCGTCACGTTGAAGGTGCAGGTGGTGACATTGTTGCAATCATCCGTAGCCGTAGCCGTCACCGCGGTGGTACCGACGGGGAAGGAAGTGCCCGGATTCTGGCTGTAGGTAATCGTGACATTGCCGCAACCGTCCGATCCCATTGCCTGGAATTGAACGATGGCGCCACACTGACCCGGATCGTTGCTGACCGTGATGTCGGCCGGGCAAGTGATCATCGGGGCGGTGTTGTCTTCGATGGTGATGTTTTGGACGCAAGAGCTGGAGTTGCCACAAGCGTCGGTTGCCGTCCAGGTACGCTGGATCGTGCCCGTCTGACCGCAAGCCGGTACGAAGTTGTCCAAAGAGCTGATCGTTACGCCGCTGGCCGGGTTGCCGCCGCCCTGGCAGGAAGCCGGGCAGAATTCAGGCAGGAAGGGCGTGTTGCTCGATCCATCGTAGAGGTACAGCGTCGTCGGTGAAGCCGGATCGAAGGTGCCGAAGAAGTTCAGCAGACCCGTGTTCAGTTCCAGACCCACCGAGTAGCAAGTTGCCGGCGGCAGGGAAGAAACCGGAACCGTGATCACCAAGAACGGACTGAGCGGGTTCTGCGACTGCGTATCCCAGGTCGCATCCGTGATCGGAGTGCCGTTCACGTCCAGGTTGAAGCTCGAACTCAAACCGATCCGCGAAGAACTGGTACCAATCGCCCAACCGGCGTTCAGTGCAATCGCAATCGTCAGATCGGTCGGCGTTTGGATGACGGCCGCAGTGCCCCATGCGGGCTGCTGACCCATGCAACCAAAGATGCCGCAGTATTGGATGGTGGTGTTGCCATTCGCATCCGCCAACTGGTAGAGCTGCGTCGAGCAGGTATCCAGCGTGCTGCCACCACCGGCGCAATCGTCCGTCGCCGTAGCCGTACCGGTCGCCGAGGGATCGGTAGACATGCCACACTCGACGGTGACGTCGGCCGGGCAGGTGATGACCGGGGGAACTGAATCCACTACTGTGATCGTTTGCGTACACGTGGCCGTGTTGCCCGAACCATCCGTAGCCTGGTAGGTGCGGGTTACCACCAGCGGGCTGCTGCCACAACCGGTGCCATTGCTCTGCGAATCGCTCAAGAAAGCGACCGTGACGCCCGGACAGTTGTCATTGGCCGTGGCCGAAGACGGATCGGGGGCGGGCAGATCGGTGATGCAGGAAACCGTCACGTCAGCCGGACACATGATTGTCGGGTCTTCCGTGTCGTTCACCGTCACATCGAAGGTGCAGCTCGTGGTATTGTTGCAATCGTCGGTGGCGGTAGCCGTAACCGTCGTCGTACCGACCGGGAAGACGCTGCCGGAAGGCTGCGAATAGGAGATGGTGACGTTGCCGCAGCCATCGGAACCGGTAGCATTAAAGGCAACGGCCGCACCACACTGACCCGGATCGTTGCTGACCGTGATGTTGGACGGACAGTTAATCGTCGGAGGCGTGTTGTCGATGACCGTAATCGTTTGGTCACAAGTGGACGTGAACCCACAATTGTCGGTCGCCGAGAAAGTCCGGGTGATGGTTTGAGTACCCCCACAACCATTGACGACACTGTCGGTAAAGGTGACCGGAATGGCTGCGCCGGGGGTACAGCTTTCCGTACAGTAGCCGAAGAGGAACGGGGTAGCCGGCGGGTTGTTGCGCAGCAAGTAACCCGGATCATACAGCCACAGCGGGCGGAGTGACAAGCCGTCGATCGCACCGAAGAAACTCCACTTATAAGCGGTAGCCACCAGGCCAATCGAGTAGCAGTTTGGCAGCGAACTCAACGGAATCGTCACCAAAGAGGTCTGCTGACCGTTCGGGCCGACGGGATAAGGAATGTAATTCCAAGCCGTGGTGTCCCAGACACCGTTTTGCTGAGGAATGAAGTTGCTCTCTTGATCCACTTTGTAGCGGACATCGCGGATTCTCCAATCTACATTCAACACCGTGGTGATGTAGATATTGGCGGAATCTTGGAAGAGGCTGATGCTGCCCCAGGGTCCTTGGAGGCCCTGGCAGCCGAAGAGACCACAGTAATCGATGACCGCACTGCCTGCGCGGTTGACCACGCTCAGGCCCGTCGGACCAAAACAAGCGGCCGCCGAACTGGTCTGCGTATCGCAATTGTCAAAGGCAGTTGCCATACCAGCCGCCATCGGAGAAGTATCCAGGTTCGGACCGCATTCCAGGGTAGTATCCGCCGGACAATCGATGACCGGAGCCGTGGAATCGGTAACCGTAAAGGTCTGGGTACAGATGGCCTGATTGTGTGTCGGGTCTTCAACGAGGTAGGTACGCTCGATGATTTTCGGACTGCCAATACAACCCGTACCGCTGATGGTAACGTCACCCACAAACAGGTAGGTGAGCGGAGTACAGTTGTCCGTAGCGACGACCAGGGTAGGATCGGGAGGAGGCACATCCCCCGTGCACTGGAAAGCGATGTCCGGCGGGCACGTGATGGTCGGAGCGGTTGAGTCTTCCACCGTCACGTTGGCCAAACAAGTGCTGCTGTTGCCGCTGCCATCAGTGACCGTCAGGAAGGCCTGAACCGTTTGACCAAAGTCAGCGCAGTCGACATTCGGCGGAACCGAAGTGAGGGAAATCTGACCGCAGTTGTCGCTGCTTCCCCCGTCGATGTCCTGCGGGATGATGGCCGCCTGACCATTCTGATCGAGGTAAAGTGTGATGTCCTGGCACACCGCCGTCGGCGGAATGTTGTCCTCGACGGTCACCGTAGCGGTACATGAAGAGGCATTGCTATTGACGTCGGTCACCGTCAGGGTGACCGTATTCGGACCGAGATTGGAACAATCGAAGTTCGTGTTGTTGAGCGACAGCGAAGCGATACCGCAGTTGTCGGTGCTGCCGTTGTTGATGTCTTGCGCGGTCACCGAGGCATTGCCACTGGCATCCAACTGAACCGTTACGTTCTGGCAGATGGCATTCGGTGCTTCATTGTCCATGACCTGCACCGTAAAGCTGCAGGAAGCAGTATTGCCGTTGCCATCGGTCGCGGTAAAGGTAACCGTCGTAGAACCCACCGGGAAGGTAGAACCACTGGCGGGACCACCGGACTGGCTGACCGTAACCTGACCACAATCGTCGGTTGCGGTGGCATTGAAAGTGACCACGGCCCCACAGATACCGGGATCGTTGGACTGCATGATATTCGCCGGACAAGCGATGACCGGAGGGGTGTTGTCGATGGCCTGGCCTACCGAGGCGGTGGCAGCAGCCGTACAACCATTGTTATCGGTGACATCAATGGTGTAGGAACCTTGAGCGAGGCCATTGAACATGTTTGAAGCTTGCGGCGTACCGCCATTCAAGCTGTAAGAATAAGGTGCGGCACCTCCGGAAGCGACCACCATGATCGAACCATTGTTCTGACCGCAGTTCGCGTCGGTGACATTGGTCGTGAGGTTGATCGGGGTGCTGTTGGCCGTGAGGGTCACGCAAGAGGAATCCACACAGGAATTGCCGTCCTGAACCACCACACAGTAGGTGCCCGCGATGAGACCCGTCGGCGAAGCGGCCGAAGACTGGAAGTTGTTCGGACCAACCCAAGTGTAATTAAAGGGAGGCGTACCATTAATAATGGAGACCGAAGCCGTACCGTCCGAACCACCGGCGCAGGAAGGAGGCGTACCGCCGGCTTCCACGGCCATGGTGCAGGGGATGGGGATCGTGATGTTAAAGGTCTCAGAACTCGCACCCGGAGCCGGGCAAGCATCGTCCTGAGCGTTAATGGTGATCGTGTAGGTCTGGCCAGCATTGGCCAGCGTAGGCGTAAAACAAAACAGACCGGTCGCAGAACCCGGCGTGCTCGAAGTTACCTGAAAAGTTGCTGGGGGAATGATACCACCAACTGCGGAAAGCGTAATGCTGTCGTTGTCGGCGTCGGTTGCGTTAACCGGCACACAAAGCTGCTGGCCGACCGGAATAAAGAAATTCGTGATCGGGTCGATGACCGGCGCGGCATTGTTGCAGGTTTGCACCTGAACCTGAATATCGCGAATGATCTGGCCGATTTTGTTACCGGCGCGGAATTCTTCGACCAGGATACAAATAACCCCTACCTGACCGGCGGTGGCCGGAGTGAAAGACAACAGACCGGTTGAACCATCGACGGTGATCCCGGAAGTCGTCGTTAAAGGATTGGTAGCGCTGAAGCCCGGACCGTAGCTCACGGGTTGCGTGGCCAGGGAACGGCAAGCGGTGAGCGAGTAGACAAGTGCATCACCGTCCGGGTCAAACGCGTTCGGGCTGATCGTTGCCGGCTGTCCCGCACACAGGAAAGCAATGGGAACGTTCAAAAATGCCGGCGAAGAGTTGCCCGGATTGCTGAAGTTAGCATTCAGCGTAGATTCGAGGTACAAGCGGTCGCTCCCCGGATTGGTCAGGGTGTTGATCGCATTGTTGCGGCAGCAGAGCGTTGCCGAGAGCGTATACGTTCCACCGCCCGGAAGCGGATTGAACGAAACGTTCCCTTCGTAGATATGCTCTTCGATCCCAACCGTTCCGGCGGTGCTGGCACAACGCGAAACTTGCCCCGGACAGAGCGGGGTAATGTCGGTAATCAAAATACGGGTCAACTGGACGTTGGGCCCATTCGCCGAAGAAGGACTGATCTGCAGCAGTGAGGTCGTGCCGAGACTTACCCCGAAGCAATCGCGGTAAATCTTCTTGGTGACCCGATAAGTGTTGCCCGTAATCCAGGTGTATTGGATGTCACCACCCGCATAGTGGGTAGCTTGAGCATTGGTGCCAAACAGCATCAGCACAAACAGCAACAGGCCACACAGCGCTCGGCTGGCAGCCCCAAAAGGACGACATCGTCCGTAAGTAGTAGGTGGTCCGGCAGTTGGTGGACTCCCCGAGGGAGTGCCCCGCCGTTCCGAGTTTAGTAGAAGTCGGTGATACATAACGGAGATTTAGATAACATTTTGTCGATGATAATCTCAAAGAACGAGCATAAGACGCGCTTTCCGCAACCGGGGAAAGTATAACTACAATAGCATCTACCCCAACTTGAATGGGGGTACATACTGGCTTTACTTGGAGTATTTAGATTTCCGTTGATTGCTGTTAGAAAATTAGCACTTTCTTACATTTTGTCCAAAATCTCTTGTGTTAACAAACCGTTGCATCTCATTAATGGCTCACTATCAGCTTATTTAAGCCAATTCCTGGGCATATCTTCCTTGCCCTACCACCACCCCCCATGTTAGAAATTAGCGTAAAATGCACAAAAATGCCCTTGACCAGATGGCTTTCAATTTTTAAAAGGTAATTTTCAATATATAAGATCTCTTTTAGGCCCTAAGATTTTTAGGAATCTTTTGCCCTATAAATAGCTTAAATCGATTTAAAAGGTTCTTCACTGAATGATTTTCGATAAATTGAAAACCAATTATTCCACAAAAAATATCATTATTACATGTATGATTTTTTCGACCAATATTCTCCCTTTACCCCTTATAATTGCCCTTCAAACACCCCAAAATGACCCTAAAATGGTCTCGGGAAAAACACGCCTTCCGTAGGCGACCTTCAATTCGTCATCTTTACCAGATAAATACCCCACCTCCAAGATTCCACCATCTACCTTTGCCCATCTCCCCCGCCCCCTCAGTCCTCAAAAATGCTCTCTATGGGAGCCAAAGGTCCATATTGTCGCCCCCCGGCCCCATAAATCACCAACGACAACCTATTGCGAGGCCGATCCCATCTCCCCCCTCAGTTTCGCGGCAATTTCTCCCCTTTACAAATGCAAGAATTCCGCCCAAGTTTCCCCCCGGAGACCGGATTTCATAAAATTTCGCCGATTTTCCGGACTTCCTCCCTTTCAGTACTCCACCCCAAGATTTTCCCATTTGTCCCGCAAAAAGACCTCCCAAATACTCCGGCATATCCTTCATACCGCAAACCGGCAGCGTCCTCCGTACCCCCCATCCCTCGTATGGTCTACGGTTACCGCAACGGCTTTGCCCCGTACCGTTCACTGTGCTTTTCCGGATGAACCAAATCCACTAAAAAAAGGGCCCAAATTGAGAGGCTGTTTAAATTTAATTCTGTGCTTTTGCAATGGCATCTTTTTCCGACCCTCTTCCGCTATTGTCTCGCCCCTAGCTTTAGCTATGGACTCCAAAATGAGCTTCGATGGACGACAAAATCTGCGCTCGCAAATTTCACAAACCAATTTTAAACCGCCTCTGAGGCGCGTACGATTCTACTTTCTCGACGAAATAGCGATCCAGGCTCACTCCTTAGGATGCAAATTGAGCACCGTCTTCGCTTCGCGCTCCACCGATTTCCGCTCCCAGAGCATGGGGAAATACTCCCCCTCCAACCAAGCTTCCACTTGATCGTCGTAATTGGGATGCCCGAGTTGGCCCGATTGGCCGGGCGGCAGTACCCAGCACGACTTATTGAAGTCCGCCAGGTCAATGATCTGGCGGTAGGACGGCAAGGCCAGGTCCGCTTTGTGCTCCGAATCCGGATGGGAAGAGGTTTGGCACACAGTGTCCGTATCGCCGGCAATCGGAAAAGGACCGACATTGAACACGTGGTCCATCGGCTTTTTCGTGGCCATGACGTGGCGGAACTCCACCTGGTGGACATTGCCCCACTGCCAGTTCCGCGTGCGCCCTCCCATGTTGTTTTCCAGCCAGGCCACCGCCTGGTAAAGCGCCGTCTGCATCAGTTGGTACTTGCCCCCGGCCGCGGCGACGACTTTGGAATTGGGATCCTTGAGCATGCGCAATAGCGTAACCGTCTCCTTGCCGTGGAACTCATTGACGCGAAGCACAATCGGATCGGGACCGTTGCCCAGCATCGTGCTGAGTACCGCTTTGTCCTCCCCTCCGGCGGCGGCGTAGAGCACCCGGACCATTTCGTGCTGCGTAACCTTGTAGATCGATCCCCCCACGGTTTCGCGGGTCAAGTAACCGTCCCATTTCAGCATCAGCTTCCAGGCAAAGGCCACGTGCTCGGCCGAGGGCGCGTCCATACCCCGAAAATGCTCGATAAATTCCAGGCCCGGCAGGCAGAGCACATCGGCGTGGACTGCCCCGAAATCCCGCAAACTCCACTTGGCTTTGCCGAGGAGGAGCTGCTCGATCCGCTGGGCCCGGTAGCCATTCATCCAGCCATTTCCCAGGTAATGGGGAAAATCGTCGCCGATGATCTTGTGGTTGGCCGAGATGACGTAGCCCCGCTCCGGATTCAGCTGGTGGGGCATCTCTTCAAAGGGCACTTCCCCCACCCACTCGTACTCACCCGTCGCGCCGTCTTGGGGGAACTGACCGTGGCCCTGGCTGCGAATCGGGGTTTTGCCCGTCACCCAGTGCCCGATGTTCCCAGCCACGTCCGAATACACAATGCACAAACCGGGGGCGACCACGTGGCGCAACGCCTCGGAAAATTCTTTCCAGTTGCCGGCTTGGTTCATGCCCAAATATCCCAACGTCAAGGTGGCGGGCTGCAATGCCGGAGAGCGCAGCGCGAGGTGCTGATCGGCCTTGCCGTAGAGGGGGCTGACCAGGGGACCGTTGCGGGTGACGCGCACCCGCTCGACGTGCTCAATTTCTTTGCCTTTGATTTGGATCCGCTCTTCCCGGATCTCCGCTTCGTGCCATTCCTCTTTGTAGCGGTAGCGATCACTCTCGGGCGCTTCAAACTGCTCCACGAAAAGGTCTTGGATATCGGTAAATGCCACCGTGATGCTCCACGCGACGTGATCATTGTGCCCGATCATCACCATGGGCAATCCCGGCACCGAAGTCCCCTGCACCCGCATACCGGGCGCTTCCAGGTACACCAGGTACCAAACTCCCGGCGCAGTCGCGCCCAGGTGGGGATCACCACAAAGAAAAGGCTTGCCGGTTGCGGTGCGGTCTCCGGAAACCGCCCAAGCATTGGAACCGCCACGTGCGCCCAGCATATCGCCCTGCATCGCCGCCAGCTTGTCGTCTTCGCCGAAACGGTTGAACTCGATGCCCTCCGGCATCGCAATCGGATTTGCCGGATCGGCTCCCATCTCAAACTCCGCTGCCAGTTCGGGATCCATCTCGCTGTACATCTTCATCCGCGCCAACTCGTGCCCCCAACCGTGGGAAAGCTGCATCGTCATGAGTCGCGTATGGGCCAATACCTGCAACACGGTCCACGGCTCCGGCTTGTATCCCGCCAGCGAAAACTCAACCGGCATCCGGTCGGAAAATTCGTCGAGGCAAGCATTGATCCCGCTCACATAAGCCTCCAAAATGCCCTTCATTTCCTCCGATAACAGTTCCAGGTCTTGCTGGGCCAGGTGATTGAGTCCGAGGGTCCGACTGGCCCGATCCACATCCAGCCCTTCGGTACCGAAAATCTCCGCAATCCGGCCTTCGGCGACACGTCGGCTGACCTCCATTTGCCAGAGCCGGTCCTGGCAGTGCACAAATCCTTGGGCAAAAAAGGCATCCGCTTGGTGGTTGGCGTAAATGTAAGGTACGCCCCGCGGGTCCCGCCGGATTTCGACTTCATCTTTGAGGCCTTTCAGTTTGCGCGAACCCTCGTGCAAGGCCAAGTTGCTGGTGCTTCTTCCCGTGACGACTGGCTTCAAAAGCCGGCCCAATATATCGTCTAAAAATCCCATGATATTCTGCGGTAGATTTAGTTCTGAAACAATAATAGGGGTTTTTTCCGAATGTCACTCAGAGGCTGTTTAAAATTGGTTTGTGAAATTTGCTAGCGCAGATTTTTTTGTCTCTCAAAGCTCATTTTGGAGTCCATAGCCAAAGCTATGGGCAAGAAAATAGCGGAAGAGAGGCGGAAAAAGATGCCATAGCAAAATCACAGGATTAAATTTAAACAGCCTCTCAGCGGGGATAAGATTTCTGAGGAGAGGATTTCCGATTTCTGATGGTGAGCTTCGGGCAGCACCAATCAGAAATTTTTGGGGTGGCAATCCTCCACCGCGCGGGATGCCGCACGGCTACGGGAAGGGGCATGATCAAGGTTTATTTTTTGTTGTCGTAGGGTAGGCGTGCGGGAGCGACGTTTTGGGTTGCTTATCCATCGCTGATTGCGCGTTCGGAACGCGCCCATTGGAAATTTTCCGTCGGAAATTGTGTAGCTTATCCGGATGAATCGTGCGTTAATCTTTCTGCTCCTGCTCGGCCTGCTCACGGCCTGTGAACCGGCGCCTCTGCCCGAAGCCGCTCCTCCACCCCCGATTGAATTGGCGACGGTTCATCCCTCGCAAACACTGAATGTCGGCTTTTTGGTGCTGGACAGCGTATACAACTCGGAGTTGATGGCACCCTACGACATTTTCCAGCACACCGTATTCCACGCCGATCCCGGCATGGCCCTCTTCACCGTAGCGCGGGACACCGGGATTGTGACCACCTTTGAAGGATTGCGCTTGCTGCCGGACTATGCCCTGGAAAATGCGCCCCCCATCGACGTGCTCGTAGTGCCGAGCGCGCTTCACAACATGGATACCGATCTGGAGGACGAGCGGCTGATCAACTGGATTCGGGAGCGGGGTGAACAAGCTCAGTACTTGGTTTCACTTTGCGACGGAGCCTTCTTGCTGGCGCGGGCAGGACTGCTGGACGGCCGGAACGCGACGACATTTCCCGGAGATCTGGACGCATTCGAAAAAATGTTTCCCCGGGTAAAAGTCCACCGTGAAGTCAGCTTTGTCCACGACGGCAAAGCCATCACCAGTGCCGGAGGGGCCAAATCCTACGATCCCGCCATGTACCTCGCCGAACTCCTTTACGGTTCCCAAGCCGTCGCCGGTATTGCCCAGGGCATGGTCATCGACTGGAACCTCAACAACATCCAACATTACCGGTTTTAGAAGATTTCTGACGATATGCAACGCACCATCAAACACAAAGAATAACCGTTGAAAATTCTCTGCGGAAAATCCTCGGGATCGCACCGCGTGCCGTGCGGCGACGGTCCGCGTGCTTTAGCGACGCGTAGGCTCACTTTCCATTGCTGCTTGCGCGTTCAAAATGCGCCCATCGGAAATTGGGAATCTTTCATTGGAAATCAGAAATTTTCCCAATGGAAATTGAGCGAAGCGTCTATTGGCGCTTGAAACTTTTTCAGTCGTATCCGAGAGGTGGGACAATGATTTTTTCCTTGACTTCGTCGCGCTTGTAGTTAAGGGCGTAGGTGTAGGTTTCGCCGGGATTGAACTTGGAAGCCTTTAGAACGATGCGGTTCTCGCCGTATTGGTCCGGATACTGGTTTTGCCAGATCTTTTGGCCTTTCTTGTCAAAAAGCCGAATCTCAACCATGCCGGAATAGGGGATTTCGTATTCAATGACCACAAACGCGCCGAGGACGGCGGTACGCTTCAGATCCAAACGGGCATCAACCAGCCGCGCCCCTTCATTGATAGATTGGGCGTTTACAGTGCTACCGAGGATCAACACTGTGATTATCAGGGAGCTGTATAAAAATTGCTTCAAAAAAGGAAAACCCGGTTGTGGAACATTTAGCTGAGGCTGTAGTCGTACACGTAGCAGATGCAAGTGTGGATCTAAACAAATATAAATTTTTTCGGGTAGAAAAGAGAATTTTTGTTTTCGAATTGTATCCACATTGTTTTAAATTTTGCGTCACATTTGCGCAATCTGATTCTAAAAATTTTCGCATGAAATATTCTTTTCGCGCTGGCTTGGTGGTCGCAATGTTGTCCCTCTTAACCGGGACGACGGCATTCGCCCAGACCACTTTTCCCCCGCATGGCCTCCACCAATACAGCCCCCGTACCCACGCCTTTACCAACTGCACCCTCGTGACCGGTCCCGGCGAAGTCACCGAGAATGCCACGCTGGTCATTCGCAACGGCAAGGTCGAAAATGGCGGCTCCGGAATCGCCATTCCCGCCGATGCCTTGTCCCACGACCTCAAAGGAGCCTGGATCTACCCCGGCTTCATCGACGCCTACGCGACCTACGGCTTTCCCCCGGCCAAACGCAGCCCCGGTGGACCCGGCATGGCCCCCCAGTACACCAGCAAAACGACCGGGCCCTACGCCTGGAACCAAGCGATCAAGCCCGAATTTGTGATCGCCGACAAGATCAAGCACGAAAACAAAAGCGCCGATAAGTGGCGCAAACTCGGTTTCACCACCGCCCACGTTGTTCCCAACGATGGCATATTCCGGGGCACCTCCGCCACGATCAACCTCGGCAACCGCAGCCTGCAACACGACCTCCTCGATGCGCAGACCACGACCTGCATGTCCTTCAACAAAGGCGTCTCCCGTCAGCAATATCCCTCCTCCCTCATGGGCGCCATCGCCCTGATCCGGCAAACCTTCCTCGACGTGAGTTGGTACCGCCGGGTGCAAGAACTGCGCAAGTCCCGTCCCGGCTTGCCGGAAAGCGAAACCAACCTCTCCCTGCAAGCCCTGATCGATCAGTTTGATACTGGCTTGCCCGCCATCTTCGAAGTCCGGGACTGGCAGACCGTTCTGCGTGCGGCCGCCCTCGGGAAAGAATTCGGGCTGCCCTTCATTTACAAAACGAAAGGCGACGAATACAAGCGCCTCGTGGAAATGCACGCCCTCGGCGCTTCCTTCATTGTGCCGCTCTCCTTTCCCAAAGCCCCCGACGTCAGCCAGCCCCGCGACGCCCGTGAGGTTTCCCTGGCCCAAATGCTGAACTGGGAAAACGCCCCTACCAATCCCGGGCGCCTTGCCGAACAGAGCATCCCCTTTGCCCTCACCCTCCACGGACTCAAAAACCCCAAGGAATTTTGGCCCATGCTCGCCAAAGCCCTGAAAAATGGCCTGAGCCAGGAAGCCGCCCTTGCGGCCCTCACCGAAACCCCCGCAAAGATGCTCCGCCTCGACCAGCAAGTCGGCACCCTGACCCCGGGAAAAATCGCCAACTTTTTCATCGCCGATACCAATGTCTTCGCCATCGAAAAACCCATGATTTACGAGACTTGGGTTTCGGGCGAACGCTTTTCCCACACCGCGATTCCACAGTGGAACCCTTCCGGGCAGTACAACCTCACCCCGCCGATCAGTACCGTCAACACACTGCTAATCGGTGGCGCCCGCGGCAAATGGAACGCAAAAGTCGTCCGTGGAAGCGATACCCTCGACGCAAAAATCAAAATTACCGAGCGTACCGTCGACCTCAGCTTCACGCCCAAAAAAGGCGAGAATGCCACACCGATCCGCTTGCAGGGCCTGGCCGAATACCCGCGCATCACCGGCACCGGCCTCGATGCGGGGGGCAATCGAATCGCGTGGACGGCGACCCGGCGCGGCGATTACACGGGCAAAAAAGGCAAACCGCGCAAGCAGATCACCCCGGCTGACCTGAGCCAGCTCCCGGCCGTCCGCTTCCCCAACCGCGCCTTTGGCCAGCAAGCCCCCCCGCCCGCAGAAACTGTCCTCATTGAGAATGTGACCATCTGGACCAATACCGACGCGGGCGTAATCGAAGGGGGCAGCGTCGTGATCAGCGATGGCAAAGTCCAGGCAGTCGGTCAGACCGTGCTCCGCCCCCCCAATGCACGGGTGATCGACGGCCGGGGGAAACATCTGACCCCGGGCATCATCGATGAGCACAGCCACATTGCCATCTCGCGCGGCGTCAACGAAGGCACCCACGCCGTCACCGCCGAAGTCCGCATCGGCGACGTCATCAACTCCGAAGACGTCAACATCTACCGGCAGCTCGCCGGCGGTGTGACCACCTCGCAATTGCTGCACGGCTCCGCCAACCCGATCGGTGGCCAAAGCGGCATCATCAAACTCCGCTGGGGAGCGACTCCGGAGGAAATGAAATTTGCCGAAGCCGCCCCGTTCATCAAGTTTGCCCTCGGAGAAAACGTCAAACAGTCAAACTGGGGCGACAACATGCGCACGCGCTACCCGCAGACCCGCCTCGGGGTGGAGCAAGTCATCCGGGATGCATTCACCGCCGCGCTGGACTACCGGCAACGCCGGACCAGCAACAACGTCAATCAACTGCCCCCGCGCCGCGACCTACAGATGGAAACACTTCTGCAAATCCTTGACCGCAAGCGGTTTGTGACCTGCCACTCCTACCAACAAGCCGAGATCACGATGCTGATGCGGGTCGCGGAGTCATTTGGCTTTCGGATCAATACTTTCACCCACGTGCTGGAAGGCTACAAAATCGCCGACAAGCTGGCCGAACACGGTGCGACCGGGTCATCGTTTTCGGACTGGTGGGCCTACAAGTTCGAGGTCATCGACGCCATCCCTTACAATGCCGCGGTCATGACCCAGCAAGGCGTCAATGTCTGCATCAACTCGGACGATGCGGAGATGGGCCGGCGCCTGAACCAGGAAGCCGCCAAAGCGATCAAATACGGCGGTCTGAGCGAAGAAGAAGCCCTGAAACTGGTCACCCTCAATCCGGCAAAAGCGCTGCACATCGACGATTACGTCGGTTCGGTTGCCGTCGGTAAGCACGCGGACCTCGTCCTGTGGTCGGATCACCCGCTGTCGGTCTACGCCCGGGCGCTCCGGACCTACGTGGACGGACGCCTTTATTATGACGCCGAAACCGATGTCCAACTGCAAGCTTATGTCCAAGCGGAGCGCCGCCGGCTCGAAGGCAAGATCCTGGCCGCCCCCGCCGGCGAAAAAGGCAAAAACGCGGGCGCAAAAGGCAAACGCCTCTACAAATGTGAAACCCTTGATAGCGAATACAACAAATAATATGGCCCTCCGAATCCTATTTTCCGTCCTTTTGCTCACGGCGGCGTGGTCCCTCTCCGCGCAAGATGTTCCGGAGCCGGCCCCCGCCCAAACCCAACCGATTCTGTTGAAGGGAGGCACCCTCCACACTGGCACCGGCGAAGTCATCGTGGGTGACCTCCTCCTGACCGAAGGCAAGATCGCCGCGATCGGCAATTTCCCCTCCCCGGGCACCGAGGCCCAGGTCATCGATTGTGCGGGAAAGCACCTCTACCCGGGCCTCATCGCTCCCTCTACCCAGATCGGGCTCGATGAAATCGAAGCGGTCCGCGCCACCGAAGACAAATCGGAAGTGGGCCTGGTCAATCCCAATGCCCGCAGCATCATCGCTTACAACACCGATTCTCGGGTCACCCCCACGGTCCGCTCCAACGGGATCTTGCTGGCGCAAGTCGCCCCGATAGGAGGGCTCTTCGCCGGGACCAGCTCCGTCGTCCAACTCGACGCCTGGAACTACGAAGACGCTGCCTACCAGATGGATGATGCCGTGCACCTGTACTGGCCCCGGATGCGCTTGTACGACGCTTGGTGGGCCCCACCCAAGGAGGAACAGCTCAAACGCCGCAAACGCCGACTGGAACAGGTCGAAACGGCCATGACCCAAGCAAAGGCCTATCTCGCGGCCCGCGAAAAGGGCCGTCTCGAAAAGACCGATCTCCGTTGGGAGGCCATGGTTCCGCTCCTCAAAAAGGAAATTCCGATTTTTCTCCACGCGGAAAGTGAGCAGCAAATCGCCGCCGCCCTGGCTTTCAAGCTCAAACACGACTTAAAAATGGTACTGGTCGGAGGCCAGGATGCCTGGCTGTTTACCGAACAGCTCAAGCAGTACGAGATTCCGGTGATCCTGCACAAGCCCCACAGTCTGCCCCGTACCGAGGACGACGACGTAGACATTTCGTTCAAGCGGGCGCGGCTGCTGCACGAAGCCGGTGTGTTGGTCGCGCTGAGCATGAATGACTTCTGGAACCAGCGCAACCTGCCTTTCCAGGCGGGCACGGTGGCCGCCTACGGGGTGCCCAAGGAGGTCGCATTGCAAATGATTACTCTCCACACCGCCCAAATCCTCGGGATCGCCGAGCGTACGGGAAGTTTGGAAGTGGGCAAAGACGCCAACGTACTCGTCAGTGCGGGCGATCTGCTCGATATGCGCACTTCACGGGTGGAGCACGCCTTTATCCAAGGCCGGAAGATCGACCTGGGGAACAAGCAGAAAGATCTCTACGATAAATTTTCCGCCAAATACCGCGCGGCGGGCAAGTAACGCCGAGATTGAACGCCGGACTTACTTGACCGGCTTGCCGTTGCGCTTGAAATATTCCACCCAGTAGCGGCTGACCGCTTTGCCCTCAGAATCAAAATCGGTGACGTGGTGGAGCAGGCCGTTCGGGAAATACGCGAAGCGCCGGGAGATGCGGTCACTGCCGCCAAACAGCGTAAATTCACTTTCCTCGGTCATCGCAGTGAGCTTTCCCGCGGAATTGTAGGTGTATTCAACGGTCTTGTTCGGAACCCCCGCTTGGGTCGTGCGGATCAACCTCCCCTCGGCATTGTTCCGGCAGAAGGTCGTATCGCTTGTTCTGGGCGCCGATTGTCCCCCGCTGTAGTACTGGATATCGCCCTGCGCGTCGTAGCGGTAGGTCGTGACCTCGCGCTCGCTGGCATTGCGCACGCGGACCATCTGGGTCAGCCAATCGTTTTCGTAAACGTACTCGATTCGCTCCCGTTCCGGCTCGGTGTCCCGGTACCAATCCATCACCACGCGCACCTGCCGGCCATCGTGGTAGACAAACTCCTGAATGACAAAGGGGGCGCCGTCTTCCCAGTGAAAAATAGTATCGTGGGCGATCTCCCCTTGCTTGGTAAAGCGGCGAACTCCGGTCAGTTTTGCGCTCGTCCCGGGAAAATTGCCCGCGCTGTCGGGGAAATCCAGGTAGGTTTTGGCGAGCTGGATCTTTTTCTGCTTGAACTGGCGCGCTTCCGCCCGTTCGGACACACTGCCGATCCGCCCCAGGTATTGGCCGGGGAGTACGGTGTAGCTGCCCCAAGCAGCACAGAAAAGGAGGGCGATTTTCAGGACCGATTTCATGGATTTTTTGCTTGCCGATAGAATTGAATGGTGGACGAACCACCCGGGAAAGTTAAGCATTATGTAAATAATCGATTCCCGTAACGGAAAAAGCTTCCCGGCGGACTCAGATCGGGGGGAGCCACAAAATTTTGCCGATCTTCCACTGCGATCAAATGCGAGGAATTCCTATCTTGAGGTTTCATTTTTTTCAACCATATATTCGCCATGGCACAATCACCTTTCGCCGAAATCCCAGATCCGCAAACCCCACCGCAACGCCCCGCCGTCATCACAGTATTTGCCATCTTGAGCATTATCGGGTGTGCGCTCGCGATTTTGGGCATGTTTATTTCCAACGATTTGTTTACCCAGGATCTGACCGTTCAGCCGCCCTCTCCGCCGGATTGGATCAAGTACGCGGGGGGAGCATTGGCAATCGTTAAGCTCATCGGTGCCATTCAGATGCTCAAAATGCAGCGCCTCGGCTTTTACCTCTACGCCGCCGGGGAAGCCGCCACCGCGATTCTCGGGATTATTTCTGCCCGGATCGTCCTGGATCTTTTGTCCGGATTTGACATTCCCGGTCCGGTTGACCTGCGCACAACCCTGTTCATCAGCACCGGTATCAGCCTTGTCCTCTCCGTCGTCTTCATCGGCGTCTACGCCTCCCAACTGAAAAATATGCGATAACGATGTCTGATTGGCTGCGCCGGCGCACAGCTTCCATCGGAAATCGAGAGTTGGAGATTGGCGATTGGAGATTCCCCAATTGGAAAATCTCTTGGGGCAACCGTATCCTTTCCCGCAACGATCATTATAGGAGTGAACGCAACTTATAACATGAAAGCAATAGTATTGATCCTGCTTGGGATGGGACTCCTTGTGGGGGGAACCGTGTCGGCCCAAACCTTGGAACCGACCGAAAAAGCGGCTTTGCTGCACGTTTCCGTCTCTGATTTCAGCGATCAGCCCCGCGAGGGGGAAGTCGTCATCTTTCGCTCTCAGAACAGCGGCAAAGCGGTCCGCCGCCGGACCGATGCCGAAGGAAAATTTGCCATTCTCCTGCCCAAAGGCGATACCTACGCCATCCAATACCAGAATTTCATCGAAAAAGAAGACTACAGCACCGTCGAGATCCCGGATGAACCCGGCCTGATGGAGGCCAGCCTTGAGGTCCAATGGGAGGACGATGACGACGCGGTCTACGAATTGGACGTGCACTTCCAAACCGACAAGGCGATTATCAACCCGGACTCTTACCGTTTGCTCGACGAACTGGTGGAAGTCATGCAAGCCAAACCGACCCTCGTAATCGAAGTGGCGGGCCACACCGATTCCGATGGCTCGGCCGAACACAACCTGGAATTGTCCCGGAACCGGGCGGCGGCGGTGGCCGATTACCTCGCAGCACGGGACGTCGCGGCGGACCGCGTGCAGAGTGTCGGCTACGGAGAAACCAAGCCGGTCGCCAGCAATGCTACCGAGGCGGGCAAAGCCCGCAACCGCCGCACCGAAGTCCGCATTGTCGGTCGCTAGCTGACTTACTTGGCCCGTAGCGCCCGCAATTCCTCCGGGGTGCCGGGAAAATAGTTCCGGTCGACATCCCCGGAAATGCCTTTCACACGGCCGTGATGGGTAAATTGCCAGAAGGTCCAGTGTTTCCAGGCCCGGGGCACCTGGGGTTTGCGGCGGCGCAGGCTGGCCACCCACAGCGGATATTCGCCCAGTGCATCGCCCAAGTAGTCATCTGCAAAGCGCGGCATAGTATACAAAATCGGGCGCACGCCGGTTTCTTTTTCCACAATCCGCATCCAGTTGCGCACCCCTTTGCGGATGATGGCGGGTGAACGGCCATCGGTCACTTCCAAGTCGAGAACCGGGGGGAGATCGCCGGGCTTGACCTGAACTTTGCTCAGAAACAGCCGAGCTTGCTCCTCCGAATGCACGGAGGGCCGGTAAAAGTGGTAGGCGCCGCGCAGAATGTTGTGCTTCCGCGCCTGCTTCCAATTGCGGGCAAAGCGCGGGTCGACGATGGACTTGCCTTCGGTGGCCTTGATGAAAGCGAATTGCACGCCGGCCTTCTCGACCTTGTTCCAATTGATCTTGCCTTGGTAGTGCGAAACGTCGATGCCGTGGACATCGTAAGCGGCGGCCACAGAGTCCCACGGCTCAAACCGGTCCCGGAACAGGCCATAGCCCACCAATCCGGCCAGAAGCAGGCCCAGGACAACATAGCGCCAAATCAGACGGAGCTGGGGTTTGGTAGTGGTCATAAGGATACCGATTCCGGGAAGAGTAGTCGTAGTGAGCGCAGGCCCGGTGTCCGTACATACGGTAGATTACCATGGGAGGTTCCCCGCATCGGCCGGGTCCAAACGCAAAAAAGTTGGCGAAACCACAGTTCCGCCAACTTCTTACTTGCCCGTCCGGTGCGCTTATTGTTCTACTGGAGGGTTGGCCGGGACGATCGGGGGAGACTGGTAGGTGGGCTCTTTCGGCTTGGGGACAATCTCGCCCTGGAACATGATCCGCTCGATTTTGGGGTTGCCATTGTAGACGACGGTGATGTACTTCGTCTGCCGGCCCATTTTCCCGGCGGAATTAAATTGGGCTTCGATCTCGGCACTTTCGCCCGGAGCAATCGCTTCGCGCGGCCAATCAAGAGCGGTACAGCCGCAAGACGGCTTGACATTCTCAAGAACCAACGGATACTCACCGGCGTTTTTGAGTGTGAATTTATGCTTGACCACTTCACCCTGGGTGATTTTACCGAAGTCATAAGATTCTTCAACGAACTCGATTTGCGTCAATTCCGGCGCAGCTTCTGCCGGGTCGACCGCAGGAGCTACGGTAGTACCGGCCGGATTGGTTCCGGCGGGCAGCGTCTGTTGGGCAAATAAGGTTCCGGTCATCAGCAAAGCACTAAACAGCAGAATATTGCGTACGATTGTTTTCATTTTGAATGTTGATTTTGAGAATACGGTCCTTGAAGCAAGGATCAAAGTTACAAAAGATTTTTCTTATGTAGCGCAAAAACCAAGCCAAACCCACGGTTACATGGAGCCCGGCGGCGTACCCCAGTTTTGCCGCGGGGATCAGTGAGCGGGAAAATCCTTGAATGATTGGGGTCCGCCCCACCGCAGACTTGGGCCACTCCCCGGGTCTGAACCGGATGCCGAGGGGCCGGGCCTCACGGCCGCTCCCCAATCGTACCGACAGGAAAAATTGGCCCCGGGACAACTTCTTTACTTTCCAAGATCTTCGTAGATTGGGGGTCTAAAACGAAGTCAATTACGAATTACCCACGTTATTATGAGCGACGGAGACCTGACGAATTATCTGCCTTCCTGGATGGAAGTGGGCGAGATCGCCTACCTGGTAACCGAAGATTATGATGATCCCGGACCGGGAGAAGTCAAAATCAAAAAGATGGGCCCGACCATGATGGAAGTCAAAAGTACTATCACCCAAACGCCCCGGGTACTCATTCGAATAGACCGCGGGGGAGAAAGTTGGCGCTTCATACTGAACTGGTCGGGAAAAATGTTCAACTGTTTCCGCCTGAACATGGATTTCCAAGAGGACCGCGTCACGATGTCGGGCGAGGTCATGCACGGTGGCAAACGCCTAAACGGCCGCATGATCATGATCAAGCAGGACAACGACACCACCCGATTTGAATTCAAAAATGGCCTCGATTTCCTCAACGGTGTATTTTGGACTTTGCAGCAGGAACAACCCGAGTGGATCGAGGAGGAGGACGACGATTGGTGATTAGAAATTTTCAATTGCCAATTCTCAATTGAAAATTCCCACACCGACGCTTTCCTGCGCCAGGGCGCAGACAATTCGAAATTGAGAATCGGAAATTGAAAATTATAAATCGGTAATTCTATAAAGACGTTAAAGTTGAACTATTCCCGCGATTCGGAACAGCATTGTTAGTATTTGGAACGAAACTGCTAGGACAAGGGCCATCCGAACCGACCATGCACTACTGAGCAACCGAAGTCATGAAACTTGGAACGGCAGTGTAAGAACTTCCACGGTGAAGAGGATATGTTTAAACCGTGGAATTACAAAGAACAATACAATCGACATTCGTCTCCCCAGAAGCGCAAATGCTGACCGGACTCCGGGCCGGAGATGAAAAAGCTTACCGGGCCCTGATCGATACCTACAAGGATCGCGTCTACAATGTCTGCCTGGGTTATGTCTACAACACCGAAGACGCCGAGGACCTTGCGCAAGAAGTCTTCCTCGAAGTGTTCCGTTCCATCGGCAACTTCAAAGGCGAGTCCTGCCTCTACACCTGGGTGTACCGCATCTGTGTGACCAAGTCGCTCGAACTCATCCGCCGGCGCAAGCGCAAAAAGCGCTCGGGCAAGGTCTACTCGCTGCTCGGCATGAAAGAAATGGGCTACGAGCCTGCGGCTGCACGGTTTGACCATCCAGGAGTGCGCCTGGAAAACCAAGAACGCGCTACCATCCTCTTCGGAGCAATTGAATCGCTGAGCGAAAATCAGCGCATCGCATTTAGCATGCACAACCTCGAAGGCAAAAGCTACGCCGAAATTTCCGATCTGATGGGCGTAAGCCTGAGTTCGGTTGAATCATTGATATTTCGCGCCAAGCGCAACTTGCGCAAAAAGTTGGAGCATTATTACCGAAATCAGGGTTGAGCCGCAAGTTTTCCGTGAGCATAGCTTCTAAAGCGAAGAATTGTCTTATTAACACAAGTTTGATGGCTCACTCTCTACTTTCTGCTTCAGAAAATGCGGCAAAAACGCTCGCGATTCTCAACGAAATCGATCCCTCGGCCCCCAGCCCGTTCTTCACCGAACGGGTCCTCTGTCGCCACAACCGCGAAACACAGCGCCTAAGTTCCTCCACCACAAATTTTCGCCTCGTGGGAGTTGTCGGCTTGCTCCTCTTTTCCGCCAATGCATTTGCCCTAGACGCCGAGACTACTCCGCAAACCAGCACCGAACGTGAGCAACGGGCCACCGGCCAGTTCACTGCTGAAACCCAGCTTCCCCCCATCGCCTGGGAACAAGCCCATGCCCCAAATTTGACCGGTCAAGCCAAGCACAAATCCCTCTGATCTGCATGGCCCAGGCCCGAGCAACGCGGCTTACCTGAATCATTTGCGGTATTTTAATCAGATGGAACTTGGGCCTGATAACCAAGCGGTGGCACGATCAGTCCCCCGACTCCCCCTCTTTCTCCTTCCGAGCCCCCCTGGGCATCGGCGACCGGCCCTGCCGAATCAAAGGGGCCAGATTGGCGTATTTCCGGGAATTGTAGGGCCGCTTCTTCCCCCGCCGACACGCGATTTCGACCGCATCCTCGGGGAAGTCCTCCCGCGGAAATTGCATCTACCGTCGCTCTGCAGCCAACAGCCGGAAAACAGCAAAGGGACACTTTCGGTGTCCCTTTGCTGTTCTATATTGTGGGGGGGCAGTTTAAACCGCATCGGAGAGATCACCGCGATGGGCAAGCTGCTCAGATGCGAGATCCAACATGCTGATGCCCCGGCGACGGGCCTCCAAATAGACGCGCATGTCCAGGTAATCAAATTCGTCAACCGCGATTTCCGGGAGGCGATTTTGGAAATTCTGGAAGATGCCCCCTACTTCGGCTTCTAAGCCTTTGCTGGCCAACTTGACGGCGTGATAGGTCATGGCCGGCAGTTGATGCTCGGGATCATAGGTCGCGATGGTCCGGTGCAAGCCACGCAACTTATTGTCCAGATTGTCGACATCACCCTGTTCGAAAGCCGCCAACAATTGAATCGTCTTCGCGAAGGGAACAAAATCACTAAACTGCTCCACGGAGGAGAGGCTCATGATGCGACGGATATATTGGTCGGCGGCGGAGTAATCTCCGCGGTAGAACTGAAACTTCGCCGCCATGTACAGCATCAAACGCTGCATCAAGGGAGAAATCGAGTTCATGTACCGGTTAAAGTGCTTGTCGAGCAGACTCAAGGCCGAATTACCGGCGGCTTCGTCTCCAACATCGCAGGCAATACCGAGTTGCGTCAAACAATATTTCTCGAACCGCTTCGCAATGAGGTCAGCGGCGTAAAGTTCCATGTTCTGGATGGAATTCATGAGGGCACGGGCCCGGTCCACTTGCGAACGGTGAATGTAAACCTGCGCCAATATGAACCGGTGTTCCATCAATTCGGCGTGGTTCGCATCAATGATCGCGCTGTGTTCCTGCAACAATTGCAGCAACCGTTCCAGATCGACGATCATCTGCTCGTACTCCCGCAGGTAATTGAAGATTCTCCAGCGAATCGACAGACGTTGGAATTCGGCTTTGACGCTCATGGCTTCACTCGGATCCATGATAAGCTCATCGCTCAAAATACTCCGCAAGCGGAGGGCGCTTTTACCGCCCCGATTGTCTTGCAGGTCAGCTTTACTGCGGGCTCGCAAGGAAAGGAAAGCGATCAAGTTGCGTTGCTTAACTTCTACCTCGGCCGCCTCCGAGTCGGAGTCGTGCATCTCACCTGTGAGTCGACGGCGAATGCTGAGTAGTTGCCGGTGTTCTTCGAATAATTCTTTCTGGCGACAGGCGTGCAGGCTTTTCTCGATTTGATCGAGGGCGAGCGACGACATGCCTTTTTCCAATAAATATCCAATATCGGCGATTTCCCGGGCAACAGTTTCTCGGGGCCCTGGCTCAAATATGGAACGGGATTGCAATATGATTTCGAGGATTTTGCGAATAGCACGCTGAATCACGCGGTCATCAATCTTGAGCTTTTTTCGCAGTCGCTCAAGATCAAGGTTGTCCATTCGGTATAACTCCTCAAGCACCTTGAGGTGCATTGGCTGTCTCCCCCACTGGTTTGCCAGAACATGCAGATTCCGCCGCTCGCCTTTGCTGAGCGACTGAACCAGGTTAAATATGTCCCTATAGTTTGCCATCAGAGTTGATTGATAACAGAAAAAACTTACTTGTAAACTGTTCTCTTTAAGTAGTGTGTAACCGGTTATTTACAATTATTGAAGCATATACTCCGGTTAATGGAACGTAATATAAGCTAGATTTATTAAAAAAACAAGACAAATCTTACTTGAAAAAGCAGAATCTTCCTCGGCTGGGTGCGCCATTTTTATCGCCGCTTGCCCAGGCTAATTCTGTGGAGCAAATCGCCCCACGACCGACTTATCTTCGCATATCTGTCCACATTATCAGGCGTTATTTTTGTCACTTTTTTTGCAATATAGATTAATGATTATCAGTTATTTATACTTATCCAAGCGATAAATTGTTGCCGTTATCTATGTGCCATTTTCGAGTGCAAGGTATTGCAGGAATACGTTGCGATGCACACATTCATCCCAAGATTTACGGATGACTCCATTTTTCAATTGCTTAACACTTTTTTCTAACACCGGAACGGAGCGTCCATTATACAATCAGCAGATCTTTGAAATGAATTTATTGCGCTACCCGCCCCTTGGGGTTACGTAGCTTCCGATAACCCAGGACTCAGTCCAATTTCTACAAGAACAACTCAACCAAACTATCTTTTTGATGCCTTCAGGTGAAGTTGGAATGAGGCGGAATTATCACCACTGATAAGCAGGATCGCGGCCATTAAAGTTAAGTTTTCGATGATGCGTATTCGTTAAATTGACTACATGATTGATTGGCAAGCCGCGGCCTGCTTTTTTATTTTCCGCCTTGTTCCCAACTTCCCAGTTTCACGCTCACTTGAGAGGCGGTTTAAAATTAATTCTGCGATTTTACTATGGCATCTTTTTCTGCGCGCTGCATCTGACCAAAATTTGATCCGCAATTGCCGATTCACGTAAATTGCGGGAAAAACTATGTCCGATACCCCATCCGCCCCCGGCCCCCTCCAATCCGAATTCGATGCATACCGTACCCGCATGAATGCTCGCATTCTGGAAAGCGATTCCAAAGTTATCAAGCGCTTCTTCAACCTCGATACCCACACTTACCGAGCCGGCGCCCTCGATAAAAAAACCAAGGAACTGCTGGGATTGTGCATCTCCCTCGGGATGCGCTGCAATAGCTGCGTGAAGTACCATATCGGGGAGGCGCTCGCCGCCGGAGCAACCGAGCCCGAGCTGGTCGAAACCTTCGAAATCGCCCTGCTCGTTGGCGGATCTATCGTCATTCCCGAATTGCGCTACGCCTACCAATACATGGATGAACTGCTCAAAAAGTAAGCCTCGCAAAATCCATTTTGTCTCGGCTTGGCCGTTTTCCTAATTCGATTCAAAAGGATTCCTTGACCGATTTTTTTATATTTACTGTCAGATCAGCATTATTCGATTGTGCTCTAAGTCAAAATAAGCAACCAGTATGAGAAAAAACGAAATAACTAATCACCTGCTAGTGCGACTGCTTTTGCTAGTGTTCATGGTTGGAGGAGTCGGGTGGACTGCATCCGCCCAGTACTGTCTTCCAACCTACAATAGTCAGTGTTCTTCGGGAGACTACATTGATGTATTTGAGTTCAGCAACATCAACCAACAAGCCACGGGCTGTGGAGCTTTGAACGCCAATAACTACATCGATTACTCCGCCACCATCATCGCCGACGTCATCGCGGGCAATAATTACATCGCAAAGTGCAAACCCGGCCCGACCTGGGGGCAGTATTTTGTGCTGTTGATCGACCTGAACAAAGACCAGGACTTTGACGATCCCGGCGAATTTTTCGATATCGGGTACGCCGACGGAGGCGACTCGATCTCCACCCCGATCAATATTCCCTGCGGCGTAACTGGCGATACCACCCGGATGCGTCTGATGTGCCGTTACTTCACTACTCCGCTGACCCAGGCCGATGTCTGCGCTACGGGTCTATCTTTTGGTGAGGTTGAGGACTACACCATCGTGATCGAGCGCCCCACGGTCAACGCCACGATCTCAGAGTTGCTCTCACCGGTGACCAGTTGCGGACTGGATTCCAATGAAAATGTCACCGCTTGCGTCATCAACTGCGGGCTGGACACCATCACCACGGGAACAATTTGCTACACGCTCAATAATGGTACGCCCATCTGCGAACCCATCAGCGTGCCGATTGCACCGCTGGATACGCTTTGTTACACTTTTTCGGCTTCGATCAATCTTTCGGCCACTGGCGCCTACGATTTCGATGCCTACGTCACCGTTCCCGGCGACACCTTCCCCCAGGACGACTCGCTGATCGGGATCATCGTGGACAATATTCCGGTCATTACGACCCTACCTTACGTAGAGGACTTCGACAACAACAATGGCGGTTGGATCACCGAAGGCAACCCCACTTCCTGGGAATGGGGCGCGCCGAACAATATCTTCATCAGTGGACCGGCTTCTTCCCCGAATGCCTGGGTCACGGGCCTGACCTCCCTGTACAACCCCGACGAAGTCTCCTTCCTGATCTCGCCTTGTTTCGACATGTCGAACCTCACGAACGATCCTTTCGTGGCCTTCTCCCACATCTACAACACCGACGGCTTCGGGGATGATGGCTGGCTCGAATTGACTACCGATGCCGGGGCCACTTGGAGCAAGGTAGGGACTGCATCTACCGGCAACAACTGGTACAACGATATCAATACGAATACCTGGAACGGCAACTCTACGCCGAACTTCGGCCAGTGGCGCACGGCCGATCACCCGCTCACGGGCGCGGCCGGCTCGGGTGACGTCCGGGTCCGCTTTGTCATGGACGTGGATGCTTTCACGGAGTTTGAAGGATTCGGCGTGGACGACTTCGCCATCCGGGATACCATCTGGAACACCGGCGTGGTGGCCTTCGGTGATCCGAGCAACGGTTGCCTCCTCAGTGCCACCGAGCCGATTTCGGTCGATGTTACCAATTTCGGCACCCACACCGTGACCAATCTTTCGGTCTGTATCGTGGTCGACGGCGCGGCGCCGGTCTGCGAGACCATCACGACACCGATTGCTCCGGGCGCGACCTTTACCTACAACTTTACCGCAACGGCGGACTTGAGCACGCTCGGACCACACTCCCTGGTCTCCTATACCAGTTTTGCTCTGGACTCGATCACCGACAACGATACCACCGCGATCCCAATCACGAACTTCCCGGTCGAAAACAACTTCCCCTTCCTGGAAACCTTTGATTCCGGTCCGACTTCCTGGATCAGCGACGGGGCTTTCGACACCTGGGAACTGGGCACGCCGAACAAAACCGTCATTCAGGGAGCAGCTTCGGCACCGAACGCTTGGGTCACCGGTACCGTGGGCCCGCAACCCTACCAAAACGAATCCGATAACTGGGTCGAGAGTCCCTGCTTTGACATGACGAACATCCAGGCCCCCTGGGTCGCCGCCCAGGTTTGGTGGAACTCCGAATTCAGTTGGGACGGCGTCGTGCTGGAATATTCCACCGATGGCGGAAGCGTCTGGGCGGAAATCGGTACGGTCAATGATCCCATCAACTGGTACAATGACAGTACGGTCAACGGCCTGGTTGCCGCCGGTCTGAGCGGCAATGGCTGGTGCGGACGGATTTCGACCAACAACGGCTCGAACGGATACATCCAGGCCAGCCATGACATCGGCTTCCTGGGCGGTCTGCCTTCGGTCCGATTCCGCTTCCACTTCGGTTCGGACTTCTCGGTGAACGACGATGGCTTTGCGTTTGACAACTTCGGCATCGGTGAACTACCGGTGGTCAACTTGGGGTCGGACACCATCGTGTGCGACTCGCTGGTCCTTTCGCCCACCCTCACGCCCGGACGGTTCCTCTGGTCCAACCAGGACACCACCCCGAGCATCACCATCGACTCGACGGCGCAGGTAATCCTGACCTACACGAACGACATCGGGCTGCAGGGCCGCGATACGATCAATGTTGAGGTCAATACAACGCCGCCGGTCAGCTTGGGTCCCGACCAAAATGTATGTGCCGGCGACACCCTCGTCCTGTCCCTCGACAGTACGGTGTATCCGCAATCCACCTGGACCGGAAACGTGACTGGCCCCACCTTTGGGATTTCCACCTCCGGCACCTACGACGTTAGCGTGACCGACAGTGTGGGCTGTACCTCCACGGATACCATCCTGGCGACCATTGTCCCGCTGCCCACGCCAAATCTGGGCGCGGATACGACCGTCTGTACCGGTGATAGCATCTGCCTGGATCCGGGTTGTCCGCCCACCCACACCTTTGTCTGGTCGAATGGGGCCACCGCACCGGTCATCTGCCCGACCATCGTCTCTGGCTACTGGGTCATCTGTACCGACAGCAATAACTGCTCGGCTTCGGACTCGATCATCCTGACCCCGGGTCCGGCCGCTCCGGCTGCCATTGGTGCATTTGACACCACCAGTTGCCCGACGATCTCCTTTACCGACAACTCCACGGGTACGGTGAACAGTTGGAGCTGGGACTTCGGAGACAACAACACGTCGACGATGCAAAACCCGACCAACAACTACCAGATGGCGGGCAACGGCTCCTATACGGTGACCCTGATTGTCGACAATCAGTGTGGGACGGACACCACGACCTTCCAGGTGGACATCAACTGTATCGTGTCCATCGGCAGTGGCCTGGACAATCAACTTTACGTCTGGCCGAATCCGAACAATGGCTTGTTCCGCATTGAAACCGTGCTTTCCGGCAATGATCCGGTCAAGCTGGAAATCGTGGACCTGGCCGGCAAGGTCATCCACCAACGCAACTACGAATTTGCTTCCGGCAACTTCAACGAAGAGGTGAATCTGGGCGATGCCGCACAGGGCGTCTACTTTATTCGCTTTGACGTGGGAGGCAAAGTGCAGATCGAAAAGATCGTCGTAGAGTAATCCCGCGGCGGACGCTACATGATGATCGGCCTGGTTCTGAGGAATCGGGCCGATCTCTTTTCCGGAGGGCCGGGATTTTTCGCGGCCCGATCTTAAATCACCATTTTCGGCCGTCCATCTGCGTGGTACGGGTCTTCCTGAGCGCATACCCAGGGGGAAGCCTTCCCCCAAGCCGCACCGAACCCCAGCCCGGAAAAAAGTGGCTGCCTCCACACCGAATGCACTCCGGGCACAACACACAGCCGGCATTCGCCGTAATGATTAGTTTACCACCAAATTCAATGCATGCAACACCCCTACGATTGATTTCTTATTCGCATCAATTTTGTAATTTCGGCTAATCCGCTGCCATCACCACTTTGCCGATCCAGCGGAATGCCATTTTCTCACTTTCCTTAGCATTGAATCACTTTATGGAGAACGCAAAAATACTCTGGGCAGACGACGAAATTGAATTGCTGAAACCCCACATCAAATTCCTGGAGTTGAAAGGCTTCCAGGTCGAATCGGTCAGCAATGGATTCGATGCCGTGGAACACATCAAAGACGAGCAGTACGACATCGTCTTCCTCGACGAAAACATGCCGGGCATGAATGGCCTCGAAACCCTGGCGGAAATCAAGCAGGTTTCCCCAACCGTCCCCGTGGTCATGATCACCAAAAGCGAAGAAGAGCACATCATGGAAGAGGCCATCGGCTCGAAAATCGCCGATTACCTCATCAAACCGGTCAATCCCAGCCAGATTCTCCTGGCCTGCAAGCGCATCCTGCAAAATCGCCAGTTGGTCACGCAAAAGGTCAACAGTGGCTACCAGGCCGACTTCCGCAAGATCGGGATGCAGTTTTACGAAGAAAATGACCACGAAGACTGGGTGGACATCTACAAGAAACTCAGCTCCTGGGAAAAGCAGATGGACGACAACTCCGACCAGAGCATGGCCGACGTCCTCATGAATCAGATCGACGAGGCCAACACGAATTTCTCCCGCCACGTGATGCAGAACTACCTGGACTGGGTGAATGACGACACCGATGACCGCCCGATGCTTTCGCCGGAAGTCATGTCGCGTACGGTGTTTCAGGACGTGAAGCAAGGCGACTACGAAAGCGTATTTTTCATCCTGGTGGACTGCATGCGGCACGACCAATGGAAGGAACTCGAACCGCTGATCGCCCAGTACTACTACATCGAACAGGAACGGCATTACTATTCGATTTTGCCGACGGCCACCCAGTACTGCCGCAATTCTATCTTTGCCGGGATGTACCCACTGGACATCGCCAAGCGGTATCCGCGCTACTGGAAAAACGACAACGATGAAGGCGGAAAAAACCTTTTTGAGGAAGATTTGCTGCGGGAACAAGTCTCACGCGCCCGCCTGAATGCCCGGTATTCCTACCACAAGATCCTGAACAACGACGCCGGGTTTGCCCTCAACGAAAACTACAAAAACCTGCTCAACAACGATCTGAACGCCATCGTCTACAACTTCATCGACATGCTGTCCCATTCCCGCACCGAGGTGGACATCATTCGGGAACTTGCCCCGACGCCCGCCGCTTACCGGGCGGTCTCCCGCTCCTGGTTCGAGCACTCGCCCCTGCTGGACTTGCTCAAAAAACTCAGCCAGCACAAGGTCAAAGTGGTGATCACCAGCGACCACGGTACGGTCTACGTCAAGCGCCCTTCAAAAATTATCGGCGACCGCGAAACCACCACCAATCTGCGCTACAAGCAGGGCCGCAACTTGAACTACCGGGACGAAAAGTACCTCTTCACGATCCGCCGTCCCGAGGACGGCCGACTGCCCAAGATGAATGTCAGCTCGACCTACGTCTTCACCAGCGAGGATTACTTTTTTGCCTACCCCAACAACTACAATTACTACGTCAAGTACTTCAAGGACACCTTCCAACACGGCGGTATCTCCATGCACGAAATGGTGGTCCCTCTGATTGATCTGGTTCCCAAGAGGTGAGTTTTTGATTTCCCATGGGGCCACTGCGTGGCGGCTACTGACCGATGAGCTTTTGAAAGTAAGCGAAATTCCAACTGGAAATTCTTCCGTTCATTGGGAGATCCTTGGGTCCCCAGAGTGTACGTTGGGGCTACGGAAAAAATCAATCTCGGAGGCGGTTTTTTGTGATCGTAAGTTGCGCGTTAAGAACGCACTCATCAGAAATCAGGCCATCAGAAATGCCACCGCAAAAAAAATGGCGCGTCCTTTCGGGACGCGCCATTTTTATTGCGGAGGCATTCCTCTTATTTTCCATTCATTTCCAACAAAACCATGATCGTGACATCGTCACCGATGCCGCCACCCATGTCCCCACCAAGGCCGAACTCGGAGCGCTTGATCACAAATTCGGTTTCGAACCCGGCCTTGTTGCCTTTGTCCATCTCCATTGCCCCTAAGAAGGTAAAAGGAACTTCCATCGACATGGTCTTGCCGCGCATGGTCATGTCGCCGGTGGCAACAAATTCATTTTCGCCTTTCTTCTCGATGGACTTCGAGGTGAAACTCCACTCCGGGTGGGTCTTGGCGTCGAAGAAATCGGGGCCTTGCAGGTGGCCGTCACGGCCTTTATTGCCGGTGTTAACGCTGGTGGCGTCGACGGTAGCATTGATGCTGGACTGACCGAGGTTGTCCGGCGTCCACTTGATCGCGACGTCAAACTTGTCAAACTTGCCGATCATCGGCGTGACGATGTGACGGACCTTGAAGGCGACGGTACTGTGTACCGGATCAGAAGTCCAGCCCTGGGCCTGCAGCGAAGGGGCCACTACCGCCAGCAACAGGAGGGCAATCGTGAGTTGAATGAGCTTTTTCATCTTTTTCGGAGTAATTTTTCTTGTCTGAGTGATTGAACCGCACGGTGGCAGTTTCCCGAAGCCACTATGGGTTATAACAACAAATGTAACGACATCTAATTCCGATTGTTTGCTTCGGCCGCAATTTTTTTGCCAGCGTCGTTCGCGTGGGTGGATCACTTCCGCTTGGCCCTGCCCTTGCCGCATTGTTCGATGAATGGTGCGGGGTATATACCGGCCTGTGGATAATCGGACTGTTTCCGAACGATTCACCTGAGTAGCTTTGGTAAAAGGTTGCGACAAACCGATCCCCAATGGCAAAAAAGACGAAAGCAAAACCTGGCGTATCCAAAAAGAAAATCTTTGTTCTCGACACCTCAGTCATCCTCTACGATCACAATGCGATCCGGAGCTTTGAAGAGCACGACGTCGTCATCCCGATTACGGTCCTGGAAGAACTCGACCAATTCAAAAAGGGGAACGACATCATCAATTACGAAGCCCGGGAATTTATCCGCATCCTGGATCGGCTTTCCGGCGACCACCTCCTCTCCGAATGGATCCCCATCAACGGCAACAACAAGGGCGACTTCAAGGTCATGATGACCTCCAACAGCAACGTCGACGCGGAGGAAATTTTTGGCGAACGCAAAGCCGATCACCGCATCCTCAACGCCGCGCTGGAATTGGCCCAGGAAAATCCCCAACGCAAGGTTATCCTCGTCAGCAAGGACATCAACCTGCGCCTCAAAGCAAAGTCCCTCGATATTCTCGCCGAAGACTACGAGACCGGCAAAATTAAAAATCTGGAAAGCCTGAATCCGGGACTTTCCGTCGCCGAGGGACTCAGTCACGAGCTGATCGACGAAATCTACCGCACCGACGGAGTGGAGCCGGAGCGCCTGGGCATCGAAGATCCCGCTTCGAACCAATATTTTATCCTGCGCAACGGCAAAAATTCCGCCCTGGCCTATTACAATACCCAGTCGCGCCTCGTCCAGCAGGTGGACAAGCGCACCGCTTTTGGGATCACGCCCCGCAATGCCGAGCAGACCTTTGCCTTGCACGCGGTCCTGAACAATAATGTCAAACTCGTCACCCTTATGGGGGTGGCCGGCACCGGTAAAACCCTCCTCGCCCTGGCCGGAGCAATGGAACGCCGCCGCGAATACCGACAGATTTACCTGGCCCGACCGGTCGTGCCCCTGAGCAACAAAGACATCGGCTTCCTGCCCGGCGACATCCAAAGCAAGCTCGATCCCTACATGCAACCGCTCTGGGACAACCTCAAGTTCATCCAAAGCCAGTACAAGGAGGCTAGCCAAGAAAACAAGGTCATCCGCAACATGGTCGAACAGGAAAAGCTGATGATCACCCCCCTGGCCTATATCCGGGGGCGCAGTCTTTCGCGCATCATCTTCATCGTCGACGAAGCGCAAAACCTCACCCCCCACGAGGTCAAAACCATCATTACGCGGGCCGGACAAGGCACCAAAATCATCTTTACCGGCGACATCCGGCAGATCGATACGCCCTACTTGGACTCGGAGAGCAACGGCTTGTCCTACCTGATCGCCCGCATCAAAGACCATCCCTTGGCCGCCCATGTCACCCTGCAGAAAGGCGAACGCTCCGAACTGGCCAATCTCGCCAACGACTTGCTGTAGGAGGCTACCCCGCGGTTTTTACCGCCAGAGCACTGCTTCCACGACGGCTTCTAAAAAATCAATGGTCATTTTCGGGCCGGGCACGCGGGTGTAAGTGCAACCCGGCGGAAACTTCCACAACCGATTTACGCAAAACCGGCACCGGCCCTCGGCCCGCACCAAATGTCCGGTATCCGAATCATAGGCCAGGCGCCCCTCATCCAGTTCAGCCAGCAGCGCCTGCGCAATCTGCCGCGTCGGGTCGTAGTACCAGGGGGAATCGATCAGAGTGGCCCAGGCATCGTTTTTCAGCATGGTCTGGATGGGATCTTCCTCCCCCATCAGCCAAACATTGACCTTGCCGCCGGCGGGATCGGGATGGACCCGCGGCAGCACTACGGGATAGAGCGGCTGACCGCTTTCGAGAAGCTGCCCAGCTTCGGGGAATTGGGCGCAGAAGTTCTCCCATTCGTTGATCGTGCTATCACCGCCCAGGCTGACCGGAAAACGTACTTGGGGCATATAGTTCGCCGGCTCGGCAAAATCTGGCAGCACCAGGAGTCGGCACCGCAAATGGTATTCCCGCCGCGCATCCCCGCTGCCAATGTGCTCACGGATTTCCAGAAACAACTCGGCTTCGCAACAGGCTTTCATGAAATCAAAGCCATCCGCTTCGGGGACGAGCTCCTGGTCCCCGGTCAAAAATTGGGCCCGAAAAGCCTCGGGCAAATGCCGGCCCAGGCATTCCACCACCACCTCCAATGCCGAGCGCCCCACGACCATGAGCACCACCGGCCGCGAAATCAAGAGTTGCTGCACCCAGAGGGCCCGTTCCTTGCGGCTCAAGCCCAGATGGGGAACCACCGGACTGCGGTCCTCGGCTGAATCGGTCAGGGCCGGCCCCCAGCCGGGAGTATCCAGGTCGAGCAAATCCACCTGCGATACATCTTCACCCAGCGCCAGTTGTGATCCCCGCAATTGCGTCCCCGCGAGATAAGTCAGCGTCTCCAAAATCGGGACCATGCGCTCGTGGTAGCCGGAAAGAGTGCGCTGGAGCCGGGTGGCCTTGGGCTCGGTAATCTCCAATATGCCGCCGATCACCGCTCCGGCCCCAAACTGTGGCGTGTCCGTCGGAACAATCGTCGGCATGGGCTCGAACAGCAGCGCAAAATGTTGGTCCGACGGGACCCGAAAGCTCAAATTCCGGGTGTGGTCGTCGTTGTCGTACAGGATTTTGATGTCGACGATCCGGTCGTGGGTGCCGTCGGCGGTGCCCCGACGCTCAGCCGAGAGCACCCAGCCGCTTTTTTCGGCGCGAAAAGCACTTTCCGGAGCGAGGTTTTCTTCGGTGAATCCCCGCTCGAAAACTGCTTCGTAAAAGGTCTTGTAGCGGGAATAATAGGCGTAGCGATTGAACTGCAAATTGCCGTTGGCGTCCCGAAACTGGGGATAAGCCGGACTCGTCACCCCAAAATCGGACTGCCGCGTTCCGGCGTGGGGATTGAGGCCCAAGGCCATGATCGGAGCTTTGCGGCAGCCATCCATCAATTCGGGACGCTGGGGCGCGGGCGCCTGGGCAATGCCCTCCATCCAATCCACCGGGGGTCCGGAGTATCCCGAAGCCTCGCGCATCGCCGGGGGATAATCCTCGGTCCAGTTGTAGGCGGGGAACGGACCGGAGCGGGTCGGTGGGTGTCCGAAGTACCGGTACCAATCAGAAGCGACAATGTCTTTCAGGAGCTTGACTTCGGGCGGCAAGCCGGGTTGAGGAGGTTCTGCGGGGGGTGGATTGTCCATGCGGATCAAAAGCGTAGGTTCAAATTCAATATGCCGAAAAGTTCAGAAAAATCATACTTGCCGGCGCGAAGTCGACGAATCGCCGACGCTCCGGGCACCCACTTGGGACTTGGGCAAGTGGGGCCGGGGAGTGGGGGGATTGATCGGGGGGGAAGCCCATGGACGGCCGCTCCGATCAACCCAAAATAGCCCGGATTATTTCCGCAAAAACATCTCCCGCGCTTGTCGGTTTCCTTTGAAATACCTTTCCAAAATGCCAGAATTACCCGAAGTAGAAGGGTTCCGCAAGTACATTGTCGGGACCGCCCTGGATCAACGCATCCGCGAAGTAGAAATCGCTGACCAAAAGGTCGTCAAAGATGATCCCGGCGAATTCGTCGGTCAACTGACCGGCCGCAGTTTTACCGGTACCGACCGAGTGGGCAAATACCTGTTCCTGCTCACCGACGGTCCCCAGCACCTCATGATGCATTTTGGGATGACTGGCAGTCCCCATTATTACCAAAACGAAGAGGATGCCCCGCGTTTCGGGCGGGTGGTCTTTCACTTCGAAAACGGCTTTCGGCTGGCCTACAATTGCCCCCGAAAATTTGGGCGGCTGACCCTGACCGCGGGCGTAGCGGAATATTGCGCAGCCAAAAAAATCGGTCCGGATGCGGCCAGCATTCCCTGGGAAGACTTCCAGTCCCGGATTGCGACCCGCAAGACACCGATCAAAGCGGCCATGATGAACCAAAGCATCCTCGCCGGCGTCGGCAACTGGATTGTAGACGAGGTGCTGTACCAGGCCCGGATCCACCCGGAAGAGCGGGCCACCGACCTGAGCGAAGCCGACTTGCGTTTGGTCTACGACAAGATGATCTACGTGATCGGTACCGCCCTGGAACTGGAAGCGCACTACCCCGATTTCCCGGAGCACTTCATGATCCACAGCCGGTGGACGGACTCGGGCCGGCCGGACGCGCCGCGCATTGCATTGGACAAAATCAAAGTCGGGGGGCGCAGTACTTACTTTGATCCCAAGGTGCAAGTGAAGCGGGAAGCGCCGTAGCGTAGTCCGGCCAGGGTTTTCCCGCCGTACCGTACCGAGACGTTACTTGGGGCGATCAATGGGGCGGATCAACGCCGCTTGCCCGCACTGTTGAGGTCTTCGAGTAGGATCTGGAAGACAAGATTGGCGTACGGGGGAATGTCACCCGAGGCTTTTTCCCCGTAGGCCATTTCCCAGGGAACGTAAAAATAGCCCGAGTCCCCGACCCGCAGGGTACTCACCGCCCGGTCAAATCCCGGGATCACTTCCCCCGCCTCGTGGACGAAGCGAAAGGCTTTTTTGGCCTTGAGGTTGCTGGAAAATATGGTGCCGTCCTGCAGATAGCCCTCGTACCGGATGTACACTTTGTCTCCGGAGAGCGGTTGCGGCTCATGATCGCTCTGCATTCCGGGCAGGATGACCATTCCGAAACCATCTGCATCAAACACAAAATCCAACTCGGGCAGTTCCTTCCGCTTGCGGTCCGGCAACAGGCGCTCGTCGTCCATGAGTTCACCGTCCTCGGTCCAGGTCCGGTAACTCAGCAACTCACCGGATTCGTCATACACGGCTTCCGCCACCTTGCGGCCATTTTCATTGTACCAATGCTGCGGCCCCAGATAGCGGTTCTCCTCAATTGCGCCTTCGTGCAGGCGCTTGGGGGCTTCGGTTTGGGCGCGGCCTAGGATTGGCCACAACAGCAACAGGAAATAGGGCAAAGCTTTCATGGCAACAAGATTGGCGTTCGTGCGTTGACAAGTTCGATTCTGCTCGCAAATCACCGGCCAAAGTCGGTCGGTGGATCATTTTCCCTTCTTCTTCCAGGAATCGCGCAGGCCGACCGTTCGGTTGAATACGAGCTTGCCTTCCGCGGTATCGGGATCGACCACGTAGTATCCCTTGCGCATGAATTGCACCCGGTCTCCGACTTGCAGGCGTTTCAGACTGGGCTCGGCCTTTGCGGTGATCACGCGGAGCGAATCGGGATTCAGGTAGTCGAGGAAGGTTTTGTCCTCCGCTTTGCCGGCTTCCCCGTCGGGATCCTCCACGGTAAACAGGCGGTCGTACTCGCGGACCTCCACGTCGAGGGCGTGCTCGGCGCTGACCCAGTGGATCGTACCTTTGATCTTGCGGCCGCTGGTGTCGGCGCCGCTGCGGGTCGCGGGATCGTAGGTGCAGTGCAACTCGACCACTTTCCCGGATTCGTCTTTGATGAAATCCTCGCACTTGATGGCGTAGGCGCCTTTGCAGCGCACTTCCCGCCCGGGCGCCAAGCGGAAAAATTTCCGGGGGGCATCTTCCAGGAAATCGGCCCGCTCGATGTAGAGGACCCGGCTGAAGGGCATTTTGCGGCTCCCCCGCTCGGGCAATTCGGGGTTGTTCTCCACTTCCATTTCCTCGACTTTGTCGGCGTCCCAGTTGGTAATGACCACTTTGAGCGGGTCGAGGACGGTCATCACCCGGTCGGAGCTCTTGTTGAGTTCGTTGCGGATGACACTTTCCAGCAGCGACATGTCGTGGACGGAATTGGTGGTGGTCACCCCGGCCTTGATCACAAATTCGCGGATCGCGGAGGCGGTGTAGCCCCGGCGGCGGAACCCGCGCAAGGTCGGCATACGGGGATCGTCCCAGCCATTTACGTACCCTCCCTCGATGAGCTGGACAAATTTCCGCTTGCTCATTACGGTGTAGTTCAGGTTCAGCCGAGCAAATTCGTACTGGTGGGAGGGGAAAATGCCCAACTGCTCGATGAACCAGTCGTAGAGCGGGCGGTGGACCACAAATTCCAGGGAACACAGCGAGTGGGTGACGTTTTCAATGGAATCGCTCTGGCCGTGGGCCCAATCGTAGGTCGGGTAGATGTGCCACTTGTCTCCGGTGCGGTGGTGGTGGGCGTGCAGGATCCGGTACATGATCGGGTCGCGCAGGTGCATGTTGGGCGATGCCATATCGATTTTGGCCCGGACGACGTGGGTGCCTTCATCGAATTCGCCCGCCCGCATCCGGGCAAACAGGTCCAGATTTTCTTCAACGGAGCGGTTGCGGTAAGGGCTTTCGGTTCCGGGACGGGTCGGGACGCCGCGCTGGGCGCGAATTTCTTCCTGGGTGCTGTCGTCCACGTAGGCTTTGCCGGCACGGATGAGTTGCACCGCCCACTCGTACAATTGCTCAAAGTAATCGGAAGCAAAGTGTTCCTCGTCCCACTGGAAGCCGAGCCACTGGATGTCTTCGCGCATGCCTTCGACAAAGGAGGTGTCCTCCTTGACGGGGTTGGTGTCGTCGAAGCGCAGGTTGCATTTTCCCCCGTACTTTTTGGCCAGTTCAAAGTTCACGGTGATGGCTTTGGCGTGGCCGATGTGGAGGTAACCGTTGGGTTCCGGGGGGAAGCGCGTCTGGATGTCGGTGATTTTTCCGGCTTCCAGATCTTTGACGATGATCTCCTCGATGAAATTGAGGGATGCTTTGGCTTCCGTATCGCTCATGGTATTTGTATTTTAACTGTGGTTTATCGCGCAGCAAAGATAGGCATTGCCCGCAAATGTCCCGGGTGATTTTGGGGATTGGTGCGCTGGCATTGCATCTTCGGCGGAAGTCGCTTATATTCGATTTGACAAACAATCTTGCCGAACGAGAATTGAATACCCATTTTTAACAAATAACCACAATATGGATTTTGACGGAAGCAATCCTTGGGACGTGGGCGGTGAAATGCACCGGCGGCTCCCCTGGGTGCAGGAAAGCATGAACTATGGCTGGAATACGGGCAATGACTTTTTCCAGCCCAAATCAAAGGAACAATTGCGCCGCGAGGCATTCCTGCAACTGGCGGTCTTGGCCGCAGTCGTGGTAGCGCCGGCGGTGCTCGGTGCGGCGAAGGCGGCGGGGGTGAAGCTGGGATTGGGGAAAGCCAGCGGAACGGCGACCGGCGCGGAAGCACCAAGAGCAGCCCTCAATCAAGGAAGCCTACCCCCGGGCGCGGCGCCGGGCGCGCTGAACAAGCTGACCGCGCTGGGAAAGGCGGGCCTGCAGATGGCCGGGGAGTTATTGCAGCCTTTTGCCGATCCACAACGCGGACTGGCGCTACAAGCAGCGGCGGAGTTGGGAGTGGAAGCGTTGCAGCGGAAATTGGCGGAAGAGGAGTTGCGCCCGCCGGAGCAGCCGGGACGATCAGAGGCGCTCGCGGCGGGTGCGGAGAAGCTGTTGGAGCGGGTGGTGGACAAACTGGACGGAAGGGCGGACTTTCGGCGTCTTGGGGACCGGGTCGTGCGGGAATTTGAGCGCGGGCGCGGGGATCGCGCGATGGCGCGGTTGCGGCAGCATCTCCGGGTGCGGCAGGCGCTGGTGCCGATGGTGCTGGAGGCGTTGGAAGAGCTGGGAATGGAGACGGTTTGGGAGGGGAGGCAATCAAACGTATTGGGAACAAATCCAACTTCACGATTCGAAATCAATGCTCAAAAAGTGAATACCAGTGAAGTTCTTGCCGATGGAACCAGAGTTACCTTCGTAAGCGGAAAATCCGAGGACATAGAACTGTACCAGGAAATGTATGAAGAATCCGGAGTACTGAATTTTGATGACAAAATTCAGATTCAAACCTATTTTTCAAGTGTTTATGGTGTGGAACCATTCGGTTGGGCGCCAAGAAACGAATTTCGAAATGAAGAAAACCGCAGACGCGTAATCGATGCATTTGAAAACGCAGCTCAACAAAATGGCACACCACCTTCATTTTTGTATACGATTGCATGTGGAGAGGGGCTTTTGTTCTATTACAATAAGGAAGAGTTTGATCAAGCTGAAGAACAAAACCCCGGCATAACGTTCAAACTTTCAGTTGATTCATTTTTTGCGTTGGGGCTGGACTTCTTCGGAGACAACGTCGCCAGATACAAGAAGAACGGTACTCTGCCGAGAAATTTTCGATCAGGAGGGACAAAATCTGTCCCTCGGAACCGCCTTTTTCTGAGTACAGATTTCCCCGCGGGTACACACTATTTTGACCTGAGGAACCCAGATGGTTCTCCCAGACAACGAAATGAATCAGGCGGTGTGGTGGAAATTTATCCGGTGATGTTCAGAGATATAGAGTCCGCTGCCATGGGAGCTTCAGCGGTGTATGCAACGGCATACCTAGAAGCACAGCGCAAGGCAACCGACCTAAAATGGGGGAGCCTCACTGAAAACCAACAAGTATTTTATTCGTACTTTGGTGTCCAACATCCTTACAAGAGCCTTGACCATTATGGAAATGCCTCGGCAAACTTTCTGGATGGAAGCGTTCGGTATCGCAAAGTCAAAGGGTCGCCCCACGTTCCCTCAAAAGCATACCTGCGCTGGGTGACTTGGCGTTATATCAAAATAAGTGGTTATTTCAGTCGATGAAAATGGCTTGGCATAGCGTTGTACTGTTGATGCTCCTGACGGCGGGCAAAACCGTCATCGGTCAGCAGATCGTCACCCAAGCCACGCCGGACGAAAAGGTTGCGGTGAAGACCACCCTTGACCGCCAGGATAAGGTGAATAAAATCGTCGTGCAAGCAAATGGTACTCACGTCAGCTTCCTTCCTCAAGCGCTCCCCCCAGACCTGGACTGCAAGGTTATCGAAGAACTGGTAAGTGAATGCATCGTCCTTGAATTGCCGGTCATCACCAACCTCGCAAAGCTGAGCGATGACATCGCAGTCATGCGTGGCATACTGGATGCCGGACCGTTACCGGTCAAGCACTTGATTTTCTTTGATCTGAACCGATCCAAGGTTGTATCCTGGCTGGCTTATTTTACTGATCGATCACCGGAGGCTTCCCGATTCATGTTCGATCCGAGAGAGCGCAGGCTTGTTCTCCACCGGCGAAAAAACAAGATCGTCGGAAACTCAGTGTACCGCATTGACCGGGAAAAGGCGACCTTTGCGCGACTTGCTCCGACCAACGGGCGAATGCTGGATGTTTCTCTGGGCGACGTTGAAGAAATATCTCCCACTCGGATCGATACCGAATTCTTTATTTTTTCCCTCCCGCAAGAGTAAACGAATCTTTCTCAGCAAGATATCGTCCAGAAAACCTAAATTTTGCCAGCATGCAAGCCCTTTTACAAAAAGCAAGGAATGGGAAATCCTCCCAGGCAGCGTACATCCGTACCTTTCGGATGGAGAATTAATCGTTTATCAAACCGTGGACCTCAAGAACAATGACAAAAAGACTCTCCGACGCAATGCCGCGCTTTCCGACATCAAGAACACCGCCCAGGCAATTGTGTTGGGCAATGCTCGCTTCCAGAAATTCTATGAAGATCAATGGCAAAACAACTATGGATACTGACCTTCGTCGCTACGCGTTCCCGAAGTACATCCGTTTCTACGGATTGGTGGTATTGATTGGTCTATTCTGGGGAAATCTACCGGCCCAAAACACCGATCTGGATTCACTGGTCGGGCAGTGGTTCGTTCAAGATCTTCTGGAAGAATCTACCCCGGGTTTCGCTTCGATCACGGTCCGATACGAAATCAAGGACTTTGGCAAAATGTTTATCGTTGACCCCGGACTGGTCTTGTCCGATTGTGACTTACCAAGTAGCCTTTGCATTTCGACAATGGAGCAGGTCTGCAAAGAAGTGTCGCGCGACAAGAGCCGTGTCATATTGCAGGTATTTGCCTTCGACTTTTTCCAAAGTGGGGATAAGGTAGGCGTCAGGGTTCCCTTTCTCCTCCGGGAGGTACGAAAAAAGAGAGGAAAGTGTCACCTTTCCCCTTTACAACGTCCGATGGTTACCGAGGAAAGCACACAAAAGCGCTTTGAATACGAAATTGGGGATTGAGCGGCAGTCAGAATTGAATCCTGTATTTTTCCCGGGAACTTTCGCGGTAGTCGAGCACTGCAGTTTGGGTTACGCCGAGTAAAACAGATCTCTCAGCTACAAGCAATCGGGCCAGAAAAAGGAACATATTGCTTCAGGAGATCAACCAGGCTGCCGACGAAATTGTGCGAAAAAATAGAGATTTCGTTGAGTTTTACCGCCGACAATGGGATAACAACTATGGATACTGAGCGTAAAACAGCCACCGTGCAAATTGCATTCACAAAACTACTGATGCCACTGGTGACCCTCACATTCTACGCTGTCGATGGATCCGCGCAGGACAACGGCACCATCAACGCCGATGTACTGCAACGCTTCTGGGATGACTTGACCGCAAAAAATAGTGGTTCTTTTCCGGCCATGGTCGCAAATGGAGAAATTGCGGACTACGCGGACTTCCTGGTATTGATGCCTGAAGACAGGTCCTCTAAGCAGATCGAAGACGGTGAATTTCGCATCATTTCAGAGGGCAAAACTGCCCCCGGTGCTGCGGGCTTGCCCGGGTGGTTGCATCAAAGCGTCTTTTTCGCCCCGGCCGGCAAGCCCAACCAATAAAATTCAGCCCTCCTCACCGCGTGCTCTTGTACAACTGGTGCAAAAGATCGTTGACCTGGCGCAGGAACTGGACTTCCTGGGAACGGGACTCGCCTTCAGAATTCTCGTCGGCGTCGGGGTTGAAATTGAAGTGCATTACCTCATTGCGGATCTTGTTCGCTTTTTCGAGTTGCTCGCGCAGGATGGTCCGGCTCACTTGCAGGCCCAGTTTCTCAAAGCAGTCCTTGTTCTCGATGATCCGCACGTAGTGACCAAAAGACAAATCGGACAGCGTTTCGATTTCCTTCTCAATCCGGCTAAAATCGAGCGCCTTCTTGAGATCGTCCAGTTCCAGCTTCCCGTCCAGAATCAGGCGAATGTGGTTCTCAATCTGCTCCAGCACCAGAAATGGCTCGGTCTGCTCGATGAATTTCTTGCTGACGTCGGCGTAGGTCACGATGCCACTGATCGTCTGATTGGGCAGGCGCACCAACACGAATTCCTTTTCCAAGATGGTATTGTACACCTGAAAAAGCGGCGCATTGTACTTGACGATCGTGGCTTCTTCCATGCAGTCCTTGACCAGTTTGGCTTTTTGGCCCAGTCCCAGTTTTTTCCCAATCGAGCGCCAACTGATGATTCCGTCCACTTTGGCCTTGCCCGACATGACCGGAATCTGCGAGAAATCGTGAAAAATCATCAAGGTAATCGCGTCCGACAAGGGCGTATCGCGCTTGACACTGATCAAACCTGCGCGTTCTACGTCCGGGGATTCAATATTTGCCGCATCCAGCATGCCTACCCGCGGAGTCGGATCATCATCGCGTTCGCCGTCATCGGCCGAAGCGTCGAGTGTGGGCCGGGGCTTGATCTCGATTTCCGTCCATTTGTGGGCGTACGCGATATCGGGATCACTGATCAGGCCGTACTCCCCCAGCAAATTGTGCAGCCGTTGGTTGACCCAGGCGCCCCGCCGCTTGACCTGGAGGTAGGCCATGGCCTCGGCCGGCCGGCTTTTGAACCCTTGGCGCGTGTCCCGCGCCTGCTCCAATTTGGCTTTGAAATCTGTTCCCATAATTCACTTCTCAGAAGATGAGGTACTGTTGAGCAATTGGTGCGCCTCAAAGTAACGCTAAACTGCGAACCAGGCAACCAATCGCGGGAGCAAACGCTTCCCCCATTTCGCTTCCCCCCGGCGATTTACTATTTTTATCGTCCAGCGAACAACGACATGAATCCGGACCCCCAATTCCTCCCCCAAACGGTCACCCACCTGCGATCTTACACTGACCGGGTCACCGAAAGCATCGGCCTCCTGACCGAAGCCCAATGCAACTGGCGACCGAACCCCGAGGTGTGGAGCCTCGGCCTGATCCTGGAACACCTCATCACGGCGAATCGCGCGTACTTTCCGGTGCTTGCCGAAATCGGACAAGGCACCTACAAAATGAAGTTTTGGACGCGAATTTCCCCGCTGTCCGGCGTTTTGGGCCGCAGCATGATCCAAAACCTCGGACCAAATACCGGCAAAAAATACACC
>JBCCQH010000058.1:0-45329 GCA_039024435.1 Bacteroidota bacterium
ATCTACCCGCCTGGGTAGCGTCCTGGCTGGAACAACCGGCCGAGCAAGTGCTTCCGGCAAAGGAGTTGGTGTTCGGCGAGGCGCTCATTCGCAGTGTCGATGACGGAAAGACCTGGACCCAGGTCAAAGGTGAAATTGATGACCTCCCCGAGTGGGTCCGCCCCTGGGTGGGCGGTGAATACGCGGGCGCAACCGAGCCTGCGGTGGCCCAAGCCAAAGAAACTTTGCCCGCGGGGGAATTTGACCTGTTTCCCAATCCCACGGCGCACACCGCGACCTTGCGCTTCACCCTGACCCAGGCCCAGGAGGTGCGGGTGGTGCTGTACGACCTGCAGGGCCGGCTTTTGCAGGAATTGCAAGCGGGCAATCTCACCGAAGGCGTACATGAATTGAATCTGGATGTGGCGGAATTGCCGGCGGGTTCCTACTTCGTGCAGTTCATTGCCGAAGACCGGCAAGAGCGGATCCGTCTGCTCCGCGCGGACTGAAATCCACCGCATTGAAATTAGAACATTGATCGAAAGAACTCCCTCGGTGTGCGTTGCACGCCGGGGGAGTCTTTGGTCTCTGTTCACCTGGTCGCCCGGCGTTTATTTTGTAATATGCCGCCAATGACCAATTGTGATCTGGCCACGGCTACCCGGGCCCTCAACCAATATCGGCACCTGAACCGAAGGCCGGATTTACAGGTGTTGATCGGCCCGGCGGATGCGGGGAAAATGCTGGGTTTTGTTCGGTGCCTAATCGAACGTTCCCCGCAGCTCTGCCGCCAAAGTTCCGCTCCGCAGGGGCCTGAGAGGCGGTGAGCGGAAGAATTGGGGGAGGCTTGCGCGCGGTCTTGCTGGCAGCGGAACCAATCGGAAGGAAAAACTTCATCTCCCTTCTTCGAGAACGCGACCATTGACGGGCTTTGCCCGGCACACTTCGCCCCGTTCCCGAGGGACGGCCCCGGACGCAGCCCACCGACGGAGTGGACCTGGGAAATCGCGCAATCGGAAATTTCCCTGACAAACATTCGCTATATTCAACCCCATGAAACACCTGCTCCTCTTCCTGTTTGGGATGGGCCTGTTTGTGGCCTGTGACAATGCCCCCCAAGACGCAACCGCCGACAACGGTGCCCAAACGCCAACGCCCATCGTCGAACCGACCAAGCCGAGCGATTACGTTGCCCTGATCAAAGCCGATTACGCAGCATTTGCGGATAAAAGAGATGCATACACCCGCACCGAAGCAGAGTTCGAACCGCAAGGTGGTGGGGGGTCGGGCAAGTTTATCCGCTACTCCGAAGGCGAAACGCTGCGGATGCTACGCGAAGAGATCTACGACAACCACGGCCCGATAACCACCGAGTATTATTTCCGGACGGAGGGTGAATTGTATTTCGTATACGAATACTCGGAGTTGCAGGAAAATGCGGTACGGGGCGCCACCTACGTCACCGAAGACCGCTACTACCTAAACAAAGGGGTGTGCCTACAGCACCTCAACAAGCGGAACAAATTTGCCTACGGGCAGAACCTCGACATGGGCAAGGTCCGCAGCGAAGAAATAGAGATGGACCCCAACGAATTGGGCGAGGAACTGCGCGCCCAGGTGGACGAAGTGCTTGCGCGCAGCCGCCGCGCATTTGGGGAAACCGATTGATCAGTTGGCCCAGGTATCCCGCCAGATCGACCAGGCCGCTTCCGCCTGCCCGATGAGCATTTCCATGCCATTCTTGACTTGGCCTCCGTGGGCCCGCCCTTTGTTGAGGAACTCGGTGTGCTCAGGATTGTACACCAAATCGTGCAAAAACGTCCCTGGCGCCAGCGACGCGTAAGGCAAATCGGGAAAGGTTTCCGGGTAGGGCGCCATCCCCAGCGGGGTACAATTCACAATCAGCCGGTAATCCTGCAGACCGCGCTCGTGCAGCGTGGCGTAAGCGACGTAGCCCATGCGGGGATTGCGGGAAGCGACTTCGACTTCTTCAAACTCAAAAAAGTGCCGCAGGGCATAACGCACCGCCTTGGAAGCGCCCCCACTGCCCAAGATCAGGGCCTTGCCCCCGGGATCTCCCTGGTAAAAATTGCTCAGGGAATCGCGGAACCCGATTACATCAGTATTGTAGCCGGACAGCGAACCGTCGTGCTCGACCTGCACCGTATTGACCGCGCCCACCCCGTGCGCCACCTCATCGACGTGGTTGAGGTAGGGCAGGATCCGCTGTTTGTAGGGAATGGTGACATTGAAACCGTGCAACTCCGGATGATCCGCCAGTACCAAACCGATTTCGTCGATCTCGGCGAGCTCGAAGTTGAGGTAGACCGCTTCGATATGTTCCCGGTGGAACTTATCATTGAAGTAGTTGCGGGAGAAGCTGTGTCCCAGTTTCTTGCCGATCAGGCCGTATTTTTGCATGGCGATGGGATTGAATCAGATACGCAACCCGGTAGGGGCGGTTCTTGTTCGAAGCAATTCAAAGGCCCGCCCCACCTGGGAAACAATCCCGCTGGCGGTTGTGCCGGCGCGGCCCTGGGTGGCCGCACAGAGATCGCCGGCGAGGCCGTGGACATAGACGGCCAGCGCCGCGGCCAGGGGCCGATCCGGGGGCGAAGGTTGCGCTAGCAGTGCCGCGAGAATACCGGTGAGGACATCCCCGGCGCCCGCCGTAGCCATTCCCGGATTGCCCGAAGCATTGACGTAGGTGTAGGCGCCATTGGTAGTGATGGTGCCGGCACCTTTGAGGATGAGGTGGCAATTTTTGCTTTGGGCAAAGGCTACCGCGTCGGCGAAGCGGTCCCCCAGCGCCCGACCGGCGAGGCGGCGAAATTCTCCCGGATGGGGCGTCAGCGTGGGCTGCTGCGGCAGCCGGGCCCAGAGATCGGGATTTTCCGCGAGTAGGTTCAGCGCATCCGCATCCAAAATCAGCGCTTGGTCCGGCAAATGGGGAGCCAGCGCCCGCAGCAAGCCCGCCGCTTCCCGGTCCAGCCCCGGACCAATGGCCACGGTCGTCGGCCGCAATTGCTCCACCAACGCGACCACTTCTGCGATGTGGGCATCCCCGAGCGCATCTCCGGGAAATGAACGCACCATCACTTCCGGCCCCAGGGCATAAATCGCCGCGCGGGCCGCATCGACCGTCACGACGGTGGACAAGCCGGCCCCGGCGGCCAGGGCAGCGTGGGCGCTCAAAGCGATGGCCCCCGCGTAGCGCCGCGATCCCCCGATGAATAGCGCGTGGCCTTGCCGGCCCTTGTGCGTATCCGAGGCGGCGGCAATGTACCCGGTTTGCGCCAGCGCACCGTCCATAACCGCCCGGGGACCGCTCAGCTCGGCGATCACTTGGGGCCAGATTCCGATGTCAACGACCACAATTTCCCCACAGAAATTGGCCGCCGGCGTCACCCAATGGCAGATTTTTCCCGTTTGGAAGGTAAGGGTGAAGTCCGCCGGAATGGGTTCCGAGCCGGGGAAGAGTGTGCCCTGATCCGCATTGAGACCGCTCGGTAGGTCGATGGCAATCCGGGGAAAGTGCGCAGGCAGTTCCCGGGCATACGCGATCATCTCGGCAATCGCACCCCGGGGGGCATCCTGCACGCCGGTCCCCAGGAGCGCATCGACGAGCAAGACCCGCCGGCCCGCCTCCAGTTGCGGAGCTGCCCCCGCAGCCCAAACGAAAAAGGGAATGTGCGCGCCCTGCAGGGCGTGCCAGTTGATTTTGGCGTCGCCCCGAAAGCGCTCCGGCGGATGCGAAAGGCGGAGCTGCACCGTTTTCCCCGCTCCGTGCAGGTAGCGGGCAATCACCAAGCCGTCCCCACCATTGTTGCCCGGTCCAGCCAAAATCAAGTACACCTCTTCGTCCGGATACCGCTCCAGGATAAATTCGGCAGATTTCCGGCCGGCCGTTTCCATGAGCAGAATTCCGGGATACCCGTACTGCTCGATCATGACCTGATCGGCCCGGCGGATCTCGGCGGCGGTCAACAGCGGAGTCATCATGTTCAGAAATTCGCGATGAGGGCGGGAAGGTCACGGAACAGGGAAGTCTCGGAGCGGTCTTCGAGGGCATTGCCGACGACGATGATGTCCGCCCCGGCTTTGAGGATGGCTTCGGCTTGCTTACGGGAACGGATTCCGCCGCCTACGATGAGGGGAACCTCGACCGAGTCGGCCACCGCGGATACCATCTCGGTGGAAATCGTCTTTTCCGCCCCGCTGCCGCCGTCGAGGTAGATCAATTGCAGGCCCAATAGTTCGCCGGCCATAGCAGTACACGCGGCAATGTCGGCCTTGTCATAAGGAATCGGCTGGGTATTGCTCATATAGTGGACGGAAGTCGCCCGCCCGGTGTCGATGAGCAGGTAACCGGTCGGCAAGACTTCGATGCCGGCCGCTTTCAGAATCGGAGCGGCCACCACGTGATTGCCGATGAGCATTTCCGGGTTGCGGCCGCTGATGACCGAGAGGAAAAGCAGCGCATCGGCCTCGGTGGAGAGTTGGAGGAGGTTCCCGGGAAATACGATCACCGGGACGTCGACGAGGCGCTTGAGTTCGGGGATGACGCGGCGGATGTTGTCATTGACCAGCAAACTGCCCCCAATGAAAACAAAGTCCACGCCGGCGGCATTGATGTTGCTGGCGAGAGCAGCGCATTCGCTCACCGGAACCTTGTCGGGATCGATGAGAATCGCAAAGGCTTTCTTGCCTTGGGACTTGAGGGAATGGATGTGCTGAAGGACCGCGCGCATAAGCTTCAAAGGTAGCAATTATTTCCATTCACGGCACTGCGGACCGATCCCGCCCACGTAATCTTCGATGACGTTCATGCCCCGGGCGGCCTCCGCTCCCTTGAACCCAGCAATGTCGGCGTAGTCGACCGTGGCGCGGTAGGCGTTGAGGTAGTTGGCGGCGATGGGCATGTAGGACCAGTGCCATTTTTCCTCTTGGTAGCCGCGGGGCCGGCTTTCGTCCATCTCGGTGTAGGTCTGGCAGTAGCCGAAGGAAGGGGCGTTCTGGACCAGCCAGGTGTAGAGTTTTTTGCCGGTGCCGGCGGCAAACCAGGCATTGTCGAGGCTGTTCAGGTCGATGTCGGTGCCCCAATGGTGGCGGGAAGTGCCGGGCATGGATGAATAGCGGAGAATGGCCCGGGCGCGTTCGGTGGGATCGGGCAGCGCCTGGGCGAGGTTTTTCCCGCCGACTTTCGTCACACCGGTCCACTTGCGTTCCCAGATGCCCTTTTGGTAGTTGAAGTTGCGGGTGGCCGAAATGATGTTCAGGGTGAAGCCGGCTTCGCGGGCGGCGGCGTACATCTTTTCGAAAGCCAGGTAGGCGTCCCGGCGCAGGTAAATGGCGGATTTGTTGGTGTATTTGCGGTCGATCCGGACGAAGTCGGGGTCCTTGGCCTGGTCGATCTTGCCGAGCAGGTTGGCGATGGGGACGGGCGAATAGGTAGGGGGGGCGACAGGCACGGGTTCGGGTTGGGCGGTGGTTTGGGAAGGGAGGGGCGATTCGGTGGTCTTGGGCGTCGGTGGTGCCGAGTCAGATCTTTCGGGCGCATCGCAGCCCGAAAGAAAGCCCAACAGCAGCAAAGCGCCCAGGAAGTAGCAAGCAGGTTTAGCCATGGGACAAAGATAAAAAATCAAGGAATAGGACGGGAGGACAGGTTGCCGTTCCAGTAGGCAGTGCCGTGGGGAACGGTCCGGGGATCTATTTTGTTGGTTGCGGTTTGCTTGTTGCAAGTCCAGGGCGTACCGTGTAGCCTACCCTCGGCCAATATCTCGCTTTGCCTTGGTGTCGCCCCCCATCCCCTGCTAGGCTCAGGAGACTACCGTTTCCGAACAATCTTTTATCTTTACCGTTCCGGAAACAAAATACGTCGATCAATATGCGCATTCGCTTCTTCATCCCGGTTCTGCTGGTTGCCCTTGGTTTGGGCATTGTGCCCCTGCGGGGCCAGGACATGTCCGCCAACCGCATCCAGATGGCCCTGGAAAAGCTCAATACCTTGGGCACTGTCCTCTACATTGCTGCTCACCCAGACGATGAAAATACCCGCCTCATCGCCTACCTGGCCAACCACGAGCACCTCCGCACGGCTTATCTCTCGCTGACCCGCGGCGATGGGGGCCAAAACCTGATCGGGACGGAAAAAGGCGCACTCATGGGACTCCTGCGGACCAATGAACTGCTCGAAGCCCGCAAAATCGATGGCGGTGAGCAGTTTTTTACCCGCGCGGTGGATTTTGGCTACTCCAAAAACCCAGACGAAACCTTCACCAAGTGGACCAAAGACCAAGTCCTCGCCGATGTCGTTTGGACCATCCGCAAATTCCGCCCCGATGTCTTGATCACACGCTTCCCTCCGACTTCCCGGGCTGGACACGGCCACCACACCGCCTCCGCCATCCTCGCCGCAGAAGCCTTTGACCTGGCCGGTGACCCTGACGCATTTCCCGAACAACTCACCTACACGGCACCCTGGCAACCCAAGCGCCTCTTCTTCAACAATTCTTCCTGGTGGGACAAAGAATTGCCGGAAAAAGCCGCCAATGATCCCAAATTCGCCACGGTAGACGTGGGCACCTACGATCCCCTGCTCGGTAAGTCCTACTCAGAAATCGCCTCGGAGAGCCGCAGCATGCACAAAAGCCAGGGATTCGGGTCGAGCAAGCGCCGCGGAGGCCAAATCGAATACCTGGAACTGATCAAAGGCGAGGCGAGTGACGGAACGATTTTCCAAGGCATCGACCGCAAGTGGAACCGGGTAGCCGGCGGCGCAAAAATCGGCAAGGCCGTCGACAAAATCCTCGCCGACTTCAATCCTTCGGATCCAGCCGCCAGTGTGCCCGCCCTGCAAAAAGTCCACAAGCTCATTCAGGACTTGCCGGATGGCTACTGGAAAGATGTCAAGCTCCGCGAATGCGAAGCGCTGATTTTGGCCTGTGCGGGCATCTGGCTGGAAGCCACCGCCGACGCGTACAGCGCTGCTTATGGGGAAACAATTTCCGTGACCGCATCTGTGGTACGCCGGTCCCCGGTGACCGCGAAAATCAGCAAAATCAATTTCAACGGCCGCGATACCCTCCCCGCTGTGGAATTGCCCTTCAACGAAATGACCACCTTTGCCACCCAAATCAAGGTTCCAGCCACCGCACGCACCCACCCCTACTGGCTCGAGCAGCCGTTTGTGGGCATGTATGCGGTGGACAACCAGGAGATGATCGGTCGGCCGCTGAATCCTCCCACGATGCAGGTGACCTTTTCCGTCGAGGTGGGCGATGTCGCCATTGACGCAGTGCGCCCGCTCATGTACAAGTGGACGGATCGGGTCAAAGGCGAATTGTACCGCCCGTTCAGCGCCATGCCCGCAGTCACCGCCAACATCGCCGACAAGGTGTACATATTTTCCGGAGATGCGGCCCAGGCGGTCGATGTCTCGCTGCGCTTTCACCAGGATGTCACCGATGGCAGCGTGACCCTGGACCTGCCGGCGGGCTGGAAAGTGGATCCGGAAGTCGCAAACATCGCCTCGGGGGAGGCAGGTACGGAACAAAGCGTCCAGTTCTCGGTGACCCCGCCCGCCGGTGGCAGCGCGGGAACGCTCGGAGTGAACCTCCTGTTTGGGGCACGGGACGTGGGGCGGAGCTTGGTCGAAATCAGCTACGACCACATCGAGACCCAAACCCTGGTGCCCCTGGCCCAGGCCCGCGTAGTGAAATTGGACGTAGCTACGCGCGGCCAGCGGATCGCTTACCTTCCGGGAGCCGGCGACGAGGTGCCGCAAAGTCTGGAACAGTTGGGTTACGAAGTCACTCTGCTCGACGAAAAGGCCCTCCGCGCCCAGAACCTTGGCCAGTACGACGCCATCGTCGCCGGCATCCGGGCCTTCAACACCCAGCCCTACCTCAAATACGTCAACGAAAAACTCCTCCAATACGTCAAAGACGGCGGCACCTACGTCGTCCAGTACAATACCAACCGCGGCCTGGTCACCCAAGACATCGGACCGTACCCGTTTAAGCTCTCCCGGGACCGGGTCACGGTCGAGGAAGCCACGCCCACATTTCTCGCGCCGGAACATCCGCTCATGAATGTCCCCAACAAAATTGGAATGGCCGATTTTGACGGTTGGGTGCAGGAACGGGGCTTGTACTTCCCGAATGAATGGGACGACCGCTACACCGCATTGATCGGCTGGAATGATCCCGGCGAAGAGATGAAGCAAGGCTGCTTGCTGGTGACCGATTACGGCAAGGGGGCCTTCATTTACACGGGCATCTCGTTTTTCCGGGAATTGCCCGCCGGGGTGCCGGGGGCCTACAAACTGTTTGCCAACATCATCTCTTACGGAAAGGATAACCCATGAGCGAGGACATTGCCAAAACTCCCGCCCCGGAACCGGAGCGTAAGCCGCCCCTGGGCAGTTGGTCGCGGATGTACCTGTTTGTGCTCGGCTTTTTGGGCTTTTTGATTCTGCTCTTCTTGCTCTTTTCCAATACCTACACGCGATGAGTCCGATTGACTGGCTCGTACTGGGCGGTACGCTGGCGTTCATCGTCCTGTACGGGGCCTGGAAGACGCGGCGCAGCCGCAACATCAAGGGTTATCTCCTGGGGGACAACAGCGCCACCTGGGCGACGATTGGCCTTTCGGTGATGGCGACGCAGGCGAGTGCGATTACCTTTATCTCTACGCCGGGGCAAGCCTTTGAATCGGGCATGGGCTTCGTGCAGAACTACTTCGGGCTGCCGATCGCACTGATCATTGTTTCGGCGGTGTTCATTCCCATTTATTACCGGCTCAAGGTCTATACCGCCTACGAATACCTGGAATCACGGTTTGGGCTGGAAAATCGGCTCCTGGCGGCGTTTCTTTTCCTGTTGCAACGGGGCCTGGCCGCGGGCATCACGATTTACGCACCGGCGATCATCCTGTCGACTGCATTGGGCTGGAACCTGAGTCTGACGATTTTACTGGTGGGTTTGCTGGTGGTGTTTTATACGGTTTCCGGGGGAACCCGGGCGGTGAGCCTGACCCAAAAATGGCAGATGTCTATCATCCTGATCGGGATGTTCATTGCGTTCGCGTTGATCATACGGGGGTTGCCGGAAAATGTCTCCTTAGGCGATGCGGTCAGCGTGGCCGGCATGATGGACAAGCTCGAAGTGGTCAACTTTTCCTTTGATCCTTCCGAGCGCTATACCTTTTGGTCGGGGATCTTGGGCGGCCTGTTTTTGGCTTTGTCCTACTTCGGGACCGACCAGAGTCAGGTACAGCGCTACCTCGGAGGCAAATCGGTTTACGAAAGCCGCATGGGCCTCATGTTCAATGCTCTGCTCAAGATTCCCATGCAATTCTTCATCCTGTTTACGGGGGTGATGGTCTTTGTCTTCTTCCAATTCCAAGAGCATCCGGTCCTCTTCAATACCACCGCGATGGAGCGCGTCTACGAAACCAATTACGCGGATGAGATGCGGCAGTTAGAGGCGCGGCACCGCCAAGCCCACGCGGACAAGAAACAGGCCATCGATGAGGTCATCGTGCAGTTGCACGCCGACAATGAAACCGCCCTCGATGCTGCCGTGGCCGAACTGAAGGTCCGGGATACGGTGGCCCTCGGGATCCGCCAGGAAGCCAAGGACCTCCTCAACCGGTCGATTGAAGACAAAACCAAGGACTATGACTACGTCTTCCTGACGTTTATTTTGAACTACATGCCCGTGGGGCTGGTCGGGCTATTGCTGGCGGTGATCTTGTCGGCGGCAATGTCCTCGACGGCGGGCGAATTGAATGCCCTGGCGGCCACGACGACGGTGGACTTCTACAAGCGCCTGATCAAGAAAGACGGCTCGGAGCGGCATTACCTCATGGCTTCGCGCCTACTGACCCTGGGTTGGGGGGCGATTGCGATCACCTTTGCCTTGTTTGCCCACCTGGTCGAAAACCTGATCGAAGCCGTCAACATCCTGGGATCCATCTTTTACGGAACGATTCTGGGGATTTTCCTGGTGGCATTTTTCCTGAAAAAAGTCCGCGGTCGCCCGACCTTTATCGCCGCTCTGATCGCCCAGGGGACGATTTTCTTTCTGTTTGCCTTCCTCGCCAAGGAAGTCGCCTACCTCTGGTACAACCTGATCGGTTGCGGTTTGGTGCTGATTCTCGCCTGGTTGATCGACCTCGTGCTGCCGCGGAAGGAAGCCTGAGGATACGGAAGATGGTGTCCGGCATGTACATTTCCCAAATCCTTCCTAAATTTCCCCCATGATCACCATCGGCATTGCGGAGGACATTCGGAATTTGGCGGAGGCCTTGCGGGACAAGGTGCAGCTCGATCCGGAGTTGTCGGTGAGCTGGCTGGCGGAAAATGGCGAGGTCGCCCTGCAACGTCTGCGCGCCGGTGAGGTAGTCGACCTCATCCTCATGGACATTCGGATGCCGCTGAAAAATGGGATCGCCACAACCCGCGAACTCAAGCAAAACTGGCCCGACGTCGCCGTGGTCATGAGCACCGTCTTTGACGACGAAGACCACATCCTCGAAGCCATCCTCGCCGGGGCCGAAGGCTACCTCATGAAAGATACCCCCCCGGCCCGGATCCACGCCGCGGTGCGCGAAGCCCTCAGTGGCGGGGCCCCCATGAGCCCCCTCATCGCCGGCAAGGCCCTGCAATTGATCCGAAAAAACGATGCGGCCCCCAAAACTTCGGTGCCCGAACAATACAACCTCACCCCCCGCGAACGGGAGATCCTCGATCTACTCATCGACGGGCTCAGTTACCAAAAGATTGCCGATCAATTGTTTATCAGCTACGGAACCGTGCGCAAGCACGTCGAAAACATCTATCGCAAACTGGAAGTACATGGCAAAGTGGAAGCGATCCACAAAGTCTCCGGCGGCCAATAGGAGCCGCATTGTATGGCAATGGTGGATTTACCTGGGGCTGTTGCTGGCCCCAAAGGGCACGCACGCGGACACTCCCGTGCTCGATTCTCTGGAAGGACTGGCCCGGCGTTACTACGCGGTCGACTTGGATTCATCGCGCTATTTTGCCCGCAAAGCCGCGGCCCAAGGCAGCCGGATAGCGGCCCACGAGAAGGTTGCCTGGGCCTACAATTGGATCGCGATCACCTACATCAAGCAGGGCCTCACCGACTCGGTGACGGTCTACCTGGACCGCTGCCTCGCCTACTGCGCGGAACACGACGTGCCGGAAATCGCCGGCAAGGCCCGCCTCAACCAGTCCATCAACCTCCACCAACGAGGCGAGTACGAAGCCGCAGTGGAATCGGGGCTCGCGGCTTTGCGCAACTTCGAAGCCGAAGGCGATGACCTGGGCGTGGCCCACGCCCACTACAATACTGGCATGAGCTACCAGCGCCTCGACCGGCTGGACGAAGCCCTGGCCTATTACCGCCGCGCCCTACCGACCTACCGGGAAAAAGGCGGGGTCCTGGACCGGGCAAATACCTTCAACGCCATCGGTTCTGCGTTCAATGAGCAGGAGCGGGGCGATTCGGCACTGCACTACTACCGGCAGGCGGTGGAAGAAAAGCTGGCCGTGAATGCCTGGGCCTACTGCGGCTCCGAATATTCCAACATCGCCAGCCGGCTGGAACAGGACGGGGACTCCGCCCAAGCGGCCGCGTTTTACCAGCGCTCCTTCAACGCTTACGAAGCCCTGGGCGATGTCCGCGGCAAATCACTCGTTGCCGGGAACCTTTCAAAATTCAAGCTGGCAGCCCAGGAATGGGACTCGGCCGTGTACTACGGACAGCTCGGCATCGCCCACGCGGAAACCACGAATGACCGCTACCTGCTTTCTCTGGGACACGAGCGCCTGGCGGCCGCCTACGGAAAACTTGGTGCATTTGAGCGGGCGCTGTTTCACGACCAAAAGCACGACTCGCTGAGCGAGCTGATCACGAGTGCCGAAGTGCAGAAAAACATGGACGAGCTCCACATCCAGTACGAGACCGAAAAGCGGGAGCGCGAACTGGACAAGGAGCGCTACGCCGGTCAGCGGAAAAACTTTTGGTTGATTGCTTCGGGCGCGGGCATCGCGGCCCTGATCCTCGCGCTGGTCTTGCTGTTCCAATCCGGGCAGGAGCGCAAAAAGCGGCTACTGGCCACCGCCCGGGCCGATTTGGAGGCGGAACGCAACCGCATCTCGATGGACCTGCACGACCATCTGGGGGCAGAGTTGTCGGTGATCACCTCCCGGCTCGACACCGAAGCCTTTCGCGCGGGCACGCCCGAATCGCAAACCCAACTGACGGTACTGGCGAATCAGGCGCGGGAAGCTTCTGCCCAATTGCGGGAAACAATTTGGTCGGTGCGCAAGACCGAGGTCACCTTGGAACAACTGGCCACCCGAATCCGCGAGTTTGCCCAGCGCAATCTGGAGGGCAGCGGCATTGATTTTCGGCTGGAGCGCTCAGGAAAGGCCGATCTCACCTCAGGCCAGGGGCTGGACCTGTTCCGCGTAGTGCAAGAAGCGATCAACAATGCGCGCAAATACAGCGGGGGCAATCACATTTCCCTACAGATCACCCAGGAAGGCACCCAACTGACGCTCATCTTGCGGGACAATGGCCGGGGATTTCGTGAAGCATCGGTGGCGGCAGGCTACGGCCTGGCCAATATGCGGGAGCGGATCGCGAACCTGAACGGAAGCATTTCCATCCAGCAAGCCGAGGGCACGCAAATCCGCATTGCGATCCCACTCAGAACGTAAGCCGGTAGCCAAGCGTCGCATCCCAACGACGGGTGGCATTGGGCAGGTCGCCGCGGTTCACCAAGCGGTGGTGTTCCACGGCCACAAACACCCCAATCGCGGTGAAAAAATCGATCTGGGCGTGGAAAAAATGAGATTTGGGGTAGTTGTCGTCGCGCTCCGCGTAGGACAAACTCACCGCGCGAACGTAACTCAGCGCGTAGGTGGACCGCAATTCGAGCAGACCGACTTTCCCCAGCGCCGCCCGCAAGCCCACAAGAGGTCCGCCGGCAAAATGATAGCCCTGTGGCTCCAGGCTCACCCGCCCATTCAAGCTATCCAAATAGGTAGATCCCAGAAAATAATCGTTCAAGTTGAAGCCGAGAAAAGGCTGAACGGGACCGGGCCGGGTCAGGTTCCAGCCCAGATTGAACCAGCCAAACAGGCCGGAACTGAGCGAGGAGTTGACCGAACGAAGGATACTGTTCGGATTTTGGAAGGTCTCCTGGAGTAGCAGAACCAGGTCCCCCAGGAGGGCATTTGAGTAATAAAAGGAAGCTTTGCCGCGCTGCAAATTCAGCTTTTTCAGGTCGAAGTACAGCGTGAATGCGGAGACGTCGTGCAGCTCGGGATTCGGTGCGGCGGGATTCGCGAGCGAAGTCCGGCTGGCGCCCAGTCCGAGGAAAGTTTCCCCATCGACTGGGTCACCGAGCCAGCGAAAATCGCGGATGCCCTGGCCCGGAAGGGCCAATGTGGCACCGAGCATGAAAATTGTGAACCAGATGCCGCCGGTGCGGGACAACAAGTTGGGCGTCGACATTGGGCTTATTTTTTGATGATGGTCAGGCCGAGGCTGCCGTTGAAAAAGATGCCTTGGTAGGGCTTAACGCCGGCTTCGAATCCCGCGGCCAAGCCGAATTTCTTGCCGGTGCGGTCTTTCTTGTCGACTTGGTAGCGGTACCAGCCGATCCGGAAGCCAAAGGGATTGCCCCCAAGGGCGTCGCGTACTTCCTGGGAGATGTTGGGACGGGCTTCCGCCGTGACGTCGCGGAACACGTTGACCGGGATGACCAGGAGGTCAAGCACGAGATCGTCCCCGATGGAATTGAACTGCACGCCGTGGGTCGGGGTGTCGATGAATACGCTTTTGATGGTGCGGGCGGTGACGCCAGCGTAAAGGCCCATCGAGGTCAGCCCCAGGGGATCGCTGGCGTTGAAGGTGACGTCTTCCGGAAATTCATCCGAGGCAAAGGGGCCGCGCTTCAGGTAAAATCCCGCCCGTACACCGCGCATGGTGCGCCGGCGGGCGGGCACCGAAAGAAAGGTGTATTCCTCGGTGGTGGTCTTGATCAACTCGCCTTTGTAGTTGCGGGAATATTCGGTGCCTTTGTATTCGCGATTCAGGATGACTCGGGTAGGCTTCTTGACGATTTTGTTTTGCAGCATCAGGTAACCGCCCACGCTCAGTTCGAGGTTGCCGGGAATGGCTTCCGCACCGAGTTTGCCGAAGGTCAGCAAGCCAATTTTAAAATTGTATTGCCCGCCGATGCCGGTGACCGGTTCCACGAAACCGAAGGAACCCACGTTGAAGGAGGCACCGTCGATGTTGTTGATCCCCATGTCGATATTGAAGTATTCCAGGTTGATATTGACCCGGGGTTGGGCCGGCTCATCGTGGATGATTTTGTAGTTGATCTGCTGACCGAAAGCGGTCGCAAACAGGAGCAAAAATGCGGGAAGAAACCGTAATTTTTTCATGTCGGATTTGAATTGAAGATTACAATGCGATTTTCAATTTCAAATCACGCGATTGGAACAGGGCGGTTCAATACGCAGGTCTGCGTATTTTGTGGGTGCCAACAAGTCGATTTTACCCCCCCCCCCTCAAAGTCCCTCACGTACGGTCAAGGCAACTCCATCGCAGTCACCCCGAACTTGGGAGCCCGCATTTTCCGGCACAAAAAAAGTTTAAAATACTCCTCAGTGCAGCAACAAACGGCCACTGATCTCAATGGAACCAGATGCATTGCGCAACCGGTAGAGGTAGACGCCATCCGCAAGACCGTCCCGGTTCAAAGTGATTTTGCTCGCACGAATGCCGCTCCGGGTGCGTACCCGCTGCCCCCGCAGTTCAAACACTTCCAGTTGCAGATCACCTTCCGCCGAAAAGTCGTAGCCCTTGATTTCCAGGGTCGTCCACTCCTCGAAGGGATTCGGGGCAATGCGCACCCCCAGATCGGGCCGCACCGGAGAAACCGCGACGAGACCGGTCGTGGTAAAGCTCAGGGTATCGCTGAAGCAATCGACCGGCGCTCCAAACTGTCCGTTGATATCATAAACCGCATGGACCGTCCAGCGGTAAGCCGTACCGGGAAGCAGATTGGTGGGGAATTCGTCAAAGTTGAACTTGGCGAGGTTATTGTTGAACGCGTAGTCGGCGATAAATACGCTGTCGACCGCACCGCCTACCGGCCAGTATTTGACCGAAATCCGGGTGTTAGCGCTATCTTGAATCTGCACCGAGCCCCACATGTCGGCCGCAGTGTTGCCGATGCTCACGGTTGAGTCAGCGTTGACGATAACTTTTTGGGCTGGGGACTGGCCCTCCACCACGGTCAGGTAGGCATTGATGGGCGGACTGACCACGCGGTCCACGATACCCGAAGGCCAAAAGATGTAGGCCGAATCAATCGCCGCCGCCGTGCCAATCCCAAAGTGCTGGGAAAAGCTGTTCATCACGCCGTAACCTTCGCCCGACCGCACTTCCCGGACCATTTTGCCCCAGGGACCGTAGATTTCAATCCAGGCCCCAATCCCGTTGATGTGACTCACCGTGCCCACCGGATTGACCGCGAAGTAGTTGTTGCCGGGGGTGCCGTTGTTGATCCACAACCGGTCCGGAGTGCTCGACGGCGAGTTGTACAGATTCGCGTAGCCCGCGTACACGTCGAGGAAACCGTCGTGGTTCAGGTCGCCGATCACACAGGATTCCATGAATTCAGTGCCAAAGAAGAAGCCATTGGCGTCTTCGGAGAAGGTTTTGTCCCCGTTGTTGACAAACAGCTTGTGCGAGGCGCCGACGACCAGCAGATCGAGCCAGCCGTCGTTGTCAAAGTCGCGGAAAAATGCCTGAACCCCGGTAAAATCGATGGCATTGGCCAGGCCAGCGGTGGCGGAAACATCGGAAAAAGTACCGTCGCCGTTGTTTTCCATCAGCCGGGAATCAAAGTCGTGGTTGATGATGATCGCATCCAGGTCCCCATCGTTGTCGTAATCCCCAAAATCGGTCAGCCAGGACTGCGAACTGTCTTTCAGATTGGCCAGGGCCGCCACTTCCGTGAAGTTGTTGTAGCCATCGTTTTGGAACAGCATGTTGATCCGGCGGGGATCGGCGGGATCGGACACTCCCTGCCGGCATTTGCTCAGGTACATGTCCAAGTCACCATCGTGATCGTAGTCGGTCCAAATCGAGGCGTAGTTGCCGGAATTGTCCGAGGACGGGACTGTCGTGGTATTGAGCAGGGAATTGTCGTAGGAAAATGTCCCGCTGTTGTCGCCGCGGTATTTGTTGTTGTCCCCATCGTCGTGGCAGGCAAATATGTCCACCGCGCCGTTGTTGTCAATGTCGGCAAAATTGGACCCCTGCAGGAAGATGTTCGGACCGCCCAACTGAGTGATCGCAAAAGCACTCCCGCTGCCATTCGCCGTGGCGAGATACAGACCATTGTAGGCTCCACCAGCCAGGATATCGTTGTAGCCATTTTCGTCGACATCGGCCACGCAAAGGCTCCAATGATTGCCAGAACCCATCTGACCGTGGGCGGTTTCGGTGAATCCCCCCGCGCTGGTTTGGTAATTGACGATCAATTCTTTGCGGTCGTCCAGCCGGACGATGTCGTCCCGCCAGTCGCCGTTCATGTCCACAATCGCCATCGGCACTCCACTGTAAGTCATCGCCGTGGTGAGCTGATTGGAACTGTCGGAAAAGGTAATCGCCGGCGGGGCCGGGGGCGGAATCGTATCGATGTTGATTTGGTAATTGCCTCCATTTCCATCGTAGCCGTCCACCACAAAGTAGTAGGTCTTGTTGGGCTGCAAGAGGAAACCGGAAATCGCCGATTGGTAGAGATTGGCGTAGCCGGGGGCCGCACACCCATCCTCCTGACAGGCCAGGGCGGTTCCGCTCACGCAGGTATCCTCGTAGATGTAAAGCTGGGTGTCGTAATCGGAAAAGGCGATGCAGAGGCTCACGTCGATGAAGCGCGGATTGGGACCATTGTTGTACCGGTAGACGTGGTCACGGCCGTTGCCCCCATTGGGAAAATCGGGACAGGTTTCCGCATAGTCATCGACGGCATTGGCGTTGTTCCCCTGCCCCTGAAAGGGCAACGCGGGAATCAGGGTCGCCGAAGCTTGGTCTTCCCCACCGGCCTGAGCAAAAAGAGATCCATTTACCAAAAGCAAGGCCACACTGACGAGCCAAGCCCGCGGGACCAACCAACAAATTTTTTCCATTGTGATAGAGTCAGAGTAACAGAACTGCACCTCAATATAGCCATTCATTCTCAGGAATCTCGCCTGCACCGGGGTAAAGGTCCTTTCTCTGACGCAAAGAAGACGCGAAGATTTGGAAGTGAGGGGGAGGCCTGCGTATCTTATTTTATCTGATTCTACCGTGCTTGGATGAATATAAACTGGAAATCTCTCCTGCTCCCGCTGGGCTTACTGGTACTCATTGCGGCGACCGCGCAAAATTATGGCCGTTCCGGATACCTCAAAGCGCAATCGCCCGCTCGGCAAGCTTATCACTCCGGCAGTTTCCTGTCCGCCGCCCGAGTCATGACCGACTCGCTGCCCGAGGCCATCAACAATTGGTTTGCAACTTCGGGTACCTGCGACGGCTGTCACGGTTCCGATCCCCTCGGGCTGGCCATGGTCACCGCGAACAATGAGGACGTCAACCCCACCGACGACTGGCGGTCTTCCATGATGGCCAATTCGGCCCGCGATCCCTTTTGGCGCGCCCAGGTCAGCCACGAAATCATCACCACCCCCAACCTGCAAACCGCCATCGAGGACAAGTGCCTGGCCTGCCACGCCCCGATGGGCCGCTACTCGCACTACTGGGAAACCGGTCAGGAAAACTACGCGATGGCCCAACTCGACGCCGATACCTTCGGGATGGACGGCGTTTCCTGCCTGGCCTGCCATACCCAAGTTGCGAATTCCAGTCCGGAATTCTCCGGCATCATCGACTTCGATACCACCCGCAAGATCTACGGTCAGTACCCCGGCCCCGTCACTGGCCCCATGTCGATTTCGATTGGGTTTGACGTAGAATACGGCCCCCACATCCAGCAAAGCGAAGTGTGCGCCTCTTGCCACAGCCTTGTCACCCACTCGGTCGACCTCAGCGGGAACCTCACCGGCCGCAGCTTTTTCGAGCAGGCCACCTACCACGAATGGCTCAATTCTACCTACGCCCTCCAGGGCCAGCAATGCCAGGGCTGCCACGTCCCCCAAATCAACGAAAACATCATCATTGCCGCCGGCTACAACAACCTGGACCGGCGGCGTCCCTACGGCAAGCACCACCTCCAGGGCGCAAATGTATTCATGCTCCGCATGATGCGCGATTACCGGGACAGCCTGGGCATCGCCGCTGATTCTACGCAGTTTGATTCGACCATCGCCCGGACCGAGCGCATGTTGCGGGAGGAGACCCTGGACCTGACCCTGACCGAAGCCTGGCGCACCGCCGACACCGTGGCCTTTGACCTGGAGCTGGTGAATCTGGCCGGACACAAATTTCCCTCGGGCTATCCTTCCCGGCGCGCCCTGGTGGAATTTGTCGTGCGCGACCGCAACGGCGATACCTTGTTTGCCTCCGGCGTGCTGGGGAGCGATTACGAGGTAATCGGCCAGGATGCCGGGTACGAACCGCACTACGACCGGATCGATGACCCGGACCAGGCGCAGATCTACGAGTTCATCATGGGCGACGTCAACCGCAATGTGACCACGACCCTGGAGCGGGGCGATACCCTGCTAAAGGACAATCGCCTGCCCCCACATGGCTTTACCAGCACGCACCCGGTGTACGACACCACCAAAATCGGGGGCCTCGCCACGTCCGATCCCGACTTCAACCGCAATGGGGCGAACGAAGGCACGGGCCGTGACATCGTGCATTACCGCATCCCCCTGGGGGGCTACACCGACAGCCTCGTGGTCAGCGCCCGCGTGTGGTACCAAACGGTGCGGCCCGGCTGGCTGGACGAAATGTTTGCGAATTCCTCCCCCGACATTGACCGGTTCAAGCGCTGGTTCCAGCAAAGCGACCGCTCGAATGTCCTGGTCGCCGAGGCCCTCCGCGGCGAAGTCCTGGTCTCAGTTGAAGCTCCGCTCAATCTCGACTTTTCGGTATTTCCGAATCCTTCGCCGGATGGGCAAGTCTTCGTCGGCCTTCCCGCCGGCACGGATGTAGCCCTGCTGCGGGTGTACGACCTCAGCGGGCGCGAATTGGTGCGGGAGATCCCGGGTACGGCCGATCTGATGGCGCTCCGGCTGCCGGCAGCTTCCGGTGTGTACCTGGTCGAAATTGTCGCCGGGGGGCAGCGGGCGGTCCAGCGCGTGCTGCGGCAGTGATGAAAACAGGAGTTGACCGGTACGCCGGCTATTCTCCCTGATCGTCCACCGCGAAGGTAGCGCCTCCATCATAGTCCACGAAGGTCACCGAAAGCAGGCCCGAGCAGTCGAGTCCCCCCGCATTTTCGTCCTTGACTTCGTAGGTTGCGCACAGGCCCGCTTCGATGCTGGAGTCATCGCCATTGGTGTGGAGCGAATCGATCACCGCGAAGATGCTCGGGCCGGAACCGGTGCCGTAGCTCGTCGCAAAGGTGTAAGCTTGATCAAAAACCCGGGAGCGGGAACCGCTGAAGTCGGCGTAGTGGGTCGTGAAACCAGTCGGCGCAAAACTCGTGGGATCGTAGGTCACAACCTTGAAGCCAGGATTGTTGCAGTGTTGGGGGGTGATTCCCGGGCAAGACAAGGCGATGAACGGCGCGCTTCCCCCTTCGATGACCTTGAGTTCGTCGTAGTGGGTGTGGCCGTAAAGCAAGGCTGCGATGTTGTCCGCACCGGTGACGATTTCCCCAAAACGCGCCTCGAAATTCTGCCGTTTCTTGTTGGTGATATTGCTGGCCCAGTTTGCGTGGCCCCTCCCCCCGTAGTACGATTTTCCCGGCGGAATGTGCATGGTAAGAATGACTTGCTCGTGCGCACTGGCTGCGTCCTTCAACTGCGCTTCCAACCAGCGCAACTGACCGAAAGCTTCGGATTTCTGATCGTGGAGGTGAGCGTCATTGCCCGGATAGTACTGGTCAAAAATCACCGAATTCAGGGTAATGGTCCGCAGTTTCGCCGATTTGCCCAGCGGATAGGCAGAATAGTACCCCAGGTGAATGGAATCCTGGTTTGCGATGGTGGCGGGCGCAGCCCCAGAACAGGACGCACTCGGCGGGACGATGAGCGGCCAGGCACTGGGGTCGCCGGTATCCGCCGTAAAGGTGATGTTGCCGCTGGAGTCGGTGAAGGCAGAGTAGTCGCCGTCTAGGTTGTCGTTGTTGCCGGGCGAATATACCAGCGGGATGCAGTTCTGCTGGGCAATCGTGCGCAGATCGGTCAGCACCGTAGCAATGTTGCCCTTGAGCTTGGAACCGGACTCATTGTGGGCGGGCATGTCCCCGAGAAACACCATAAAACGGGGTCGACTCGCATTGCTGGGGTCCACGATGGCTTCAATGGCGGATTTGGCTTCGGTCCAAAGGGCAGTGCCGGTATCGCTGTAGTGGCCACAACAGCTACATTGGGGGGTGTTTTTCCAGGTTTCCACCGTGTCGAGGGCCTGGTTCAGGTGGATGTCGGAAATGAGGAGAAAAGCGGGATTGCCCGCCGTAACCGTCGTCATTTGGGGATCTACCGGGTCCGGTTTCGCGGCGGGATTTGCCGGCCCACAAGCCGCGAGCAGCATCGCCAATGCGCCCAGCCTTCCCAAGGCAGGGATTGAATTTTTCAGTTTCATTTTGCAAATGTTGTTGAGCGTTTTGCAGGGGTAAGTTACGAGAATTGTGAGGGATGCAAGTAACTTAGAGGCGGTTTAAAGTTGGTTTGTGAAATTTGCCCGCGCAGATTTTTTTGTCCATCGAAGCTCATTTTGGAGTCCATGGCCTGAGCTGGGGGCGAGAAAATAGCGGAAGAGAGGCGGAAAAAGATGCCATAGCAAAATCACAGAATTAAATTTAAACCGCCTCTTCAATTGGCGGGCCCCCCGGCCCCTAATTCGGGAAAGACAATTTTGTGTCGGAAATTTTTGCGTGGGAACATTTCTTCTCGCCCTACAGTGCACAAAAATTCGCGCTTTACGATGTGTATCGCAGGCGCACGGTACTCCTTGCGCACGCGCGGATGTTCTGCGCTGCGAATTGTGGTCGTCCACGGGCCCAGAACCGCAAGCCCCAGATTTTTTGTACCTTTATCCCACGACCAATAAAACGAGGACCGATCACACCATCCATGCTTCTACGACTGCTGCTTCTTTGCTTGCTCGCGCTTCCGCTCATCGTTCCCGCCCAGGGACTCAACGGGGGATTCGAAGCCATCCACGAAAATGGCAATCCCGCGGGCTGGTCCAAAACCCTCACTTCGGCCGCTTCGCTCACCGCCGATGCGTATTCCGGCAACAAAGCCGCCAAAGCCTGGGTCTACGAATATTACCAATCCGGCGGATGGGTCAGCATCACCAATCGCCTCGCCGCTTCGGCGGACAATAGCAGCAGTAAGTTACCGACCCAATTGTCCGGAGTCTACAAGTACGAAGGCCGCAAGCAGGAATGCGATCCCGCTTTGGTCCAGGTACTCGCCACCCGACGCAATGCAAATGGCGGCTTTGATACGCTGGCTTCTGGACAGGTCGAACTGAAACTGAGCAAAGACTACCGCACCTTTTCCCTGCCGGTTTCGCAAACCGGTCGCGGCCCCGCTCCAGAATTTCTCTCGGTCAAAATCGAAGCCCGGGGCCATTGTGATTGGTTGCGCGGCAGCAATTGCTGCTTCCTCTTTGCCGACGACCTCCAGTTTGACGAAGCCTATTCGGCGGGGGTCCCGGTAGCGGACAATCCCCCGGCCACGGTAGCCGCTGAAGAAAAGAGCTCGGTGACCGAGCCGGTTTTCATTCAGCCCATGCGCAAGCGGAAGCCCCTTTTCAAACGCTACGTCCTGAAGCCGGGCAAGCGGGCCAAACCGGTCAAGCAAAAGAAAAACAAGAAAGTCCGGCGCGGCAAAAAAGCCCGCAAGCCGGTGCCGGTCGCCCCGCCCGCCGAGGAGACGCCCAGCGCCATTCCCCCGGAAATCCAAAAGGAGATCGACCGGATCAATGCCGCCCAGAGCGATACCACCCCCGACCCCGCCAAAGCGGCGGAAGAAATTGAATCCCCCGATTCCGACGCCCCCGACCAGGATGCTCCGCAAATGAACCTCCCGGATCCCGAGGCCCCCACCCCGGATAAGGATGGCCCCGAACCCGATCCCGCCCACTCCGAGGACGATTGAACCCCTCCACCCGGGCAAGGCCCACCGACCAAAAACCGGTCCGGGACCCACAAAAATTCCGCCCATGCAACCAAATGCCGGTTTCGTGCGTCATACCTCCGAGTCCTCGCACTAACCTACCCGGATGGCGCAGGCAAAAGATAGGTTCGCTCCGTTCATGAAAAAATTTGCTGCCGGAATTGTATTTGTGCTGTGCGCGGTCCTCCAGGGGCAAGCGCACCAGCTCCGCGGCAAAGTCACCGAACCCAGTGGCGATCCCGTTCCCTACGCCAATGTATTTGTCGAAAACACCACCTACGGCGTCGTCACCAACGTCAAAGGCGAATATTTCCTGGAATTGGAAAGCGGCGATTACACCCTTGTGGTGTCGAGCATGGGCTACGAAACCCAAAGAGTTCCGGTCAAGATCGACGGGCAAAATCAGACCCGGGACATCACCTTGCCGCCCATTGGCGTCACCTTGGAGACGGTTAACATCGCCGAAAACAAGCGCGACCCGGCCTACGGCATCATGGAAAAGGTCATCGCCAACAAGAAGGAGTACATCCGGCAATTCGAAGCGTACTCCCGGTCCACCTACCTCAAGGCTTCTCTGGAAGTGGACACGCTCAAGAAAAAGGGCCAACTGCCCGATTCCCTGGTCGCCACCAAAGCCGACACCACACCCGCTCCCGACTCCACCAAAGCAGAACCCAGTCCGGAAGTCATCGTCGGTCCGACCGGTGATGCCGCCCCCGCCTTGGGCCTGGCCGGCAACCGCCCCAGCGTGGGCGACAACCGGCCCAAGCTCAACTTCATCGAATCGCAGGCGACGACCTACTTTCAGCGGCCCAACCGCTACAAATCCATTGTCCACGCCTACCGCGACTTTTCCGAAAAAAAGCCCTCAGCGAGTGCCATGATCGGTTCGGCGGGCATTGACGTGGAACAATACCAGACCGAAACCAACAATCCCTACCTGTTCTATCTGGATGCCTCCGACGCGGAATTCAATTTCTACGAAAACCTGATCACCGTCTTGCGCCTCGGGGACCGGCCCTTTATTTCGCCCCTAAGTGCGACTTCCTGGCGGCTTTCCTACCGCTACCGCCTGGACGAAACCTTCTACGAAGACGGACGAGTGGTCTACAAAATCCGGGTGACGCCCCGCAATCCGATCGGGCCCTTTTTCGAAGGCGACTTGTACATCGTGGACCAGATCTGGGCGATCAAGTCGGTCAATTTCCGCATCGTCGAAGGCAATTTGAGTTACTTCAAAGATTTTCGTCTCCTGCACAACTACACCCAGACCGAGGATGAGCGCTGGATTTTGGATCGGGAGGATTACTACTACATGGTCAAAGAAGGGCGGCAGCGCTACTACGGCAACACCATTGCCCTGCACCGCGATTACCAGCTCGATCCGGAACTGCCGCGCAACTTCTTCCGCAATGAATTGCGCCGGGTGGAAAAGGAAGCCTTTGAGCGGGACAGCAGTTTTTGGGACAACACCCGCCCCATCACGCTGAAACAGGCCGAGGCCGACTTCATTCAGGTAGCAGACAGCATCCAAAATTATTACCGCAGTGACGAATACCTGACCGAGCAGGACTCAATCTACAACCGGCTCAAGTTGTGGGATTTTATCCTGCAAGGCGTCGGATTCCGGGACCGGCGCCGGGGGATGCACTACTTCTTCAACCCGCTGGTCTCGCAGCCGCGGCCCTTTGGGGTGGGGGGCTACCGCCACGTCATCGGCGGCAATGTCAAAAAGATCTGGTCCCGCTTCAACCAATTGCGCGTCAGCGGCGAACTGGATTTCGGGGTGGTCAACCGCGATCTCAAGGGCTACGCACGGGTAGACTACACCTATTCACCCAAACACTTTGCCCGGGGTTACGTCCGCTACGGCAACCGATTCGCGATGGTCAACAATTTCGAAACGATTGCCGCGATCTTGTCCCGCTCAAATTTCATCCAGAAAATATACTACGGCATCGGCCACCACATCGAGGTCAGCAATGGGGTATTTCTGGACGTCGGGACCGAATTTGCCGACCGGGTAGCGATCAAAGACCTGCGCCTGGCGGATTGGTCCCAAGACCTGTTTGGCGATCTGAACGATCCCCGTGAGTTTGAGCCCTACCGCGAATTCCTCCTGGATGTCAAGGTGCGCTGGGTGCCCGGACAGAAATACAACATGGAGCCTTACCGCAAGGTCCTGCTGGGAAGTACCTGGCCGGAATTTGTCTTTCAGTACAAAAAAGCCATTCCCGGCATTTGGGGGAGCGAAATCAATTTTGACTACCTCGGCGTGACCGTCACCGACGAGTTTCGGCCCGGGACCATGGGCATCTCGCGCTACGCCATCCGCGCGGGCACCTTTTTCCAGGAAAACAACATCCGCTTCAACAACTTCCAATTTTTCCGTGGCTCCGACCCCATTGTCTTTGCCAATCCCCTCCAAGCCTTCCAATTGCTCGGCCCCACGATCAGCACCACCAATGAATACCTCCAGGTCAATTACCTGCACGACTTCTCCGGTGCGCTGATCAACAAAATTCCGCTGCTCAAGCGCACTCCCCTACAGGTCGTGGCGGGAGCGGGCATCCTCGCCGTGCGCGACAACAACTTCTTCCACAGCGAAGCCTACGCCGGCCTCGCCTTGCCCTTCCGCATCGCCAAACAGCGCCTCAAGGTCGGAGTCTACTACGTCGGGGCCTACTCCACCAATGTCGAACAGGCGCTCAATCGCCAGCTTAAAGTTGGCTTGACCTTCTTTGACACTTACAAAAACCGCTGGAATTATTGATAGGCGGGGAGTGTCCGCATAAACTCGGTGATTTCCTCCGGCCGCAGGTAGTTCTGCCCCCGTCCGGCTTTCTCTAGGATCGGATGGACTTCCTCGCTCCAACTCCGCAATTGGTACCCAAGGTTGTGGCGAATTGCCGTGGAATCGGTGAAGCGTTCCCAGCGCTCCACCACCTGCGGATCGGTCGCGTAGCGCAGTCCCAATCCGATCAGGTTGCCCAAACTGCGGTCCAGGTAGTCGACGGTGTGGGCGAGTTCGTGCCCGAGCACCCCGATGCGGGCGTTGTAGCTCAGATTGGGCAGGCGTCCCGGGTCGAGCTGCTCCGACACTTGGGTGCTGATGATCACCAGGTAATGCCGCCGGTCTCGGCGGCCCAGGAGGCGGCCGTTACGGGGACGTGAGGTGTGGGCGACGGGATTTTTCCGGAAAATGAAAGACACCGGCACTTCCCGCAGCTCCGGATAATGCGACAACGCCCGCAATGCTTCCAATTCGTAGCCCTCCGGCAGTACCTTGTTCTGGCCAAACACAAGCCGCAAAGAATCGTAGAGCAAAGCGTCCGCAGTGCGGTCGTACTGCGGCACCGGGGGCGGCAATTGGTCCGAAAAATGGCCCGGCTCCGCCACCGAAGCCGAGTCAAAAGGCCCGTTTCCCACGAAAAAACCGAGAACCAGCAAAAATAAAAGCGTACGCACGGGACGAAATTAGTGAATCGCTTAAATTTGCCTCGGCAAAACCTCCCTTGTCCGCGCAAAGTAAAATCAACAATGGCCGACGATCCCCGGGAATTTATCCTCCACGTGGAAAAAAAGTTCCACCAGCACCGGGCATTGCCCCGGCCGGAGTTTTTGCGTCATTTTCAGCCCCGCGAGCTGCACTTCTACCTGAAAATTGTGGCCGAATTGCGCGCCCGCTACCGACCAAACGCGCCCTACCGGGGACTCCTGCGGAAATTTCCCGTAGGGCACTGGCAGGAAGCAATTTTTGAGCTGCTGGCCCGCTTCAACCGCAGTCGCGAGCCGGACCCGGTCCGCAGCGGCATCGAAAACGGCATGTCCCTGGTCAAGGCGGCCTGTGCAGAGTTTCCCGAACTTTTTGCCGACAACCTGGACGATCTGTTTGTGGCGCGCATCGATTTTCCCGGACATCTGACCACCTACATGTGGCAACAGTTCGGGCAAGGCTATCGGGAATTCCTCAAGATTTTCGTCGACGCCAATGAGGACGACACCGATGCCCAATGCCGGGGCCTCAGCTACGCGTTGATTACCGGCGATCCCGAGATGGAACGCTGGGCGAAGGATTACATCCGCCACCAACTGGACCTCCCCCGCAAGCTGATCGAAGGCCTGAACATCACCGCGGAGATGCTGAACCAGCACCTCCTGGCCCAGGGCTTGGAGTGGCACGGAAACGATGTCCGGCCCCTGTATCCCCGTGAAGTGTGGCACGTAGTATTTCCCTACCGCTATCTGCACGGCAGCATGGATCACGAGACGTTTAAGCGGGGGAATCCATTGCCGGGCAACCGTACTTTTGGGGGATCGGTATTTGCTACCAATGCTGCGGGCAAGCGCATCCGGATTCAGCATTTCGTAGAACTGGATCCGATTCCGCATTTTCTATGGGTGACCGGTCTGCAGAAGCTACGGATCGCCGCCGACATGGATCAGGTCTTGTTGGCACCCGGGGAAACGTACCAGCAGCACCGGCCCGACGGGAGCGTAGTGGTGCTCGGTGACAAACGCACCGATTATCCGGCGGGCCATAGCCACTTCACCCAGCAAACTCCCCTGATCAAGTCGGCGAAGGTGCTCTTTTCCCGGCAAGGACCCGCCTGGTTTTTCCAGCGCTTGCCGCTGCACTCCGGATCTAACTTTTACCGGATTGGGGGTCCACCGTCGTTTATTGCCGGACCTTACTATCCAGACTGCGTAAAATGCGGAAAGAAAATGAATTTCCTGCTGCAACTGGACTCCAATTTACCGAGGGAGGACGGACAATCCCAGGAATGGGGCCAAGGTGGTATGGCCTACGTATATTGGTGTGATCAATGCAAAATCAGCGCGATCAACTACTCTGCCGAATAGCTATTCGTCGGGGACATTTTGCTTGAAAAGTGGGGGAAAAAGTCGAATGGGGTAGGTATAAAAAAATTAGGGGACTCAATCACTATCGTGAGAGTCAACCCTAACCCTTGCTCTTGCTTGATGTAAATATGCTATTTGACCGGGAGTCCCCCAAGGCGACTTGGGCAACTCCTTACGCGCTCAAATTGGTTCAACCACATCTTATCGCGATCAAAACCGATTCTAAACATGTTTTCACTTACCCGTTCAAGCATTTTTTGACGGACAAAAATTTTCTAAAAAATACTGTGCGGCGGTTTGGGCGACTCTGAGAAAGCACAAATTTACCGGGTGCTATGCCTTCAATCCGTTTTCTGCACTTTGCCCATTGCCATCCGACCTTTGCGGTCCGTCAGGCGATACACGTACAAACCGGCTGCCCAAGCGGCAATTTCTCCAATGTCCGTGACTGCTCCGCCCGGTAGCTCCCGCTCCAGTAGCTTGTGTCCCCGGCCACTCCAAATTTCCAAGCGAACCGCACGCGAAAAATCTGCCGCCCGCAAATCAAAGGTCACCCGGTCTCGCGCCGGCGACGGGTACACCGCAACCGAAAAATCCGAGGCGGCTTCGGTTGCGGCTGTGGCTGGATTCTCCACTCCGGATAGAACCAGAGAAAAGGCCTGCGGCAGATTGTTTGCCAGTGCAGGGCCTTTGTGCGTCACCGTCACCCGGTAGTTTCCGCCCGACACGGGATTGTCCACCTGAACCAATTCTACGTTGTCCCGGAAGTTGTCGCCCCGGATGGCAGGATTTGCCGGATTGTTGGGATCGAGGATCCAGGGTCGGTATTCGGCCTCCGGTGGCCCCAAAGCATACACGCGCAGGTCGAGGTCATTGACCAGCATCGGGTCGGTGGGGTTCAGTTGAGGGGCGACCGGCGTACCCGGGAGGTCGGTCCAGACCAGCGTGGCCTTGATGAAGGGCTCGGCATTGCCGGAGTAGGTAAAATCGTACCCAAAGGTATCCCCCGGCACCAGGATCGATTCTTGGATCAGACCGGGATCGGCGACGTCCCGGGCGATCTTTTCGGCGGCGGTTTCGGTATTCATCAGGCCCCAGCCGTGCTGGTAATCGGGACCGGGAGCGGCGCCGGCTTCATCCGCGGTGTGGATGACGAGGGCTTTGGCGGTGGCGGAGCGCATCAGTTCATAGTTGTGGGTGATCGCGTAGTACTCCTGCAAGAGAAGGATATAGCCGGTCGCGGCGGGGGTCGACATCGAAGTGCCCGAGTAGACCGCGTAGCCCGTTGTGTCAATCGTGCTGAAGACCTGGTGACCGTTGGTTACAATATCGGGTTTGATGCGGCCATCGTCCGTGGGTCCCCAACCGGAAAAAGTGGTCATTTGCGGGGGCGAAGCGGTGGTGTACCCGCCGGGAATGTCCTTGACCGCCCCAACGACGAGGTTGTTCTTGGCGACCGCGCGATAGGCGAGGCAGTCGTAGGGACCATCCGGATTGCGAACGGTACTGTCCAGCACCCATTGGCCTCCGGTTTGTATGTAGTGGGCTCCGCCGGGAGGAGGGCCGACCTCCAGGCGATTGTTTCCCGCCGACTTGACGATCAGGTAGTAAGGGGCATGGTAAGCGAGAAAGTCATAATACTCGGCATCCGAATTGTAAAACCCAAACCGATAATCTTCGGTCGAACTGATGCTGAGGTCACCGAGCCACCACCAGCTATTGCCCACGATGATCCATCCCATGCGGACGCTGTAGGAGTGATTTGAGATCAAAACCCCAATCGACGCCCCGCTCATCATCTCGGAAATATCGTTGGCGATGGTCTCAAATCTTAGATGGGCTGCCGGGGCCATCCCCTTGGATGCCGGAACGTAGCTGCCCGAAGAGATGATGGTTCCCGCTACGTGTGTAGCGTGATTGCTTTCGGCAGCAAAGTCACCCAAACGACCAGTATCGCTTCGGGCAGCAAACTCTTGGTGGGGATGAACCGAGCCTTCGTCCCAGATCCAAGCGGTATATCCGGCACCGGTGAGATTGAGATTCAAATTGCCCCCGAAGTGGAGCTCATCAGTGGAGATGGTCTGGGCCGAGATCGCATTGTCGGTGCCGATGTACTCGTAAAAATCATCGCGCAAGGGACGAAATACCTGGGTACTGCCGCCATTGGACGCCGGCATGCTGAGCGGATAGCCATTTTGCAGGGCCCACCACTGGGCCTGCAACAAATCCGCTTCCATCTGGGCCCGAATTACGGGTTGGAATTGCTGAAGGGCCAGGGTATCGGTGGAGGCAACCACAGCGTCGAGCTGGAATTGATTTTGGGCCGAAGTGAGGCCAAATATTCCCCATACCGCCCAGCAGGCGATGAAAATTTGTTTTTCCATGAGCTTGGTGTTTTATGTCTCGCTGATCCCCACCGGCTGTCATCGAAGATGGAGCAGGCGGATTGTCTTTTTGATTCCTTCTTCGTTTTTCAGTGAAATAAAGTATACCGCCGAGGCCAGTCCGCCCAAGTCCAGGCGAAATTTACCGTTGACCACCAGGTGGGGTACCGATTTTCTCCGGCCTAGGGGATCGTACACGCTGATTTCCCAATCGGCGGCGGATACCGGACAATCTCCGTTCTCTTCGAGCCCGATGAGCGCAAAGTCTCCTGCCGGATTGGGATAGGCGACCGCCCGGCGCGCGGCGAAATCGCAGGCGGAAGCCAGCGTATCCCCCGCGGTGTTTACGCGCAGAGCCAGAATTTCATTGTCGACCGCAGAACCGTAGTTGAGATGGTATCCAGCGGCAAAAATTCCCCACTCACCAGCGGTCACCGCACCGGTGATTTCCTCATACTCATTTCCCCCGATTCCCATCTCCGTGCTCCATTCGATTCCAAATCCTGCGTGAAGTTTGAGTACCCAAAGGTCCACCCGGTGGAAGCCAGTGGTGGGGACATTCCGCAATGCGCCTCCCAGTAAGTAGCCCCCATCTGCGGTCTGGCGTACACTGGATAGTTTACCGTAAGACCAATTGGGCACTTCCGGAAGGTGTACTGCAAACTCGTCCTTCAGTGGTGAATATTTCATCACGAAAGGCGCCTGCCCAAATTGATCTTTGGCTGTGGCACCCACCATCACAAGATCGCCATCGCGATTTACGATCATATCCTCCACCCATAAGCTCGGCGAAGGAACCGTCAACTGCTTCTGCCACAACTTATTTCCTGAGGCGGTCCATTTACTTATATAGGAAGTCCATTCCCCCCCAATCCCAGGCGTACCCGAGGTGAGAACGTAACAGTTACCAGCAACATCGGTGGTGCTACGAACGTGATAATTGAAACGTAAACTCGTACTGTCAACCCGGTGCCACACCACATTTCCCCGATCATCTACCCGCATCAGATCCAGCCAGCGCTTGGGGGGAAGGATATTTACACTCACTCCCGCCAGAAATAGATCTCCTTGTGGCAGCGGATCAATGCTCAAAAAGTATCCGTTCGGCGGTCGACGGGGGTCGAGACCAGGGTGCGGATAGCGCTTTTGCCACCGCCGTTCGCCCGAAGCATCGATTTCGGTGAGGAATTGCTTGAAATCGGTCTCTGAACCTACGGCACTGCCGCCCACAATCAAAAAGCGATCATCGGAAATGGCCAGCATCGCTTTTGGGTACGTATTCCCAAAGCCGAACATCATTTTTTCGCCGAGCAATTGCCCACTCGGCGAAACCCGGTACCATCGCAGAAAATTGTAGTACGACGCTGGATCGGGGGTATCCTCGGCCAGGATCAACAATTCCCCGTTTTCTTGGACGTGCAGCGCCACCGTGACCTGCCCCCCGATCCCCCCAAAAGTACGCAGCCATCCGGCTTCCTGGGCCGAAACGGCGCTGGACAACAGCGTGAGCCAGAGTATGGTATACCATTTTTTCATCAGTCCATTCATCTAAAAAGCGTCATTAAGTTATACAACTATAAATCAAAATACAATCGAGTCGTCGATTAATGTCGATTTGGCAGCTTAGGCTTGACATGCCCGCCCCGCGTCGGGATCGCCGGGAACGAACTGCCCGAAAATGTGCGCGTCGCTCCCCGCCTCGCTTCACCGCCGGACCGGCCGCCAAGCTACTTTTCCCCCGGCCGACTTTGAATTAATTGTTATATTTACTTGTGTTTCATTCAAGCAAAATGTCCGTCTGCTGGCTGCTCCTGTTGCTGGCCGTGTTCAGCGGAACCGTCTCCGCCCAATCCCGGAATGATCGGGATCCCTGCGAATTGCAAGGCGCCGTATTCATCGAGGAAGTGGAATCCTTCGCCGACTACCGGGTCTTTCGGGAAAATGTCGAAGGTTTTGCCGACCTACTGGTCTTCCGGGAACAGGCCCGCACCTTTGCGGATCGTCCCGGATTGTGGTACTTTACCGACAACCGCGCCATGGCCGACTTCACCATTGCCTTTACCGAAACACAGGGATTCGCCGATTTTTCCGTCTTCTTTACCGACTTCAAGTCGATTGCCGGCTGTCGACCGTAAGCATGGAGGGACCGGGACATATCCGTTTGCAACTGGACCTCGCGGAGGAGGGGCACGAGACGATGATGGCGGTCCTTTCGACGGTGGGGTACTATGCCTTCGAAGAACACCCCCACCGCCTGGACGCCTATATCGCCGAAGCGGATTACAGCGCCGATGCCTTGACGGAAACGGTCAATCGTTTCTTTCCCGGTCTGGATCTGCCGCGAGAAATCGAGGTGCTCCCACCCCGGGACTACAACGCCGAATGGGAAAAGAACTTCCAGCCGGTGCGGGTGCGCGATTTGTGCTTGGTTCGACCGCCGTTTGCCCCCTCGGAGCCGGGCTTCCACTATGAAGTGATCGTAGCCCCCAAAATGGCCTTCGGAACCGGCCACCACGCCACCACCTGGCTCATGATCGAGCAGTTGGGGGAACTGGAGGTCGCGGGCAAGCGGGTACTGGACATGGGAACGGGCACCGGAGTGTTGGGCATATTGGCCCGGAAAATGGGGGCGGCGGAAGTCACCGCCATCGACATCGACGAATGGAGCTACGCCAATGCCCGGGAAAACGCGGTCCTGAATGGCATTGCGGACTTTCGGGTGATCCAGGGTGACGTCCGGGCCATCCCGCCGGACTGTTACGAAATAATATTAGCGAATATCAACCGTAATGTATTATTGACGGACCGGGACCAATACCTTGCCCACCTTGCCCCGGGCGGAACTTTGGTTCTCAGCGGCATTTACGATTTCGATGAGGACATCCTGACCGAGCACTATTTGGAAGCCGACCTCACGCTGGAAGCCCGCAAAGCGCGCAACGAATGGGTACGGCTGACGTTCAGGAAAAATGACTTGACTGCATGAAAGAAGCCAGGAACCGCATTTTAATCGCTCCCGGAACCCAAGCGGCGGCCGGACCTGCGCATAAACCTTCCCCTCGCCTCCACTCTATGAAACAAAGATTCTTGTCATTTCTGTTTGGGATGGCTTTCCTGCTGACGGCGGGCCTCGCCTACGCCCAACCCTCCAAGACCCTGCCCGACAACCCGGCAGAATTCATGCAGGAATACATCACCCGCATCAAAAAATTCACCCAAAAAGAAGTCATCGAGTACCTGGAGGATTTTCAAATCCGTTGGAACAGCGGATCGTTCACCGGCAGTGAGCAGGAAAAGTTCATCGCGCAGACGAACATCATGCTCCTCAAAAATTACAAGCTCGAACCGGACATCTTGAGGTTCACCCGAACCGTGGACGCCATCAAGGCCGATACTTCCTTTGGGCGGCTCGAAATCGATGAGTTCTTCGCCGCCACCGACTCCTGCATCCTCCTGCTGGACCGGCGGCGCACCAATTCATTCTTTAACTTTTTACAGGAATTTGTGGCGACCGGGGCCGCCTTCCGCACGAGCAATGCTTCCTGGACCTTCTCCCAAAACAATCCCCGCCTGCAATTCAGCACTTACGTCAATGAGGAGACCGGTAAATCGGCCAGCTTCCCCTTTTTCGTCTTCGACAATACCGATATGACCTACCAGAATCCCAAGGATTCCACCGTCATCGCCAATACCCGAGGCGAATTGAACTTGATGAACCGCATGTTCCGTGGGGAAGGCGGGCGGATCGACTGGGCCAAAATGGACCTCGATCCCAACGAAGTTTATGCCGAACTGCTCGATTACGGCCTCAACCTCAACTATTCCTTTGTGAAAATTGACACCGTGGTCTTTCACTACACCAGCTTGATCGATAAGCCACTTAGGGGCAAGTTTGAGGACATCAACAAAGGCTTCAACGACATCAACAAAGCAAATTATCCCTATTTCCGGAGCTACGACGGTGGGGTAGTCATCGAAAATTTCATCCCCAACGTGCGCTACGAAGGCGGCTTTTCCCTGCGCGGAATCCGGAAAATCGGATCGGCCTACTTCAAGGAGGTAGACAGCGAGCCTGAACCGGAGCCCGAACCCGATCCTATCCCGGACGAAGACGTCGTCGAAGACACCTACGAAGATGATTTCGGCTACGAATACGACGAAAGCGCCTACTACCTGGACGAAGACGACGCCAATGAGTACGTCGAAGACAACTGGGAAGAAGACGAACTCGAATCGGAGTCAGAAGATGAACTTTCCGGCGGGGATTTCGACGAAATGGAAGATTTCGGCTTCCTGGACAAGGAGCTGAAACTGTTCAAAGCCCAACTGACCATCTTCCGCAATGGGGAGCCGGCGATGAACCTCCGGGCCAACGAATTTGTCCTGGACCTCAAGGCGCTGAACTCGCGCCGTACCGAAGTCGCGCTCTATCTGAACGGAACCGATAGCATCTCCCACCCCTCGGTGGATGTGATCTACAACGTGGACTCCTCGGAAGTCTTCCTCATCAAGGACGTCAAGGACAAGTTTGCCCGGCAGCCATTCCTCACGCCCTACCACAATTACTACCTGTACTTCGACGCAATCCGCTGGCAGACAACGACCGACCTGATCGAGTTTACCTCCATCATCGACAAGGAAAACGAGACCTCCGCCATTGAATCGAAGGACTTCTTTAAAAAGCAGCGCTGGAACCAGTTCAAAGGCGTGCTCAAGTTCAATCCCATCGGGGCGATTTACCGTTACGCAAGCCTCCATCCGGGAGAAACCATCACTCCCGCGGCCATCGTGGACGAGTACAAGCTGCCCGATCAGTACGAAGCGCTGAAGTTTGCCCTAGTTGATGTCGAGGGCTCGGGGTTCATCAACTACGATGAAACCACCGAGGAGATCGATACGCTGCCCAAGTTGTTTGATTGGGCGCGGGCGGCCCGCGGGCGCAAGGACTACGATGCGATTCAAGTAATTTCCCAGGTGGAAGCCGGCAACAACGCCGAGCTCGATCTCAAGGACCTTCAATTGCAAATGGAAGGCGTGGCCTTCTTCTCGCTGAGCGATTCGCAATTCGTGCGGGTACTGCCCAACCAGCGCCACGTGGCGATCGACTCCAATCGCGACATGCAATTCGACGGGATCGTCGCGGCGGGCAAACTCAACTTTTACGGGCGGGTCACCCCAGACACGGTCGACATGAGTGGCATTCCCGGAAAATTCCGCTTCCAATACGACAACTACAAGATTCTGTGCGACTCGCTGGACTCGCTGCGGTTCATTTTAGTCCGGGAAAAAAACCTCAACACCGTATTTTCTCCGCTGCAAAAGGCGTTGCGCAATACCACCATCGAAGGGGTCACCGGGGCGATCTACATCAACAAGCCGAACAATAAAAACGGACTGGAGGTGCTCGATGAGTATCCGGTATTTGATTCCTACACGAATTCCTACGTCTACTGGTACAAACCCAATGTCCGCGACGGCGTCTACACCAAAGAGAAGTTTTTCTTCTCGATTGATCCCTTTGTCCTCGATAGCCTGGAGAGTTTCAACGAACGGGCGCTGAGTTTTGAGGGTGAGTTTTTCTCTTCGGAAATATTTCCCCGCATCCGGCAAAAACTCGCGGTGATGGAGGACTTTACCCTGGGGCTGCAGGCGATCACACCCGATACCGGTTATGCTGCCTATGATGGCAAAGGCCGCTTCAATGGCGAAATCACTCTGGATGGGTCCGGGCTTTCCAGTTCCGGACAAATGGACTTCCTGCACACGGTAGCAAAATCAGACAGTTTCCAGCATTACTTCGATACCGTCAAAGCGGTCACCAACGAATTCTTCATGCCCGGCGGCAAGGAAGGTGAAGCCTATTACCCCGAAGTCAAAGCCGGCGCGGTCAACTACAAATGGCTCACGAAAAAAGACGAAATCGAACTGGAGACGGCAGAGGGCGAGTCGCCCATCGTGCTCTTCGAAGGCGAGGGAACTTTTGAAGGAAAATTGCGCATCACCAAGGAAGGGTTGCGCGGCTCCGGCAAGCTCACCTTGGGCAATATTACCGTCGAGAGCGAAGACATTATTTTCAACGAAAAAGACTTCCAGGCCAAAGGGGGGACCTTTGCCGTCTTTGACAAAAATGATCCCAGCAAGCAAATCTACGTCGCCGAAAACGTCGAAGTCGAGTACGATGTCAGTTCCCACCACTCTACTTTCCAGGCAAATGAAATCGGCGTGGCGAATTCGCAGTTCCCGGTGCAGAATTACCGCACCTCGCTTTCGCGCGGAACCTACGACAAAGGCACCAACGACATTGTGCTGGAGAGTGTTTCGCCAAAGCTCAACCGCAACTATTTCTACTCGACCGACAAACTCCAGGACAGCCTGGCCTTCTTCGCCAAGAGCGCCCACTATGACTTCGATCAACAGGAAATTGAGATTGAAGGCGTCCCTTACATCTACGTCGCCGACGCGAAAATCACGCCGGATACCGGCGAAGTCACGGTCAAACCGGATGGCTTTCTGCAGCGCCTCGAAGACGCGGTCATCGAAGCCAATCTCGAAACCAAGTTTCACCGGATGTATGAAGCAAATGTCGAGGTCATGTCCTCCAAGCGCTACAACGGCTCGGGCAAGTACGATTACATCCCCATCGCCGGGCAGGATCAGTTCATCAACATGACCCAGATCAATGTCCAGGGCGATTCTCTCACTGTCGCACGCGGTACCATCAACGAGGAACAAAATTTCTACATCACCGACCGCATCTTCTTCAAGGGCCAAACCTTCCTGGAAGCGGACGAAAAATACATGCGCTTCAGCGGCGAGGTAAAAATTGATTCCGACAACGAGGTCTTTGACCAGTGGTTCAAATACGAAGACGTTGTGAACCCGGACTCGGTCTTCGTAACGATCAAAAAAGAGGTTCTCGGCGATCTCGTAGTCGGCTTGCACTACATCCAGCGCAACCGGGTGTTTTACTCGACCTTCTTGCAGAAGAAAAAGGAGCGCAACCACGACGACGTAGCCTTGGTCGAAGGCGGCTTGACGGTGGATCGAAAGACAAATGAATTCCGCATCGGTCCCAAGCCCAAACTGACCGGGCTGGAATACCGCGGCAATACTTCGAGCCTGAACGACTCGCTGAATATCATCACCACGGCGGGCCGGCTCAACATCCCGTTTGAATGGGGCCGCAATACCATCGACGTTACGGTGGCCGGCACCTGGAAAGATGATATGGGCAACCGCGAGGTCAGCACCGAATTGGTGGGCGGCTTCAAGTTTGATTGTATCTCCAAAGATGCCTGGCAGAAGCTCGCCGACAAGGCCAAACTTATTACCGCCATCAACGAGGATATCGATTGGGAAAACTACGCCTTCCGCGAGGGCATGGCCGAATTGCTCGACCCCAACTACAAGCAGCCGGATAAGCTGATGAAGGAATTCCTCAAGGAAGTCGAGAATTCAGTCATCTACTCGGACATCAAGGTCGCGCGCAACCTGCCCTATTCCCTGGTGTTGTCGAACATTCGCCTGAAGTACGATGAGGATTTCAAGGCTTTCTACCACACCGGCGAGGTCGGCATCATTGGCATCAATGGGGAGCCGATCAACAAGCAGGCAAGCAACAACTCGAAGATCGAGTACAACATCGGGCGCTACACCCCGGCCGGTGTCCGCCTGCCCGATACCTTGCGCATGTACCTGGAACTGGACGAACTCAACTGGGTATTCTTCGAGTACGCGGATCAGGTCATGTACACGATTTCTTCCGATTTTGATGGGTACAATGCCCAGTTGCGCTCGGAACTGGAAAAGCGCAAAAAGAACGATGGTTACCGCTTCGAATTGCTCGATGAAGCCCGCAAAGATGACTTCCTCCAGAAATTTGTGAATCGCTACATCTGGCGGACGAACCGTCCGGCCCCGCGCCGCAACAACGATGACGGCGGTGACGAAACCGGTGATGACACGGGAGATGATACGGGAGACGGCGGTGATGACACTAGCGATGACAACGGAGACATTACCCCTCCCGGCATGGACGATGGCATGGATGACGACGATGGCAGCATCAACCCACCGGGTATGGATGACGGAATGGACGATGACGACGACGGCTGATCGCCGTCATCGTCCATGCGGTCCTGTGGTCCCGGGCGGCGCGGAGTATACCCACTTTCACCCTCCCAAAAGCGCTCAAATTTAATAAAAATCGCTCCGCCAAAGGTCGCGACCGCATCGGCGCATACGCTCCACAAAAAAGAAATCAATCTCACAATCCACTCATCCCCAATGCTTTCCTCACTCTCCCTAATGACAGAGCGCAAAACCAATTTTGCGTAGCCGGGCCGGAGTCAGTATCTTGAGTCACATTGAGTGATCCCACGTATCACCAGAGAAACGTCTGGCGGAGGTTCCCACCTCTTCTCCTTCCAAACATGTACAGTGGGCAATCACGGAAGACTCCCTTACCCGCTAAGGGAGAATACGTGGTTGTGTTTTGTTGGACAGACTTTTCTCAGAAACAATGAAAAACGATTCCGACGATATGGATTTGCGCAAAGCAATCCACCGTGCCGAAATGCAGGCGCAAAAAAGTGAACGGAAGATGCAAAAAATGCTGCTTCTGCACCGGATCATCTTGGCTTATTTGTCGTTCAGTGCGGCGGTCACCTGTGCCCTTTTGGAGCAGTGGTACCCATTTGGTGGATTTTTGCTGGGATCGTTGGCTTTTGGCGGGGTGCTTAAAAATACCCTCTCGGTACTCAAATCCATCCGCAAATTTCCGAAACCGTGATTACACGACTTCGAGTTTCCGGCCATTCAGCACCACCCGCTTACCTTGCAGATCGCCGTTCAGGTCTCCGATCACGGCACTCGGCTTCTTGAGTTCCCGAAGCAGTGTCGCCCCGTGCGACAAGCGTCCTCCCGTCCGACTCACCACCGCGCGGGCCTTTTGGTACTCCGCGTAGTGACCCGGCTCCAAAGCATCCACGACCAAAATGTCCTCACCCACTACGCCTTCCACTTTTCCGGGGTAAATGACAAAGCTGAATCCTTGCGCCGCCACTTCGCCGCCGTCCTGCCAGAAACTGCCCGCCCGCGTGCGCGTGCCTGGATGCCATTCCAGCCATTCCGAATCGCGCAAGGCGAGGTGCAAGCGGTGAAATAGCCGCATGTTGTTGTCGCGAAACCACTCTCGCACCTGAATGTAATGCCCCCGAATCCCCGGCGCCCCAATCCGGTGCAATCCCTGCGCCCAGACCGACCAGCGCGGCAGCTCCACCAGGGGCCAGGCCTCCGACGAGGTCCGCGGTGTCGCCGGATCGCTCTCGTATTTCAAGCGGTGCGGCGCCCCTTCCGCCCCCAAGTCCTGATAAACCGTTTTTGGCGCGGGGAATACACGGCCCCCCGAACTCGAGATGGCCGCATTGATGAGCATGTTTTGCCGCACGATGAACAAGTAGTAGCGGGTAAACCACTGGGCCAGTGACGCATCCCGGGCCTTACCCCGTTGGCAGCACACAATCCCCTCAAACTCGCGTTCAAACTGTTGCAATTGCGGATAAATGCGGGCGATGCTTTTTCGCGCCACGAATCCCATCCGCAGAAAACGGGGCAGATTGCTGAGAAATCTTCCCAAGCGAAACGGCATCGCTGGCACCGAACCCCCAATCTCCTCCGCGTACATCCGCGAAGGCAGACCCCAATCCTGAAAACGCGCCAGAAAAACATCATTGTTGATGTAGGAAGCATCCTGGAATGGAACCGAAAACGGCTCGTTGTCGTTGAGCACGCGCGGATCCCACTTTGCGTAGACCCGGGGAATCGATTGCGAAGCACGTCGCTGGGCGTACTCCATGATCCGGCTTACCTGCTTGGGCAAGATTTCATCCAGATTGGCCGAGGTGAGGGACCGCCGCCAATCGTACGCCGTGACCGGCCGCAACTGAAACAGGTGAAACTGCTGCCCGTCCCAAGCCCACTCGATGTCCGAAGGCGCGTAGTGGAAAGCTTGGATACTGCGCTGTAAGAAGCCAAAGAGCTTTTCCCAGGAAAACCCCGTTTCCGCCAAATCCGCGGGCAACTTCCTGGGTTGCTGCCATTCCCCCGGCATCCGCGAAACCACCGCCGCCAAAGGCTTTTCCCGCCCACTGATGAACGCTTCCAGGTGCCCGCGCACCAATTCCACTTCCGCCGCAAGGTGGCGCACAAACGCCACCCCAGAGATCACCGGCTCGACAAACTCCTGAACGACGACCTGCTCCAGCCCACCGGCGCGCAGCGCCGCTACCTTTTCCGGGACCTCCGCCGCCGGCACCCGCAGGAAACTGTCGTGCAATCCGGCCCGCGAAGCATCGATTTGGTCCTCATTGTAGCCGGAAGACCGCACCGCGTACTTCCGATCCCCCAGTTCCGGAAGCAGGTGCCCTGCCTCCTCTGCATTGTAGACCGTCCATTGGCGGGGGACCGGCAACTGGGCGAGGGCCGCCAATTCCAGGCGACCGGCCTTGGTGTGGGCGCGGAATCCGGGCGGCGGATCGTCCAGCCAGGCGGCAAATCCCGCCGGATCATCGATGTAGGGATAATGTTCCCAATCCTCCATCAGGGTCACGCCCAGGTCCGCCCGCGGCAAGATACTGTCCCAAGCTGCCGCCTGCCCGATGCCCAGCACCGCATCGCCCCGTCCCCAGATCAGTTCGATGGGCGTCTCGATCCACTCAAACAGGTCCAGTGCCATATCTGGCTTCACAAAGCGAAAGTAGTGGGGAAACGCCCGGCATTTGCGGTACCCCTCCCCCATGCGAGCGTACTGGGCATCCGTCCAGGACCGCGAGGAAAATTTCTTCCGAAAAAGTTTCGGGTAACGACCGAGCAAAAAATGAATGATGGTGTGGATGGGCCGTTTCGACATCCACTTCACAAAGCGACGCTCCCACAAAAAAGCTCCCACCGGAGCCAGGAGGTAAACCTTCGAAAAGTGACCCGGGTGCCGCACCAAAGCGTGCAAGACCACCAGGCCATTGATGCCCACCGCAAAGATCTCCGATTCTGGGCCGGTCATCTCCACCAAAGCATCCGCCAATTGCGCCAGGCTCTTGTAATTGGGGCTGGAATTGTCGCCGAAACCGGGCAGTTCCAGGGCAATCGGTTGCTTCTTGCGGAAATGGGGCAATGCATCGGCCCACCAGGCTTTGGTGCTGCCATTTCCGGAGAGGAGGTAGACGAGGGGGCGATTTGCAGCCATGCCCAATTAACCGCCCGCCCGCCAATTGGTTCGTGCGGGACGTATCTTAATCGAGTTGGGCTCAGCCGGCATAGACCTTTCCCCGAATCACCTGCACCAAAATCCCCAGGCCCAAGATTGTCATACCGCCAATCGCAGTGTAGAGGATCGCGGTGAGCGGCTCGGGGTCGACGGCACTGCGTTTAGCGTAAATCCCAAACAACGCCCACACGCCCACCAGCGGGAAAAAGATATCGCTGCGTTGAAAAGCCATCGTGAGCCCGATCAGGATTGCTACCACCATAACCGTCACCGTCCAGGACACATCGGAGATCCCCAATCCGCCCCAACCGATGTCCACCAGCAGCGTCGTAACATTGGCGATGGTGGCCACCGTAATCCAGCCCAAGTAGATGCTGAAGGGAGCAAAAACCAGAAACTTTTCCGTCCCCGAGGCCGTTGCCAAGCCCACCGGCAAACGCTGGTAAATCATGATCAAACTGATTAAAATCCCCAGCATGATCAGCAGAGAGAGTGGCACCTGCTGGTAATGCCAGGCCACAATCCAGCTCACATTGAACAGCGAAGAGATCAAAAACCAGGGCCCAACCCGCGACACAAAATTCCCGGGCGGCGGTGCGGCCGAAAAAGCGACTACCGCCTGATACACCACAAACACCCCTAACCAGAGGTAGATGATGCCCCAAATCGAAAAGGTGAATCCAGCGGGCACAAATTTATTGGGATAGAGGGCGGAGAGGTCGCCCGTGGTCATGCCATTGATGGGCAAAGCATTGGCCAGGGCATTTATGAACAGGGTGCCGACGTAGGCGGCGATGTTCAGGATTGCGAGTGCTTTCATGGAACGTGCGTTGGCGGGGAAAGAGGGCTGGTATCAGCGAAAAACTTCCTGCAGCACCTTCAGGCTTTCCGGAATCCGAAAACCCTCCACGTGCAGCAGATAATATTGCAACAAAGTATTGATCATTTCGTTTTTTTCCGCATTCCCAAAACGCAGATCCAAACTTGACTCCAGAGTGCTATCACACAAGCGGGCGATGAGCCGGTCCGTATCGCGGGTACCGGGCGAATGCTGCAGAATGCCGTCCCGCAAATTGAAATAGACCGGTTGGTGTTCGTTTTTGGCTTCATTGCGGGGAAAAAAGCCCAGGTAGCGTGTCAGATGCACCAGATAATGCAAAAACAGGTGGATCAAGCGGCCCTCTTGCTGGTCCATCACCACCAAAACCCGCTGCAAAAACAAGAACAGCGGATCATTCGGCTCCTCTTCCTTGACCGCCTGGTGAAAAATTTCGACCACGACCATGCCCAGGGTGATCCGTACCGGCTGCGTCTGCATCGTCCGGTAAAAGTAGCGGTTGCTGGTTTCGGTAATGAGTTGGAGGTCGCGGGTTTCTTTGTAATAGAACACAATGTCGATGATCGACATGGGCTGAAAGTAGCCGTATTTTTTCTTCGCCCGGGAGCTGCGGTAGCCTTTGATGAGGTAGTTTTGGCGACCGAAAGCGCGGGTGTACATGCTCGCAATCAAGCTGGAATCGCCAAATTTCCGGGCATTCAATACAATCGCTTCGGTCTTGCGGATCATGGGGTGCCCTTGGTCTGGGGAACCAGGTTTTTCGGCGCGGCCAGCACGACCGGCGCCAATTTCCGGGCCATTTCCAGCAATTCGGTCTCTTCGTCGTACAAGCGCAGCAGCCGTTCGACATCCCCGGATCCCCGGATTGTTTCTCGGGCGGAAGCCAAGGGCGAGAGCGAATTCCGCGGGAAAAGAACCACCTCACTCACCTCCAGGTGCTCCCGGATGGCCTGCAGAACCGGAGCGGGTGCCTGCACTTGGGGTCCTTCCGGAGTGCTCACGATAGGATTCAAGATGAACAAGCTGACCGTCGCAAAAGCCTTCTTCACCAGTTCCGCACGGAAGTGCAACTGACCGGCTTCCCGGCGCAAGAGCCCCCGTTGATCCCCGGAAAAAGCATTGTTGGTGATCATGTCCTCACTCATGATGGCGGACAGCCGCTTGGTGACAAAGCGTGTATCCGCCATCGTCCCGAAGTGGTCGTGCAGCAGCAAACTCGGCTCTTGCAGCTTGTGGTGAAAGACCAGATCCTTGATAAAGGGTGTGTTCCGGAGGTTTTCCCGGGTGAGATACAATAATTTCATGCGGTCATCCTTACTCTTTGGCAAATATAACCGGTTTCGCGGCTGGGTGTTTGCCGAATGTTTCCGGGAAATGCTCCCCCTGGCGCGGTACAGCCACCGGATTTACTCGCTTCGCACCAACTCTGTCTCATAAATAAACGTCTTCCGGATCTGCCCGCCAATCCAGTTCCGCCTCGGTCCGGCGATGTCGCTGGAATAATTCATTAACCACCACCGCCCCGGCGCGATCTCCGCGATGGCCGGGAATGCCGTGTCCCCGGTCGAGGGAAAATCCATCACGTGCACCAACGTCTGGTTCCGCTGGTCCAGGTGCCACAGTGCGGTCACTTTCTGCGTCAAAGAATACCGTCCCAAATTGTAGAACCGCCGAATTGCGGCCGGTAACCAAGGCGCCTTGTCCGCTACCCCATCCAAACTGCGGCGCGCCACCAAGTAGATCTCGTCCCCGTCCCGAAACAGCAGCGCACTGTCGTACTTGTTGCGGGTGGGATAGCTCCGCCAATGCGCTAAGCTGTCCCGGTGCGCGTACACCACCATGCCCCCTGCACCTTCGAGGCGGACGGTTCCCCACAAGTTCCCCTCCGCATCAAAAATGAACTCGCCTTCCTCGCCTCCCCGATCACCGAGCTGCGATCCCTCCGAGATCGGGGTCCACGCGTATCCATCGGAACTGCGGTAGAGCCGCATCTGCCCGTGGTGACCGGTTTTGTACAGGTCCCGCCCGTAGTAGGCGCTCATGTACAACTGATCATCGCGGTTCCGGAACCGCCAGGGCACAAATCCGTCCAGTCCCTCCAGTTTGCGCGGGGTGGTCCATTCGCCCGAAGTCCGGCGGTGACCAGCGTAGACGTGCGCCGGCTGAAAGCCCAAGGGATTCGTTCCCGCCGAAAAAAAGTAAAAGTGCAAGCAGTCACCGAGGATGGCAAAGCGCGGTTCCCGCATATCGGCACCGAGGTGAACCTGCATTTCCAGGCGCCAGGATTGTCGATCCGCCGTGCTGAGGACATAAAGCTGGGTTTTCGAGGACGCAAAGTGGGTGGGCGCCGTCCGAAAGGCAAAGTAGTAGCGCGCACCAAAACGGATCAGGTCCAGGTTGTTGTTGCCGCGCTGGCAGTGGACGGAATCGGGCAGCGCATCGGAGGGAACCAGGGTCCGCCATCCATTCGTGGTAAAGGTCTGCCCCGGCAGGCGCCAGGCCAGCAGGAGCAAGCTGAGGCCGCCCAGGGCGTAGATGATGGATCGCATTCCGAAAAATACACTGCGCTGGATAGGATTTCAAATGGGCAAGGGAGGATGTTCCGCCGGGGCCCGGAATCCGCCGGAGCCGGTTGCACCAGCAAAGAGCCATTTTCGCCAAAACAATTTGTCGATAAAATTGTGCCCTCCATGATTGCATTTGACCGTATTATCGATATATTGAGTTGAGAATTTTTTGAGAAAGGTCAAGCTGAATAACGTATTGTCCACCCAATGACCGGCCATCATGCCCGAAAATGAACACCGCCACGCCCGTGGGCCCGGCGACGCGCAGTTTCTCGAATCCGAAGGTACGCGGTCGGCGATGCCGCCCCCTTTGCAGTTGTTCGCTTCTCCCGCCGATCCCCCGGCGGACAGTGGAGGTGAGGAATTCCCCTGGCTCGGGGTCGTCCGGGACGATGCCTGGAGCAGCGGATTCTAATCCGCTCCCGACCACGCCCGCAAGACCGCCGACCTGCCCAAAGGCACCAAAGTCCGGGCCACCGGCCGCCGGGGCGGCTGGATCGAAGTCGAAATCCTCTCCGGTGAGCACCGGGGCGAATCCGGCTACATCTCCCAGGAGCGCCTGGAAAAACGGGAAACCCCATCCGAGTCGCTCCACACCGAACCCTACACCGAGGAATTGCCCCCAGGAACCGAGCTTTCCCCTGGGGCGGATCGGATCCGCCTCAAAGGTGACGCGGCGGGCGCGCTGTTCTACGCTCAGGAAGGGGACCGGATCTTTGTCGTCCCGGCGGACAAGGTCCGCTCCGACACCGGGACGGAAGCGGTGGAATATGAATCTCTGGTCCACTGCTTCCAGGATCGCGGGGCGAGTGGGTTCACGACGCTCTACATCACCTACCCCGGCGAAGACAGCTACGCGCCGATCCAGTGGTACGCCGAAGCCTCCCAAGGCGGCTTGATTGATATTTGGGGCGCGCTGTTGGAGGAATTTGCCCAGATCATCGAGCAGATGGATCCGCCCAAATGGGCGCCGGGCAAGCAGCATCCGAATTTTTATATCGGCAATGAGGCGCACAAGGCGATTGCGAAGCATTATGATGGACTTCATCCCAAGAACGATGTTTTTTTCAATTCGATCTCAGTTGCTTCAATC
>JBCCQH010000059.1:0-45031 GCA_039024435.1 Bacteroidota bacterium
GAGGTCTACCCCAATCCCACGACCGATCAGTTGCATCTCACCGTCGCCGATGCGGAAGAAGGCTACCACTACGAAGTCAGCAATCAGTTGGGGCAGGTCATCTACCGGAATTCAACTTCCAATGCAATGACCACGCTTTCGATAGCGGATTTCCCGGCCGGATTGTACATGGTCAAAGTTGTCGATGCCGAAACTGAATTGATTCGCTACGCGAAATTCATCAAAGAATAGACCCGATCGCGTTGAAGCACCGAGGGTGAACTCCGTTCGCCCGATTGACCGAACAGCACGAGCGATTCCTGTACCGGGACCAGCTTGTGCTGTTTGCTTTGGAGCGCATGTCTGGATTGCGGATTCGTAAATCCAATCCATGATTTTGGGTTGATTGTTATAGGATCACCCCAAAAAGAGAGCGGACAACTTGCCTTGTTTGGCAGGTTGTCCGCTCGAAGCAGGCCCGGAAGGACTCGAACCCTCAACCCCCTGCTTAGAAGGCAGGTGCTCTATCCAGTTGAGCTACAGGCCCTAAAAACGAGCGGTACGGATCACAGTACACGAAAGTGTTCGTACCGTATACCCGTACCGTTCACAAATCTCGTCGAGGTGGCAGGATTCGAACCTGCGGCCCTCTGCTCCCAAAGCAGATGCGCTAACCGGGCTGCGCTACACCTCGTGGCTCTCGCCTGCACCACAAAAAAATAAGCCTCGAAAGGCTTTGCTTCCCGCACGGGAAAGTGGTGGCGGAGAGGGCGGGATTCGAACCCGCGAAGGACATTTCTGCCCTTGCCGATTTAGCAAACCGGTGGTTTCAGCCACTCACCCACCTCTCCAAATCGTGCAGCAAATATACAAGAAGATTCGCTTACGACAATAGAAAAATGAAATTATTTGGCTATCTTCATCCCTTATTTGAATAGCTCATTGGTCATTGGTATGGGAGATTTTTTCGGGAAAATTATAATTTTCTGCGCGGCACTGTATGCCGTTATCAGTGGAACCGGATGTGGTGAACCGGGCGCAAATCCGGTCTCCGGACGCAAAAACAGCATGGTCATTCACCTGGGCAATGATCCCGAAGGCCTCAACCCCATCAATTCTGTCGGTGCCAATGCCACCAACATCCACAACCTGATTTTTGACCACCTGATTGCGCTCGACTTCGAGACGCTGGCTTTGGTGCCGCGCCTGGCTGAAACCATGCCCGAGGTCTCGCCCGACAAGCGCAACCTGACCTTTCGCTTGCGCGAAGGACTCACCTTTGCCGACGGCCAACCCTTGACCGCCGAGGACGTGGCCTTTTCCTTTCGCGCGCTGATGAACCCCTACGTGGACTCCGCCCCCAAGCGGGCCGAGCTACACGACTTCATCGGTTGCACCGCTGAAGATGAGCGGACGATTGTTTTTACCCAGGAGCAATCCGGTCCTTTCAACTTGAACCGACTCGCGATCAACTTTTTTGTCTTGCCCAAGCACATCTACGATCCCGACAACCTCAGCGACAACTACACCGGTCGGGACGCGAGCCTGGCCATCCGCTACCCCGAAGCCGTGGCTCCGGAAAAACGCGCCGCGATGGAAGCATTCGCCGCCGCCTTCGAAGACGAAAACTTCCAGCGGGAAGTTGGCTACGTGCTGGGATCGGGGCGCTACCGGTTCGATGGCTGGACCACCGGTCAGAGCATTCGCCTGCTGCGCAACGAGCAGTACTGGAACAAAGAAAGCGATGCCTCCGACGCCCGCCAAAACCTGGACACCATCATATTCAAGACGATTCCCGACGCCCAAACCGCGTTACAGGCCTTGAAGTCCGGAGAAATCGATTTCTCCGACCGCTTTGAGCCCGACCAGATTGCCAGCAAGTTTTCCGGACCGGAGCTCGAACGCATCTTTGCCACCAAAAGTGTCCCCTACCCCAACTACGCCTACATCGGGTGGAACCAAAATATCCGGGGCAAAGGTCCCGTCCAGCCATTTGCCGATCCTCGCGTACGCCGAGCCATGTCCCACCTGACCGACGTGGTGGAGATCATCAGCAACCTACTGAATGGAAGCGCCGAGCCGATCACCTCAATGGTCTATTACAACCGTCCGGAACACAACAAGGCGCTGAAGCAAATCGCCTACGACGAGGACCGGGCCCGGGCCCTGCTCGCCGAGGCCGGCTGGACCGACACCGACGGCGACGGCCTACTGGACAAAGACTTCCAGGGCACCCGCGCGCCATTCCGTTTTACCATCTATTATAAGCGGGGCAATGAACTGCGCCGCCGCATTGCCCGCAACCTCCAGGACAAATGCAAAAAAGTCGGCATCGAAGTCAAAATCGCCGACCTGGACTGGACCGTCATGCTGGACCGGCTCAAGCGCCACGAACTAGACGCCTGGGTGGGCGGTTGGGTCTACGATTCCGACGAGCAAGATCTGTACTCGCTGTTCCATTCCTCACAAATGCTGAATGACGGCTACAACTGGACCAGCTACATCAATCCCGCGGCCGATTCGGTCATGGAAGCGATCCGGAAAGAGTGGGACCCCGAACGACGGGCCGTCCTGCACCGCGATATCCAGCGCATCCTGTACGAAGACCAACCGTACACCTTGCTGTTCGCCAATGCCGCCCGGATCGCCTACAACAAACGCCTCACGAACCAGGCTTGGTACGGCCAACGTCCCTGTTACGATCCACCACAATTTTCGCTGGCGGCGCAACAACCTTGACGCAGATCCGTATGAGAGATCATTCCCCTGTGTGTTTCCCATCTGAAAGAAAGTAGCCTCGGTCAATAAACCGTTCTCATTGGCTGAAAAACGCGGTTTGTTTTTCCCAAGAGAAAAAATTACCTTAACTGAAGTCACCAATCGAGTGCTACGAATTATGAAGAAAAACTTACTGTTGGCGCTATTTACCGCGGGCCTTTTGCTAATCTTTACGGGCTGCGGATCGGAAGAAAATGGCGGAGGAGAAACCACAACGACCAACGATTCCACAAGCAGCGGCGAACCGGTCTTTGGGGACTGGATTCGGGTCCATACCCCGTCTGATCCCGATGCGTTGCATCCTTATGCGACCACCCACGGCTCGGCCAATATGATCAAGGAACTGATGTTTCAGTACCTCTACGATTTTGATATTGACACCAAGCAGATGACTCCGGTCCTGGCCAAGGACTACGCGATTGTCTCCGAGGATGGCTTGGCGTTTACCTTTGAAATGCGCGATGAGGCGACCTGGGACGACGGCTCCCCCATCACCGGCTACGACTACGCATTTTCCGTCAAATGCATCCTAAATCCCATCTCGGAATCGCCCCACCTGCGCGGGTACTACTCTTTCATCACCGAGGTGCAGGTGGACCCCAACAACGAGCGGCGCTTCACCGTCCTCACCGAAGAGCCCTTTTTCCTTTCCGAATTTGCCGTGGCGGGATTCGAGATCATCTCCAAGGAATTCTACGATCCCGACGGCAGACTGGACAACATCACGATTGCCCAACTGCGCGACGACTCCCTGATCGCCGACAATCCCTACCTGACCGCCTTCAACAAGGCCTTCCACGACGAAAAATTCAAGCGCGATCCCGAAGGTATTTATGGTTCCGGGCCCTACCGGTTCGTGAACTGGACCACCGGGGACAACATTACCTTGGAACGCAAAAAAGAATGGTGGGGCTACAAAGTCCCCAAGAAAGGCTGGCCCTTCGAAGCCTACGCCGACAAGGTCATCTTCAAGTCCATTCCCGACCGCTCGACCGCCCTCCGGGCTGCCCAGGCGGGAGAAATTGACGTGATTCGCGACGTGCCCGGCGATGAATTCACCAAGTACATCGAAGAGAAAGACCACCCAATCAACCAGGACTTTGCCCTGCACCGGCCGCAGTCCTATACCTACGTCTACCTGGGCCTGAACGCCTGTCCCCCTCCCGGACGCACCCCGGTCCTCGCCGACAAAAAGGTCCGCCGCGCCCTGGCGCACCTCACGAATGTCAACCAGATCATCGAGACGGTATACAATGGCTACGGACAGCCCATCGTCGGTCCCATCTCCCCGCTCAATGTCAACGAATACAACGACAACCTGAAACCAGTTCCTTTCGACATCGACAAAGCCAAGTCCCTCCTCGATGAGGCGGGCTGGACCGATTCCGATGCGGACGGAGTACGGGACAAAGTGATCGGCGGGAAAAAAGTGCCGCTGGAAATCGAGTTCATGATTTCTTCCAGTTCGCAGACCGCCCCGAGCATGGCCGCCATTCTCACCAATGAAGCCAAGAAAGCCGGCGTGCGCATCAATGTGGTGAAAAAGGAATTTTCCAAGCTCACCGAGCAGCTCAAGTCGCACAACTTCGACATGTTTGGCGCGGCCTTCAACGGCAGTCCACTCCCGAAAGACCTCAAGCAGGTGTGGCACACCGATTCCTGGGTCAACCGCGGCTCGAATTACACCTGCTTCGGCAATGCCCACACCGATTCGCTGATCATGCAGATCCGGGTGACGCTCAATCCGGACGACCGCAAGCCGCTCTACCACGAAATCCAAGAAATCATCCAGGACGAGCAGCCCATGATCTTCCTCATGGCCCCCGAGGAGCGCATGATCATCCACAAACGATTTGCAAACGTGAACACCTCCAGTATCCGCCCCGGCTTTAAAGTGCAACAATTCTGGACCCCGGCCGAGAAACGCAAATTCGACGCCAACTGATCGCCGGCGGAACGCCCGATTATGCTCAGATATATCCTTCGCCGCTTGCTGATCATCGTCCCGACGATGTTCGCGATCATGTCGTTGTCCTTTCTCATCAGCCGGAATACCCCGGGAGACCTGGTCGACGCCCTCGCTTCGGCTACCGATGAGGAAAGATCGAGCGCCCGCAGCCGCGACCAAGCCAAAAAAGAATACCAGCGCGTGAAGACCGAATTGGGGCTGGACGGGCCGGTATTCTACTTTTCCTTGACTTCGCTGGCCCAACCGGACACCCTGCACCGCATCCTGAAACGCAATGAACGCCAGGCCCTCGACCAGATGATCGCGCGGTACGGCAACTGGCCCGAGATCAGCGCCTACTACCACGCTGTATGCGCGGCCGAAGAAGCGGCATTTGCCCTGAAAACGCCGCCCGACTTGCTCAATGAGACGAACAATGTCCGCCTCTACTTCAATACCCTGCGCTACGTGGCGACCGAACGCGAGATTGAATTCAACCTCGCCGCCATTGATTCTGTCACCGCCCTGCACCCCGCGGAAATGGCCCCCCTGACCGTGGAACTGAACAACATCCGCGCCAAACGCCGGGCCATGGTCGAAGACGCCACTCCTTGGAAAACCTACGTACCGGCGCTGCACTGGTACGGGTTCAACAACCAGTTTCACCGCTGGATGTGGAACTTCCTGACCCTGGACTGGGGAAAGTCTTTCCAGGACCGGCGTCCGGTCCGGACCAAAATCGCCGAAGCCTTGCCCTGGAGCATCTTCATGGGCTTCCTCTCTTTTGTGATCGCCTACCTGATCGCGATTCCGGTCGGGGTGTATTCCGTCCGCAAACGCGGCACCTGGCAGGACCGGGCGGTGACCACCGTGCTGTTCCTCGCCTACTCGATTCCGAGCTTTGTCATGGCCATGCTCGTCATGACATTTTTCTGCAATCCTGAGTTTTTCTATCTGTTTCCCACCAGTGGCGTGGCTTCGGATGGCGCGGAAAACTGGCCCTTCTGGGAACGCATGCTCGACTACGCCCACCACCTGATCCTGCCGACACTGGTCTTTAGCTACATCGGGGTGGCGTTTTTGAGCCGGCAAATGCGCGTGGGCATGATCGATACGGTGGACATGGACTACATCCGGACCGCCCGGGCCAAAGGACTGCGGGAACGCACCGTCATCTGGAAACACGCCATGCGCAATTCCATCTTGCCGATCATCACCCACCTCGCCAATCTGCTGCCCCGCATCGTGAGCGGCGCGGTCATCCTGGAAATCATCTTTGCGATCCCCGGCGTGGGCCGCCTGGCCATCCAGGCCAACTTTGCCTACGACCAACCAGTGCTAATCGCCATCCTGACCCTCACCGCAATCCTCACCCTGCTCGGCATCCTGCTTTCGGATATCCTGTACGCGGTGGCCGACCCCCGCATCTCATTTTCCAAACGATGAGCCCTCCGGAAACCCATCCCCCATTGCCCCCACCGGAATTGCGCCCCGGACCCGGCTTTTACCGGCAAGTCTGGCAACGCATGCGCAAGAAACCCCTGACCATGTTTGCCTACCGGATGGTCGTCTTTCTCGCGCTGGTGGCCCTCCTGGCCGATTTTATGGCTTACAACAAGCCGCTCTACTGCAAGTACAAAGGCGAAACTTACTTTCCGCTGTTCGGCGATTACCTCAGCAAGTTGGGCCTTTACCGCTGGGACGCCGACCTGATCAATGCCGACTGGCGCACCGATCTGGAACTAGAAGCCGCGTTTTGGCCCCCGATTCGCTACCTCCCGAATGACCTCGACTACAACAATCCTCGCCTCACTAGCCCGCTGGACGATCAGCGGGTCGAGAACTGGAAATATTGGCACTTCCTCGGGACCGACCGGGATGGCCGGGACGTGCTTTCCGGGCTGATTCACGGCACGCGCATCTCGCTGACCATCGGCTTGGTGGCCGTAGGAATTGCAACCCTAATCGGGATATTGATCGGGGCGATGGCGGGCTATTTTGGCGACGACCGCCTGCAACTGTCGGTGATTGGGATCGCATTTCTCATTCTGGGCATCGTTTTGGGCTACTTCTATGGCTTTCAGGTCCGGCGCTACGTCCTGGCGGATGCACTGGAAAACAATCTGCTGCGCTTTGCCGGACAAGCGCTGCTGAGTCTTCTCATCCTGGTGGGGACTTCGGTGGCAGCGGTGTTTCTCGCCAAGCCATTGGAACGAATCCCCGTACTCGGCCAGAAGCGCTACATCTGGGTGGACATCATCTTCTCCCGCATCATCGAAATCCTCAATTCTATTCCCGCCCTGCTGCTGATCATTACGATCCTGGCCATCACCGAGCAGCAAAGCATCTACACGATCATGGTCATCCTAGGGCTGCTCGGCTGGACCGGGATCGCCCGGTACATGCGCGGGGAGATGCTGCGTACGCGGAGCATGGAGTACATCCAAGCCGCCCGTTCCCTGGGCTATTCCGAATGGCGGGTCCTGTTCCGGCACGCCATTCCCAACAGTTTGGCGCCGGTGCTGGTGGTGATTGCCTTTGCCGTGGCCGGAGCAGTCGTGACCGAGGCCGCCCTGAGCTTTCTCGGGATCGGCGTGCCGGAAGACGTCATGACCTGGGGCAAATTGCTCAAATCGGCCCGCACCGACGTCGAGGCTTGGTGGTTGTCGGTATTTCCCGGCATTGCCATCTTCCTGACCGTCACCTTCATGAACCTGCTCGGCGAGGGGTTGCAAGACGCCCTCAACCCCCGGACGCGGATTGAATGACCCAGGACTTGAATCTCAACCGCCAAAGGGATAATTTTGCCGCAGATTCTGCGTTTTATTGATCGTACCGAGGCACGCATGGAAGCATTTTTGGAAAAATTTCTCGTCTTCCCTTACTACTGGCCGCTGCTGTTGCTGGCGCTGCCCGTCTTGGTGATGATCGCCTTTCTCTACATCAAAAGCACCCGCGCCATGCGGATGTGGTTCACGCAAAAAGATTACCGTTTCTTTCTCCCCGAGGCCAAAATGATCTTCCGCGGCCTCGCCCTCCTGCTGCTCATCGGTGCGCTGATGGGACCGTACTGGGGGCGAATGGAACAACAGATCGCCCAACTGGGCCGCGAAGTCTACGTGCTGGTGGATGTATCCGCTTCGATGAACTGCGAAGACATCCAGCCCACCCGTCTGGAAAAGGTCAAAAAAGACCTCAAGCGCATGATCAATCAGTTGCCCGGCGACCGCATCGGTTTGATTGTGTTCACCTCTGATGCCTACGTCCAGTGTCCCCTGACCAGCGACCACAAGGCCATGGCCATGTTCATCGACCTGATGGGCAGTTACCAGTTCGCCAATACCGGGACCAGCTTCCGGGCGGCGCTGCGGATGGCCTTGGAACGCTTCCTGGACACAGAGAAATCGGCGCGCAAAGTGACCCGCTCGGTGGTCCTGATCTCCGACGGGGAAGATTTCGGGGAAAACTACACCTCGGTCGTCGAGCGCATGCAAAAGAATGACATCACCGTCTTTCCGGTTGGGGTGGGCACCTACGCGGGCGGACAGGTGCCGCGGTATGTGCGCGGGCGCAAGAAAGGTTACCTGCGGGGCGAAAACGGGCAGCCCGCCCTCTCCCAGCTCAAGGACGAGACCCTGCAGGAACTCGCGGCGAGCTTTGGCACGGAATACACCCGCATCGACGATCAAATCGACAACCTGGATGCGGTGGCCGATCAGATCCGCCTGCTTTCGGCGACGGTCATGGACAAGGAATCCCGCCTCACCTCGGTCAACCGCTTCCAATGGCTGCTGGGCGCTTCCATCCTCCTGTTTGTCCTGAGCATGTTCTGGATGCCCTTCACCCGGCGCCGCCGGTCATCGAAATCCCGCCCGGAAGAAAAAAATCCGGCGGAAACTGTGGCAAAATAACCTTTTCGTGATATCTTTACCGCGACGGCGGAGTTCGCTTCCCGCCCAAGGCTCCTTGCAGAGGCAATTGGGATATGGCGGCTTTCGCAGGAGAACTGACCCTCCTCCCCTACGCGGTAAACATTGCACGTGGTCCTTCCGGACCCGAATTGAGGCTTCCCCATTTTGATTTCGAGATGCCGCCGGCGACGGCGCATCGCGTGTAATTTTCAATTTTTCTTTAATGAAGCCAATTCGTCTGATTTTTCCTTGGGTAGGCTCGGTCTGCCTGTACTTGCTGTTTTGTAATCCGGTGCGGGCTTGTCATCGGAGCGCTATTACCCTGGACAGTATTGTATTTAGTGGCGGACTCTACAATATCTATACTACGCTGTGTGTAGGGGCAGGTCTGACCGGGACCAATACTGGAGCGGGGGATGACACTCAAGATATCTTGTTTGGATTTTACTCTCAGAACCCTGCAATAAGTATTGTCACTTTTAGTCCCATGGTCATTACTGGGGACAGTACTGGTGGTTCCTATTTCGGCTTTTCAGTGGGCCCTCTACCCAGTCCTTTTAATAGTCAAGAATCGATTATTTACACAGATCCGGCGAATTCTTCAGTTCCGTACACCTGTATCTCATCAACCTCAACCTGCGGAATGGTACATAGCCAGTGTACTCAATTCATCTTCGTCACTGGCATCCTCCCTGACTCCATCTGTGTCTTCGGAGTTGAAGGCGATGGCGATCCAGTCGCTGGCTGCTATCCCGACCCCGACATGTGCATCAATATCGCCGCTTTCCTCGACGTCACCTGGGGGGAACTCCACGCTGCCCAAGACGGATTCGGGAACCGCCTCCGCTGGACCACCTTGAGTGAAACCAACAACGACTACTTCCAGGTGGAACGCGCCCGGGACAAGCTCGATTTTCGGCCCATCGGCGAAGTGGCCGCCCAGCCGGGCGATGGCCCCCGCACCTACCGCTACTTCGACCCCAATCCCCTCCCCGGCGCCAATTTCTACCGCCTCCGCCAAGTCGACCGCGACGGGCAGTTTTCCTATTCGGAAGTATTTGACTGCCTCCATACCCCAACGGCGCGCGTCACCCTCGATGCCATCGTCCCGCTGCCCGACCGCCGCCTCGTCGACGTCCATTTCCAGGCGCCCCCCGATGCCGTCATTGCCATCTCCCTCTACGACCTCAACGGACGGCACCTCCTGCGCCGCGTCAATGAATGGTCCCACAGCGACATCTTGACCCTGGACCTGAGCCGGCTCCCGGCCGGCGCCTACTTCCTGAGCCTCCACGCCGAGGGGGAAGTCGTCCAAAAACGATTCTTTTTGCCTTGATCCAATTTACGGCACCAATCTCACTCATCCGGCCGGCGCACACCCACAGTGTGCCCGGCCGTTTTTGCTCACCAACCAATCGGGAATTGTTGTCTTGATTTTCGCAAAAGCTTGCCTTTCCCTCGACAATCAGGTAAATCCGCAGTCGCCATCCCCATCCTGAATCACAAACTCCCGCCCCGCGATCCGGTCCGCCAGCACCTTGCCGATGATGTACTTTCTCAGCGCCGGTCTCCGGTGCAAACTGCCCAAGCGCCCGCTTCCGATGGCCCGCAGCAGGGCCGGTTGGTAAAGCAACAGGGTCTTCACCCGCCACTTGCGCAAATGTTGCCGCAAAATCCGCACCGCATCGCCTTCTCGCCCCGGCGCAGCGTAGAAATAATTGACCTTCAGATTGCCGTTGCGGCGCAGAAACAGGAACAGCATGACCAGCTTGCCCGCCCGGTCCTTGACCCGAACAAAATGGGTGGAGTGCGCATCCGCGACCGAAGAAAACACGTACTTGCGGCTCATCGCATCCGGCGCCCCGACCACCAGCCAGGGATATTCCCGCATCCAGTTCAGTTCCTCCGCTTCCCGCCGGAACAACTCCTCCCCAATGCGGTGCTCCGCGATAAAAGCTTCCGCCGCCGGATCGATCCCGGCAGTTTCTTCCCAGGTGTAGGCGCCCAGGTCTTCCCGCTCCCCGGCAAACCGCAGATCGAGCACCGCATTCACCAGAAGGTCTACCCCGCGCAGGAGTCCCTTGATTTTCGCCCAAATTCCCCCTCGTTTGCCGAGAATTTCCGCCAGGTCGAGGCGGCGGTAAAAGCGCGCGCCCTCTTTGATCTGGAGCGAAGTAAATGCTTCCAGCCGGTCGTAGAGCCGCTCCGCCGGCACCGTAAATTCAGTCACCAGGATGCGCCCGCCGTAGAGTTCCAGTCCCCGGCGCACCAGCTTTTTCGAGATGCCCTGCCCCCGCTGGGCCGGATCTACCCACAAACAACTGAGCCAGGCCGCCTTTTCCGTTCCTTCGGGAAAATACAGCCGGTCCGGCAGCATCCCCAGATAGCCCACCATCGTGTCCCCCCGATACGCCAGCAACAACAGGACATCGTCCGGGGACCGCCGCGGATTGTGGGCGTGCGAGATCCCCCGGTGAATCGATATCGGCAGGTGCGGCCAATCCCGGTACTCCGGCGCCTGCACCAGCCTCGCCAGTTCGGCGGCATTGAAACTGCGGAGTTCGATCATGCGCGGCGGATTTTGTTTTTGCCCAAGGGGGCTTTGGCGAAATAATACAGGAATTCCGCGGGCAAAATCTCCCGAGCGCTCAGGCCGTCCATTTCCAAGGGGATGCGCTGCACGTGCCGCCGGTCGATGTCCCGCTTCAGTCCCGCACAGCCAAACGTCAACTCGGGTGCATTTTTCCCGGCAAATAGCCGCTGGAAAAACTCCCGTCCCACCCCGTGATCGGTAAAGGGAAAAGCAAACCAGCGCTCCTTCACCCCAAAATGGGCCTCGACGTAGTCCTGGCTGCGCCGAGTCTGCCGCAACTGCGTTTCCAAATCCAAAAATTTGTATTCGGGGTGGTCCACGCTGTGCGCCCCAAAGTGAAATCCCTGATTCTGCAAAGCGAGGATTTCCCCGCTGCTCAGATAAGGCCGCTGTTCCCGGAGGTAAGCCCGCAGGTCCAGGCCTTCGTCGTGGGCCAGGTCGAGCAAAATATTTTCTCCATCGTAGCCCATCCCCAGGATGCGCTTGCGATAAGCTGCTTCCTCACTCGCCGCTCCCGCCCGATCCGCCAGCAGACTCGCCGTGTAGCGGTAAAACAGCCCCCGGTTATCTACAAAGTCACTGTTGAGGAAACAGATCGCCGGCACTCCCTTCGCGCGGAGAATGGGCGCGGCCACATCGTGGAATTCCCGCAGCCCATCGTCAAACGTCACTAAAAGACCGGGCTTGCGCAGCCGCTCCCGTCCCGTCACGTGGTCCCGCAGAGCGTGTACGTCGATCGGTTGGAGGAAACGCAGCAAGTGATCCAAATCGGCGGAAAACTCCGCCCGAGTTTTGATCCGGTAGAGGTGCCGCAGGTGGGGCGGTGCTTCATCGGTCACTGCGTGGTACAATACGACCAGCACCCGCTGTCCGGTAAGCCGCATCAGCAGCGAAACCGGCAGGGACTGGCCCAGTTTGGCAAACCGGCGAATGAATTGCGCTCTTCTTCCCGCCATGGCCTACAAGTTCTCATTTTCGGCGAAAGTGCGCAACGGGGGCGTCCAGATTTCCCCATTTTTCCCCCAAATACCCTTCCACAAATCGGCAATCCGCGAGTCCCCGCACAATTGCCATTGAATTAGCGGCCGCCCGTGGCCGCGCAAGACCAAACAAGTACAAAACCCGCCCAATGGAAATTGAAAATTAAGCGAGGCGTTCATTGGAAATTCTCGGCGCCAATCAGAGATTCATCAGTTGAAGGCGTGGAGGCGCAGAATGTCACTCTCCCCAAAAATCGGACCGACGGAAAGGTCGACCTTGGGCGCCGCGTAGAGCGAACCCGGAACACTGATGTCCGCCAAGAAGAGTTCCCCCACCTGCGGTCGCGCCGTGTGCGTCACCAAACCCGTCTTGGGCAGCGCCAAAGTCAGGGTCGCACTCGCCCGAATGCAAGGATCGCCGACTTTTCCCGTCGTACAATCGAGGCCCGAAGGCACGTCCAGCGCCAGTACCGGGGTGATTTGCCGATTGGTCCAAGCGATTAACTCCCCCACCCGCCCGCGCGGATTGCCTTGCAATCCGTATCCGATCAGCCCATCGATGATGAGATCGGCCCCCTTAGGCGGTTCATCCAGCAGCATGACCCCCATTTTTTGCAAGATGGCCAATTGTTCGCCGGGAACGCCTTGGTAAGCATCGAGCGGCTTTGCCAATACGACCCGGATGGTGACGCCCCAATTCCGCAAGCGCCGAGCCGCCGCCAACGCTCCCCCACCATTGCCACCGGTTCCCGCCAGAATCACCGCGCTTTTGCCCCGGCAATTGCCCCGGTAAAACTCTTCTCGCGCCAATACCGCCAAACTCCGTCCCGCATTTTCCATCATCTGGATCAAGTCAATGCCGTAATCCTCGACCATAAGCCGGTCGACCTCGATCATTTGCTCGCGGGTGACGGTTGGGATACCGGGTGGGGCTTTCGGGAATTTAAACATGCGAATTGTATGCCGGCCGTTTCGGACCGGCGACAACAATTAACGGGGAAATCGGGGAAAATTCAACTTTGGCGGGGGTAAAAAAGAAGGAGCCGGGATCCGGGTTCGCTTCTCCCAAACGAGAATGTGCTTGCCCCTGACCTCGGCTACCTTGCTCGTACCGTAATCACTGTTCCAAAGGTGCCGAATGGCCTTGCGAAAAAAAGTCAAGTATGTGACAAAATGGATATGGGTCCGATGCACCGGGTAAAAACCCCGGACCAACCCAAAAATATCCCATTCAAGCAGATCCTTGGGCAATTGTTCGGTGGGGAGACTTAAATTGCCGGCATGGCCCACCACCGCATCATGTACCTCGAAATCAAAAACGGACCCCAAGCGGGGGAAGCCCGCATCAGACGCGTCACCTTTTCCAAGTCCGGCCGGTCGATCTATTATCAGGGGCAAAGGTTTGCTTCGCTAAATGGACGAGGCCACAAAGCCAACTACTTCGAAGTCGCCACCAAAATTCAGTACTGGATCTCGGGACCGAAAAAGGATGGTACCGACCGCCTGTACGGCGAACGGGTGCCGATTCACATTGATACAGATGTCCAGGAAGAATATTGGACAACAATTCGGCAACTGCCCGAAATGACGGGAACCTTGATCCGCAACCGATGATCCCTGCGCCCAAAGTTTGCGGCCGGTCAGCCGGACCGGGCTTGACCGTATTGCAGAATGGCAATACCCGATGGGCGGGAAAACAAGCGGGTACCCACCTATTCCGGATTCATTCGCCCTCCGGAACCGAGCGAAAGTTCCATTCTTCGCCCACGGGCTCGTCTTGCGCATCGTACGCCTGCCCGCCCAAGTGAAAGTCCAGCCCTTGCTGCACCAATTCCCGCCCGATCCGATTGCCGAGCGCCTGCATTTCCGTTTCTGTTCCCCGAAACTTCGTATCCAGGAAGTAGGTTCCGTCGCTGGGGTTGGGACATTCTACGTGGAGCTCCACTTGCTCGTCCGCGTACTTTAGCTCCAGCCCGTACATGCGGGACCGGACCTTGATTCCCGGGAAAAGCTGTTCAAAGGCCGCCTGAATCGCTTCGTGGGAAGCATTTCGGATCGAAGCCGTGATGTCATAGTCACTCGTCATGCTCACAGTTGCCAGAATGGTTGCAAATCAAACGCCCCGCCGGGGGTTTGTACGGTAAAGTTATCCACGTTGAGGTTCGGGAACTGACTCTGCAGGTCGGCGACCAGGGGGCGCAAGTCCAGTACTTGCCGCATCGCCCGCTTACTCGGGCTCGCCTTGATGATCTGCCCGGCAAAATTGTATTGAAAATCACTGCGGGCCACCCCATTGAAGGCCCCCGGATTTTCCGCAATCCGCCGGGACAGCGCCAGCAATTGGTCGTGGGTAAACTCAGAAATGTCCAGCCGGATGCCATTTTCTGTAATTCGGGTCGCGTAAGCGCGCCGGATGAAATCGTCGAATTCACTTTGGGTGATCATCGCCAAGAGGTCCACATCCTGCGCCGTGGGGCTCCGTACCGCCGAACCCTGAATCCGCACATCGGACACCGATACCCCCAGGGTTTGGAGGCGCGTCCGCACCACGCCCCGGAAGCGATTGAATTCTTCCAGCGAAGCAAAACGCATCGGGAAACCGCGCGCCCGCAAAGTCTGGGAGAAGCCCATCTGATCCATGAGTTGCAGGGCCGTCAGCGGCTTGTCGTTCCGGCTGCCGATCAGGATCAAGTCTTCGATCTGCTGGCGGGTGAAGCCCATTCGTTCGCCCTGGGCCATGATCGCCCGGATCTCATCGTCGGAATAGCGCATGGTAAAGCGGTCCATCGCCGAAATGCGGGTTTCCACCGCCGTGCGTACCCCCGCTACCGCATCCGATCCCACCTCGGCGGCTTCGTCGGCCACGCCAGCCAAGGCCCGACCCTCTTGCCAGGCCTGCCGCACCCGCGCCAATTCTTCGGGCTGCAGGTCCCCCAATTGCGCCACCGCACGCGCTCGCTCGATTTCCCGCAGAAATACCTGGAAACTCGCTACGCCCTCTTGGGCCTTGAAGCGCGCCATCCGCACCAAGGCATCGTACACCTGCGGATCGGCCAGAGAGCGAATCGATCCACCGGCCAGGAGGCCGCTCAAATCATCGGAGGCTTGGGCAAATCCCTGCTGTGCCTGAGCGGCGCGCTCCACTGCGCGGGCCACACGGGCGTCGATCTCACCCAGGTCTTCGAGCCGGCGAAGTTGTTGCAGGAAGGAAGCAGTGTCCCCGCTCGAATTGAGGGCCCGTGCGGCAGGGCTCAACGCCCGTACCGCCCGCACGGCCGCACCCAAATCGAGGGCCGCTCCGGCGACGGCCAAGATCAGCCAGATCATGCTGGGATCATCCGCCAAGCCCGCTTCGGCAATGTCGTTTTCGAGGGCGTAGTTCCGGTATTCTTCGTAAACCGCGTACGCACCAATGCCAAATCCAGTAAGGCCCGCCCCCGCGGCAACCATGGCCGGTACCGCCGAGCCCCCCGATACCACCGCCAACGCCACCGCTACAATCGCCAAGATGATCCCGCTGAGGACCCGCCCCAGCATATCCCGCCGGATTTTGTCCTCGATGATCATCGCGTAGATGGAGCCTTCCGCGATATTTTGCTGGGCGTAAAACTGCGGCAGGAGGGCATCCAGCTTGAAAATCACCGAACTGTCACCCTCGATGTGGCCGAGCACTTCCGTGACATCCTGAGTGCGGGTCTCGACGTAGCCGCGCAAGATCCGCCCGAGCGCTTCCGGACTGCTGGCCGCGGCCAGCCGGGCCATGTCTACCTTGCGATCATCGGGCAGGGCCGAATCCTCAAAAATCGAGAACTCGGCGGCCAGTTCTTGCTTGGTCGTGCCCGCCTGAATGCGCGCTTGCAGGTCTTGCAGCACCGCATTTTCCCGGTAGCGTTGTTGCTCCCGGAACAGTGAACCCCGGAACCGTTCCAGGTAGCTCAGGGCGATACTTTGCGATTGCAGTTCAAAGGTCCGCTCAAAATCGGTGATGAACTGCTCGAACTCCTCTACCCCACTGAAGCCAAACGGCCGCACGTCCCGGTCAATTTCTTCCCGCAATTCAAACGCCCGGTTGATGGCAACAATCCCGCCAAAATCTCCGCTGAGCGATCCGCTGCTATTCAAGGTACGGTACAAGCGGTACTTCTCGTACACCGCTTCCAGTCCGGCCAATTGGGCCTGGTTGTTTAGATTTTCTTCTTCTACCGCGCTGCGGCGGGCCATTTCCTCGTTGTAGGTGTGCAAGGATTGCTCAAACGCAGCCAGGTCCGTGGTGGTGCCGCTGACCTTGGAGAGGTAATCGGGCACGTTTTCCGGGGGCATGGACTGAATCGTCCGCGCAATCCGCATCAGGGCATCGTAATCGGCCGGGGTCAGGACCCGCCCATCCGTGCTGTAACGGATAAATTCCTGGACCTCGGGCGGTAAATTGCGGATGTACTCGTGTTGGAACAGGACCTCGTCCTGCAATTGTCCCCAAAGTTGACGCATCCCTTCATCCTCCTCCCGATCAGTAATCGACGTTCCCGGAGGCAGGCCAGTGGACTCGTAAAAGCGTCGGTCGATTTCCGAGGTCAAGGAGCTGCGTTCTGCATTTCCCCGGGGCAAGGCATTAAACGCTTCCCGTCGTTCCGAGGATCCGGATACACCCCCTTCCGCATCGGTTTCGATGCCCCGGCCTTGATTGACCGCGATCCGTTCCCGCAACAGCAAACTGACGTCCATTTCCACGGTCACCGGGCTCTCGTCGGCGCTGTATTGATCGCGGATGTTGCGCCAACGAATGTTGTCCACCACGGCGCCAAATACTTGCTGCATGATGATGATCTTGAATTGCTCCCCCGAGACGTCCCGGTCAAAGTAGATCTGATAGGGAACGTAGGGTTCCCGCGTCTCCGGTTCGGATTCGGCTTCGGCTTCTTGGCGCTGGACCGGAGCCGATTCCGACTTGTTTTGGGCGGGGGCATCGGTCGGGCGACTGGCGAGTTCGAGGACTGGGTTTTCCCTACCCGGGGCAGCAGGACTCACTTCGGGATTGGCCTGAAGTTGGAAGGGGGCTGCCGAGCGTGAGGCGGGCGGGGGCGCCGCCGCGTTGGAGAATCCGGTTTCCGAAAGGGGATGCAGACCAAAGCCGGAGCTTTCCTGGGACTCGACGTTGGTTCTTTCTGATTGTGTGTTTTCGTGCGTGGCCATCTCGTTCCGATCAATTGGCTTTAAAATTGAGACGATTCAGAGACGGTATTGTTTAGGGATCGTTTTTCGCAGCAAAAACGATCATGCGCTATCCGCAATTTAACGATTCACCGCGAAAAGATGAAGCCGTTTTTATCAACGGGATCGGAATGGGATTGCGGGAAAATTACCTGGGGGAAGGTTCCTCCCCCTAAAATTTCTCAAATACGCCCAGCCCGAACAGCGAAAAGTCGTACTTCACCGGGTCTTCCGGATCGAATCGCCGCAGGGCTTGGGTCAGTTCCAGGGCGGATTTCCAATCGTTGGCTTTGCGGGAAATCAGGCCCAGTTTGCGCCCGACATTGCCGGTGTGGACATCGAGCGGGCAGATCAGTTGGTGGGGGCGGACACCCTGCCACAGGCCAAAATCTACGCCCCGGCCATCCTTGCGCACCATCCAGCGCAGGTACATGTTCAGGCGTTTGGCCGATGAGCCCTTGGCGGGATTGGCGAAGTGTTTTTGCGTGCGCGGGGCAAATCCGGGCGTGTCCAGCATGGCCTGGCGCAACTGCACGATCGCCTTGAAAGTACTGTCTTCCTCCGGTCCGATGGCCATCACTCGCTCCAAACCGCCGAGTTCCGCGTAAATCCGCCGCAATCCGCGGATGGCCCCGGCGCAGTCCACCCCCTGAAACGTGCGGTAGACAAATTCGCCCGTTGCCTCCAGTTCCGCCTCCCCCGCCTGCATCACAAAGTCAAACGGCGCGTCCCACATCAGATCCATCAGTTGATTGGCGGCGCGTACGATCAGGTCCCGGCGCCCCCAAGCGATCACTGCCGAGAGCAGCCCCGCCACTTCGATGTCTTCCTTCCGGGTGTAGCGGTGGGGAATGCTGATCGGATCGTCCGCAATGAAGTCGCGGTTGTTAAACGCCGCGTATTTCGCGTCGAGGAAAGACTTGAGTTCAGCCGAAGACATTTCCGTCATCTCATTTTGGTCGGAAGGGTGAAATGCGGCGGTGCAGGCGAACCGCACGCACCGATAAGACCAGAGCTACAAACAGGACTACGAGCGCCAGTACCGCCACGTATCCTTGGTCCCACATCAAAAAGAAGTCGTACAGGCCGTGAACCAGGATGGCGGCAAAAACGCCCAGAATGGTGTAAGCGGTCCGCTGTTCCGGTGCGGTCTTGTATTTGCCCAGTCCCACAAAATACCCCATGATTACGCCCATCATCGCGTGCCCCGGAACGGCGGTAAACATGCGGAACAGTCCGGTCTCATAGCCGTATTGCAGTACGTAGCCCACGTTTTCGATCGCGGCAAAGCCCAGGGAAGCCGCCACACAGTACATGATTCCATCGTAGGGTTCATTGAAATGGCGGCTCCGGTAGGCCCAAACCCGGACCGCCAGGAACTTCACGAGCTCCTCCGAAGTGGCCACCACGAGCATCGCAAAAACCAGGGTTTCGAAGAAATCGGGCCCCGCATCGACGCCGAGGACTTGCGTGAGATTCACTTCTAGCCAGATCGCCGGTATCGCCGAGGCCACCCCCAACATGAACGTCCCCACCAGCATTTTCAGCGGTTCCCGGTCGTATTGATCCAAAAGATACACGAGGGTAAAGATGAAAATGACCGGCGCCAGCGCCAATCCCACCAAAAACAGAATCTCCTGCATGGAAATCGCTTAGGCTTCCAGGGCCGCCGCCAAATCGGCAATGAGGTCGTCCGCATCTTCCACTCCGACGGAAAGTCGAATCAATGAGTCTTTCAAGCCGGCCTTCTCCCGGGCTTCCTTGGGAATCGCCGCGTGGGTCATCGACGCGGGGTGGCCGATCAGCGATTCGACCCCGCCCAGGCTCTCGGCGAGGCTGAAGAGTTGGGTATTGCTCATGACCTTGACCGCCTCTTCCAGGACATCGCCGTGCAGGGTAAAGGAGATCATTCCCCCAAAATCGCGCATCTGTTTCGCGGCGACGACGTGTCCGGGATGGGACTGCAGGCCCGGGTAATATACCCGCGACACCCGGGGGTGCTGGTCGAGAAAAGCGGCGATTTTGCGGCCATTTTCGGAGTGGCGCTGCATCCGCAGGTGCAAGGTCTTCAGTCCCCGCAGGACGAGGAAAGCGTCCATCGGGCCGGGTACGCCGCCGCAGGTATTTTGCAGGAAAGCCAGGCGCTCTTGCAGGCCGTCGTCATTCAACATGAGACAGCCCATAATCACGTCGGAGTGCCCGCCCAGGTACTTGGTGATCGAATGCAGAGCGATGTCGGCCCCGAGGTCAATCGGGTTTTGCAGGTAGGGAGAGGCAAATGTATTGTCGGCCACAGTGAGGATGTCGTGCTGCCGGGCCAGCGCGGTGACCGCGGCGATGTCGACGATGTTCATCGTGGGATTCGTGGGCGTCTCGATCCAGATCAGGCGGGTCTTGGGGGTAATGGCCGCCTCAATCTGCGCGATCTCCCGCATGTTGACAAAGGTAAACTTGATCCCAAGCGGGGCGAAGACTTTGGTAAATATCCGGTAGCTCCCGCCGTAAAGGTCATTGGTGGAGATGACTTCGTCGCCGGGGGCCAGCAATTTGATCACCGCATCGACAGCGGCCATCCCGGAGGCAAAGCAGAGTCCATGCTTGGCATTCTCCAATGCGGCCAATGCTTGCTGCAAAGCCGTCCGCGTGGGATTGTGGGTCCGCGAATACTCGTAGCCTTGGTGATCGCCCGGTGCCGCCTGCACGTAGGTGGAGGTCTGGTAGATGGGGGTCATGATCGCCCCGGTGACCGGATCCGGCTCGACACCGGCGTGAACAGATTTCGTTCCAAACTTCATATTGAGTGCTGTCCTTTTTTTATTCTGTAACTTTTCTGAATCTCAGCCGGTAAAAATAAGAAACTAAATCTCAATTGTAGTAAAATGGCTAAACTCAATTCAACCGAACTCAAAGTCCTCCAGGATGTCGAAGGCTGGAAAGAAGATGGGCCGGGATTCCTTAACCTCGCTACCCACATGATGACCAAGCCTTTGGTGTGGGCGGCCGACAAACTGATCCCCGAAAGTGCGAGTGAAAAAATGGGCGAAGTTTCGGACACCATTGTCGCCCGGATTCAGGATTTGTCCCAGTGGACGGTCAGCGAAGAAGAGGTCCTGCAGTCCACTAAGGAGTTTGAAATCGACTCGGAAACCATCCTGGAACTGAAAAAGGCTTCGGTATTTGACCTTATCCACGTGTCGGAGGAGTTCGGCAAATTCAACACCCGGCTGGCAATTGCCGAGGGGTTTGGGACAGGGCTGCTGGGCTGGCCTGGTTTGCTCGCCGATCTGCCCGCCCTGTTCACGCTGTGTTTCCGGCTGATCTACCAAAATGCACTCTGCTTCGGCTACCAACTGGACGAACCGACCGAGGAGCACGAATCGTTTGAGATTGGCTACATGCTGCGGGTATTCAAAATCGCTACGTCCTCGTCGTTCGACGGCAAAACCAAGGGCCTCGCCGAGTTGAAGGCATTTGAGGAGCAGCATCCCAATGGCGTGCATTGGGTGGGCGGCGATTTTACCCGGAAGCAAATCGGCAAAACCGCCGCGGTCAATCTCTCCCGGATGTTGATCAACCAGATCCTCAAGGAAACCCTGGCACGCAAGGCGATCACTTCCATCCCGGGCGTAGGGGCGGTCCTGACCGCCGGCTTCAACTATTACTACGTCAATGACGTCGCCAAAACCGCTTCGATGATTTACCGCGAACGTTTCCTGCTCGACAAGCGGGGCCGCAAAAAAATCGTAAACATCGCGATTGATTGAGCGCGCGGACGCAGTCTTAGAGGCGGTTTAAAATTGGTTTGTGAAATTTGCTAGTGCAGAATTTTTTTGTCCATCGAAGCTCATTTTGGAGTCCATAGCCCAAGCTAGGGGCGAGAAAATAGCGGAAGAGGGGCGGAAAAAGATGCCGGAGCAAAATCGCAGAATTAAATTTAAACCGCCTCTGAAATTTCGATGATCTTGTTGATCACCCACATCAGCGCGGCAAATGCCTTGCCGATCCAGCCCGCCGCCACCTCATTGATCTTGTCGAAGGTTTCCCGCAGTGAGTCGGCATTGTCCTTGGAACTCCGCGCCAGATCCGAAGCCAGTTCCTTCTGCTTGTCGTAGACCGTGTCTTCCCGCTCCAAATACTGGTCCTTGAAGCCTTCGTAGCTCTCTTGGGCCAGGCGCTTGTCCGCGTCGGAAAGCCCCCGGTAAATCCGCTCGTTTTCCTTGCGGCCGAACTCAATGATGTTCAAAGCTTCGTTGAGTTCGTCGGCGATGCACTGGGCAATCTTGCCCAGGATACCGTTCGTCTTCGCCAGGAAAATGTCCTTTTCCTCGCGGAAGACCGCTTCAATGGCTTCGGTGTCTTCCCCGAACAGCCAGTCGTCGATCACCGTCCAGCCGTAGATCTCATCCAGCTTGTCCTCAACATTGTCCTCAAACTTCTTTTTTGCCCGCTCCGCCGCTTACTCGAAGTACACGTCCATGTTTTCCGAGAGCGCATCCAGCTTTTCGGTGACCGCTTTCTTGGTCGAGTTGTAGTTGACCGCAAAAAGCTTGTGGACCTTTTCTTGTTGGGTCTCTCCCTGCTTTTCCGTCGCGATCTGGTCGCCAAATATCTTCAGCAGCACCTTTGCCCGCGCCCCATACATCGCGATCAACTTGGCTTTGCCGGGCTTCGCGGGGTAGTTCCGGGCGCGCTTGAGCAGCGTATTTTCCTGGTTGCGGTAGCGCTTGGGGGCCGCCGCCGCCTCGTTCGGGGCCTGGTTTTTGCTTTCGAGGGCCCCGGTGACCTTGGGCTTATGCGAGTTGGCGAGCTGGTCTTCGGTGACGCCGTTCTGCGCCATCACTTCGTCAAGGTCGTCGCTTTCCGCTTGCAAGGAGATCTCGTGGTCCTGCTTGAGCTTGGGCACCGAAGCCTGCGGATCGATGTTCTGGGGGGGCCTTGCCCAGTTCCTGGGCCTGCAGGGGCACCTCCGAGCGGATCTCTCCCACTTCGGGCCGTTTGGGGGGCTCCTTCTGTCCGGTGGTTTTGGCAATATCAAGTGAGCATTCGGGTTAACCTGCGGTTGGGAGCTTAATTCTGCCCCCCCTCCGATCAACCCTACCACAAAAGTGGTTTGACCATAATCCCGCAAATTGGGCCCAGTCAGGGTTTCCGGGCCAATGACAAACTACGCCAAAAAAAATAGCGCCCTCGAAAGGGCGCTGTGTGCTTTGACTAATTCCGTAGATTTTGGGGCCTGAATCAGGTCAGGCTGAGAGAAATCTTTTTCTTGATCTCGTCGATGTTCTTGCGAAACTCCTTGTCGATGGAGATCAGGTCATTGACCGTTTGCACGGCGTGAATGACCGTGGAGTGATCGCGGCCACCGAAATGCATGCCGATGGTTTTCAGCGAGGACTTGGTCAATTCCTTGGCGAAGTACATGGAGATTTGCCGTGCTTGCACGATCTCCCGCTTGCGGGTTTTGGCTTTGAGCAGATCTTGTTCGACACTGAGGTGCTCACAGACGAGCTTTTGGATGGCATCGATGGAAATCTCGCGGCTCACGTTCTTGATGAAGTTCTTGAGCATTTGCTTGGCGAGATCCAGGTCGACTTCCCGCTTATTGAGTGAGCTTTGGGCCAGTAAGCTGATCAAGGCTCCTTCAAGTTCGCGGACGTTGGAAGTAATGTTGTGCGCGATGTATTCGATCACGTCCGGAGGCAATTCAATTCCATCCTTGTACATTTTGTTTTTCAGGATGGCGACACGCGTCTGGTAATCGGGCGTCTGAAGGTCAGCACTCAACCCCCACTTGAAGCGGGAGAGCAAGCGTTCTTCCATGCCTTTAAGATCCTTGGGCGGGCTGTCACTCGTGAGTACGATCTGCTTACCGGCTTGGTGGAGATGGTTAAAGACGTGAAAAAAGTGGTCCTGTGTTTTCTCCTTGCCGGAGAAAAACTGGATATCATCGACGATCAGCACGTCAATCAGTTGGTAGAAGCTGATAAAATCATTGACCGTGTTGTTTTTGATCGCTTCTATGAACTGGTTGATGAACTTTTCTGAGGATACGTACAGGACAATTTTGTTGGGATACTGACCTTTTACCTCATTACCGATGGCTTGGGCAAGGTGGGTTTTGCCCAAACCGACTCCTCCGTAAATGAGCAGCGGATTAAACGCCGTTTGTCCCGGCTTGGTGGAAACCGCATATCCGGCGGCGCGCGCCAGGCGGTTACAATCCCCTTCGATGAAATTTTCGAACGTATAATTCGCGTTCAACTGCGAATCAATGTTGATTTTTTTGATCCCGGGAATGACAAACGGATTTGGAACCGATTTACCGATATTGATCGGCATGCTTACGGAAGGATTACGCGTGTTAACCTCGCGCGACGAAGTCGGGATGTTGATCGAATAGCGGCGCCCTTCATCAAGACTGTTCTCCACAATAATGGAGTATTCCAGACGGCCGTCTGACCCCAGAAAATGCTTGATGGTTTTGCGCAGAAGGGAAACGTAGTGTTCTTCCAACCATTCATAAAAGAATTGGCTGGGGACCTGAATGGTTAAAACGTTATTCTCGAGTTTCAGCGGTTTAATTGGTTCGAACCAGGTTTTAAAGCTTTGCTGATTGATGTTATCGCGAATAACCTCCAAACACTTTTCCCATATTTCATTGTGATCCGACTTCATTTACGATTTGTATCTGTGCTTGTGTTGAAAACTTTTGAGGTTATGCAGGCAGATAGACTGACACCATTTCTTTGGAGCATCAAAGATGACTAAAAAATACCAAAAATAAAACTTGACATTGGATTAAATTTAGCAGGCTACAATCTATCAGTAAGCGACTGAATGTCAACACCCTAACCTCAATTCAATGGCGCTGATCTCAGTTTGTTAGCTATATCTATTATAGCGAATTTGCCCTCCTCCTGCAAGTCCATTTATTCACTTTTTTTCAAGACTAAATCTACCTTGCAGCTTCCTTCCCCGAAGCAGGTTATCCACATTTTGATGTTCTTAAGTGCCGATAATCAGCAAGTTTCGCCAGCGCGACATCCGACATTCTTTAACCACAAAAACCCACTGGATATAGGAACTCAAAAGCGGAAGGTCTGCTGAACATCTGATTTCAAAGCCCGGATCGCTGACCGGGTCGGCGAGTTTTCCTGCCGACTCATCTCTTGCAGCACCCGCTTGCCCAGCTCCATTCCCTTCGCGTCCGGAGGCAGCGTCCGGGCCGTCGCATTGATCAGGGCCAGGGTCTGCTCCTTGGCCCGCACCAACTCTTCCCAACTGTCGTTTTTGATGTACAATTGTTGGGCGATATTGTGCTCGTACTCGGCCCGAATCTCTGCGATCAACTGGCGCTGAAACAACTGCACCGTCTTGTTGCTTCCATCCACACGAATGATGATGCTGTCCGGACTGATCCGCTCCAAAAACAGGATTGCACGTTCGTAGGCTTGCAGGCGCAACGGCATCATTTCCGCGAAAGTCTGCTGCAAAATCCCGTACTTTTCCTTGGTCTCGGCTTTGAGCCGGTTTTCCCGCATCACCATTCCCACGCCTCCCAGCACAAAGCCCGCCGGAACTACGTATTTCAAAATTTCGAGGATCAGATCGGTTGTGGACATGGATCGGAAGGTTCAGTCTTTTTTTTCTCTTTGCAAATATAGGCGAATGAGATCATTCGCGGCGAGGGTAGGGGCAATTTCTCCCGCGACCACCCGGGCTTCCATCGCCGGCAATTCGGCTTTTACCCGCGTGTCGGCATAGAAGCGTGCTTCGATTGAAGACCGCACCGTTTCGTGCATCCACTGCAAGGCCTGGCGCTGCCGTTTGGAGGCTCCCCATTCGTTGCCGCGCATGCGCTCCCGGTAGTCCATCAGCATGGCGTACAACTCCGGGATCCCCTCCCCTTTCAATCCCGAACAGGTCACCACTTGGGCCTGCCAGCCACTCTTCGAAGGGGGAAACAAGTGGAGCGCCTTTTGGTACTCGGTGCGCGCTTCGCGAGCCCGAATCTGGTTGTCCCCGTCGGCCTTGTTGATCGCGATGCCGTCCGCCATTTCCATGATTCCCTTCTTGATCCCTTGCAACTCGTCGCCCGCCCCCGCCAGCATCAACAGCAAAAAGAAATCGACCATGGAGTGGACCGCAATCTCGCTCTGTCCTACTCCCACCGTTTCCACGACAATGAAATCGTAGCCCGCTGCCTCGCACAGTAAGATTGCCTCCCGGGTGCTGCGGGTCACTCCCCCCAGCGATCCCCGCGCCGGGGAAGGCCGCACAAACGCTTCCGGGGCCCGCACCAGATCTTCCATCCGGGTTTTGTCCCCGAGGATACTGCCCCGCGTCAGGGAACTGCTCGGGTCCACCGCCAATACCGCGACGCGGTGGCCTCGTTCCAGCACGTGCATCCCGAACCGGTCAATAAAAGTGCTTTTGCCTACCCCCGGCACCCCCGTGATCCCCAGCCGAAAGCTGGACGCCGTCCACCGGGGCAGACCATTCAGGATCTCCACCGTCAAAGACCGGTCCGATTCCAAGGTGCTCTCCACCACGGTAATCGCCCGACTGAGCACCGCGCGGTCACCCGCACGGATGCCTTCGATATAAGTGGCCACTGGGAGTCTCCGGGGCATAAGATTTGCGTTTGAATCAATCTATTCACCCAAATCAGCAATGAGCCGCTTCAGGATTTTCTGCGCTGCATCGGGGATCACCGTTCCCGGTCCAAAAACGTGCGCAACGCCCGCTTGGAAGAGAAAATCGTAGTCCTGAGCGGGAATCACCCCACCAGCCACCACCATGATGTCCTCCCGACCCGCCGTCCGCAAGGCCGCAATCAGATCCGGCACCAACGTCTTGTGGCCTCCGGCCAGACTCGACACCCCGACGATGTGCGTGTCGTTTTCCACCGCCTGCCGCGCCGCTTCCTCCGGCGTCTGAAACAGCGGCCCGATGTCCACGTCAAATCCCAAATCAGCAAAGCTGGTCGCGATGACCTTCGCCCCGCGGTCATGGCCATCTTGCCCCATTTTTGCGATCATGATCCGGGGCCGCCGGCCATCCCGCTCCGCATATTCATCCGCCAGGGCCCGGGCCGCGGCAAAATTGTCGTTTTCCATAGCTTCTCGCGCGTAGACGCCCGCAATCGAGCGGATCACCGCCTTGTAGCGGCCGTATTCCTTTTCCAAAGCCAACGAGATTTCGCCCAGGGTAGCCCGGGCTCGGGCCGCCCTCACACTCAGCGCCAGCAGATTGCCTTTGCCGGTGCGTGCACTTTCCGTCAGGGCATCCAGCGCCGCTTCCACCGCCGCAGTATCCCGCTGTTCCTTGATCGCCGCAATCCGCGCCAGTTGCCCGTTGCGCACCGCCGTATTGTCGACTTCCAAAATATCGATCTCCGTCGGCTTGTCCGGTTGGTAGCGATTCACTCCGACGATGATGTCCTTGCCCGCATCGATGCGGGCCTGCTTGCGCGCCGCCGCTTCCTCGATGCGCATTTTCGGCAGCCCCGATTCAATTGCCTTGGCCATGCCGCCCATCTCTTCGATTTCCTGGATCAGGCTCCAGGCGCGGTGGGCGATCTCGTGGGTGAGCCGTTCGATGTAGTACGAACCCGCCCAGGGGTCCACGACATTGGTGATGCCCGCCTCATGTTGCAAGTAAAGCTGGGTATTGCGGGCAATCCGCGCGGAAAAGTCGGACGGCAGGGCGATGGCCTCGTCCAGGGCATTGGTGTGGAGGGATTGGGTGTGGCCAAAAGCCGCCGCCATCGCTTCAATGCAGGTCCGTGCGACATTGTTATACGGATCCTGCTCGGTGAGGCTCCAACCGCTGGTCTGACAGTGGGTCCGCAGCGACATGGACTTGGGGTTTTGCGGATCAAATTGCTTGACGATCCGGGCCCACAGCATTCGCGCGGCCCGCATCTTCGCGATCTCGGTAAAGAAATTCATCCCAATCGCCCAGAAAAAGCTGATCCGCGGCGCAAAATCATCGATTTTCAGTCCCGCCGCAATCCCGGTACGGATGTATTCCAATCCGTCGGCCAGGGTGTAGGCCAGCTCGATGTCGCCGGTGGCTCCCGCCTCTTGCATGTGGTAGCCGGACACCGAAATTGAATTGAAGCGGGGCATATTTTCCGAGGTAAAGCGAAAGATATCCCCGATGATGCGCATGGAAGGCTCCGGCGGATAGATGTAGGTATTGCGCACCATGAACTCCTTGAGGATGTCGTTCTGGATGGTTCCAGCCAGTTGCCCCGGCGCAACCCCTTGCTCCTCGGCCGCTACGATGTAGAAGGCCATGATCGGCAGTACCGCCCCGTTCATGGTCATCGAGACCGACATCTTGTCCAGCGGAATCCCGGCAAACAGCGCCTTCATGTCCTCCACCGTGTCAATCGCCACGCCGGCCATCCCGACGTCGCCTTTCACCCGCGGGTGGTCGCTGTCGTACCCCCGGTGGGTCGCCAGGTCAAAGGCCACCGAAAGCCCTTTCTGGCCGGCAGCGAGGTTGCGGCGGTAAAATGCATTGGACTTTTCGGCGGTCGAGAATCCGGCGTACTGGCGAATGGTCCAGGGCCGCACTTTGTACATCGTGCTGTAAGGACCGCGCAGGAAAGGCGGCAGGCCCGCCGCATAATTGAGGTGTTCCAGATCCGCGATGTCCTCCGGCGTGTAGAGGGGCTGGATCCGGATCTTCTCCGGGCTGATCCAGGAGAGGTCCCGGCCTTCCGACTGGGCCACGGCGGCGGCAAACCACTCGGCCTGACTTTGGGTGGGTGCCTGGATGACCGATTCTTCAATCCAGGTGCGGGGCAAAGCGAACCTGGGACGAAAAAACACCGTCTCGTCGAGGAGACCGTGAAGAAAATGCAGCATGTCCATGCCCGCGTACACGCAGGCCGTCAATCCGTGGGCACTCAGCGCCTCCCAGCCCGGAGGTTGGCCCGCGAGGTACAGCAAAGTCCGGGGCAGCTGCTTGCGCAATTCCACCAGCAAATGTGGCGCATGTTCGAAATATTCCGCATTCGAACTGCACAGGAAAATCGCGTCCGGCCGCGACCGCCTGACCTCCGCCAGGGGATCAGAAGCCGCCGGATCAAAGTTCTGCTCTTGGGCCTCAATTCCGGCAATCCCGAGCAGATTGAGGCAGAAATTGGCCCGGGCCTTGCGCAAAGCCAAGTTGCCGAAGGTCAGCAGCAGCACCGTCGGTGGCTCGTGGAAATCCTCCGCATCGCCGATCCGCGCCCGCAGCGCTTCAAAGGGGGTGGCGTAACGGTCCGCGAGTGGCGGCGCGGTGGAACCGGAAGAAGCGCTCACTTGCATAGCCGCCATCGCCGCAAATTCGGGATCGGAATCCTGGATCACCGCCTGGACGGCCGCGATCCGCTCCGAAGCCGGAGCGAGGATTGCTTCGGCAAAGCCAGGGACGTCATCGTAGACCTCCACCTCGGTTTCGGGGGGGGCGTAGCGTTCGGTCGCCTGGGGAAATTGGTTGGAGCCCAGGCGCACTTCTTTGCCCCGGGCAATGCGTTCTTCGCGGCGCAGACGCCCCGCTGCCAGTTCCCGCGCAATCCGCCCCGACACCAAAGCCGCCTGATAACCACCGCCCCGTTCCAGAGCGATGAATTCGGACCAGGCCCGCTGCACCAATTCGTAGGTGTACCGTTCCACAAAGTAGCCGCCGGCCGCCGGGTCGACCACCTTCCCGAATTCAGATTCGTCCCGCAACACAAAGTGCAGGTTGCGCACCACCCGCAGGGCCGCCGGATCGTCGATGTACTGGCTGGCGGTGTGGGGAATCGCGGAGATGCGCTGACAGCCCCCCAGTACCGCGGCCATGACCTGGGTCGTGCTGCGGAGCATATTCGTATTCGGATCCAGTCCGGAAAAGGTCAGCGGAGAGCCGGTCGCGTGGACATCGATGTAGTGTCCCGCCGGCGATTCGAGTCCGTACTGTTCCAGCAAGCGCCCCAGCAGTACGCGGAAAGCGCGAAATTTTGCCACTTCCCCCCAGAAGTCGGTGCCTACCGGGAAGGAAAAATGCAGGTGCCGGGCAATGGTTTCCCAGGAAAATCCGCGTTTGGCAAACTGATGGAAGTACTCAGCGGCATTTGCGAGGGCATACGCCAATTCCTGCACGAGATTGGCGCCGCGCATGTGGGCTTCCACGGCGGAAACCCGGACCGCTTTCAGGTGGGCAAAGGCAGTGTCCAACGCCTGCAACACTGCCACGGCATCGTCCCAGCGTTCTTCCCGCGTAAAGTAACCTTGGTCCTGCCACCAGGCCCGGGTCAGGGGATCATTGTCGATGCTGCCCCGAAGATCCTTCGTTGCGCCCCGGGCCAGGATCGCTGCCACCAGCAAAGCCGTATCTCCGGTCTCAAAGTGGACCTCGGCATCGCCCGCTGCCGCAATCAGCCGCGAAAAATCTTCCGCCCGACCAAACTGCAGTCCGCCCTGCCAGGGAAATCCGATGGTATCGGTATTGCGGTGACGGAATTCCCCATTCACCAATAGTCCCAGGGAATCCACCTGGTAGTGGTCGTCCCCCAGCAACTCAATCGCAGTGTCAACCGCGGGACCGCGCAAATCGAGCTGGGCTTTCCAGCCGTGGACCGCCGTTGTGAGGGGGCTTTCGCCCCGGAGGTAAGGTGGAAATCCGGGATAGTTGTTGTGGAGCCATTCCGCAGGCGGTAAATCCTCCTTGCGATAGACCGGAAACATCGGGATGCCTTCGGCAGTTGTCCATTTTAGCGTGTCGAGCGATTTGCCTTTGAGGTCCTTTTCGATCCGCGCCATCCACTCTGCAGTGGAGACGGGCGGAAAGGAAGCGAACAGGCGATCAGACATGGCAATTTTCGTTTTTGGTTCGGGGAAAACGAAATTAGGCATAAATTAGCACACAGGAAATTACCGACCGGAAAATGGACACACCCAAATCATCACCGACGCAACTCACGATTACCACGGCGGCCCAAGCGGCCATCCAACAAGTAATCGACGGCCAGCAGGTGCCGGACGGATACCAATTGCGGGTCGGTGTTCGCAGTCAGGGCATGGCCTGTGCGGGCATGAGTTTTATGCTGGGATTTGACCAGAAGAAGGAGCAGGACATGGAAATCGAAGTGGCTGGTCTGCAAGTTTTGGTGGACCGCCGGCACAGCATGTACGTGTTGGGCATGGAGATCGACTGGCACGAAGACGAACGGCAAAGGGGGTTTGTGTTCAACAATCCCAGCGCCCGCAAGACTTGAACCGGTCGATCAATTGAGGAGCGCCCGGCAATCGGGAGAGGTAAGCCCGCAATCTCACTGCGGAAAAGCCCCCTCCTCCCAATCGTCGTCTCATGACAAGATACCCGCGGTAAATCGCCATCAAGTTGTCGAAGGAACGAAAAATAGCCGGAGAGAAGCGGATAAACTGCCGGGCAAAATCGGAAAAACAAAAGAAAACGGCCGCCAAAAAGACGAAGCAAAAAAACTGCTATCTTTGACGCCCATTGAACCTGTTATTAACATTCCTGGAAGGACTCGCGGTGAGTTTCATCGTATCGATTCCCATCGGTGCGGTAAATATGGCGGTATTTCAGGCCACCCTTAACCACAACCGCTGGGCTGGATATGCGATTGGGTTGGGCGCCATCCTCGCGGAGATGATCTACTGTGGCATCCCCCTCTTCGGTTTGGGGCTGATGAATGAAAACGCAGGCTTCTTCGACATCATGTACCTGCTGTTCATTCCAATCCTGGTTTTTCTTGGCGTGTTCAGCATTGTCAACCGGAAAAAAGGCATTCAGCCCCAGGAAACCGCCACTGTCCCGGGTACGAAAAAACCGCGTCCACCGGGCCGCAAGAGCTATTTTGCCTACATCATCTACGGTTTTTTGCTTTGCATCTCCAATCCCATGACCCTGGTATTCTGGTCACAGGCCACGATCACGATGCAAAAAATGGAATTTCTCGGTCAAGAGCTTCCCACCCTGGTTGCTTTCTTCATCGGGGTTCCCATTGGAACCTGGTTGCTCTACGCCACCTTTGTACTTATGGCCCTGAAAACCCGAAAAAAAATCAATCCCCGCTGGCGGGAACGGCTCAACGTTATGATTGGCGTAATCTTCATTGTGCTAGCGTTTTACCTGCTGTTCACCTACCTGGGGCGACACGATTACATTTGAGCCTCGGGCCAGGATTGTGTCGGCAAATAACGTTTCGTCTTCCGACATATAACGATAGTTTATGACTGTAATGCATACGACATTCAAACTTTTGAGGTCGCATCGGATTATAATACTTTCACAAAGCGTTGTGAGGAGATATCCAGCCTCACACATTGCTTATCCGTTCTTTTACCCAAGTTGATATAGGATTTTGCCGTCTCGTTGAGCCGGCTTTTCCTTTTTAAGACCGGTCCATTTCGGTCTACTTTCTCCTTGCCCCCCATCTGTCTTCACCGAACATTATTTGGCGGAAATGTTTGCCTTGCGGTTGGCCGCGGGAAGGCTATCCGTTGGGTTAGAGTCATTTTATTCGTATTTTAATGGATGCCTACGGGCAGCATCGTTTTTAGGTTGAATCGCGTTTATGATTGAAAATCACCGCACAGGAAGCGGCAAAAGCATGGGAGGCTTGCCCGAAATCACCTCCGCTTGGGAGCAGCAAGCCAATCCAGTATTCCGACTGAGGTACGTCCTCACTGGAGTGTACGTCCTGTTGCTTTTGGGGGCAGCCCTCGGCGGGTCCCAACTCAACCTCGCCAAAACTGGTCTACCGTTTGAATCCAAAACGCCACCGGCGGAACTTAATCGTGACTCCCTGGTCACCCGCTTCCGGGCGGATCGCAAATTGATGTTTGTCTACGGGAGTGGCAACCCGGCTACCGCGGCACAGTACAAATCCATCATTAACCAGGGCGTACTTGGCTGGGACCATCTGGAAACGGCAGTGCGCAGCGATGCTGAAGTCACCGAAGCCGAACTGGCCGCCTGGACCGTTTTTCTGGTCGGCACCCCCGGTGACAACCGCCTCCTCCGAGCATGGCTACCGCAGCTTCCATTTTCCTTTCGGGAAGGCGGGCTCTCCTTCAACGACAAACAGTTTGATCGGGACCCTTTGCTGGTGCTGTCCTTTATCCCCAACCCCGATCACCCTCAGCTCCCGATCAGTCTGGTTACCGCTCCGCAGGGCGACCGCGTAATCGACTATCTGCAAGGAATGAACTGGCAATGGTTTTCCTTGGGCGGTTGGGGCTACCAAGTTTACAATGCGGGTACGCGCGCCATCATGGGCAATTTCAACGATCAGCCCGGGCACGAATGGGAGATCGGTGGGCAATTGCACTGGGATTATTCGGAGCCCCCGCAGGTCCACAGTGCCTTCCAATTCGCCCAGATGTACGTCCACGACCCAGACATTCCCGAGGCAGTGCTGGACTCCGCCGGCGAGGCCCTTGACACTGCCCTGATCCGCGCCTTGCGATTTACCGAACAGGACCCCAACCACTTCCCCCAACTGATCTGGAACATCTTTGGCTCTACGGAAGACAAAGGGCTGCGCACCGGCAATACCCACCCGGTTCACCATACCAAAAAGCAATTTTACCAGGCCCTTGCCCCGGAGTTCAATGGCTTCGCTTCAGAATTGGCGGTCGTGTTTGCGCTACGCAATCGCTGGGGAAAAGCCCCTACCACCGCCGCATTGGAAAAGGGGCTGGCGATCTGGCTGACCGACGGCTGGCAAGGAAGGGGCTGGCAATATTGGGCCGCGCTCCTGCACCATTCGGGCAATGCCCTGCCGGTGGCTGAATTGCTGGACGATGATCTTTTTTCGGTCGAATCACCGCTGGTGACCGGCTGTATGTCCGCCGCTCTGGTCGATTACCTCCTCGAAACCCGGGGCAAAAGCGCCCTCTTGCGGGACTATCAGAACTGGCGGGCTTCTCCCGCCACCACCAAGAAATTGCAAAAGGGCTTGGACGCCCACCTCGATGCCCTGGTAGCCCAGATTGCCCCGCAGTTTCCCCCGCGCGCTACCGCTGCTGCTCTCCCTGCCTTTCAGAAAGGCTTCAACCTCGCGCACGAAGGCTACCAAATCTACAACGGTTACGCCTCGGCTTCGGCCACCCAATCCCTAAAATACACCGCGGAACAGCTCCATTCCAATGTCACCGCCATCGTCCCCTACACCGGAATGGGCAACCCGAATCGGCCGAGCTACCTGCCGATTGCGAATGGGGCCGGTACAGAAAATGATGAAAGCATCGTCCATTGCCTCTACAGTGCGCGCCAGGCCGGACTGGCTTCGTTGCTCAAACCGCAGGTCTGGCTGCAGGAGGGCTGGCCCGGTTCAGTGGAAATGAAAAACAGCGCGGACTGGGACGCGTTCATCCGCTACTACTACCGCTGGATGCGGCATTATGCCTTGCTGGGAGAGATGCACGGAGCCGATGCCCTGTGCATCGGGGTGGAGTTTCAAGAAGCCACTTTGCAACGGCCTGAAGACTGGAAGACGCTGATCCGCAAGTTGAAGGGTATTTTTCACGGTCCCGTCACCTACGCCGCCAATTGGGGCCGGGAATTTGAGGGCTTACAAATCGCCGAAGAACTCGACTTCATCGGGCTGAATTGCTATTACCCCCTGAGCGACCAGGAAAAGGTAAGCGATCAGGAACTCGACCGCGGATTTGCCCGGGTCATGAACAAAATCGAGGCGGTCGCCCGCAAATGGAACAAGCCCATCGTCTTCACCGAAATTGGGTTTCCCAGCATCGCGGCGCCCTGGCGGGAACCCCATGCTGAACCGCGGGATCGGCCGCCGAGTGCCACGGATCAGGCACGTTGCTACGCCGCAATGATTCGGGCACTTCAGGACCGCGACTGGTGTGGTGGCGTGTACCTGTGGAAGTGGCCCGCCTACCCCAATGCGGACGGGAGCTGGGAACGGGTACGGGGATTTACGCCCCTCGGAAAGCCCGCTGAGGCGATGGTCGCGGACTGGTTCCGGGACATTTGATTTTTCTGACCTTCAATCGTTCTCGGGGCGTTCCATGCCTCGGGGAATCCCCACTCGGCGACCATTTTGGTAAGCCGCGATAAAGGCGTCCTGCATATCCTTACGGGTGCGAGCGACTTGCAATACCTCCTTGGCGCGGGCGTAGATGTAGCATTCCCCAATCTGGTAGCGGTAGCCCGTCGTGTCAATCGGCTCGACCACGAGGTCTTCGGCGAGATCACCGAGGCGCGCGCGCAGATCGGGCTTGTCCTTTTCCCGGAAAACGCCCACTTGTACGCGATAACACACCGGTTGTTCGGGATCCAGTGCGGGGTAATTGCCATCGGCAGCGGCAACTGGAATGGTGGTTTCGGCACGCGCCGGGCGGGCCGAAACCGGACGCTTTTTCGCGCGGTATTCGGTGCGCCGGGCCGGCAAAAGGGTAAACTCCGTGCGGCGATTTGCGCGGTGCTGGGCTTCCGAGCAGGTTGCGCCGTTGCGGCATTCATTGACCAGCCGCGTCTCCCCGTACCCAATTGCTTCGATCCGCTCTTCCGCGATGCCTTCCGCTTTCAGATAGCGGGCCACGGCGTCGGCGCGGCGCTGAGAAAGGGCCAAATTGTAACGGTCCGATCCCCGCGCGTCGGTACTCGACGAGACAACAATCCGCTTGTCCGGATTCAACTTGAGGAGGCGGACGAGTTTATCCAGTTCGGTGAGCGAAGCTTCCCGCAGCAGCGACTCCCCGTATTCGTAATAGACATTTTTCAGCACCGAGGCGCGGCCCGATCCCGTAAGCGCCAGGGTGATGTTTCGGGGAAATACCCCACTGCGCGATTTGGGGGCGGAAAAGGCTTCCTGACCCGTGCGGTAACCCGGATGCCGGGCCACCAACTGGTACGCATCGCCGGGCACCAAGGGAAAAAGAAAAGTGCCATTGGTATCGGTTTTGCCGGTCAGTTCTTCGCGGGCCGCCCGGTGAATCAAAAACAGATCGGCGCCCGCAATCGGCTGGCCAGTCGCATCCAGGACCTGCCCTTGCAGCATCACCTTGCCCAGATCGCGCTCCATCTCTAACGCAACCGGAATCCGGTGGATCCCCGCGCCAACTTCTGCATCGACGGTCATCTCCAGCGGCAAATATCCGGTCCGGGTCGCGGTCAGTTTAAGCTTGCCCCCCGGCTCCAAATTGAACCGAAACATGCCACCGGCGGCCGACCAGTGGTCGCTTTCCTGGCCTTCGAGACTGACTTTGACCCCGGCGAGCGCGTATCCGGTACGCTGGTCCCGGGCGGTTCCGTCGATCACCAAACGGGGCCGCTCCAAAATGAAGATGCGCGTCTGACGGCCAATCGCTTCGGCACCTTCCGTTCCCAACGCCATCCGCTGGCTCAGGTGCGCTTCATGGCTCACTTCCACCTCGTATTTACGGTCCCGCTCCAGGATCATGCCAAAACGTCCATCGGGGTTGGTTTGAAAACGCTGGGGTTCACCGGAAGCCGCATCGGTCACCGTCACGACCGCATCCGCGAGGGGGGCACCATCGGGACGGGAAGTCACGGTCCCGGAAAATACCGGATTGAGCACCCGAAAGGCATAGACGTCATCCAGCCCTTGTCCTCCGGCGCGGTCGGAGCTGAAATAGCCCGTTTCCCCGTCCGGATTCAAGGTGTAACCTATATCGTCGCCCGCCGAATTCAAGGGGGCCGGCAGCCGCCGGACATCGCCCCACCCCGTGTCCCGGCGCCGGGCCATGAACAAATCCAGTCCGCCCGCTCCCCCGTGACCATCCGAGGAGAAAAACAGGTTGCCGTCCGGCTGCATGGTCGGAAAAAACTCATCCCCCACGGTATTTACCAGTGGCCCGAGATTGGTCGGAGCGGACCAGCCAGTGTCGGCGTACTGGCTGTACCAAATGTCGGTACCACCGAATCCCCCCGGCATGTCGGAGGCAAAAAACAGCAGTTTCCCGTCCGAACTCAGGCTGGGGTGGCCGACCGAATATTCATCGCTGTTAAACGGAAGCGACTGCAAGTCGGTCCATTCACCTTGGGCATTGAGGTGGGCAAAAAAGACCTTGAGTTTCACACGGCCGTCCTGGCTGCTGCGGAGTTTTCCCGAGAGAAAATTGTTCCGGGTAAAGAAAAACAGGCGATGATTGGGATCGTACACGGCCGCTGCTTCGTGAAATTTGGTGTTGAAACGGCCCTTGAGAAGGCGCGGACGGCCCCACTCGGCATTGCTCCCGGACTTGACCAAGTACAAGTCCATGAAGGGACGGCCGTCGCGGTCACTGTTGCGCTGAACGACCTTGTCCTTGATGCGGGCCGAAGTAAACAGCACACCTTCTCCGTAGGGCAGAGGCGAAAAGTCGGCCTCACCTGAGTTGAATGGCAGGGCGGTCACTTCGTAATTGACCCGGCCACGGGGAAGGCGCTGATTGAGCCGGGCCGCTTCCACGTAGCGCGCACCCCGCTCGTCCCGCGGCATTAATTCCTGGAAGCGCTGGAATTGGTCCCGGGCCAACTCGTACTGCTCCAGGCGCATCAGCACCAAGCCGTATTGCAAGTGGTCCTCGGCGCTCGCGTATTGGGTATTGACCACGTAGCCGTACCAGCGTCCGGCTTCGGGAAAGTCCCGCGTATGGCGAAAACTTTCCGCCAATCCGCGCATGGCATCGATGTTGAATTCTTTTTTCAAGGCTCTTTGAAAAAAAGGAATTGCCCGGTGGTAAGCACCTTCGCTAAAGTATTCCTGAGCCGTCCGCAAAGACCGGCTCTGGGCGCACAATTCACCCGGGCTACTCAACCCAAGGCAGGTCACGGCCAGCAAGGTGTGGATCAGGGCCAACAAACGATTGCGCAACAATTTTCTCGGGTGCAGATCGACTTTCATAGGTGCAGTTGGTTGTTTGGTCAATTTAAAAATATATCCCACCCTTCACAACGTCGGAGAAGGGCCAGTACGTTGACAAGCGCCATCCAAGCACGGTCGCTTGAGCGGCCAGCTCCGGTAAATTTTGCCAAAAAGCAAGCCGACCCGACACAGGATTTATAATCAAAAACATCCCTAAAAGCCCAAATAATAAATTTAATGGCCCTAAGTATCTCTATATTTTATAAGAATGATGTATTTTTTGATTCCGCAATTCAGGACAAATCTCTATGTTTGTATTGTAGCCCACGGAAATAGGGCATAGAAACATCGTTCTTTCCACTGAATAAAACGTTCCCTTACGGGAAAAACGCTCCTCAAGTCACTGATTTGAGGAGCGTTTTTTTGTGCGCTATTTTCTCCGGCGATTTTTCCTTTTCTCCCGTTTTTCCCGGGTCGCCCGGTTCCGGTCACGAAAATCCGGTTCCTTCTTGCTTACCCATTTGATAAATTTGGCCATTTCGGGGTGTTTGCGGATCCGTTCCGGCGTGTGGTAATGGGTCAGTAACTCGCGCTCGGTGAATACTGAATGGATCTTCGTGTGACAAATGATGTGCAAAGTCACCGTTTCCCGGCCTTTGAACGTCTTGGGAATCAAGTGATGCTCGTTCACACTTTTTCCGGCGATCAAATCGCGGCCGCAAATGGGACAAGGCCCGAGTATTTTGGGTGCTTCTGGTTTCACGACGCCACGCGTTTTGAAGGTGGGGGTCCGGCGGGTGCCGCAGCGAGGGTTTAACATTTTGGCCGGATCCCCGTAAGTTGTAATTAATTGACCACATTCACTTAACGACTGGCTAAATGTTAGGTTTCAGATTTATGATTGGAATGCTGATGATCCTCGCAGGAGGCGCAGCAATTGGTATTGGTTACCAGAAATACAAGTTTCTGCTGAAGATGATCTTCGGCAAAGATCGCCTCAAAAAGCAGGGCAAAGACACCCTGAGCATGTATCTCTACCTCATCGGGGGTGGATTTATTTTGCTGGGGCTGCTGATCATATTCTAGTTTTAGCCGACGAAAAATAATCCGGGGCCTCGCCCCTTTGTATACGCTGAAGTCGGGCATCCCTCCTACCAAAATTGGGGGGATGCCCGACTTTTTGGGTGCAGGCTGTATCCTTTTCCCGGAGCAGCATTATGCAGGAAATCAAGGTTTCAACCAACGCACAATTATCCGCCGCCATGCTGTACCGATGCTGCTTTCTCGCTCCCATTGCACTGCTTTTCCTGCTCGCTTCCCCGGCCTTGGCCCAGAAGAAACTTCTGCCCCTTGCCCCTACGGAAACTTACCCCGAGGATACCTACCTGGCTTCCTGCAAAAAGAAACGCGCCATGGTGATCGTGGCCCACGACGATGACAGTGGCGCCATGTCGGGCACCCTCGCCCGGCTGAAAAGTGAAGGTTGGACCATCCACCATTTGTCCTTTCCCGGGGAAGACAGTGCCCGCTCGCACCGCCACGTGGCCGCGACCCAACACCTCGCGCAAAGCATCACCTTTCTGCCCTTCGCCGAGCCACAATACCGCCCCCGGCGCGACACCGCCCAGCCACCCTACATGCCGATTCCCCGTGCCGCATTCGCCCAGGAATTTGCCCTGGAAGAAATCGCCCGGCAAGTCGAAGCCACGGTCAATGCCTTTGACCCCGCCATCATCTTTACCCTGGACAGCGAAATCGGTGGCTACGGCCATCCCGATCACGTAATGATCAGTGAACTGGTGGTAACTCTGACCAATAGCGGTCGGATCTACCCCAAGCGCATTTACCAAAATGTCTACACCGATCACATGGAAGAGGAAATCATGGTGAAGCGACTGGCACCCAAATTGAAAAAGTGGGGCTATCCGAGCCCCTACACCGCCGCCTGTGAGCTCTACGCGATCAACGGAATGCCCGAGCCGACGGTCCAGGTGACGATTTCGCCTTGGGCAGAAGAAAAAATGCAACGCTTGCGGGGTTACGCGGGTCGCGAAGCCCGCAACTTGCGGAAATTCATCCCCGATTTCGATAAGTATCCCGCGCAGACATACTTTGAAGTGTTTGACCGGGAATTTTTCCGGGTGCTGGAATTCTGAAGGACTTCGGAGGTGGTTATTGTAATTTCTCGCGAATGAATGGCGCAGTCTGCGATTCCTTGACCGCCAGGATCCCCTCGGGTGGTCCTTGATAGACCAGATTTCCACCGCGGTCTCCCCCTTCCGGCCCCAGATCGATCAGCCAATCGGCAGTTTTGATGACCTCGACGTTGTGCTCGATCACCAGGACGGTATTGCCCCGCTCGACGAGCTGGTTCAGCGCAAATAGCAGCTTCTTGATGTCATCAAAATGCAGTCCAGTGGTGGGCTCATCGAAGATATAGAGCGACTTGGCCTTGGTGCTGCCATGGCTCAGGAAAAATGCCAATTTTACCCGCTGGGCTTCTCCCCCAGACAGCGTCGCCGAGCTCTGTCCCATGCGCAGGTAGCCCAGGCCAACTTTGACGAGGATTTCCAGTTTCGAGGCGATCTTCCTCTCTTCCGCGAAGAATTCTACTGCCTCGGCAATTGTGAGGTTGAGGATGTCATAGATGTTTTTGCCTTTGTAACGGACCTGGAGGACCTGCTTTTTGAAGCGCTTGCCCCCGCATTCCTCACAAACCAAGGTGATGTCCGGCAAGAACTGCATTTCAATCGTGACCGTGCCCTCGCCTTTGCAGTTTTCGCAGCGTCCGCCCTCGACATTGAAAGAGAAAAATCCTGGTTTCATGTTGGCAAGCTGGGCGGCGGGTTGCTCGGCGTAGAGGGTGCGGATCGCGTCGTAGGCCTTGATGTAGGTGACGGGATTCGAACGGGCACTCCGCCCAATCGGGCTCTGGTCGACCAGTTCCACCCCTTGGATCTGATCGAGGTCTCCCTCCAAGGCTTCAAAAAAGCCGGGTTTTTCGCCGTAAGAGTCCAGGCGCCGTTTCAAGGCGGGATAGAGGATTTTTCCGATTAGGGTGCTCTTGCCCGAGCCCGAAACGCCGGTGACGACGGTCAGGGCCTGCAGGGGCACTTCGATGCTGACGTTTTTCAGATTGTGTTCCCGGGCTCCGATCAAGCGCAAAGAATTGACTTTGGGGCGGCGCACTTCCGGCAAAGCGATTTCTTCTTCGCCCCGCATGTAGCGGCCGGTCAGGGTATCGGCCGCCATCAATTCTCCCAGGTTGCCGGCAAACATGACTTCCCCGCCCAGTTCACCCGCTCCTGGCCCCATGTCCACAATTTCGTCGGCCCGGCGAATGACCGCTTCGTCGTGCTCCACTACAATCACCGTATTGCCCAGGTCGCGGAGGTTTTCCATGATGCTGATCAGGCGATCTGTATCCCGCGGATGCAACCCGATGCTCGGTTCGTCCAGGATGTACATGGCTCCCACCAGGCCGCTGCCGAGTGAGGTAGAGAGTTTGATGCGCTGCATTTCACCGCCGGAAAGTGTATTGATCTTCCGGTTGAGGGTCAGATACCCCACGCCCACCCGCACCAAGTAGTCGAGACGCGAGGTCAATTCGTTCATGATCCGCGCGGCGATGTTCTCCTCGCGCTCATCCAGCTTCAGGGTCCGCACTACCCGCGAGAGATCGGAGATTTCCATGGTCAGCAATTCAGAAATGCTGCGTCCATCAATCTGCACGTAGTTGGCGTCGGACCGGATACGGCTGCCCTTACACTCAGGGCAAGTGGTATATCCGCGGTACTTCGAGAGCATGACGCGGTACTGAATTTTGTGCAATTTTGTGCGGAGGAAGTCAAAAAATTGGTTGTACCCCCAGGTCCGTCCCAGGCCGTTGCGCACGTCATCCTTTTCTTCTTCGGTGAGTTCGATCCAGGAACGGTGAATGGGCCAATCGTGCTTGTCCGCTTCATTGAGAAAATCGTCGAGGTATTGCCGCATGCCTTCGCCCCGCCAGGGGGCCACGGCACCGTCGTAGAGGGACATCATCTTGTTGGGAATCACCAGATCTTCATCGATGCCCATGATTCGGCCAAATCCCTCACAGGTTTTGCACGCTCCGTAGGGGCTGTTAAAGGCAAACAGGTCGACACTGGGGATTTCGAATTGCATCCCGTCACGCTCGAATTTTTCGGAAAATTCTTTGAAATCGGCGTCGCCAACCTTCACCATGCAACTCCCAAAGCCCTCCTGATAGGCGGTCTGCACGCTGTCCGAGATGCGAAAAGCTTGATCCTCATCGCTGCGTGGCCCGAGTTTGAAGCGGTCCACCAGCAACAGAAAGTAATCCACGGTCTTGGGCAGTTTTTCCTCCAGCAGATCCTCGATTTCTTCTACGCCGTTGTCGGTCAAGATCCGGGAGAATCCTTTTTGCAGGGTCACTTCCAGTTCTTTTTTGTAGCCCTTGGAGCGGGGGACAATCTTTGCGACGACGTAGACCCGGCTTTTTTCTTCCTGCTCCAATATGAAATTGACCACGTCACTCACCCGGTCGCGGGTCACCAGGTCCCCCGAGATCGGCGAGTAGGTCTTCCCGACACGGGCAAATAGCAATTTCAGGTAATCGTAGATCTCGGTGAGGGTACCGACGGTCGAGCGGGGATTGCCGCGTGCGGTGCGCTGCTCGATGGCCATGGCCGGGGAAATGCCCTGGATGTAGTCCACGTCGGGCTTTTCCATGCGCTGCAGGAACTGCCGGGCGTACGAACTGAGGCTTTCGACGTAGCGGCGCTGCCCTTCCGCGTAGAGTGTGTCAAAGGCAAGGGAAGACTTGCCCGATCCAGAAACTCCGGTGATGAGCACCAACTTTTTGCGGGGCAACTTCACCGTTACATTCTTGAGATTGTTGACACGGGCGCCCTTGATAAGGATATGGTTGCGGGCTTTCTGGGAACTGGTTTTGGTGCGTGTTTTTTTGCTCATAGGGCCATCAGAAGGAGGACAATCGTCGTCGAAAATTTGGTTTTTGTGAACTACGGATGTTTAACCGAGTCGGCGGGGTTTTGTTGTCCCGCGCTGCCGGTGTGGGGCCTCATTTTGCCAAAGGGCCTCAGCGGTAAATTTCGGTAATTTTGATTTGGTGCTTCAATCAATAATTTATACCTTATTTTCAGAAAATTGATATTTAAGTTGTGATTGAACCCATTTTACGCCCATGAAGCTCTTATGTTCCCATTCGGCATTCACCCTATTGGTAATGATATGCTTGACATCTTGTCACGAAGACATGCCATTTATCGAAAAACAAACTCAATTCAAGACCTTGGGGCGGGGCGAGTTTTCCGGAGTTGTGACTTCGCAGGGCATGCTTCAATTTACCTCGGCCCAGCACGTCGATCAAGTGACCCGGGCAATTGACGATCTCGAAGGGGAACTCGAAGCCTATCTCCACGCAACCCACGGGCAAAGCTACCCCAATCTTGCCCGCTATCTCGCCGTGTATGATCCCCAAGGGCCGTTCAAGGGGATCAACCCCGTCAATGGTGGTCCCCTGCCCTCCCTGAGCGGAAGCGAACTAGAAAAACTGGATGACGATCCGATCAAGTATTTGTTTGAGGAGGCATTTGCGCACCATAGCTTGCGTCGCTATCTTATTGATCAAGAGTACGCTCTGCTCGAAGCCGAGACCTTTGATGGTGCGGGCAATGATCCCGATGATCATTTTATCCCCGATGATGTACTCCGGCTGCTATTGAACAAAAATATGGAGTGGAAAGTGGAAAATGTCGTGATCAAAATCGTATCGGCGACCGCAATCTTGCAGGTTGATGACCCGGCCACGGCCCAATTGGAAGCACTGCGGGCCGAATTTGCCCCGCCACTTACCTACACCGAGATCCCTGATCTTCCCAATCCTGGAATCTGCTTCGCCAATCCACAGGTGGCAACTTCCCCCAATGTTACGGTCATCGATTTCATGGAACCCCAAGCCCCCCAAGCCTGTGCCGCGGGGTTTACCCGGGCCATCAGTTCGACCTTTCCCACGCAAGTGACTTTCACCAATACTTCTTCGGGCAATTTCACTTCGCTGGAGTGGAATTTTGGGGACGGCAATGTTTCCACCACGAGCAGCCCTACGCACACCTACGCCCAAAATGGGAGCTATCTGGTGACGCTGACCTTGTATGACGGAGTAAATATCTGCGATGCGTTTTCCGACCAAGTGGTGATCAGCAGCAATTGTACTGCGGATTTTAGTGCGGTACCCGCTTCTTCGAACAATCTCCAGATTTCGTTTTCTGACTATTCTTATTCTACGACCGGATCAGTGACTTCCTGGCTTTGGGATTTTGGGGACGGCAATACCAATAGCGCAACCAATCCGATCCATACGTACAGTGCGTCCGGGTCATATACTGCCTGCCTGACGATTTCCACTTCTGACAACTGCGTAGAACAATATTGTGACAACATTGCTGTACAAAGCAATGCTTGCTGCAAAACGAACATTGCGGTGAAGCAAGGCTCCGGGTCGTCACCGGTAGACATTGGCAATAACCGAGGATATAAGGGAAAACTCTGGATTACGAGCGTTCCATTTTATCGGCGTTATGGCTCCAAGACGAAGTGCTACCGGCAGAAAAACAATGGCAATTGGGTTCCCGAAAAAGCGGATGAGGTTGCGACGGGAGTAGCGGGATTGATTTACGATTACGCATGTGACGTAGTGCTCCATACCCCCAATTACACAAGACCCAAATACGATAAGAAGTCAGTCTCCTGGACTGGAACAGAAGTGGGCCAGCGCATCCGTACCAAACAGGAAGAGTTGGGAGCTACCTTTTACATTGATGACAACGGTATAATTGCCAATGCGGATACCTTCATTGTACCGCCTCCGAAATGTAGTAACTGAGACAGGATGCCGACCATGAAAATCAATATTGCCGCCCTCACACTGCTCATTTCGCTTGGATTATTTTCTCAGGGAAAATCCCAATATCAGCTCTACCTTGGGCTAGACGTTGGAGGAAATGCGCATTTTCAGGAAATCGTGGAAAAGGACGTTGGCGTCCGGGCGGCTCCCGCATACATTTCTCAAACCATCATGGGAAGCCTGGGGGTCCGGCTCTCCGAGAAGGACTACTATCTCACTCTGCGCTTTTCCAGCTTCAACCATTTCTACCGCTTTCGGTTGCCGGGTGATCATACCGTCTGGTCGGGCAGCTTGGTCTACGTAAATCACTTGACCGTTGCTTTAGCTCGGCATTTGCCGCTTTTTGCTTCTCGCTTCTTTTTGGCGCCCGAACTGGGGGGAAACGTATCACTGATAAACGGCGGAGCCTCCTCGGGACAAGTTGGGCTTCCAGGGCAAAACCTTCGCTTTGGAACTGCAACACTGCCTGTCGATAATCGACTCAATTTTTCCTTGTTGACGGGGCTGACCGCCGGATTTAAATATAGAAGTGGCATGATCCTATCTGCCCGGATCGCTTATGTACAGGGGTTCCGTGAGGCTGTGAGGGGCGATGCCTGGTATCAATTTTCTGGATCCGCCCCGGTTCCCTTTACCTTTTTTTCTCGCGGCACCCACCTCCCAATCACTCTCGGCGTTGCCTACCCCATCTCCCGCATCTGGCAGGGGAAAATTACCCCGGACTGATCATCCGCATACCCTTCACTCTCCCAAAGTGTCGCTTATGCTTATGTCAGACGGCGCGAATACAGTGTCGCCTAATGGTTCTGGCAAGCACAGCAAATCCGATACCAGTAAAGCGAACAGTTACACGGAAGAAA
>JBCCQH010000060.1:0-44983 GCA_039024435.1 Bacteroidota bacterium
ATTGACGAAGAACTGGCCCACGTTGATTTTGAAGATGTCAAACTGGTCGGGGCGCTCGTCTTCGCTTTCGGCTTCCTGCCCGACCACTGCGCCGGCGGTCAGCAGCAAGGCCAGCAGACTGAAGACAATTTTAGGAATTGAGATTGGGCTTTTCATAGCGGTGAAGATCGATTTTCTGTCGCCAGAGAGCATTTTTACTGGCGGTACTTCGACCGGAAGCAAAGTTAACGAAGGAAGGGGGGAATAAAAAAAGGCCGAACCCTGAGGTCGCGGCCGGCGTTCGTTTACATACGATAGTGCGAGGTGGTTCGAAAGGCCGGCGTCCGAAGCATTTGATCAGGACGGGGCTTGCAGTAGTTGGGTTGGCCTACATCGCCATAATCATTCCGACGGCAAACGCAAAGGCGATCGCAAATACGATCTCCAGTGTGTATTTGCCCGGCAGGTTTACTTTTTTCTGCTTAGGGTTGCGCATAGTTGGTGGTTGATTGAAAAATTGAAGCTATTTAGTTGTCTTGTAATAATTCTACGTAAAATTGCACAATTTGTTGCAGAATTCCAGGGATCAGAGTGAATAATTCAAGGGGATTCGACCAATGGTGTGCTTTTCTCGACGAATGTAAATTATAAATTGACCGGTAAAAATCAATGGCTGTGGGGTTTAAACTGAGTTTTACTTCGGTTGGGGCGAATTGTGGGACTTTTGGGGCGAATTCTTTGCGCCGGGTGGGGCGGCAGCCACCGGGGTGTACTTTGGATGTAAGAAAATGGACTAAAGTGCAAGATTTACCAGAAAGATTTGCCGTTGAATGCCGCATTCTCAGCGAAACAAATGCGAGTTTTACCGTGCGAAATCGAATGCTGTCTACCGCATGCGCACCTATTACGACATTCTGGGAGTGGAACCGGACTGCGAGCCGGACAGGATCAAGGCTGCCTTTCGCCGGTTGGCCTTGGATCACCATCCCGACCGCGCTTCAACCGAGCTTGGTCAAGAGCGGTTCTTGGAAATCCGTGAAGCCTACGAAATCCTGAGCGATCCCGCGCGCCGCGCCGCCTACGATGTTCACCTCGTCGCGGAGCATCCGGACTTTGCCTTTGTTCCGGGACATGCGCCGGAAGCGGATCCGCCGCCGCCCGAATCGGGACCGCGTCAATCGGGCAACCGCGGGTTCGGCTACGATCCCGCGGATGACCGCACGCCTTTCATGTTTCTGGTGTGGCTGCTGCCCCCGATCATCATCGCGGGGCTGCTGCAAGAATTTGTCGGGGAGGCTTGGCTGACGGTCGGCTCGATTCCGGTGGTGCTGGGGGTGGTGGCCTGGTTGCGGGGGCTGGGTCGCTAGGTCAAGTGGCGATTGCCGAAAGCGGGGAAGTGACAGCAATTGCCTGCCAATTGTCACTATTTAACGTACATTTTCGTTATTTCTTTGGATTAATCAATTCGAATTGCTAGATTATTGGTATGTGGTTTTGGAGATCCTTCCTTTTTGGACTTTGCTTGCTGTTCTGTTTGACTGCAGTTGGACAAAGCGGGTGGCTTCGCATGTTCGGCGGCGAAGCAGACCACAATGGTTGGGGAGCTTATGAGCTATCCAACGGAGAGATCGTATCGGTCGCGGAGTACCTGCCCGACCCCACAACCATTGGTTGGATGACCCGGTGGTACCACACTTCAGCGGATGGAGAATTGCTCACGGAGAAAGATATTTTCGGTTTTGGGTTTGCCTATCCGCGCAAGCTTTTGATGCTTTCCGATCAGCGTTTCCTCATTGCCGGCAGCAGTGCCCGGATCTCCGATGCCCGCAACCGCCCCTATCTTACTGAAGTCAACGCCGAGGGGGAAGAACAGTGGAAATACATGTACGAGTACCTGGGGGTGGATTCGAGTACCAATCCGCTGGGGGAGGCCCTCGACGTCGACCGCATGCCGGATGGTGGATATTTGGTGACTGCTTTCGTAACCCAGGCATTTCCGCTCAGTCGGTCCATCACGCTGATTCGCACCGATGAGGTCGGGAATCCGGTTTGGGTGCAGCCCAATATGGGATTGGGTTTGGTGGATCGGGGACGCAGCGCCGTCGACAATGAAGGCAATATCTACTCGTTCATCAGCAGCTTCAAGTGGCCCGGTACGCCCCACTGGCTTACATTGCAAAAAAGAACCGCGCAGGGTGATCTGATCTGGGAAAAAGATTTTGCTTATCTCATTCCTGATCTTCGGGTCACGGACTTCATCCTGAACCACGCCAATGAGTTGGTAGTGGTGGGGAATTTTGCGTCGGGAGCCCATGCCAATCAGGCCGTGATCTTGCAGTATTCGCCGGAGGGAAATTTTTTGCGGGAAAGGTTGCTTGAGGTAGATGGCTGGCCGAGTACAAATATCAGCTCGGTAATCCAAACCCAAGATCGGGGCTACTTATTTGTGGGCGCATTGTCCGATCCGATAAACAATCAATTTCCCTTTCCCCCGATGGACATGTGGATCCGCAAAACCCATCCCCAGTGGGGATTGGAATGGGAAAAAATCTTCGGGATTGGAGCCAACAACATGGACGTGCTGCACTCGGTGGTTGAATCGCGGGCGGGGGGAGCCATTGCTTGTGGCACCAGCACTTTTTTTTGGGAGGCCATTGGCAATGAAGTGGTTTTGCTCAAAGTTGGGCCGGACGGCGATACCTTGGGGATCGCGGCTCCCTACGCTGAGCTCGACTGGCAAATTTTTCCGAATCCCGCCCAAGAAATCGCGTATTTGTGGGCCCGGGATGGCGAGGAGTGGCTGACCGGCGATGCTCCGGTCACCATCCTGGTCTACGATATGTTGGGGCGGGAAATCTTCTTGCCCACCCAAGTACAAAATGGTAAACTCGCGCTTGACGTGAGTCGCATTGCGGCGGGCATCTACACGGTCCGATTGTCGGTTCAAGGCCGGGTCATCGGGCAGGCCAAGGTGCTTAAGCAGAATTAGATGTTTGATTGATTAAAAAGAACAGAAAACTGTGCAAATTCGACTATTATTTATCCTCTTTGGGATAGGGATCGCTGTATCGTTAAGCGCCCAAACCCAGTTGCAAACCAACGCCATCTTGTCCACAACGGACACCACAGCACTGCTTCTGCGCCAACCGAATGTCGCGCAACGCATGCAAGCGGACAAACTTGCCGCCGAGCTATGGTGCTTGCAAAACGGTTACCCCATTCGGGAAAGCACGGTCAGCGGTGGGGTGTCGGAAATCCAAAAGCCGTTCCGCGATGACTATTACGAATACGATGCTACCGACAATCTCATTTCCGCCCAAACCATCGGGACTGATCGGGTACGTTTTGGCGGAGGCCTGGGACTGGACCTCACCGGTGCCGGGTTCAATGTTTGGATTTGGGATGGCGGAACCGTGACACCTCATGTAGAATTTGTCGGGCGATTCTCCGCTGGGGGAAAAGGGGATTTCCTGCTCGCTAATCGGCACGCAACTCACGTTAGTGGGACGCTCATATCTTCCGGAAATGCGAATCCTTTGTCGCAGGGCATGGCCACGCAGGCCGAGCTCAAATATGAAACGTTCAACTTTGATGTCTCGGAAATGATGTTGGCCGCCGCTGAAGGAGCGCTGCTTTCCAACCATTCCTACGGTCGACGTTGCGGCTGGTGGGCGAGCGCGGCCAATTGGTACTGGTACGGGGACATCTCCGTCAGCCTTCAGGAAGACTACCGGTTTGGCTTTTACAGCCTCGAGGCAAAAGAGTTTGATCAGGTAGCCTACGCCGCTCCTTACTACACCATCGTAAAGTCGGCCGGCAACGACCGCGATGATACGGGGCCGCCCGTCGGGGCAAGCCACTTCGTTCAATCGGGAGGCGGTTGGGTACTGGCCACTACCCCCCGGAATCCGGATGGGGCCTACGATTGCTTACCGCCGCGGGGCACAGCAAAGAATATTTTGACGGTTGGGGCAGTCGATGACATTCCGGGGGGGTACGTGCAGCCGAGTGACGTAGTAATTGCCGGTTTCTCTTCCTGGGGACCCACCGACGATGGCCGGATCAAGCCGGATCTGGTCGCCAATGGGATTGGGGTTTTCAGCACCATTGATACCTTTGGCTTCGCCAGCTACTCCGGAACTTCGATGTCCGCTCCGGCAGTGACGGGGTCGATTGTGCTTTTGCAGGAACACTACAGTCGAACCCACAACTTTGACCTGATGCGTTCGGCGACGGTGCGGGCTTTGGTGATTCATACCGCGGACGAGGCGGGCATTTTTCCTGGACCCGATTACGCGCACGGGTGGGGATTGATGAATACCGCAACTGCTGCCTTGCACATCGGTGAGGATGCGGGAACTCCGGATCTGATTCGGGAACTGACCCTGGCTCCGGGGGATACCTTTCGGTATGACTTTATTTATTCGGGACAATTTGATCCTTACCTCAAGGCGACCATTGCTTGGACTGATCCCTCCGGTACGCCGGTGACGCCCCAGGTGGACCCTGCTGCGCTCATGCTGGTCAACGATCTCGACCTGCGTATCCAAATGCTCGGTCCTTCGGTGGTCACGTACTCCCCCTGGATACTTGACCCCTTCAATCCCGGTAACCCGGCTACGACCGGGGACAATTTCCGCGATAACGTAGAGGTGGTGCATCTGCCCAATCCGGTTGTCGGCGCGAGTTATCGGGTTGTGGTCACGCACAAGGGAAGTGGCCTCAGCAACAATTTGCCCCAGCACTTTTCCTTGATTCTGTCTGGGATCGATTTGCCCGCCACAGCGGCGACTCCAGAAAATGCGCAGAACTGGACGATCACCGCTTTTCCGCTGCCGGCCCAGGAGGTTTTGCACCTTGAGGTTGACGCTCCGCAAGCGGGACGGCCAGTTGGAGTGGAATTCTACTCCGTGAACGGCGAGAAAGTTTGGTCGCAATCTCTGGTGGAAAATTCCCGGATCCATTCCATCAACGTTGCGGAATGGGAATCGGGGATCTACTTGTACCGTTTGTGGGATGCAAAAGGGAGAATGGCCTCGGGGAAAGTTCTCATTCACTAAAGCGTGATCTGTAGTGCTTACTCGGGCAGGTGGTTCGTTTCTCCCGGTTTCTGGGTCGAACGCTCGGATTTAAAGCAACTTTTCCAATTCCCCCCCTCACAACTTAGTCGCTTCCACAAACGCCAGCAGCTCGTCGATTTCCGCTTTGGTATTGAAGATATGCGTCGAGATGCGCAGCGAGTTCAGGCCGGACTCGGGCACCATGCGGATCCGCACGCGCGACATCATGGGGATGTTTTTTCGGAAATATTCCAGGGACCGGCCCTTGACCTTAAATCCGATTACGAAGGACCGAGACTTTGCCTCCACTGGGGTCAACATTTCGACGTGGGGCATTTCGAGTAGCTTTTCCTGCAGATAGGCCGCCAATTCACAACCCCGTGCGTGGATCTTTTCCCACCCGATTTTCTCCATGAACTCGATGGCGGCCATCATCCCGACGCGCAGGGAGTTGTTCTGGGTACCGTAATCGAAGCGGTGGGCGGTTTCCACCAGCGGATCCAGTCGCACTTCGTTGCGGCTGAGTTCCCAGCCAGTATCCGAATAGGCCCCAATCATGAGGGCTTTGAGATCGTTGATCCGATCTTGGCGCACGTACAACATGCCGGTTCCGGGTGGGCCGCAGAGCCATTTGTGGCCGCAAGAGGCATAAAAATCCCCTCCGATTTCCGCCATGTCCATCGGAGTGGTGCCGGGGCCATGGGCCCCATCAAAAAATGAATAAGCGCCTTTTTCGCGGGCGAGCGTGGCGATTTCCTTGATCGGGAGGACCTGGCCGGTGGTGCAGGTGATGTGGGGCACCGCGATGACCCGGGTCCGCCGGGAAACGAGGTCATTGATGCGGTTGAGGGTTTCCGCGGCAGTGGGGGCAGGGGAGAAGACCTTGATTCGGACCCCATCGAGGCGCGCGCGGTTCAGCCAGGGCAGGGCATTGCCTACGTGCTCGTTGTCGGTCATGATGATTTCGTCCCGCCGGCGCAAAGGCAATCCGGCCGCGACAATGTTGATGCCCTCGGTAGTATTGTGAGTAAGGGCCACTTCCTTGGGTTCAGCGTTGAGCATCTGAGCCACCTTTTTGCGGGGCTTTTTCGAAAGGTTATAGCGTCCGCGAATGAGCTTTTGGTAGGCTTCCGCCATTGCTTCCTGAACCGGAGCCGGCATCAACCCAAACGTCGCACAGTTGAAATAAATCTGCCCTTCGGCGAACGTAAACTGTTGGCGGACTTCTTCCCAAAGTGCTTCGTCATCCAGGCCATCCGGCTGAAATCTCCCCGGTTTATCCCGGGCTTCGAGGTGCCGCAAAGGTGACAGCGAAAGAGCACCCACCGAGGCACCCGCGAGCAACCGCTTCAAGAATCTTTTCCGTCCATTCATATTGACCTGCAAAAGCAAGCGCACAGGAGTTAACTCTCCTCTACGCGGAGTGATGATGCTCCGCAAAGTTAGAAAAAAATCGAGCGGCACATGGTCGTACGGATTCGGAATTGAATAAATGGAGGCTACGGATGGATCGACGGTCGGTTTCGGTAGAGCAACGGACAAAATTAATTGTTCCCGCGTCGGTCAATTCCGCCCAAACCATTGGGGATCAACGCATATTTGCCAAATCCGGCAACCGGATCCGGTGAAAATTGGAAGAATCGCCAAATCTGTAGCACTGCATTCCCCGCGAGGACGAAAATCAGCCCCCGTGGTCCCACCACATTCAATTCCTCAGGGGGAAGAATCGCCAAAGGTGTCCCTAAACAAGCCCCGATGCGGCATTAGCTTGCCCAAAATTCTACGACAACAATGATTTTACCACCAACCGCCTTTCCCAACGGCCGTCCGCCACCTTCGGGTTTGACTTTGTCCGCCGTGCAGTAGCGCAAACCGCGGCTGCCTTTCCTTGCTCTTCCCTTTCATTCACTTTTATCAATCCAACCCCATGAAACGAATCCCCATTTTACTGGGCCTGCTATTGCTGGGCCTGTCCAGTTTCGGCCAGAATCCCAATTGGATCCTGCCCGACGATTACATCCACTACATTTCTACCACCAGTTTTTCCCTGCCGCCGCTGGCCCAGCCCGCGACATTTTGCGACGACGGCATCAACCCCAACAACCCCAATTATGAATTTGATGGCTACGACGGGCAACTGCCCGACTTCTCTTCCAACCTGATGTCCGATGCCCAGGGCGATCCGCTGTTTTCCATTGTGGACGGCGTGATCTACGACGGCGCCGGCCACTACCTCAACTCCCTGGTTTCGATTGCGGGTTGCAAAGGCAGTTCCGAAACCGTAATTGTCCCCGATCCCGCCGATTGCAACCGCTACTACCTCATCCTGGCCCGGGTCAATGGGTTTTCGAAGCTGCCGCATGTCTTCCTGCTCGACATGAGCCTGCCCAATGAAAACTGCAATGGATGCGACAGCTACGGCGCGCTGGTGCTGCAGTCCTGCCCCGGTTCCAGTCAACTGCGCTACGACCTCCCGGTCACCTGCGTAGAAAGCAGCTTTGGGCAGTTGGTCAACTCGGCGGACAAGATCTCCAATTGCCACATTGCGGCCTCTGAGCTCCGACCCGGTAACTTCCGTTACGTATTCATTTCGAATACTTACGGCATTTACCGCTTCCGCATTGACGCGGGTGGCTTCAGCAGCGACAATCTCTTCATTCCGTTCAACACGGGAACCAGCCCCGCTTTCAACCCCTTCAATATCCGTTCGGAAATGGAGCTCGTGACCCTTCCCGGAGGCGGTCTCCGCTTGGCCACCCCCTACCGCAACAACCCGGCCACCAATCCCTCTGGTGCCTGGCAGTACCTCTACACGGTGGATTTTGATGCCAGTGGCAACTACCTCGCCAGCACCGAGAGGCGCTTCCCGATGTTCCTGTACAGCCCCGGCGGCAACGACCAGTCCGCCGCGATCAAAGGCATTGAATTTTCGGAAAATGGGGACCGCATTTACGTTACCCACACGACTTCACCGCTGAACCCCGACCAGATGGAGTACTACGACTTCAGCAATCCCACGGTCGCGCTGGTCCCGTTTAACATTTCCCCCGGGTTTGACCTGCGGTTCTCGATGCTGGAGCGCACGGAAAATGATAAACTGATCGCCATCAACCAGATCGGTCTGTATGAGCTTCCCAATTCCACCACGGCAAACGGATCTGACCTGTCCCTGATGTGGGGCCAAAGCTTCAGCCCGACCTATGAGGGACAGCCCGGCAGCAACTTTCACAAGCTCTACCTGCTGCCCGACCAGATCGACGACATGGATTACAGCCAGCACTTTACCGTCAACCTCGCTTGCTGCCTCGCCAGTGCCCAGTTTGAAGCGGATCGCTACACGGCGACTTCCGGAACCTGGTCCCCAGGGGCGAATCCCTTTGGGAGTGCCGCCGACATCTACATCAAGGAGGAACTCCGCATCCCCGCAAATGTCAGCCTGACCCTCAACAACCTGAACCTCCGTTTTGCGCCGGGGGCCCGCCTGATCATCGAAAATGGAACCAGTGGGCAGCAAGGGGGCCGACTCACCCTGAACGGGACCTTGCTCACGGTAGACGAGCGCTGCACCACAGACGCGACCTGGCTCGGCGTAGAAGTTTGGGGCAATACCGGCCTCAGCCAGGGCAGCTTGAGCAATTCCACCCAGGGACGCCTTTTCGTGCAAGGTGGGTCGCAGATCGAGCATGCGCAGGTGGGCATTCTCGTGGGCAAGCGCTTTGTCGACGAAATTTCCCAGGGAGAATGTCCCCCTATCCTGGACGTACAGCCGTTCAGCTTTGATCCGACGCGCAACGGCGGCATCGTGCGCGGAGTCGACGCCCGTTTCCGCAACAACCAACGCGGCGTCTGGTTCCAGCCCTATTTTGCCAGCAGCGGCGCCGACAACCTTTCCCGCTTCTACACCTCCGAGTTTTACTGGGATGCCCCGCTGAAGGGGGGACTCGGATTGCAAAACCACGCCCACTTGAACCAGGTCAAAGGAATCTATTTTTACGGCTGCGAATTCCGCAACGATGCCTTCAATGATTTTGTCTACACCGGACTCGGCACCGGCATCAATTCTTTCCGCTCCCAGTTCCACGTGCGGGAATATTGTTCGGCCCTCCTGCCCGATCCCTGTACCAACTGTCCCGATCAGGTCAATTCCCGATTTGCCCACTTGCGCTACGGCATTCAGACCAACAATCCCATCGACAACCTGACCTTCACGGTACGGAAAAGCGACTTCGAGGATTGCCAATACGGGATGTACGTCCGCTACACCCACGATGGCCAGATCAAGTACAATGATTTTCAGGTCCGGCAGGCGAGCTACCAGACGGCGGGCATCGTGTTGCGTTCGGCTCCTTCGTTCGTCGTCCAAGAAAACAAGATCGCCGGCATCGGGAGTGCCGCGGGCAGCAGTTCCTACGGCATTGTGGTGAACAATTCGGGGGTACTGGACAATGAAATCTACAAGAACACCTTTGAAAACCTGCACATCGCCGTGCAATCCGAATCAAACAATGCCGTCCAGATCACTCCGACCAACTACCCGGGATCGAACCCCTTCAACATGTCTGGGCTCAACTATACCTGCAACGACTACAGCAGCGGTATCGAGCAGGCGGACATGACCGTGGTCAATGGCCGGATCGATTACTTCCAGGGCCACGCCATCGGTCACAGCAGTACCACCGAGGCAGTGGAGGGCTCGGCCCGCAACCGCTTCTCATTGCACGGCGAATCGCCCGCGCTGGAGCACGACATCACCGTCACCGGCACCGTAGTGCAGGAGTTGCAGTATGTGGGCCTCAATACTTCCCACTATTGGGTTGATTCGTACTCCGCCAACTGGGTCTTGCCCCTGATTTCCTCTTTTACTGGTACGCCGGTGGAGGTAACCCCGGGCATGTGCCCCACACGGTGCAAGACCAAATTTCAAAAGGAAACCCTTCGCGCCAGCTTGCAGTCCGAAATCCGCCAGATTGAGGAAACGCTCATCACCGACCCGGAACTCGGTCGCGCGGAGCGGGAGGCGCTGGAGGGCCGTCTGCGCCGCCTCCGCGAGCAGTTGAACGTTCTGGAAGGGGAACTGATTTCTGATGCCCTGGCGAGTTACGAGTCGCTAGCGGACTTGGCGACGGAGCTGGATGGCCTGGGAGCCAGTGCCATCGCCGATGAACTCGCCGATGCGCTGGGCGCTGACATGACCAAAGCGATCGCGGAACCCGATCCCGAAGCGCCGGTGGCCTTCCTTCCGCTGGAAGGGGAGCCGGAACGCAAGGTTGCCCCGTACACCCGGGTTGCCCCGGTGGATATCGAACTTGAAGTATTCCCGAATCCCACTTCCGGACGCTTTGAAGTGCGTTTTTCGGCGCCGGGCGACGCAGCCATGGAACTGTTGGTGGTGGATCTGATGGGGCGGAATGTACTGCACCAAGTGACGCGCGGGCATCGGGTGACCGTGGAGGCGGATCACCTTCCTTCGGGACTCTATCAACTCTTGCTCCGCCGTGCCGGACAGACGCTGGGCCATCAGAAAGTAGAGATCGTGCATTGATCCCATCCCGACCCCCGGCATATTGTTGTCGTAAGGACTGACCGACCTGACGGCGAGCCTCTTTTGCGCCCGGTAGCCCACGCTACCGGGCGATTTTTCATTTTCTCGAAAAAAAATCAGGAAAAAATTCCCCGCTTGATCGAGAAAAAAGGAAGAATTTTTTGGCGATTTCGCGCTCTGATTTGCGGGATGGGTCATTGGGCCAGCCCGAAATGGGAAGAATTTAGGAAAGGGTCGGTGGGGTGGTGGCTTCCAGCGGCTATACTTGCAATGATCATTTGATTCTGTGGCCACACAACAACCTCATTTTTTCGACAACAATCACAATTTAAATCCACTATGAAACGCTTCAACACGAATCTCTTTTTTCTGAGCCTGATTATGCTGCTTATTTTCGGTACGGCTTGCGACCGGGAAGAATTTCTGATGGAAGACCCCATTCCGCAATTCAGCACTGATCCCTGCGCGGGCCTGTTGCCGGAAGACCTCGACTTAGGCCCGGGCTATCAGGGCACCATCGTGACCAACACCGATCCCGACCTGCCGGATTTTGTTCTGAAGCGGGCCCTGACCACCTACAAATTTCCCGTTTCATTGGCCGCCGACAGTTGTGCCGGCTATTGTGCGCTGAATGTCCGCTTCAAGGATGCCGATGACAGCAACCCGATCATCTGGGCCAACCTCCAACTGGATGAATTCACGCTCTCCTACGAGGACGCGGGGACCATCATCACTGAAGACATCGTCAATTATACCTGGAATGCCCCGGACCTTACGATCCTGGACGTGATTCCGCAGACGACCGTGGACTACAACATCTCATTTGTAAACGCTATGGGAGAAGAGGTGGCCATCTCGGAAGTCACAGTCGCCGGTGGACTGTGCATCGTGGACAATGTCAACAACACCGATCCGCTGGTCATTCCGTACCGGGGTCTGGAGGGGGGCGATGATTGAGTTCAGCTTTGCATGCGGTCTAGTCGGACCTCGAACCAGGGATCGGCCCCCTGCCCCAATTCCGTAATCACTGCCCGCAACGCAGCCATGCTATCGGCGGCTTTGAACAAATCCCTCCGATACGAAAAATAGTAAAGCTCCTGGATCAGGTCGCGAAACGAGTCATAACTTGCGCGGCGGTGTTCCGGGAGTTTTCTTCGTTCGATGTATCCCCGGTACGATTCTAACAGCCGCTCCATTTTCTCATCGGTTTGGTCCCAAAGCACCGGATTGTCTTCTGCCGCGGCCAGCAAATCGTAGTACACCTTCAGCAGGTTGCTCCGCATGTCCAAGCCGTAGAACAAGTCCAGCTTCAGGTTGCCGGTTTGGCTGCACAGCTCCTCCAGTTCACGTGCGGCCTCGACGAGTTTGTTTTCCGCGTACAGGAGCAGCGCGTGGTTGTAGCGGGCGGCGTTTCGGTCGGGGTCATTTGCGATTTTGCCGGCGAGGGTGTCGTAGTGCTGCCGGGCCTCTTGCACTTCGCCGGCTTTGAGCTTGACCGAGATGACGTTTTTGAAGTGCTCGGCCAGGATGTAGCCTTCGTCCAGCAGGATCCCTTTTTCGATGAGGTGGTCGTGCAAGCGGCTGAGGGCGTAGAGGGCATCGCGATCCCCCTGGTTCAGTTTTCGGGTCAATGCATTGAGCAGATAGCCGTACAGGTCGAGCATGTCTTCGCGCGGGTAGGTAAGAACGGTGACGTCCTGAGCATCGAGCAGTTGTTGCAATTGGGCGGTGGCAGCGACCTCGACTTCGCCGGAGAGCAATTCGTAGAGCCGGTAGTACATCTGGGCCAATGGCGGCCAGGAATCGCGCCAGCGGGGGACGGTTTCGGCAATCGCCATGTCCGGCGTAGGGGCCTTGAAGATGCGCCGTTCATTGGCGATGGCGCAGAGTAGGCGCAGCTTTTGGATGACGTAATTGGCTTCGAGGGCGTCGAGCAAACCGTCGTAATCGCGCTCATCGGCGGGGACAAAACGGTTGCTGGCCTGCTTGGCGAGGTCCAGGTCCAGCACCAGGCGGGCATTGGAGAGTTGGCTGGACTGGGGAAACTTGTCGAGGACGCGCTGGGCCTCGCCGTGCCGCCGCTTGACCTCCGGCCAGTCGAGCGACAAGTCGCGGTAGGCGCGGAAAGCCAATTGTTGCAGGGCAATCGGGTCGCGTTCCAGTTCGCGCTGGGCAAAAAATTCCTGCAGGAAATTGTAAAAGTGGGAAGTGAGCTTGTCAAATGCATTCTCGGAAGCAGGCAGGTCGGTTCCTGCGATGAAGGCTTCCCGGGAGATCGGCTGGTGCACGGCACCGAGCGCCAATATCCGATCAAAATAGGTGAGCAGCTTCTGATTGAGCCGATTGGGGTGGCGCTTCACCCGCAATTGCAGGGCTTCCAGGATGCTTTCCAAACCTTCGTCGTCCAGCTGGGCCAGCAGCTTAAAGGGCTTGCGGGAATTGAGTTTCGTGGTCTTTGCGGCGGGCATATTTGTTGGTTGGAAAATGCTGTGGTATCGATTTGGGGCTTACCGTTGCCGGTGGTGGTAAGTACTGACTTACCCGGAGCGCATTGCGGGCATCCGAATATACAACGCAATCGCTGAACAAGCACGGACACTTGAGAATTTCCCATTGCCTGATTTTTGATTTCCCATGGGCACGTTCCGAACAGCCCACAATTGAGAATTTTTCATTGAAGATTCACCGAAGCGCCCATTCAATCCTCAGGTGTAGTGTTCCCGAATCAGGGCCAGGCAGTCTTGTTTGTCCTGGGCAATGGCCGCCTTTAAGGTTTCCAATGAGTCAAATTTTCGGTCCTCCCGCACCCAACGCAGGAACCGCACTGTGACGTTGGCGCCGTAGATGTCCCGGTCAAAGTCGAACAGGTTGATTTCCAGTCCCAGAGGAAAATGGCTGCCGACGGTGGGTTTTTTTCCGACGCTCAACATACCAAAATGCTCAACTCCCTCGATTTCCAGCGTGGCGAGGTAGACGCCCTGACGCGGAATCAGCTTATAGGGATCGCTCGGTTTGACATTTGCCGTAGGCCAGCCCAATTGTCGACCCAATTGTTCCCCGGTGATGACCCTGCCCGTGACCGGATAGGGATAACCGAGGTAGCTCGTCGCGGTGGTCACGTCCCCTTCGTGCAAAGCCTGGCGGATCTTGGTGCTGGAAACGGCCGCATTGTCGATTCGCTGGGCGGGAATCTCCTCGACATCGAATCCGAATTGGCCCGCGCCATCTTCCAGTTCTTTCAGGCCGCCGGTGCGGTTCTTGCCGAAGTGGTGGTCGTAACCGATGACGATGCGGCGGATCTGAATGGTATTGTGCAGGATATGCTCGATGAACTGGTGCGAGGTAGTACGGGAAAATTCGCGGGTAAACTTGATGATCATCAGCTTGTCGATGCCGAAGGCTTCCATGGCGGCGATGCGTTCCTCCAGGGTGTGCAGCAGCCGCAGGGGATTGTCTTCGGGGTACAGGACCAGCCGGGGATGGGGGTGAAAGGTGATCACGACGCTTTCGCCCTCGATGGCCCGGGCGGCGTCTTGCAGCCGTTTCAGAATTTTGCGGTGGCCCTGGTGTAACCCATCAAAGGTGCCAATCGTTGCGACCGGGTTGGGGCCCGCTACGTAGGCTTCAGTGGATTGAAATACTTTCATCACATCGATTTCTCATTCCTGGACACTGCCCGCCGACGTTTCGCCGGTTACTGGGCGGTGCGCTTTCCATTCGCGGACAAATTCTTCAATTTCCCATGCATTTGCAAGCGTGTGATCGCCGATCCGGGTGCGGCGCAGTTCCAGGATGTAGGCACCGACCCCGAGTGCCTGGCCCAGGTCGTGGACCAGAGACCGGATGTAAGTCCCTTTGCTACAGCGGATCACCGCCGAAGCCCAATTCGGGGCGCGGAATTCTTCCAGGCGGAATTCGTAGACCTGTACGGTGCGGGATTTGAGTTCAATTTGTTCGCCGGCCCGGGCCGCTTTGTAGGCCCGTTTACCTTTGACTTTGACGGCGGAAAATACCGGGGGCAATTGCTCTACGGTACCGCGAAAGGGCGGGAGGGCGGCTTCGATCAGGGCCGGAGTCAGATGGGAGGTGTCCCGCACTTCTTCCGGGGGAAATTCCGCATCGTACGACTTGGTGACGGCACCCAGCCGAAATTCGACGTGGTATTCTTTTTCCTGGTCTTGAATTCCGGAGATGGTTTTGGTTTTGCGCCCGGTGCAGAGGATCAGAACGCCAGTGGCAAGCGGATCGAGGGTGCCAGCGTGGCCGACTTTTTTCGTGCGCGTAAGGCCCCGGATCTTCTTGACCACGTCGAAAGACGTCCATTCTTTGGGCTTGTCGAAGACGAGTACTTCCCCGGCGGTGAGGTCCAGCGCGGCAATTTCTTTTTTCATGCGCCGAAAGAGATGACGTTGGTACCGATGAGCAGGGCGAGGATGCCCAGGGCAAAGCAGTAGATGCTGAAGTAGTGCAATTTGCCCCGCTTGACGATGCTGAGCATGGCCTGACAGGCGGCGAGCCCGGTCACGAAGGCCGCGGAAAATCCGATCAGGGCCACACCGGTTGACAGCCCGGACGCGGCACCGCTGGCCGCAGCTTCTCCACCCAGGAGATCTTTGAGGTCCAGGGCGGCTTTGCCGAGGATGGGAACGATCACGACCAGAAAGGAAAACCGCGCCGCTTCTGCTTTGTCGATTTTCATCAGCAAGGCGGTAGCAATCGTCGCCCCCGAGCGGGAAATCCCGGGCAGGACGGCAATGGCCTGGGCGATGCCGATGATAAAAGTATTTTGGAAATTCAGGCGGCGGTCGTGCTTTTTCACGTACAGCGTGAACAACAACAAGGCTCCGGTCACGAGCCACATGGCGCCGACGAGGGCGACATTGCCTTCAAACAGGGCGCTCAATTCTGCTTCAAAAGTCAGGCCTACGATGACCACGGGCAGGGCAGCAGCCGCGAGCATGGCCACGTATTGCGTTCCCGAATTCCACCGGAACTGAATCAGATCCCGCAGAATACTGCCGATGGCTTTGCGAAAGATGATGATCGAGGACAAAGCGGTTGCGGCGTGGACCAGAACGGCAAAGGTGAGGTTTTCGTCGGGGTCTCTGACGTCCATAAACGAAGAGGCCACCACGAGGTGGCCACTGCTGCTGACCGGAAGGTATTCGGTCAATCCCTGTACGATGCCCAGTACCAGGGCTTCAATTTCGTTCATAAGCGCTCGGCAAGGCTAAATATCCGCTAGGACTTGCTGACGGTTTCTGGGTCGGCCTGGGCCAGTGGATCCTTTTTGCGGAAGAGTACCCCCACGATGACTACGACGTGACCGATGATAATCAACGGCGGTGAAAGGCTCAGGGCCATCGAAAATTCCTCGGCGCTGGCGTCGATGAACGACTCTCCGGCCATTACGGCGTAGCCCAGGATGATGATCGCCAATCCCGCGAGGATGATGTACACGTTGATTTTTTTAAATGGAATCTGCATACTGTGATTTTTTTACATGAGCTGGTCCATACTTTTGTGCAGAAAGCGGCTCACCGCCCACGTACTGCTCAACCAGCCCAAAATCGTCCCGAAGATAACAATTCCCCCCAACAAAAACAGAAACTCCTCCCGAAATAACAGCGTTTCCAGCGAATCGACGCCCAATTGATGCAGTCCGTACATCAGGCCCAGCAGGATGGCATTGGCGATGAGCGCACCGAGGAAGCCTTGAAGGACGCCCAGGCGCACAAATGGTCGCCGAATGAACCCACCGGTCGCGCCGATCAACTGCATGCTGCGGATCATGAGCCGCTTACCGTAAATCGCGAGGCGGATGGTGCTGTTGACGATAAAGAACGCAATCAGCGTTACAATCAGGCCAATTCCCGCCGCGATGCGGATGAACTGGACAATGTTGGCGCGGAGCTGCTCGATCTCGCCCATCGGGTAGCTGATGTCCTGCGGCGGGAGGATGTCCTGGCCCATGATCGCGGCATTGACCGCGGTGAGGCTGTCGGAATTGATCCAATCGTGGTTCAGCTTGATGTTGTAAGAGGCGGGCAGGGGATTGACCCCGTCCATGATCTCCATGAATTCGTCCCCGAGTTCGGCGATGAATTCCTGGCCGGCTTCCTGCTTGGAGATGTAACGGATCTCTTTGACGAAGGGCTGGGCGGTCAAGTGGCGGCCCAGGGAGTCGCGGCGTGCTTTGGGGGTGTGGTCCGGTAGGGTCACCATCAACTCAAAATTCTCTTGCGCTTCCTCCAGCAGCATGTTGCTGTAGATCGCCGCTCCGGCAAAGAGGCTCATGAAAAAGAGCACCAGGGCAATGATGAACAGCGAGGTGGTAAAGGTGCTGCGGGTACGCGATTTGAGAAAATTTGCTTTGCGGGCCATAGGACTTGGTTAGATGAATGCACGCGACGAGATAACGTTCTCCGGGACGGAGATCGTATGTCATCGGGTAAAATTAAGTGGTTGGGTAGACTTCTTAATGCACTTATCCCCAAGGGTCAGTCGTATATTCTGAACAGTACCGGCAGCATCATGTTCTGGCGGATGGGTTTGCCGGCCTGGAGGGCGGGGGCAAATTTGAGATTTTTGATGAGGCGCTCGGCCTCTTCTTTGGTGCCGTAGCCCAGGTCGTTGAGGGCGCGGACTTCGCTGGTGGTGCTGTCCGGTTCCACAAAAAAGGTGACGGTGACATCGCCTTCCACGCGGTTTTCCTTGGCGTCAGCGGGATATTGCAGTTGTTTGAAAAGCTCCTTGTAGAGGGCATGCTGTCCTCCTGGATACTCGGCGGCTTTTTCGGTGACGATGTTGAAGTTGCGTCCGGTTCCATCTTCGATCCGCTCTTGCGCCCACACGATCCCGGCGGCACAAACAAATATGAGGGTTAGGAGGTGTTTCATTTTTTTGGTTCTGATTATCGATGTCTGATTTCTGACGGGGGAAGTTCATCTTTGGGCTTGAGCGAAGCGCCCATTGGGAATCAGAAATCAGCCATCTGAAATTACTTTAAACAAGGATTCATCGTCATTTTGCCGAGGTAACGGGGGGCCTCTTTGGCCTGTTTCTCCGCGACGGTGCTCTCGAGATTGAGGGTGATTTTCAACGTTTTGTAGGCTTCGCAGTATTCTTCCAGTTTGTAGTGCGAGATGCCGAGTTTTTCGTGGGCGCGCACGTGCTTGGGCGTGATCCGAATCGCGGAGAGGAAGTCCTTTTTTGCGGGTTCGAACTTTTCCTGCGCGTAGTAACAGGCTCCGCGGGTGTAGTGCGCGGCCGTGTACGCCTGCTTGGTACCATCCTCCATTGCCAGGGCTTCGGTCATCTTGGCGATGGACTTGTCGTACATCTGGCGGTCATAGTAGTACTCGCCCAGGCTCACGTGGGACATCACGATGTCTGGTTCGACTTCAATCGCCTTTTTTAGGTCGGCGAGGGCTTTGTCGTATTGTTTGAGTTCCAGGTAACCGTAGCCGCGGTTGTTGTAGAGCAAGCCTTCCTTGGGATTGACCTTGATGCCCCGGGTGTAAGCGTCGATGGCGCGGTAGGGCTGCTCCATGTTGTCGTAGCAAAAGCCCAGATTGACCCAGCCGGTCTTCATGGTCGGGTTGAGGGTAAATGCCCGCTCGTAGGCCTGGGCCCCCTCGGACCAGTTTTTTTGGTAGGTCTGCAACTGACCGATTTCTTTCCAGGCCCGGAAGTCCTTGGGCTTGATTGTGGTCGCTTTTTTGTAGTCACCCAGGGCCCGTTGATAGTCGTCCAGGGCATAATAGGCCCCGCCCCGCGACATGTAGATGTCGTAGATGTCGTTGCGGTAGATACCCATGTACTCGCGGTCTTCCTTGATTTTCTCGTCGTAGAGCTTCATGCCCAGCGTGTGGTAGTCAATCGCGGTTTGGAAGTCTTCGTTGCGGTAAAACAAGTTGCCGATGTTGGAGAGCGAAAGGGGATCCTCCGGCTTGTAGTTGATCTTTTCCTTGATGAGTTGAATGCCTTCTTCTCGCTTGCCGAGCTTGATCAGCGCGTAGGCTTTCCGCTCCAGCAAGTATTCATCGTCGCCCTTTATGGAAAGGGCTTTGTTGCAGTCATTGATGACCTTTTGGTATTCGTGGGTGCGGGAGTAGGCGTAGGAACGGTTGCTGTACCCGAGGTACTGATCGGGCTTGAGGATGATGAATTTTGAAAATGCTTTGACGGCTTCGCTCGGTTTGTCCTGCATGATGAGGATCCAGCCCCGGGCGTTCCAGGCCTCAGAGTTGTTGTCCCGGGCTTCTACGGCTTTGTCCGCCATCCGCAGGCCGGGGGCAAACTGCTCCAAACGGTAGTGGCACCAGGCCATGCCGGAGTAGAGGAAGGAAACATCCAGATTACCTTCGGCTTTTTCTCCGCTCTGGAAGTCTTCGAGCGCTTTTTCGTAGCGGCCCAAGTTGTAGTAGGCCCACGCCCGGAAATAGTACACCCAACTGTCCTTGCGTTCTTCCTCCAGCGCCCGGGTGAAATACTCGACTTTTCGGTTGTTGTCGGTGGCCGCTTTTCCCTTGTCGTACCAGGTATCTTGGGCGGTCAGTCGGGACAGGGGCAGGACCGTCAGCGCAATCAGGACAATGACCGACGGAAAAAACGTTTTTAACTCCCCAAATCTCATTTGTTTTGATCTCATTTAGCGACAAAAATATTGATTTTCACGCAGATTCCGAAAAATTTGCCGTGGGTTCGCCGATAGCGAACAAGAACTGTGCCGGAGCGAATCGGTTTCCTGGGATACCGCCTTTTTGATTTCACCGAATTCTCCGATCACGCAGGGGCACAACCCTCGTGATTTTCCATACGGGACGGAAATAAATTGGTTGGATGGGGCAAAACCGGCAAAAATGCGTTTGCCCCGCTCGGCTTGCACCTTTAAACCGCAAGCAAAATTGTACCGGCAAGCCGATTTTGTAATTTTGGGGTGCGCATGGAGTTTATCCTTCACATTGGGATCGCCCAATTCCTGTTTGCTGCCTTGCTGTTGCTGACCAAGTCGCGCAAAGCGCTCTCGGACTACGTACTCGGTTGCTGGTTGCTGCTGATGACCATCTTTATGGGACTCACGCTGCTCAAGGTCGAGTTTCCGCAGGCGTTTTGGGGACGACTGCAAATGTTTCCCTTCTTTTTCACGATTGGGCCGTTCCTGTTTTTGTACGTGCGCACCCTCACCCGGGAGCGCCCCCGGCTGGAATTTGCCGACAGTCTGCACCTACTCCCCTTTGTGATCTTTTCGGTGGCGGCGGTGACCATGGATTCTCCGGTGGACGAAGACATCCTCCAGGGCAACTCTTTCCGCTTCAATCGCCTGTCCTATTCTATCTCGGCGCTGGTGTCCATTGGAGTGTACATCCTGTTGACATTTTGGGAGTTGAACCGCCACCAGGTCAACCTGCAAAATCTATTTTCTTACACTTCCGCCCGGATCAGCCTGGGCTGGGTCCGGGGCGTGATTGTGCTGTTTATCGCCACGATCCTGATCACCCTGGTCGGCGCTCTGATCAATGTCGGGACGGGGGAACAGACGGTCAATCCGGGGATTGCACTGTTCCTGGGCTTCACGGTATTTGCTTTTGCGGTGACGTTTTTTGGGATCCGGCAACCGGACATTTTTCACCGGGTTGCCGATCCGCGCTTTGTGGATTCATTAGAGGAAGAACCAGCGCCGGTGAGCGTGTCGGAAGCCGTTTCGGTCGCGGTGGCCGCCGAAGCGGTTGTGGAGCCGATTTCCCCAAAAGATACTGCTTCCAATCGCTACGCCCGCTCAGGCCTGACCCCGGCGCGGATGGCCATCATCATCTCCGATCTGGAAGCGTACCTGGCGACCGAGCGGCCTTGGTTGCGCCGCGATTTGACGATTCAGGATGTCTGCGCCGATTTAGACATTCCCCAGCATCACCTCACCCAAACGATCAACGAGGGTCTGGGCAAGAATTTTTATACTTTGGTCAATGAATACCGCGTGGAAGAAGTCAAGTTGCGGCTCAATGATCCCCGTCACGCTCACCTGACGGTCTTGGCCATTGCTCACGATGCCGGCTTCAATTCAAAATCTACCTTCAATACGGTGTTCAAAAGAATGGTGGGCCGGACGCCTTCCCAGTTCCGGAAAGACCATGCTTAGCGGATTGAGGGGCCGGGAAAGTTGCTCCACTCCGGTGGCATTCGGGAAACACCAAGATCGTCGAGGCTGGAAAAATCCATGGGGGCCGCACGGCGTGCCGTGCGGCTACGATCCCTGGGTTGCAGCGACGTTTTGGGTCGCTTTTTCATCGCCGTATGCGCGTCCAAACGCGCCAATTGGAAATCGGAAATCAGGCAATTGGAAATTCATCCATCGCTGCTTGCGTGTCCGGATGCGGGCATTGGAAATCGGAAATCAAGCAATTGAAAATTTCTTTGCCCAATGATTCTAAATTGATTATCCGGGCAAAATTTGTATCTTATCTCTTCAGATCCACGCTACCCAAGACATGAGAAAAACGCTGCTGCTGCTCACCCTCACCCTTTTCGGTGCTGGGTCCGGAAAGGGCCAGGCTCCGACTTTTGCCGAAGATGTCGCTCCGCTGATTTACCAGCACTGTGCGCATTGTCACAATGTCAATGGCATCGCTCCCATGCCCCTGACTTCCTACCAGGATGTCTACCAGAACCGCTTTCTGATCAGTGTTGCGGTCCAGAACAAACTCATGCCGCCTTGGCCGCCCGCCCCGGACTACCAGCATTTTGCCGGGGAAAACTACCTGGAAGATGGGGAAATCGCGACGATCAAAGCCTGGGTCGACAACATGGCGCCGCGGGGGGATTCGACCCTGGAACCACCGCCCCCGGTGTTTTCCACCGACGGGCTGCTGGGCACACCGGACCTCGCCCTGCGCATCCCGACCTACACCAGCCAGGCCACCACCAATGATGACTACGTGTGCATCACCCTGGATCCGGGACTGGCCACGACCAAGCGGATCAAATCCATCGAGGTCATTCCCGGAAACCGCCAGATTCTCCACCACGTGCTCATTTACCTGGATTCTTCGGGAACCTACCAGCCCGGAACGGCCCTCAACGGTTGTACCGGGCCGGGTGGGGGACGCTTGCTGGGGGCCTACGTTCCCGGACAGCAGCCGATCCGCTTCCCCAATGGGGACAACGTGAAAATGGGCATCACTTTGCACCCCAATGAGGTCGTGGTCCTGGCCATGCACTACCCGGAAGGCAGCCTCGGGCAGGTCGACTCCACCGTCGTCAATTTCCACTTCTACGACGATGCGGTCACCCAGGTGCGCGAGATCCAGGCCAATTCCCTCATCGAAGAGTGGGCGTTCCTGTTTTTTCCGGGAGATGTACAGACGATCTCCGGCAATTACGGACCGTTGAGCCAGGACTGGTCGTTACTGAGTGTTTTTCCCCATTGTCACTTGCTGGGAAAAAGCTGGCTGGTCAAGGGGGAGCAACAAAACAACGATACGATTCCGATCATCCACATCCCGCACTGGGATTTTGAGTGGCAGGGATTTTATTTCTTTGACTACATCAAAAAACTGCCGCAAGGGACGCGGCTGCGGGCGTCGTGCACCTACGACAATTCTTCCACCAATCCCCACAACCCGAACAATCCCCCGGCGGTGGTCACGGCGGGCCTCAACACCTCAAACGAAATGTTCATCGTGTACTTCCACTACTTGCCCTACGAACCGGGCGATGAATTCATCAACCTCGACAGTTTGCAAAATCTGCCGACTCCGGTGACCCAGGTGGTGAGTTCGAGTCCCACGCCCCGGATCACGCCCTTTCCCAATCCGGCGGTCCGGGAAATGACCCTGGACTATTATCTTCCCAAGGGGGCGGACATCGCTCTGGAAATCCGCGATTTGCAGGGGCGGCGGATCCGGCGGGTCTGGTCGGGCAAGCAGGCCGCCGGCCAGTACCACGCCCGTTGGGATCTGCGCACCGATCAGGGCGCCCGGGTTGCCCGTGGACTTTACATCGCGGCGCTGACCATCGGTTCCCGGCGGGTCAGCGCAAAGTTTGTGGTGGAGTAACCGCTGATCCGGTCTCATTTTCTTTTGGATTTGGTAGTTCGTCCCCCTAACCTGAATAATTCATAAATCCGACTTTTCTCTTTTTGGGGTAGTCCCAGAGAATGCAGGTCGTCGCAATTCGCCATTCGAAGGCGAGAGAGATTTTGTTTGGGTGACCTCTGGCTTGTCTGGTTGCCTTTCTTGCGGGGTAATTTCACCTGAAATTTGATGTTTGGCTCCAGCTCCGCCGGCCACTTTCGTGGATATAAGGATAGCATTGAGTTGGGTAAGGGGATTGCAGTTGCTCTAACACCGCAACACGCGCAAGATTTCAAAGACAGTAATCAGGTTGTCTTTTTCGGTAACCGAACTGGGAAATTCGAGCTTGATTCTGGTCTTATACTCTTTGACTTTCAGGGCCACTTTGAACAGCTTTAGCCGGATTGTCTCAATGGTGGATCTGGCCATAGAGGTTCCTTTTAAAATCTGGGTTTTGAGGCTGTGAATCAGTACATACGCCGCTGAATGAAGGAATAGCCGCAATTGATTGGCCTCAAATCGGTGGCAGGAGCTTCGGTCGGATTTCAGATAAGTCTTGTGGTCCTTGATGTTTAGCTCCATTCTTCCCCTTCCACAATACCCTTTTTCATACAGATCCCGCGCCCGGTAGTCCTGAAGGTCGCTCACCACATATCGAATGTTTGCCCCCTGCTGGCCATACTCGACCTTCGCGATCACCCGCTGGGGGTGCTTCCAGGATTTGGCCTGGTAACTGAAGGAGTGGTAGAGCTTGACCATCTTTGCTTTGCGCTCAAAAAGGGCCCGGGCAGTCTTGAGATGCCCTTCGACATTTCTTTTGAGTACCTTGTTGGAAATCAGCCCGGTGACGAAGTGGACGCCCGGCTGATCCTCCGACCAGTCCATCAGCGGATGCGAAGTGAAGTGGCTGTCTCCCCGAACGATCATCACGGTATTTTTCCACTGCTCCCTGATCAGGGAAATGACCCGGCGCAGAATGGCAAAAACATCCGCGGCTTTTGACATCCGGCCCGGTTTGAGGATGGTTGTGATCAATTTGCCGGAAAGTCCTTCATAAATATGCAGAGGCATGTAGCAGTATTCCCGGTAGTAATTGTTGAAAAGGGTCATCTGCTGACCGCCGTGGGCATTGTTGTTGGTATCGTCGCAATCGATGACGATAACTGGCGGTTCGGTGGAATAGGAGCCGATAAAGTGCTCAACAAAAACCTCTGCAATCCGGTAAAGCTCCGAACGGGTCACCGAGTTTTCGAATCTGCTCATTGTGGGCTGGGAAGCCAACGCGGCACCTTGTTCGGGCAACCGCCGGGCACACATCTTGAAAACCGGATCATCCCGAAGCGAATTGCAATCATTGGTATCTTCATACCCAGCCGCAATCTGAAAAACCCTTTGGGTCACAATCTCAGACAAACTATGATCGACATAGCGGCTATCCCGCTGGTCTTCAATCACAGAAACGATATCGGCGATCAAGCCCACCTGGTTTTCGACCTCCCGAAGCATCAGCAAGCCGCCATCGGAAGAGATTTTCTCTTCGGTGAAGGTCGCGGTGACTGGCTTCTTGCCCACCGGAAGAAGCGACATCTGACACGTTTCCAAGCTGTTGGAAAACCCAATTTTTCCGTTGTCTGAACCAGGAATATTTTGCAGTTTTGTTTTCATAAAAGTTCGTCTCTGATGCGAGGATTAATCACCTGTAAGCTAATGGTTTACATCCATCATTGCACGAACTTTTTCCTTTTTTATGAATTATTCAGGCTAAGCGCAATCCCGCGTGAGGAGTGGGAACGGCGGAGACAACCGGTCCGCAGCGCAGCGGAGGACGGAGCCCGGCGAACCCGTGGACGGTCCGACCCGAAGCCTCCCGGCGCTGGGGCACGCCCGATGGATCTGATCGAATTGATTTCGGTGAACTTGCCCCGGCACTGTGCAAAACTGGTTTTTATCAGGAGGTGAATAAATGCTTGCGATTGTGCGGCAAATTGCGGTACTTTTCATCGCCTTTGGGGAGACCTGTACAAATTAACCTTCCACCTATTTTCCCTACAGTTCCCCAGCACAACCGGCGTGGCGCGGCCACGGATGGTACATTTTCGCGGACTTACCCCTTTGGCGCCTCCTGGAGGCGCTCAGGACCGCTGTGTTTTCTTACTCAATCGAATGATCAATGAACTTACCTGTGATTAGGCAAATGTTTTCCGGATTTCGCTTTTATCGGATCCGGGATTTTGGATTGTCCCTTCTGCTTTTGGGATGGATAAACACGGTGCTGGCCCAGCCCGGATTGCTCCCTTCTTCGGCCCCTGGCCTTCCGGGGGTCAGCGATGGGGCAATTGCCTGGGTGGACTACGACAACGACGGCGATCCTGATCTGTTGTTGTGTGGTCGGGATGCGAATGGGGATCCCTACACCGAACTTCTGCGCAATGATTCAACTTCCTTTCCGGTGGACAGCAGCCAAAGTTTGCAACCCCTTTTGCTTCCGGCGGCGGATTGGGCGGATTACGACAACGATGGTGACCCCGATCTGATCCTTACCGGTGACAAGGGGGGAGGTCAACCCTTCACCCAGTTGTACCGGAATGACGCGGGAACGCTTACTGCGGTGAGCACTGTGCTGCCCGCTCTGATGGCGGGTTCGGCCAACTGGGCGGATTTTGATCGGGACGGTGATTATGATCTCTTGCTCACGGGTTATAGCCGGGGTGAAGGCTATCTGGGTCTGGTCGCCCGCAACGATGGCAATAACAGTTTTGCCATTTATCGGGACAGCCTGCTTTTTCCGGGCTGGTCGCCGGGAGTGGCAGTTGGCGATTACGACGGCGATACGCTGCCCGACATTGTGATTTCCGGGGTTCGGGATGACGCGAGTGCAGGGACGCGGGTGATCCACAACGAGGGAAATTTTCAGTTTTCGCAGGCGGGCGAGTTGGGACCGGGGTTTGAGTTTGGGAGCAATAGCATGGCGGATCTGGACGGTGACGGAGACTTTGATTTTTTGAGTTGTGGCGAAACGAGCCCTCTGAAAACCGAGGTATTTTCGTTTCAGTACGGGCAGTTTCAGAACCGCAATGTGGGATTGCCGGGACTGGCCTACGGAGCATCCGCATGGGGGGATTTTGACGGAGATGGGGATCCAGATATCGCAGTGGCCGGCCGCGGTTACGCGGGTGACTTTACCTGCGTTTACCGCAATGACAACGGAACATTTATACCGGTTGCCACCCCTTCGGCAATGCCCCGCCTTTATTTTGCCCACCTCGCTTGGGGCGATTGGAATCAGGACGGTTTTCTGGACTACGCGGTATGTGGCCAGGACAAAGACGACCTGCCTCACACTTACATCGTCACCTATATCCCAGCCCAGCAAATCTTTGAGCCATGAAAACATTCCAATCATCTATTTTACGCGGTCTGTTATTTGCGGTCGCGCTTTTGCCGTTCATTCTGGCGTCCCAATCGGCAGCGGGGCAGTACATCCCGCGGGCCTATTGGCGCTTTGAATCGCCGGCGGATACCCTGGACGCTTCCGGAAATGGACACAACATCAACATCAATCCGACTTGGATCACCACCGACAATTTGAATCCAATCGCGGGAAACTACCTCACCATTGACCTGAACGATCCCCTTCCCGGGGTAGGGGGGATCAATGAAGTGGACAGCATTGGGGAGATGACGCAGGAATTCACGGTTGAATTTTGGTTCCGGGCGGCCAAAGATTTTTACACGGGCCGGTTCCAATGGTTCAATAAAATGGAAGCTCATTTTGAGGAGTCACGCATCTTGTTCCTCGTGCGTTTGAATGCGAACATGACCGATACGCTGTTGCTCAATCTCAACGGGGTTGGTACCAGTGGCGCCAACACGGTCTACGATGGGGATTGGCACCACTACGTCTTCCAGTACAGTGCCAAATCCGGTGAGCAACGCTTGTACATTGATGGGAATTCGCCCCAGGACCTGGGCTATTCGATTGTGCATGGGGCCAGCAGTGGGGTGCGCGATGGCGGGGTGCTCTGGTTTTCTCAACCGGGGGGCGGGTATCGACTTTCCGGCCACCTCGACGAGTTCGCCATATTTGATACCCTCATTCCGCCAACTCTGGTTTGGCAACATTACTTGCAGGGGTTGAGTGGGAGTGCCTATACGTTTGTGGATACGGTCACGGTCAGGCCAGAATTTCCGCAGGCAATCGCGCAGCAGGAGGTAAATGAGCTGGAATTTGGGCCGGGCTACCCCAATGTGAGTGACAGTGTGATTTCTCTGCTGCGCGCTTACCCTTTGCCCCGCTATCTGCCCAATCAAGATTTCCGCCGATTGGTTCCTTGGTTGAGTGATCCGGATTCGCTGGTCGATGGTACCAGCATCGCCTCGCGCGGCCCGGAAATGGTGAAACTGATCGAGGAACTGGAGGAAAATTGGAACTACTACCTCTATTCGGGGGTACTCAAGAGCAATTTTGGCTACCGGCGTTATCTTGATTCGAACAATATCGCTTTTAACGTTAACATCAAGGAATACTACCTCGTCCAGATGCTTAACGATTCCTCGAACTTCGGTAAGCCGCGGTTTATGATTTCAAACTGGCCACAGTTGGAGCCCCGGCATCTGCTTCCCGAAAAAATCCCCTTTGCCTACATCAATTACGACACGATCAACACTTCCTGGGCCCCCAGCCTTCCGGATGACTTTTTCATTCGGGATGGGCAGGGCAACCCTAAGCCGCTGGCCTTTGGCAAGCAGCGAAAAAACTTTGCGATGGCCAATCCACTTTATCTCAACGATTATCGTCTCCATGATTCCATTCGTTTTGATGGCTTGGTAAATCGGTGGTACGTCGAGCGCTTTTTCAGTCTGATTGATTCGACGCAGCACTACATTGACTTGATTGGGGAAAACGATGAGACCCAAGCGATTTACAGTTGGAGTGCCATTCGGGAGGATGCGGAAATTCGACTGGATATGGATACCAACGGGTACGATACATTGACGCAAGAGCGGATCTATCAGGCCGAACGCTTAAATACGATGCGGGAGGTGTTTCGCGATCCTTTTCGCAACTTTATTGACAGCCTCAACGCGGCGGCTGGTCGAGAGGATCTGGAGTTTTGGTGGTACGAATTGCGTGGCGGAGGCGATGGCAATGACACTTTGTTTCCGGTGCAAAAGCCCATTGTTGCGTATCGGGACGGGTTTCAACGTTCGGGGCCTTATCTCTACCCCAATCTGCCTTTGCGGTGGCGAAGTGGGGGTGGTGAATTCAAAGGGCTCCGGGAGTTGGTGGAATCTCGCTATTGGGAGTTGATGGATGAGGAAAATTTATTCCTTCCCGCCCTTTCTCCCGGATTCTGCCATTTTTCCTATCAGGTTGCGGATCGGGATATGATGCGTCCCGCGCAGTTTCTGGCTTACCTCAAAGGGATTGCGATGCTGGGGGCAGACAGTTACGCCCTTTTTACCTACCATGATTCGCCGATCCACCCGACCCGGGCCCGGTGGCGTACGTGGAAGATGCCGATGCTCGCTTATGCCCAGGCGATTTCGAGCCGGATTTCTGATTACTTGTACTCCGGACAGGTTCTGCTGGGGGACGTGTTTTCCTCGGCCGTTGGGGTGGGTCCGAGTCGCTATACGTTTAATACGGGCAACCTCAATGATTTCGTCTCGGGAAGGCAACTCACCGGTCAGAATCGATTTGTGGTTTCGGGCTCGATTCAGCGCCGGAGCAATGCCATCGCCGCCGCTCCCCGGGCGAAGGATGTCTGCATCCAATTGAGCGATACGGCTTCCACCGTGGTGATCCCGGAGCTTCAATTTGAGATCCGTACCCAAGGCAGCACTTACCTGCTGGACCTATCGGGCCCAGCTCCTGTTTTCTACCAGCTCGACAAATGGCACGAAGCGAAAGATCCCTGGCACTGGTGCCGTGATTTTGCTTTTGAAGCCGAGGTTTTTGACTCGGCAACTGGGGTGTCTAATTTTACCGAACGTCCCGGAACTCCTGCGGCGGGTGACTATCGGGAGTTTACTTCCTATGTCGAAGTGCCGCCCACTTCGGGGCTGCTTCGTTATCACTTTACTCCCCGTCACAGTGAGCAGGACAGTCTGTATTTGTGGGTACGGGCACGTGGCAGCGCGGATTCCCTGACCGCAATCATTGGGGGGACAACGGTCACCCTCGCCAACTTCCCCACGAACAACTTCGACTGGGTGGGTTCGGTCACGCCGATTCCCACTCCGGTGCATACCGAACAGATTGCGGAGTTGAGGGTATACGGCGATACCCTGGACCTGGATCAGGTGGTTTTTAAGCGTTCTGGAGACGACTTCACCGCACAGAGCTTTTCGGTATCGATTTCGGCCGATACGCTGGTGTGCTTTGGCGATACGACCAATTTCTACAATGCTTCCGGCGCACCGTCGGGTTGCGTGGATTATTTCTGGGACTTCGGCGATGGAACCTTTGCTTATGCGGCGCAGCCGGGCCACGTGTACAATTATCCGGGAGAATACTGGGTGCATTTTGCGTTGTACCACCAGTGCCTGGACAGTACGGTGAGCGATTCGATCTTGGTACGGGTGGATGCGCCCTTGGTTGATGCGGGTGCGGATGGCTTGCAGTGCAGTGGTGACAGTGTACAACTGCAGGGAAGTACGAGTGCTCACCTCTGGCATTGGCGGGCCGATTCCACCATCGCCGATACTTCCAACCTGACCTCCATGGCATGGCCAGTTTCCGGAGTCTGGTATGTCCTGACGGGTACCGATACGCTGACGGGTTGTAGCTTGTCGGACTCGGTGCGGCATTCTACGGTGAATTTCAACATTACCTACACCGACTCGGTCTACCTTTCTCCGGGACAGACGGCAACGCTCACGGTTCTGGGGGGATACGGCTACGATTGGGCCGGAGATCCTACCCTGAGCGATACGACGATCTTCAATCCGGTAGCCACTCCGTGTGACACTACGGTCTACCGCTTTTCAACTTGGGATGCTTGCCATTGCGATACGATCTCGGGAACGGTTGCGGTTTTCATGCCGGAGTTGTACCAGCAGTTTCTGAGCAGCGATTACGATTCGCTCAATTGCAGTGGCGATTCGATTTTCATCACGGCCGGCGGCCTGACTCCCGGTGACTCGTTGAGCTGGACCCCCGGGGGAACGATCTTTCCCCAGAATGACTCGGTTTTTGCTGCCCTGCCGGCGGGACCGACGGTGTACTATGCGACCTTGATTGGTTCGGGGGGCGGTTGTCTCAGCGGTGACAGCATTGTCCTTGACGTCAACAATTGCTGTTCGACGCCGAATCTTTTGCATCTGTTCAGCCCGAGGGCATCGACCTGGACGCTGCCGACGGCCAACAATGCCTACCACCTCATCGACACCTTTTCGATCGATGCCTCGATCACTTTCACGGGTTGTCGGTTGGTGATGGATTCGATGGCGGTCATTTGGGTGGAGCCCGGTGAGACGCTTACCTTGGACTCCTGCATCGTGGAGGCCGCGTGCGGCTACGCCTGGGATGGGATTTACATTGCCGACAGCACGGCGAGGGTGAACATTCAGAACAATTCGTTGATCATGGATGGGACGAATGCGCTGCGCTCACTGGATGGCGGTGACCTGCGGGTGGAAGGATCAACCTTCCAGAACAATTGGGTCGGCATCTGGATCGACAAATATCCCGGTAGTCACCCGGCGATCATTCGGGGCAATCGGTTCACCTCTGCCGATTCGATGCATCCACCGTTTGCGAATTCGATTCCCGAAGCTGGTATCTGGGTGACGGACGTGGGCGAAGTTGCGATTGGGCAGGCCTCGGGAGTGAATGACCGAAATGATTTCGACACGCTGAACATTGGCATTTTTGGACTGCGCTCGAACATCAGGATCCAGAACAACCGGTTCACGGGCATCGTGCCCCGCGGGGGCCAGAAAAAGCAGAACCTGTCCTACGCCGGCCAGGGCTGCGGCATCTATACCGAGGGCATGCAGAGCTACGCTCCTGCGATCTTCTATACCACCGAAGTCGGCGGGTCGGAGGCACAACGAAATTATTTTGCTGGGTGTACCAAGGGGGTGAAGGTGCAGCACAACGTGCGATTGGAATGTCGTCGCAATACCTTTGCTGACATCTCGGTATTGGGCGTCCTGGTGCAGGAATGCCACGGTGATTCGGTCTTTGTGAATGCGAACAAATTTTCGAATCCCTGGATCGGCGTGCGCGGGATCTACAATTACTACACGCATGTCGAGGTGGCCCAGGATACGTTCATTGGCGACAGTTCGCATTCGGGGGTGGGAATCTGGATGGACGATATCAATTTCTTTGGGTTGAGCAATGCCGGTGATTATTCCATCACCGATAATCTGGTTGACCTCTACGGGTTTGGGATCGGAAGCAATGGTTGTAACAATCTTGTGATCGACCAAAATGAGGTGCATATCCGGGGAATTCACTCGACCTACGGTACGGGAGCGGGAATTGCGGCCAACGGCAGTGACAGCGCGCTGGTGAGAGAAAACGAAGTGCGGGGTTATGCTGCGCTGGCCAGCGAAGTGGATGGCATTCGGATTGGCATGTCACCTGAAGTGCTCGTGCGTTGCAACGAGATCTTCAATTTTCGGAACGACCTGCGTTGGTGGGGGCCGAGCCTAGGGGCACAGTTCCGTGACAATGATTTCACTGGAGGCTTGCGGGGAGTGGTATATGAGAACAACGGATACATGGGGCCGCAAGGGCGGTCGCAAGACCCTCCTGGAAATAAGTGGTTGTCCGGCGTTCCGGGACAAAGTTGGAATTGTTCTAATGGAGTGATCATGACTACTCTGATAAACTCCCAATCACCCGTTGGTAATGATACTGTTGTCAATACACAGTGGCAGAATCCTCAACATGTCAATAACATAAATTGCAGTGATTTCCCGCTGGGATACTATACAACTACCACCGATTCATCTACAGCTATTTGCAACCTGAGTCAAGGTGGAGGAAACGGAAATCCAGGATCGAATCGGGTTGGCGTTCTTTCAAAGATTGCTGACGGAGGAAATCCGTACGGTTTTGATTCATTGATGGCCCGATTTCTCGAAGAGCAATTGGCATTGGCCTATTTCCAGGGCGATACGACAATCCCGAATGGAGACAGCCTACTTTTGGTATTTTACGATGACCTCAAGGAAGGAAACCGATTTGATATCCAGTTGGCTCAAGAAAAGATCGCGGAGTTGAAATTGGCGGATGCTAAGGTGTACAACAAATTCACTCCCAAGAATTTGATTGAGTCCAACCACAAAGAGATCACCAGCCTTCTTGGGAAATGGGAGACAAAAGGTGAGCTTGACGGGACAGATAGTATTTCGCTGACTCAAATTGCCAATACTTGTGCTTTGAAGGGGGGACTGGCAGTTTACCAGGCACGTACCCTCCTGGCGCTGCGGGATCCCGCAACCTTGTACTTTGATGAGAGTTGCACCTCGTCATCCAAGTCGCATGAAGTTTCTTCCCGGGCAAGTGCAAGTTCGAAAATTGAGTTCTTCCCCAATCCGACTCGCAAAGAAGTAAATGTGCGTCTTGAAATCTCTGGAACGGTTACTATATACAATCTCAACGGTGTAAAGATTGACCAATGGGATGTCGAGCCTGGGAGCAACACATTTTTGCGGCAAGGAATCCCTCGCGGCGTCTACTTGTTCCGATTTATCCTTGACAACGGTGAAACAGGAACGAAAAGAATTATATTTCAGTAACGATCAGACTGGGAACGCGGTTATTCCACGTTCCCAGATTCCTTTTTCACCCGCAAATTTTGTATTTTTCAACAGTGACCAGGTTTTGGGCAATTATTCTGCTCTTGTTGTTTCTTCCGTCTTGGGCATTTGCTCAAGGAGAAGGTGACGTATGGTACGTCGACAACGGCGTGATGATAGATTTCAAAACTAGCCCACCGACGATTTCAGCCCCAGCCACGATTCCTGCTAACCTAGGAACCACTTCATTGTGCGACGATGCGGGCAATTTGCAACTGTATTCCAACGGATGGCAGCTCAGGGACTCTTCGCACGTCATGATTCCTGGGTGGAACGAACCCAATCAGTACAGTCTTAGTAATCTTCTTCCTCAGGGAAGTCTTATTATCCCAGTTAATGATTCGCTCGTGATCTTTTTCACTCACCAGGAAGGTACGAATCCGTTTTATGGCGTTGCAGGAAGGATCTTTAGGATAAGGATTGATAACCTTGGCGGTGGGCTTTCGGTCCTCCCGAATAGCTATTTAATCGGAGATAGTTTGAGTGAGCATCTAGCCGCGGTAAGACATGCAGACGGAGAAAGCTGGTGGGTACTCTCGCACGATACCAACAGTGATCTATTTATTAAGTTCTTGATCGACGCAGACGGCACGGTGTCACGACTGGAACAAGCAATTGGATCTGCGCTTCCAATTTTGGACCAGCGTTGGCTGTCACCCCTGGTTTTCAATCCGCAGGGCAATCGGTTTGCCTTGAGCATCGATACGAATAGGTTAGAACTGTTTGATTTTGACCGCTGTACAGGCAATATTTCGTTTTTCAATTCTCTCGACAAGAACTTTGCGCCGGTGGCACCGCATTGGGGAATCAGTTTTTCGCCAAACGGAAAAATCTTGTATTTATCGAATGCTTACTACGGGCCATTGGGGCCTATCGGGACTCCGACCCACCTGTATCAATACAACCTTGATTCTTTGAATCTTTTGAGCTCGGAAGTTAGTATTTACGCAACTCCGCCGCCTTGTGAGCCGTGGTATCCCGGCCCCTCCTGTCGCCGCACCCTTGCGGGACATAAACTGGGTCCGGATGGACGCATCTACATACGGCAGGCCTCTCCGGGAGCCGACTCTACGGTATGGGACTCGTTGATCGTGATCAGAAATCCAGACGTTCCCGGAGTCGGATGTGATGTTCGGGTAAATGATATTGCGGTTCCCCCGAGAACGGGTTTTCGATCCGGCTTCTATCCCAACATCCCCAACTACCGCCTGGGCCCGCTGGTGGCCCAGGTTGCCGAAGCGGGTCCCGACACCAGTATCTGCCCGGGCAGCAGCGTTGTTCTTGGTGTCCCGGACACCTCCGGCACCCTGGTCTTCACTTGGTGGACGGGCAATGGCACCGATCAAACCCTGAGCGCCGCCAACGCCGCCCAACCCACCGCTACGCCGATCACTTCCACCACCTACTACCTTCTGGTGGAGGACACCACCATTGATGCTTCGTGCTCAACCACCCTGGATTCGGTGCGCATCGACCTTCACGATACCACCGCGGCGCCCACAGCTTATGTGGGTCCCGACACTCTGATCTGTCAGGGCGATTCGGTCACTCTGGGACGCCCCGATCCGTCCGGGGGAGGCTGGCTCTACTCCTGGACACCGAGTGGGAGGTTGAGCGATGCGAACGTCGCCCATCCGCTGGCTTCACCACAGGTCAATACGACTTATACCCTCGAAGTCTGGGATACGATTGCCGGGCAGCGAATTCCCTGCCGGGAAGCCTCGGCTGAGGTACGGTTAGAAGTAGAACTTCCTTTGGAACACCCCTCACCGGCGGATCAGCCGTTCTGCCCGGGTGAGGTTTTGACGATTGGAATTCCGCCCCAAGCGGGTTTCAGCTACGGGTGGGAGCCTCCCTTTGGGCTGCAGGATCCCAGCGCATCGCTCACGCTGGTGGCCCCTCAGGAGGAGATCGCCTACCGGTTCACGGTTACCGATCTGAGCAAGCAGACGGAAAATTGCCGCACCCGGACCGATGAAGTACTCCTGACCACCGATGGCTGCGTGCGGCAAAACGTGCTTACGCCGAATGGGGATGGGATCAACGACGTGCTGTTCCTGGGCGAGTACAACCAGCCGGTGAGCCTGGCGATCTTTGACCGGTGGGGAGAGCAGATCTACGGTGCGGGCAGCTACGCGAATGATTTTCGGGGAGGCAATCTGCCGGATGGGGTTTATTACTACGTGCTGAAGGTCAGCGGGGAAGGGGGCAAGGAGATTGTGGGGAATTTTGTGTTGCTGCGGTGAATCCGGAATTTAGGTAGGAAAGCTGATCGGCCGGCGCTTTGCGCTCCGGGCGAACGGATAGAGGGGTAAGCGCAATCCCGCGTGAGGAGTGGGAACGGCGGAGAAAACCGGTCCGCAGCGCAGCGGAGGACGGAGCCCGGCGAACCCGTGGACGGTCCGACCCGAAGCCCCCCGGCGCAGGGGCACGCCCAAGAGTCCTGATTGAATTGATTTCGGTGAACTTGCCCCGGCACTGTGCAAAACTGATTTTTGTCAGGAGGTAAATAAATGCTTGCGATTGTGCGGTAAATTGCGGTACTTCTTGTTGCCTTAGGGGAGACCTGTACAAATTAACCTTTCACCTACTTTCCCTACAGTTCCCCAGCACAACCGGCGTGGCGCGGCTACGACTGGTACATTTTTGCGGATTTACCCCTTTGGCGCCTCTGGGAGGCGCTCGGGACCGCTATGCTTTCTTACTCAATAGATTGATCAATGAACTTACCTGTGATTACAAAATTTTGTTTCCGTCCGGTTTTCTGGCGAAACTGGCTTCTCCTTTCGGTCCACGGCTTACTCTTAGGGGCGCTAACATTTGCCCCCGGCCCGATTGCGGGACAGAGTACTTTTGGGTTGCCCCAGGTTTCGGTGCCGGCAATTGCTGCGGGCTACCACGACACGGATTCTTTTCCGGATCTGTTCATCTCGGGACTGGATTCGGCGGGGAACATCGTGACGGACATCATGGCGAACAATTCTGGGACTTCGTTTTCTGGGGCGGGAGCGGGATTGACGAAGGTTTGGCGGGCGGCGGCGGCCTGGGGAGACTACGATGGTGATGGACGGGAAGACCTGTTTGTCACGGGGGACCAGGGAAATAAGTCTTACGTGGCGACGCTCTACCGAAATGTCAGCGGAACTCTGACGGCGACGGCTTTCGAATTTGAGGGTTTTTCCCGGGGCAGTACTTTCTGGGCCGATCTGGACAATGACAGCGATCTGGATCTTTTTGTGATGGGGCTGACCAACCGGCACGGGGTTCGGTCCCTGATCTACGAAAATACGGGATCGGGTTTCCAGGAGATCAGTGACTCCAGTTTCTTCGGCTTGATCGGGGGCGACGCGGACCACGGGGATTTTGACAACGATGGGGATGAGGACATTCTCATTTCGGGCGTACCGAGTGAAGGTGGGGGCCGCACTGCGCTATTCGAAAACCAGGGCAATATGGTTTTTACCCTGAATCACAATGCCCTGAAAGGCATCCAGTACGGAACTTCGCGGCTTGCCGACCTCGATGGGGACAATGACCTGGACATCATTGCGGTCGGGGGCGAACCGGGTTACTCGGCCCGGGTGTACGAGGTGGATGGCGGTTGCTACCTTCCTTCGCCGTTTTTGCTGCCGGGAATCATATTTGGGAGTGCGGTGACGACGGATTACAACCAGGATGGCTACCCCGATGTGATCATTTCTGGATTCAACCAGAATGGCAAACTGCTGGAAGTGTACCGCAACAATGCGGGGGAATCGTTCAGCCAGGATCAGGCGGCTTACCCTCTGGAAGGGATGCACAACTCCCGCATCCTGATTGCGGACATCAATCGAGATGGGGAAGTGGATTTTATCGTTGCTGGGCTGGGGGCGACCGATGCTCCCCGGACTTACGTGTATCAGTACGATGCGGCCCTGTCGCCGCCCCGTTTTCAATAATTGCCATCACTTACAGATCTGAACCTTATGAATTTCAATTTTCGATTGCCTGATTTTCGATTTCTGATTGGCGCGTTGCGAACGCGCGCGATGAGAATTTCTGATCGTTTGCCCTTCATCGGGCTATTGTGCCTAGGTGCGGTGCTTGTGACGGCCTTGCCCGGAGTTTCGTTGGGGCAACAGCCGCTGGCCTACTGGACGTTTGAGGATTCCCTGGGGGTGGCGGATTCGTCGGCTTCGGGAGCCTTTCCGCTGAATTTCCAAACTCAGGATATGATTTTGGGCAGCGATGCTCCGCAGGTGGGACAATATTTCCGCTACATTGACACTTTGCTCATCCCGGGGCAGGACTCGCTGGAAGAGGCGATGCTGACCAATCGGGAGGCCGTCTCGCTGGAATGCTGGATCCGCCCGTCGAAGGATTTTACCTTTGGTGAGCTGTTTGCCTGGGAGAAGCTCAATATCCGGCTGGAAGAAAATGCTTACAAAGTGCGGGTGCTGGATGAACGGGGATTCACCGGTCGCCGGGACACGCTCATCCGCCTCAATGGAATCGGGCGCCGCGACCCGAACTACCTCCGGGACGGGAACTGGCACCACCTGGCGGTCACGTTCAATACCAAGTCGGGAATCGTCAAGCTGTACGTAGATGGCATCAGCCCGAACGGTTTCAAAGCCAATCTGGGCAATGGCATGCGGATTTACAATGGCTTTCCCACGGTATTTTTGTTGACTCCGGCCAACCGGGCCTACGAGGGGGACCTGGATGAAATTGCGGTGTACGACGTTGAGATTTCTGCGGAGCTGGTGTGGCAACATTACCAAAATGGCCGGAACAACCAGCACTATGACTTTGCGCTGCAGCCGGGGCAAACGGTCCAAATGGAGCCCGTTGTTGAAGGAGCGATCAATCCACTTGAGTTTCCTCCGGGGTATCCGCTTTCAACGGGAAACTCGCTGGAGATGCTGCAGCACTTTCCTTCGGCGAGGTACCGGCCCCAGGACACCATTCTTCCAAGGAATCTGCCGTGGATCAATGACCTGACCGACGTGGCCAACAGCATCAATCAACCGAAACTCAATCCGTTTGCCACCCAGAACGCTTTGGAGGCAACCGAAATCGCGAAATTCCTTGCCGAAGAGTACAACTATTATCTCTACCTGGGAAATTCTAAATCTGCCTACGGGACCTCATATTGGTCGGCGACCTCACAATTTGGGTTTCACCTGGGGCCGATGGCCGATTCGTTGCCCAACTTGCCCAGGTTTGTGATCACCAACTGGAATCAACTGGATTCCCGCGCGCTTTATCCTGGGTCTGCCCCCGGACCTTACATGAAAGATGTCACGCTCGACGATACATTTTACGTACGCAATGCCGCGGGAGCGGTGATCAACCAAAATGCGTATTGGTCCTGGGCGGCTCACAATGGCCTGAGAAGAGATACGCTGGCGCGGGACGGAGAGGTGCAAGGGCGAGCCTATCTGGGAAGTCTGCTGAGCCAACTCAGCATTGATCGGATCGATATGATCGGAGAAAATGGTGAGGTACTGGTTCGAAGAGATACCAATACGCTCACTCAGGATCCTCGTATCGCCATTATTGATCGCATGGGAATTCCATGGCGGGAATACCAAAGTAGGAGCGCCCGCAGATTCAGAGAGATCTACAGCGGGGAGTTCATGAACTATCTGGACACCGCGCTCACCGGCAACCCAAATTCACCACTGCTCTACTGGTACAACATCGGGGGCAACGAGGGCGTTTCGCACTTTACCTAAGATTCCGCACGTACCGTCAACAGTGTCGCTGGAGGCTACCGACGAGCGTCACCTTATTATTACCCACAATCCCCAGCGAGGTGGAGGTTCAACGGGAACAATATTTTGCCTGAATTTCAGCACGTGATCGTAGGAAGGCTGGAAGAAATGGCTCAGGGGGACAGCCTGTATTTGCCGGGCGTCTCACCGGGCCTGAATGACGGCCCGTACGTCGCGGCGGACGAGGCACGCATTCGCCCGGGACAATTCCTGGGAACGTTGAAAAGTCATGCCATGCTCGGCGCAGATGCCTTCAATCTGTTCATGTTCCATTCCTCGACGAATCACCGCTACCAGGGCAACTGGTTGATCTGGGAAACCGTCATGCCGCCTTTGGCGCAGGCAATTACGGGAAGAGCGAACGAATTCTGGTACAACGGAAGATTGATGCCCGGCAACCCCAACATCGGGTTGAGCGGAACCTACAGCAACAATGATTTCATTTATGCCACCGGCAATATGAACAGCTTTGTTTTGGCCAGGAGAGCATACGGAAGTGATCGGCTGCTTATCATGGGGACCCATCAGCGTACGTCGAATATGCAAAGCAGCGGTTGGAAATCGGCGGACGTCTGTATCGATCTGTTGCCAGAGCTGCAATTCAATACGCGATTGCAAGGGAGCACCTATATCCTGGATACGAGTGCTTCGCCACCGGTATTCTATCAACTGGATTCCTGGCATGAATGGAAAGATCCTTCCCAATGGTGTCCGCACTTTGCCTTTGAGGCGGAGGTTTTCGACAATGTGCCGGACTCAGTAGAAATCCGCACTGATCGTCCATCTGGGGTAGGAACGTGGGATTTTCGGGTGTTTACCTCGTATATCGCGTTTCAAGATACCTCCGGTGGCAATCTGGTTCCGGCCTATGGATTTTGTCCGCGGGATCAGGTCGACAGCCTCCGCATTTGGGTCCGGGCGCGAAATTACGGTACGCAAGCCAGCGACATCGAATTTGATCTGGACGGCGGCGCGGCGGTGAGATCGGTTTCGGTGGCGGCGGATACGACCTGGCAGTGGTACCACTTCAACGGCGGCTCCCCGCAGGTTTTTCTGAACGTATCTCCGGACCAACACACCCTCACTTTGAATCCCACGGATACCGATGTTCAGATCGATAAGTTCATCCTGTTGACGCGCCCCGGAACGATGGGCGATACGCTGCAGTTGGCCATTTCTGGCGACACGGTTTGCATCGGGGATACGGTCTGGTTCAGTCCCGCGGGCTCGATTCCGGGGGGCTGCATGGACTATGCTTGGGATTTCGGGGATGGAACTACGGCCAGTGACACTACGGCGTGGAAGGTCTACCCGTATGCGGGGACCTACGAGGTCACTTTGCTGGCTCGGGAAAATTGTTCTGGCACCAGCGATACCAGCCTGGCTACCGTTTGGGTGGTGGCTCCCGAGGTGGATGCCGGGCCGGATACCTTGGTGTGTCTGGGCGATACCCTGGACCTGCAGGGGACGGCCACCTGGCCCTACAAATGGCGGCCCGATCCGAACCTGGATGCGATTGTGGTGCTGGATCCAACGGTGACGCCGCCGGTATCGCAGTATTTCTACCTGGAAGCTTACGATCCGACTTCGGGATGTTCGGCGTACGATTCGGTTTTCGTGACGATGCTGGAGCAGCGCCTCAGCTACGAGGATACGTTTTACATCTGTGATTCGGCTTCGGTGCAATTGGAGGTACTGGGCGCATACAATATTGTCTGGACGCCGAGCGGTTCCCTGGACGATCCGAATGCGATTGATCCGGTCGCGACCCCGGACAGTACCACGACCTACGTCTTTCAGGCCTGGGATGCTTGTGGCTGCGATACGATCACCAACAGCGTGACGGTGTTTGTGGTCGATACGCCGCAGGTCGTCGCGATGGCGGATACGACGATCTGTGACGGCAATGCATTTGCCCTCACCGCCACCGGTCTGAGCATGTACACTTGGAATGGCCCGGCCTTCAATGCGGTCACCTCCACGGGCTTGGTGGAGGTTCCCCGATTCGACATCACCCAGACCAGCCAAACCCGGAATTACTTTGTGGGGGGCACGATGTGCGGGGTCTCGGTTCTGGATACGGTGGTGGTGACGGTGTTGAATTCGCCGGCGCTCGATACCGCGCGGGTGATCCCGGGGCAGCGCTATCAGGAACCTGGCGCTGCGGTCAGTTTTGACATTGCCCCGACGGGCCTGCCGCTGTTTTCCTGGACGCCGGCGGCGTACCTGAACAATGCCGGCCTGGCCGAGCCTACGGTCACGAGCGAAGTCGATACCACGTTTACCCTCACTCTGACCGGCGGGAATGGCTGTGTCACCGATTACAATTTCGATATCGAATGGGCCCGGATTCAGGGGGCGGACACGGTTGAATTCTGTCCGGGCGGGCCGGTTGACTTGCAGGTGACGCCGGTCCTTTTCCGGGAGTGGTTCCCCACGGCAATGTTTCCTTCGCCCTACAACCACACGGTTCGGATCTATCCCGACAGCAGCGGATGGGTGTTCAATGCGTACCGCGATCTGGGCTGGCCGAGTACTTTGCGGGATTCGGTTTACTTGCTCGAAATCGATCCGCCGCAGATTTTGACGGCCGATACGACGCTTTGTTACGGGGATACTTTGACCCTGCAAGCCATCGGTGCCGATGAATTCCTCTGGTTCCCGACCATTGGATTGTCGGATTCTCTCGTCTCCAATCCGCTCCTCACGGCAACCCAGTCCGAGATTTATCGGGTGATGAATTGTGAGGTGCCGTACTGCTTTGCCCATGATTCGGTAGAAATCCGGGTGGACAGTGTGCCGCTGAGTGCCACGCTCTTGACCGGGAATCAATCGCTTTGTCCGGGAGACAGTGTGCAGTTGTTTGCGACCGGAGCCAATCAATACACCTGGACTCCCGGCGCCTCCCTCGATAGCGCCTCGATTTCCGCCCCCACCGCGGGTCCGGCGCTCACCACCACCTATACGGTAGCCATGTCCAACTCGGGGTTCTGCTTCGTGGAAGACAGTCTGATCGTAGCGGTTGACACCGCGGCGGCGAATGGAACCCTCGTAGTTTCGGATTCGGTCATTTGCCCGGGCGATACGGTGACCTTGACCGCTTCGGGGGGGACGTTTTATACCTGGACTTCTTCGGTGGGGGGCAATGTCATCAATGGTAGCAATGGCGCGGTCCAGACGGCCGCACCGGCGAATGACGCGACCTACTACGTTTCGGTTTCGAATGGAGGAGCCTGTCCGTGGCAGGATTCCCTCGTGGTGGTCGACACGAATTGTTGCGATGTTCCGGGTACGACTTTGCGGTTCAGTCCGCGGGCTTCGAGCTGGACGGGGCCAACTTCGGGAGGAAACTACCATATCGTGGATACCTTCCGGGTGGATACGAACATTTTCTTTTTCAACACGACTTTCTCGATGGACTCAGCGGCGGTGATCTACGTCGAAGTTGGCGATACCTTGGATACCCAGGGGTGCCACTTTATCGCCGCTTGCAATGGGATGTGGGAGGGCATCGTACTGGAAAGTGCGGGGGCGCGATTGATCGGCAAGACCGATACGCTTGCGCAGGCTGTCCGCGCTGTGGCCGCCCATGGGGGAGCCAGCTTCCTGATTACCAATAGCATTTTTGAAGCGAACTACATTGGGGTCGCGGTGGATTCGTCCCCGACTTTGCCGAGCTATCCCGGTTCCATCTTGTCCTGCACTTTTGAGGGGGGAGCGCTGCTTCCCCCGATGGATACGGCGTTTGCGTCGTATGCGGGGATCAAGGTGGAGCACGTGCGTGGTTTGACGATTGGCACTTCGGGATTTGCCGGGGTTGCCCCCAATAAGTTTGCTGAACTCGAGTACGGGGTGCATGTCCTGCATTCGGATGTGCGCTTGTACCACAATGCGTTCGGCAACCTGCAGCGGCGTTCGACCATCGGTCCGGTGGGGGGCATCGCGGGCAGCGGCACGGCGATCTATTCGAATGCCGCGGGGGCTGCCTCCTTTGCTGAACGCCTGGTAGTGGGGCTCGAATCCGGTTACTCGGGTCAGGACCTGCTGCACCATGCGAATACATTTGATTCCTGCCACTACGGGGTACACGCCCGCGGTTCCCAAGATGTATTCATCCGCGGGAATGAAATGGACAGTCTGTATGGGTACGGGATTTTTGTGACCCGACTGGATGGTGATAGTTTGTTCATCGAGCGGAATACCATCGAGCAGAGCCCGTTGGGGGTATTTGCGGGCCGCATTCGGGAGACGGAGGCGAAGATCTACGAGAACACGATCTTTGGGGATAGGCTGAATGCCAGGCACGGGATGCGGTTCGATTATGTATTTTATCCGAGTTTGAACCAGGTGGATAGCACTTATAAGTTCAATGTCACCCACAACGACATCCGGGTGCAGGGCAATGCCATCTGGATGGTCAACGTGGATCATCTCAATGTCCAGGAAAACTACGTTGGCGTGAAGCTGCCCAGTGCAGGAACGCCGGTTGGGACCCTCAACGGGGTGTACCTGGCGGCGGCCAGTGGCCCCAACCGAATCATGAGCAATGATATTCAGTCGGAGGCTTCGACCTGGGAGGTGGATAGTCTGGTGCAGGTGAGGGGCGTATATGTGGAAGGAAGCCCAGAGACCGTTGTGAACTGCAATGATGTGCGGGATATAGGGAGGTGTATTGAGTGGCGCAACTCTTGCAACCCTTCTGATATGCACAAGAACCTGATGATCAATGCAGTCGATGGTTTGTCGTTGAGAGACTTTGGAGAAATTGGACCGCAAGGTGATACGCTTAGACCATCAGACAATCGTTGGCAAGGCTCAAATTTCACCAATAGTCAGACTCAATCGGAAGGCAGTATTGGTGAAGATTCGAAGTTTTTCGTTCGATGGAGTCCGACGTATTATCCCGGAACCAATACCGGTGTAGGTTCTCCGAATATCCCGGTTGCATTTGACTCCATAGCCTCGACGAGTTTTGAAACCCTCAAATGCTCGGAGCGCGGAACTGGAATTCAAGTTCTGAATTCCATGATGAATATTATTCAGAATCGCTACAGCGAGGGATCATACGTTGATGTCACGCAATTCAATGCGGACCATTGGGTGATCCGCGCCATCGTCCGAGATTCGGCCTACTTGGAAGAAGATTCCCTGATCCAGGATTTTTGGGACACCTACGAGGATTCCGCAATTACCAGTGTTGTGCGCATCTCGGAAGCAATTGCCGAACTGAACGCATCACAAGCCAGCGATCTCTTGGGCAGCTATACTCCCGACTGCGTGATCGAAGAAAACCTTGAGGATGTTTTTGACATCGAGCTGGATCTGCTCGATTCAGACCTAGGGCTGGACAACACCGAATCCGAGACCCTGGAAAATCTGGCGGAGCTTTGCCCTCTGGTAGGAGGGATTGCCGTGCATCGGGCCAGATCCTTGCTGAGCATGGCGGAAGATCTCAGTTGGGATTACGACGATTGCTCTTCGGATTCAAAGGCCAGATTGTCTAATTCCCCGGAACCAGAGAGCGTCCGAGGAATCTTGGAAGTTTGGCCCAACCCCGCGAACGAAGACTTGAATATTCGGTTCAAGGGGCAATTGGAATCGGGGAGCAAAGTACAGGTCATCGACGGCCACGGGAGAATTCTGATGCAAGAAGCAATGCCTTCTCATTCCGAAATCCTGCGATTTGCGACTAGAGGCTGGAGCGACGGACTCTATTCGGTCCGTTTGCTGACACCTACGGGCAGAAGCTTTATGGGCAAGGTAGTGATCTTTCACCGGTGAGGGCAAAATGATGTATATTAAGTCGTGCAATTAACCCGCTCGATATTTCTGGTGTTTGCAATCGCACAGATCGTGTTGTGGACAGGCAAGGGCAACCATGCCTGTTCGCAGCATGATTGGAATTGGGCTACCGGGGATTCGGTGCTCATTCGATTTCCGGCTGGCGGTGAGCCTTATGTGGACACGACGCAGCTAACTGCATATTTTGAAGAATCGGGATCTTGCTATTCGGACGCTGATGGAAACTTGGTCTATTTCGCCAATCATCGAACGGTGTTCAATGGGAACAGTGTCCCGATGGTCAACGGGAATTATACTACAACCTTTGGACTATATTCATATACGCAGGGAATATTTGCATTCCCTTCACCCGTGCGTGATGGAGAACTGGTTCAGTTTTATTTGGGAGATGGATGCCCAAATGCAGCCCGGTGCCCAACGGTATTGGAAATCGCTTCTTTAACGAGTGCGGACACTGGAAATGTTGTCGCCAATTACGTACTTGGATATCCTGGATCTTTTACGGGAATGACTGAAAAAATGAATGGGGTGCCGCACGCTGACGGGAAATCTTGGTGGATCCTGCTTCATGACCGAGGGAATCGAAACTTCTACCGATACCTTGTGAATCATGATGGCGTATCGGCTCCTATGAAAGATAGTATCGGGTCTGCTCATATCACTATTTCAACTGGCGCCCAACTAGGAGAAATGACCTTCTCCCTCGACGGCACGCAACTACTCGTCGTTACCATGAGCGGCATCGTTGACATTTTCGATTTTGACCGCTGTACCGGCGAGTTGAGCAATTGGCGTGCATTGGGCACCCCTGCACCTACCACCCGAGGCCCCCATACCTACTACGGATGCTCATTTTCGCCCGATGGCACCAAGATCTATGTCTCCGAAATCTGGAATGACACCAGCGGAAACCGGGTTTTCCAGTACGACCTGACCGCTCCGGACGTA
>JBCCQH010000061.1:0-43931 GCA_039024435.1 Bacteroidota bacterium
CTCCTCCCGCTGGTCGTCGCCATGACAAGTCCACCTCACAACCAAAGAAAACCATCCCCCAACTTGTCATCGCAACGAGCGACGAACGAGCAAGGAGGAGATTGCGATGAATAAGTAGCAAGCTTTCCCAGAGTGAAGTTCCCGGCTCTCAACAAACCCGCAGCGTGAAAGATGCCTCCTCCCGCTGGTCATCGCCATGACAGCCACACCTCCCAACCAACGAGAACCATCCCCCAACTTGGCATCGCGACGAGCGACGAAGCAGCAAGGAGAGATCTTTCCCGGAGTGAAGTTCTCGGCTCTCAACAAAACCGCAGCGTAAAAGATGCTTCCTCCCGCTGGTCATCGCCATGACAACCACACCTCGCAACTAACGAGAACCATCCCCCAATTCTTATCCCGTTCCTCCCGATTCCATCAGGAAGGACTTGATGAACGCGTCGAGGTCACCGTCCATCACCGCCTGCACGTTGCTCGTTTCCGTGCTGGTGCGCACATCCTTGACCATTTTGTAAGGGTGGAAAACATAGTTGCGGATCTGTGATCCCCATTCGATGCTTTTCTTTGTGCCTTCGACTTCGTCCCGCGCGGCTTCACGTTTCTGAATTTCGCGCTGGTAGAGCTGGCTTTTGAGCATTTTGATCGCCTTTTCCTTGTTTTGGAGCTGGCTCCGTTCCTGCTGGCACTCGATGACGATGCCCGAAGGTCCGTGGTGGAGGCGCACCGCCGTTTCCACCTTGTTTACATTCTGGCCACCCTTGCCGCCCGAACGGAAAGTGTCCCATTTGATGTCGGCCGGATTGACCTCGATCTCGATGGTATCGTCCACCGAGGGATAGACAAACACCGAGGCAAATGAAGTGTGGCGGCGGGCATTGCTGTCAAAAGGGGAGATGCGCACCATACGGTGGACGCCGTTTTCGCTTTTCAGGTGACCGTAGGCAAAATCACCTTTGATCTCCAAAGTCGCACTCGAAACGCCCGTGACATCGCCCAATTTCTCATCGATCAAGGCCCAGGCATAGCCCCGGCGGTCCGCGTAGCGCATGTACATGCGCAGCAGCATACCCGCCCAGTCATCGCTTTCGGTTCCCCCGGCGCCCGAATTGATCTGCAGCACGCAGTCCATTTCATCTTCCTCGCGGGACAGCATATTTTTGAATTCAAGTTCTTCCATCGCCTGCACCGCATCGCGAAAGGCCTCGGCGACCTCCTCTTCAGTGGCTTCGCCTTCCTTGGAAAACTCAAACAGAACCTCCAGATCGCCGATCTTATCACCGACCGCCGCGTGGGCATTGGTCCAGATCTTGAGGCTTTTGATTTCTTTGAGGATCTTTTCCGCCGCTTTGGGGTCATCCCAGAACCCAGGCGAAATCGATTGATTTTCTTTGTCTTCGATCAGGGACAGCTTGTGATCGATGTCAAAGGTACCTCCTCAGCGCATTTCTCCGCGCTTGCAAGTCTTTCAGTTGCTCTATAGTCATAACTGAATCTTTAGGGTTTGTGAAACATAAAAAAGTTGAGGCGATCCACCCGGTCGCCCCATCGATATATGCCCGACCCATCAATAACGGGTTTCGGGACGATAAACATCTTCGAAATGTTCGATCTCGGGGTTTTCCGGATCGTCCAGTCCCACCGCAATCACGTCGAAAACGGCGGGCATGTTGGTGAGCTGCCGTTCCCAGATGTAGAACTGCGCAACCTTGGCCATGAGTTGAAACTTGGTCGAATCGACCGCCGATTCCGGCTTCCGCATCTCGGTATTGCTGAGGGTCTTGACCTCGACAAAATGCAACTCAGCGGTTGCCACTGGATTTTCCGGACTTTCCCAATACGCCACAATATCCACCTCTCCGTTTTCGTAATTGTAGTTCCGGTCAAATACACGGAATCCCTCTTCCTCGAGAAACTTCGCCGCGAGGTCTTCGCCCAACTTTCCTATTTCATTGTGTTTCGCCACGCGGCAAAGATAGGCTTTTTTTGAATTCTGATGGATTGATTTTCGATTTCCAATTGCTGCTTCGCGGCATTTCATCAGCAATCGAAAAGCAAAAAGTCAATTGTACCCCTGCATCGTTTCGAAGTACTCCTTTTTGCTGAGGCCGATGACGACGATCTGGACGAAACTCATTTCGGAGAAGTGGTTGCGCCAGCGGGTGATCACATCATCCGCACCGTATTGATCGTACAAGGACGCATTGCAGAAGATATTTAGCCGCAAGGTCATCGTTTCAAAGTCGTCCGAGAGCAGCCAGTATTTCTGCGTGACGTAAAAGTCATCCCGGCCCAAATCGGCGCGGATCCGATCCGTCACTTCCGCGACCACCGAATCGCGATTGGCATTCCAGGGCAGGTCGTCCACCGTGATCGAAAAGTCCCCATCAAAGTCGTATTGCTTGACATCGCCGTACCAATAGACGCTCGGGAGATTGTCCAATTGGTCGACCGCCACCTGCAACAAGTCCAGGTCCCGAAACCGAATGCGCGACCAACGGATCGGCTTGTAGTAACGCCGGTACTCCAAGAAATTATTCATGTCGAACCGGTAGCTGAACGCACCATCAGTGATGTAATTGCACACGAGATTGACCCGGAGCGTTTTCTGCAATTCCCCGTCCTTGTAAAACTTCAACGCGTAGTGGTAATCGCAGTAGTCTTCAAAGACCTCCTCAAAGTCCCATTTGCTTTGGATTTCCTTGAGGCGGTACTGATCGGTCATGATGAAAGATCCGAGATCGTGCTGGATGTCCAGCATCTCGTAGTTGATCAGCGATACTCCAATCATTTCCCAGCGGCCACTGTCCATTTCGATGTCTTCCAGCAGGAATTTTGCCGGAAGCACTTGAGCTCCTAGGACGAGTGGGAGCAATAAGAGGAGTATTTTTTTCATCGTGGATGCAATCGTTATTTTCCAGGTTAAAAATACGGCAAAACGGAAAATGGCTCACGGTGCTTTTCCACAGGAATCATCGCCTTTTCCACAAAAATAGATGGGTTTCGCCGCCATTTTCCTATTTTTATTTGTAGGCCGGCTTGATCGCCCTACAAAACCGCAAACCCAAGTCCCCATGCTAAGAACCATTGTCCCGTTTCTCCTATTGCTCGGCGCAATACTTCCCGCCGGGTTGATTGCCCAGACCCCAGTTGCGAATGCCGGTCCCGACCAGGATTTCTGCGTTGGGGACACCGTACAATTGCAAGGCAGCGCGAGTGGGGCTGGTCCCAATTATACCTATCAGTGGACGCCTGCCCTCGAAATCGACGATCCTACGCTCCCCAACCCGCAGGTGTGGCCCAGTCAGCCCCGCGATTACATCCTGTGGGTCTCCTCAAACAATGTTCCCAGCCCACCGGATACGGCGCGGATCACCCCCCATGTCATTCCTACGGCGGATGCCGGGCCGAATCGCGAAATCTGCCTCGGCGATACCGCCGTTCTGGACGGACAGGCCGCGGGAGACACCTTGACTCCATTTTACACCTACCGCTGGTGGCCCACGACCGGCTTGAGCGATTCCACTGCCGAAGATCCCCAAGCCTATCCATTTGCGACCACCAGCTACTATTTCCAGGCGACCTCCCTCTGGGGCTGCGCATCGCCGATTGATTCCACCACCCTCCGCATTCAGCCAACCCCCTTTCCCGAAGCCGGCGAAAACCAAGTGGTGTGCCAGGGCGATTCATTCATTTTGGTCGGGAGTTGGGTATGGCTGACCCAGGATTCCTTGCCTGCAAGCACTGTGCTCTACAATTGGAGTCCCGCCCATCTGGTTACCGCGCCCAACCAAGCCGAAACCAGGGGCCTCGCCGATTCCACCCGTTGGATTTACCTGACCGTGAGCGCCAACATCTGTAGCCGGACCGATTCGTTTTTGGTCACGGCCATTCCCCGTCCCAATCCCACGATTACTCGCGCCGGCAACACCCTGTTTGCGACTGGCGGCCTGGCCGGTGCCATGCACCAATGGTACCGCGACCAAGTCATCATTCCCGGGGCGAACAGCACCGCTTACACCCTTGGGCAGCCGGGTTGTTACAGTGTCATCATCAGTGAAGGCGGCTGTTCCGCCGAATCGGACACCTTTTGCGTCCAGACCGTCGGGGTCGAAGAATTTGTAGAACGCCTGGGATTTTCCGTCGCGCCCAATCCATTTCAAGGGCAACTGACCCTGGACCTGGATCTGCAGCGGGGCGAAAGCGTGTGCCTGCGGGCGCGGGACGCTTTGGGGCGGATGTTTTGGGAGCAGGCGGCCCGGAAATACGCCTCGGGAACGCACCGCATTGCCCTGGACACCGGCGCCTGGCCGATGGGATGGGTGACCTTAGAAGTGATCACCGATACTGGAAGCGTAAGCCGCTCTCTGGTGCGACTGGGCCGCGATTAGGTCAGAGACGCACTTTGTGGGGGTTAGGTTTATTAACAATTTGCCAGGAACAATTCCCCGAGTAACCCGTTCACTATGAGCCGGCTTTCCCGGCTACTGGTGAATATTCGCGACCAACTTTACATGTCTACATTACAAAAAACGCTTGATCAAGCCCACAAGCGATTTCTTTCCGAGAAAACCAAGAAGCGCGGTGAGATTGTTATCATCTACGCGGCGATTGTTGCGTTTGTCCTGCATCTGCTGGTGATCTTTCTCGTGGATACAGGAATCATCCAATTTGCTACCGAAAGCAAGCTCTTGACCAATCCCATCGCGGCGATTTACACGCCATTTTCGTTCATCCTGATCTATGAGATCTACCTGCTGGTGTACTACTTGCCCAAGTCGATCACCGTGTACATCGGTAAGCAGTACGAAGTCATTACCCTGATTCTGATCCGGCGCCTATTTAAGGATCTCGCGAATCTTCAGATCACTTCTGACTGGTTTCAGCAACCGGAAGACCTGCAGTTCACCGTGGACCTTTTGGGAACCATCGCTCTGTTTGTCCTGATTTACCTGTTCAATCGGCTCAATCCCAAAAAAGTGAAGCCCAAAGGGAAAACCTCCACCAAGTCGGAGACCCTTGTGCGCTTCATTCGCCAAAAACGAGATATTGCCACCTTACTCGTTCCCACCATCCTTATCCTCGCGGTCGTGCGATTGGGCCAATGGGTCTACGAGCACTGGTTGTCGTTTGGAGAATTTGTCTATCTGGTCAAGGACGTCAACCAAGTATTCTTCGACGAGTTCTTCACGCTGCTCATCTTAGTGGACGTATTGTTGCTGTTGTTGAGCTTCCTGCATACCCATCAGTTTGCCGTAATCATCCGCAACTCGGGCTTTATCATTTCTACAATCATGATTCGGATGTCGTTTGGGGTTGAAGGCTGGCTCAATACCATTCTGGTGGTGAGTGCGGTCATGTTTGGCGTGATTATGCTGTGGGTGTACACGCGCTATTCCAATGCCAATCTGCACCGCGATACTTCCGAGTCGCCCAGCGCCAAAGCCCGACCCAAGCCACCGGTCGGCCAGGGCGCAGCCGTGTCGGCGAGTGGTGTCTATACCCCTGCCGAACCAGTCGAAGTAAAAAAAGCGTAACCATTTCCCGAGTCCGCGTTACCGGAATAGATTAGTTGTTCCATAGAACGACAACTACCCATTACCACCTAAATACTCGGGATTTATGAAACGAAACGCTGCGAAAACCTTCGTACTGGTAGTTCTGTGCGCACTTTTTTCCACCGTCACTGGCCAATCCGCCTCCGGAACCCTGGACCTCACCCTCGTCATCAAAGACGCCCGGGGCCGCGGACTCGCCAATACCGAAGTCGAATTTATCGAAACCCGCACCCGACAGCGCATCCTCGCCCAAACCGATGGCTACGGAGTGGTCAAGCAGCAATTTACCAGTGGGCGCTACTGGCAATTCAACGTCAAAGACGTCCGGGACTACTTCTTTTGGCAATTTGAGGTGCCCCCGGGCCGCAAGTACACCCTCAGCAAGTCGGTCACCTACAACTACGAGCGCTACGAGCGGGAGACCCGCCCTACCGTCGACCGCACCCGACTTCGCTTGGAGGAAGTCCCCCTCAAAACCCGGCTCAATGATCCCCCTAGCCAAACCGAAGGCATCATTCGCCTGGAAATTCAGCGCGCGGACAAGCGCCCCCTCGGCCGCTTCCCGGTGGCCCTGACCTGCTACAAGTTGGGCAAAACCTTCACCGCCAAAACGAATCCCGGGGGCATTGCCGTCTTCAAAGTTCCCCTGGGCCAGGAATACGAAGTCGACCTCGACGGCATCAACAGCTTTACCTACTGCGATCTGATCGACAAGCCCTACTACGTAGCCCGCAAGCGCTTCACCTACGAACCAACGGAAATCGTAGAGAAGGAAGTCAACGATACCATCGTGCAGAAGCTCAAGCCCGGCCAAAAGGGCACGAGTGGCCGCGTGATCACCACCATCACGATGGTCGGAAACGGCAAGGACGTCTGGCGCGAGGAGCCCGTGTTCATCGAGGTCATCGGCCAGCACAAATGGTACAAAGGCGTCACCAATCAGCGCGGTCAAGTCAGCTTTCTGCTCCCGAAAAGTGACCGCTACATGATCCACGGCCGCTACGAGCCGGACCTGGACGTGCTGGATTACCGCCGTCGCCGGGGCATTGGCTACGGAAACAAGCGCATCCTCTACCGTCCCATGGCGAAGTATCAGTTCCCCGCCGAGTACATCCCCACGCCGGAGGATCTGATTTTGGAGGCATTTCAGGAATTCATGGACCAGAAGTATCCCGCCCCGGAAGATGGTGCTCCGGTCCGTACCCACGCGGAATTTACCGGTCCGGTTAACGCCAATTCCCGGGAAGCCGTCCTGCGCCTGGCGTTTGCCCCGCCCTCGGAAGTCAGCAATGAGTTTTCGCCGCCGCTGAACCTGTGCTTTGTCATCGACAAAAGCGGGTCGATGGCCGGAGACGACCGGATCGAGCAATTGAAATTGTCCATGGAAGCGTTTTTGAACCGTTTGCGTCCGGGTGACATCGCCTCGCTGGTCATCTTTGAGGATTTTGAAACCGTGGTAATTCCGGCGCGCACCCTCGGGGACCGCAAGCGCTTCAAAGAAGCCATTGTCCGGCTTGATGCCGGCGGCGGGACCAATATTTTCAAAGGCATGATGGCGGGCTACCAGGAGGTTATGAAAAATTTTCAGCGGGGACGCACCAACCGGCTGATTTTGCTCAGTGACGGATACGGAGTGACGCCGGTGGATGAAATTCTGGCCGGGCAGAAGACATTTACCGATCAGGGTGTGGAATGCTCGACGGTGGGGGTAGGCGAAAACTACAACTTTGCGCTGCTCAAGCAGTTGGCCAGCAATGGGGGCGGCCACATTTCCCACGTGGGTGAGGCCAAAGAGATGCGCTCCGCCTTCATGAATGAGCTGGCCAGCGTTTTGTTTCCGGTCGCGACCGATGTCACGGTGGAAATCACCTACAACCGGCACCTGAAATACAAGCAACTGTACGGTTATCCGCTGAAAGAGCGGAAAGGGCGGAAGTTGGTCATGAAGCTGCGGAACCTTTACGCGGGGCTGGACCAGTTGGCTTTTGTACGGTTTTCCTTGCCTCAGCCCGTGCCCGAAATCGAAGCCGAGCCGGTGGAGGTACGCTTGCGTTGCAAGGACCTGCGCACCGGACAAATGATCGATCAGGTTACCGAGGTAAGCCTCGAATGGAGCGAATCCGGCGAAGACCTGGCCTTGGTGCTGGACCAGCAGGAAAAGAAGCTGTACACGATTGCCGTGCTGAACCAGTCTTTGAAGCTGATGAGCGACCGGTTTCACGGCGGAGATCCGGCCGGCGCGCGGCAAGCGATTGACGAAGGATTGGCCTCTCTGCAGAAGGCGTATCCCGGGCCAATGGACCGCGACCTGGCCGAGTTGCACCGCAAGCTACTGGACTACCTGGACGTGCTGGAAAAACAGCAAGGCCGGTAAACTGAATGACCGGAAAGCACGGGCAGAAAACCGGTTCGGGCGCTCCGAACTGGTTTTCTGAGGTATGGGCCGGAGAAAATCAGGCGCTGCCCAAAAATCCCGTCGAAAATCTCGGGAATTTCCTCCATCAATCAGGCAAGGGAATCTGGACAAACTCAACTTGATCGCGAATGGCGATGAGTCGCTTCCCGTGCAAGAAAAAAGGATCGGGGTGCATCCCCCGCATGTCTTCCTCCAGCCAGCCATCCAATACCAGATCATCCTGCCGGAAAATTGCCAAAGCCAGGGCAAACTCTCCCGGCTTGCCCTCATGCCACGCCACGACCTCCCAATCGTCCCGCCGCAAAATACTCAAGGGCCCGAAAGGCTCAATGCCCAACCGGTCTTTCCAACTGAAGTAACGCGGATCCTCGGTGCCTACCGCCTGGGGAAAGGCGAGGCCTTGGGTGCTCTCCGTTTCGTAGGCCTGGAGGCGGCTTTGAAACGCTTCCTCCTTCCAGTCCTCGATTTCTTCCCGCAATTCCCCCGAACGGAGATCCCTGATTTCGTACCGCCCGGCGCGTTCCAAGAATACCTGCTGGGGGAGGGAGCCCCGGAAAACGGCCTGGGGATCCTGCCACAGTGTTTCGCCGGTGGTGCTGGAAATTGCTTCCAGCCCTCGGTGCAAGGGAAGCCCGGGTTCTTCGTAGCCGTGGAGGAGCAGTACGCCCTCATCTATCTGTTCGATCCCCGTCCACCAATCCGACGCGCGCCGTTCCATGAGCAATTTCAGTTCGGTTTCCGCCGGGCGAATTGTGGCGTAGCTCACCTGTTTATCCGCTTGATTGCGCAGTTCGAGGGCCACGTCGTCCGAGTGAGGATCGGGGCGTACTTTCCAGATGCGAAAGGGGAATTTTCGGTGCTGGGGGACGATATTGGGCGACTCGATATGAAACATTTTGCCTATTTTAGCGTGAAACAAAGATAGGACTCTGGAGAATACCAAACCTGATACCCCATGTCGCATTGCCATCGTTTTCTTACCCTGTTGCTGGTCCTGTTTTCGGCCGTTCAACTTTCGGCACAGAAGGTCTACGTGCTTCGCCTGCAAGATGAGGTGAATGCGAGTACCGCCCGCTTCGTTTCCCGCGGATTTGAAGATGCGGCCGCTGACCAAGCCGAACTGGTCATTCTGCACATGAACACTTTAGGGGGGCGGGTCGATTACGCCGATACCATGCGGAACCGTATTTTGGATGCCCCCATGCCGACGGCAGTTTTCATCGACCGGAACGCCGCCTCGGCGGGCGCATTGCTTTCCATCGCCTGTGATTCGATCTACATGGCACCGGCCGCGAGCATTGGGGCGGCCACGGTGGTCCTGGGCGGAACCGGAGAAGCCGCGCCCGACAAGTACCAAAGCTACTGGCGGGCGATCATGCGCAGCACCGCCGAGCGGACCGGCCGCGATCCCCGCATCGCCGAAAAAATGGTCGACGAAGATCTGGATTTGCCGGGAATCAGCCCCAAGGGACAGGTGATCACGTTCTCCACCCGCGAAGCCATTGAAAACGGCTACTGCGAGGGGGAAAAGCAGAGTTTGGCGGAGGTCGCGCAAGCCATGGGCGTAGCCGACCCCGAACTGGTTCAGTTCGAGGGAAGCAGCATCGACCAAGTGATCAATTTTCTCATTCGCCCCGGGGTCAGTGCGATCTTGATCTTGCTGATTTTTGGGGGGATTTTCCTAGAAATGAAGACGCCGGGGATGGGCTTTGCCGGTCTGGTGGCGCTGTTTGGGATCGCTCTCTTCTTCGCCCCGCACTACATCGAGGGCCTTGCGGCTGGTTGGGAAATTGCGGTGTTCCTGGTCGGGGTGATCCTGATTGCTTTGGAGATATTCGTGATTCCCGGGTTTGGGATTGCGGGGATTCTCGGAATCGTGTGCGCGGTCGGTGGAGTGGCGGTGGCACTCCTGGGCAACGACGGTTTCTCGTTTGAATACGTCGGCACCGGAGAAGTCCTCCGCTCAGTGGCCCTGGTCTTGGTGATGCTCTCCACCGCCATTTTGTTGGTGGTCTTGGTGGCACGCTACCTGGTGCGGTCGCGGGCCGCTTATCCGTTTGTGGATCAGATGACCCAGGATCGGGAACAAGGTTATACGGTCGTCCGGCAGGAAATTCTGGAACTGATTGGCTCCCGCGGCGTTTCGACCACCGATCTGCGCCCTTCCGGATACATTGAAATCGAGGGGCGCAAATACGATGCCGAGGCCAAAGAAGGCTTCATCGCCAAGGACCGCAAGGTGGTGGTCGACGGGGTCCGCAGCATCAACCTGATCGTACGCGAAGCATGAAAGTTCTCGGTGTGATCCCTGCGCGCTACGCCTCGACGCGCTTCCCCGGGAAACCACTGGCCGACATCCACGGCAAATCGATGATCGAGCGGGTTTACACCCAAGCGCTGGCGGCCCGGCGGCTGGACGCGGTGGTGGTGGCCACGGACGACCCCCGCATTTTTGCCCACGTGACCGCCTTTGGGGGAGCGGTGCAGATGACTTCGCCCGACCATCCTACCGGAACCGACCGGATCCTGGAAATTGCCGCCACCGAGGACACCTATGCCGCCTACATCAACATCCAAGGCGATGAGCCCTACATTGCCCCGGAGCAGATCGATCAGGTGGCCGAGCTGTTGGCCGAAGGGCCGGAGGCATTTGTAGCGACCCTCGCCAAAAAGCTCACCGATCCCTCCGAAATCCACGATCCCAACTTGATCAAGGTCACGTTTGCCCGCGATGGCCGCGCCCTCTATTTCTCCCGCAGTCCCATTCCGTACCTGCGCGACGCGGGCCAATTGGAAGCGTTCCAGCAAAGGCACGGCTACTACAAACACATCGGGATTTACGGCTACACGGCCCGGGCGCTGCGGGAAATCGAGCAGATGCCGCGGGGCGCCCTGGAACAGGCGGAGTCCCTGGAGCAACTGCGCTGGCTGGAAAGCGGCTTGCCCATCTACGTGGGCCGGACCGAGTACGAGACCCAGGCGGTCGATACGCCAGAAGACCTGGAAAAGCTCCGCCAGTGGATGTCCCCGGAGCGCTGAGGTACGGGATACCGCTGATTTTCTCGACATTTTACCGTGCAAACATGGCATTGCGAAAAGCCGCAAAATCTGCTTATTTAGCTGTGCATTGAAATTTCGGCTGGAAAGCACAATCCTATGAGTACAAAAGAAAAATTCCTGAAGGAGATGGCAGCGGGGTACACCTTCGAAGGTGAAAATATCATCCTGGGCGGGGCCATGATCGATGGTGAAGTCCAAACCGGAACCTACGTCAATCTCCCTTTGAGCACCTTGAACCGGCACGGATTGATCGCGGGGGCAACCGGGACCGGCAAGACCAAAACCTTGCAGGTACTGGCCGAAAACCTATCGATGATGAGTGTTCCGGTTCTGCTGATGGACATCAAGGGGGACTTGAGCGGCCTGGGGGCGGCCAGCGATGGCCACCGCAAAATCGACGAGCGCCACGAGTCGATTGGCATTCCCTGGGAATCCTCCGATTACCCCATCGAATTTTTGTCGATCTCGGAAGAAAAAGGCGTGCGGATGCGGGCCACGGTCTCGGAGTTCGGCCCGGTACTCATGGGCAAAATCCTCAACCTCAATGAAACCCAGTCGGGGGTACTTGCGGTGGTGTTCAAGTACTGCGACGATCAGCAATGGCCCCTGCTCGACCTCAAAGACCTCAAAAAGATGTTGCAGTACATCACCAACGAGGGCAAGGAAGAGATCAAAAAAGAATACGGCCATATTTCACCCGCTTCCACCGGGGCCATTCTCCGGCGCATCATCGAACTGGAAGGCCAGGGAGCGGAGCTGTTTTTCGGTGAGAAATCGTTTGAAGTGGACGACCTCATGCGCATTGACGGTGCGGGCTACGGGGTAATCAACATCATGCGCCTGACTGACATTCAGGATCGCCCCAAGCTATTTTCCACCTTTATGCTGTGCTTGCTGGCGGAGATTTACTCCACCTTTCCGGAGGAAGGGGACCTGGATGCACCAAAACTGGTGATTTTCATCGATGAGGCGCACCTGATCTTTGACGAAGCCTCGGACGCGCTGATGGACCAGCTAGAGACGATGGTGAAACTGATTCGCTCAAAAGGGGTGGGGCTGTTCTTTTGCACCCAAAATCCCACTGATGTTCCGGACGATGTCCTGTCCCAATTGGGGCTCAAAGTGCAGCACGCTTTGCGGGCCTTCACCGCGCGGGACCGGCGACAAATCAAGCAATCGGCGGAGAATTTCCCGATTTCTGAGTACTACGATGTGGACCAACTGCTCACCGAGCTGGGCATCGGGGAAGCACTGGTGACGGTGCTGAACGAGGACGGGATTCCGACCCCGCTGGCTTGGACCATGCTGCGCGCGCCCTGTTCGCGAATGGACGTTTTGTCCGATTCGGAGATCCGAGAGCGCATCCGCAAGTCCCGGTTGATCGGGAAATACGAAGAAGACATCGACCGGGAGAGTGCTTATGAGATCCTCCTGGACAAAATCGAAGAGTCCCAGGAAGCCGAGCGGCAGGCCGAGCTCAAGCGCCAGCAGGAAGAACTGGATCGCAAGGCAGAAGAACGGCAAAGCCGCCGGCGTCGGAGCAGTGGTGGCCGGGAGAAGTCCCGACTGGAAGAAATCGCCAACAGTACGACCGGACGCATGGTGATCCGGGAAGTTACCCGAGGAATCCTCGGCGTTTTGGGGCTAGGGGGGAAGCGCCGCAGTACCCGCCGCAAGAAATCCCGCCGCAAAAAATCGTCTCCGTGGTGGTGAGCGGGCAGAAACCTGTGTTTGGCACGCCATAAATATGTGTAGTTTTATCCCAAAGATTTGATCGCCCATGGCCGCAGTATTTTTGCACGCATTTAGCTATTTGTCCTCCCTGAACGAATTCGGTAAGTGGTTCATCGTCTTCATTCTGATGGTGTTCCTAGCGGTGTTGTTCCTGCAGTCGGGTCTGGACAAGGTCACGGACCGGAAGGGCAATCTCGATTGGCTGACCGGGCATTTCGGTCAGAGCCCGTTGAAAAATCAAGTTCCGCTGTTGCTGACGGTGATTGCGGTGACCGAGATCCTTTGCGGCGTGCTCGGTCTGGCGTCGGCGGTGCTGATGCTGTTTGTGGACCTGGTCGGCTTTCCGTTGCCTTTCCTCACTTGTGCCCTTGCGGCATTGAACCTGGTGATGCTCTTTTTCGGTCAGCGCATCGCCAAAGACTACCCCGGTGCGGCGGGAATCGTTCCCTATTTTTTGGTGGCCCTGGCCGGGATGGTATTGACCATTGGCTACGTGTGACCCAATCACTGAAAATCACCTTTTCCGATATGATTCGAACCCTGAATTTTCTCCCCAACGATTGGCACTCGGGCCTCTGGGGAATCGTTTTTGTCTTGGCCACAGCCTTTTCCGCGTCCGCCCAGTCGGAAACCGAAGCATTCTTCCGTGCCATTTACGCCCAGTCGCCGGCGCAATGGTACGACCTGAATGATGGAAATCGGGGGCGATACACCGAGTCCATCACCAACGGGAAGTACGTCACGAAACACTCCTTTTTGCTCATTGATCCCTACGCGACCGGTAAATCCCGCTACCTGAAGCCCCTCGCGGCCAAGGACCTGGGCGAATTTCTCCCCGACGTCCGCTTTTTCTACGGTGAATTGAGTTGCAATTTTGAGTTCAATGGGGGGAAGTTGCCTTTTCTGGGGTATTTGCGGGGAAATACTGCGGGCATCATCTACCATCCCGCCTACGATGTGCTCGACGTTCCCACCAAGGCGCTGTTTGCCTCGGCCCTGATTCGGCGCCAGGGGCAGATGGAAAATTTTGCTTTGGGATTGACCCAGCTCTTCGCCCTGCTGCGCTTGAGTGCGCTGGATTGTGACCCGGATATTCAGTCCTGGTCGAAGGCCGAAACCAAGTGGTCGGGGGAGATGCTGACGGTGAAACTGCCGTTTGAGCTGCGCTGCAAGCAGGCGGGAAGTACCGATTACGGCCCGAGAACGCAGCGCGTGGAAATTGAATTTGATTTTACCGGTGGGAAATACACCGATTTGACGGTACTGACCGGGCCATGAGTCCCACCCGATCCGCAAATGCCCGTCGGCAATTTGGAATGATGGACCTGCTGGCTTCCTCTTCAATCTTTCTGATCGTTTCTCCGCTATCGGGGCGCAGTTGGGCGTGTCGGCTGCGGATCGCGGGTGTACTGTTGTTCCTGGCGCTCGTTTTTCCCGTCTCCGCCCAGGCCCAGGACATCCCCCCCAAGCGGGAACTCCGGGCGGTTTGGGTGGCGACGCTCGCAAATCTGGACTGGCCCTCTTCGGCCTCGCTGAGTCCCTACCGGCAGCAACGCGAGTTCATTCACCTCCTGGAAAAAATGCAGCGGGTGGGGATGAATGCCGTTATGGTGCAGGTCCGCCCGGCGGGAGATGCATTCTATCCTTCGGCCCTAGCCCCCTGGTCGCAGTACTTGACCGGCAAGCAAGGCCGTCCGCCGGAGCCTTTTTACGATCCCCTGGAATTCATGATCCGGGAATGCCACGCCCGGAACATTGAATTTCACGCTTGGTTCAATCCTTTTCGCGCCCTTTCGCACAAGCGATTGAGCAGTGTCGCCGCTTCGAATCTGCTCAACTTTCATGCCGATTGGTTTTTTACCTACGGCGATTCAAAATACTTTGATCCGGGGCATCCGGCCGCACGCGCCCACATCCTCAAGGTAATTCTCGAAGTTGTGCGCAAATACGATGTCGACGGCGTACACCTCGACGATTACTTTTATCCTTACCCGCGCGCTGGCGAATCCTTGCCCGATGCCCGCAATTGGAGGGTTTACGGCGGGGAGTTTTCGGATAAAGCTGAGTGGCGCCGCAGCAACGTCGATGCTTTCATTTCTACCCTCTCCGACAGCATTTTCCTGGAAAAGCAATGGGTAAAATTCGGGGTGAGTCCTTTCGGGGTGTGGCGGAATCAGGACCAGGATCCCCGAGGTTCGGCCACGATACGTGCCCTTTCTGGTTACGATGAGCTGTACGCAGATGCCCGAAAATGGCTGGAACTGGGCTGGGTGGACTACCTTGCGCCGCAGTTGTACTGGAGCATTGCGAGTCGTCGGGCGTCCTACCGCGGGCTGCTCAACTGGTGGACTCAAGTGCCCCGGGATGACCACCACCTCTACATTGGGCATGCGGCTTACCTCTTGCAACAGACCACCTCACCCAAGTGGGCTTCGGCCTCCGAATTCATCGATCAGGTGGATTTGTGCCGCAATTCGAGTGCTTTGGGGGATATTTGGTTCCGGGCCTCCACTTTTATGGCCAATGCCAGCCGCATCTGCGATCGCCTGCAGGACGGTTTTTACCGGTATCCCGCCCTGCCGCCGGAGATGCCCTGGCTGGACAGCATTCCCCCGAATCGTCCGCGCAGCTTTGACGCTTATCCCACAGAGGACGGAGTATTCCTTCAATGGCGGCAACCGACCCCGGCCCACGACCTAGATGTGGCGCGCTACTACCTTGTGTACCGCTTCCAGGGCGTCGAAGAACCGGATTTTGAAGACCCCCGCCACATCATCGGCATCGTCAATGAGCCCGAATTTACCGACCTGAGCGCCGAGCGCGGGCAGCGTTACCTGTACGCGGTGACCGCCGTGGACCGCCTGCACAACGAAAGTGATCGGTACGTGTTTCAGTGGGTGGAGCTGGGGGAGTAAGGGGAATAAAGGGCAGGTTTGCGGTACATTTTTCCCCAACCCAGTGGAGAAGTAAGACATCCTGGCTGAAATTGTGGGATCTGCCCCAAACCCACCAAACAATTTTCGCCATGAATAATTTCGATTTGTAATAATTCCACCCAAGAGAATTAGGATTATTCAAAAAGCGCAATATTTTGTTGTAAATATGAATTTTCAAAACATTCTGAAAGGTCAAACAGTTCTTATTTTGTATTATGAGAGAGGAAACTATAGGATTTGTGTGAACGAGTGCACCGAAGAGACAAGTTTCCCGTTAAGCGGACGGCCTTATCAACTTGGGTATAAGTTACGAGCAGCAGAGAGGAACAGAGGAGGAGAGGCCGCCCGCTTATCGAAAACTGAAAATGAAATAAGCTTTTAATTTTTCGTGTTTGTGCGTTGGATGAAAGTGGCCTGCAGGGATGCAGGCCACTCCTTTTTTGTGCGGGTTATGCGCGCTGCGCTCAACCGCTCACTTTTCCGCGAACAAATTGTCCGACCGTTCCGGTAATGTCAGTGGATTTTGAGACCGTATGCAAGCCAAAGCCCCACAGTAGGGCGTAAATGATGTCGCTGGCGTTGCCCCAGGTTGCATTGGGAATCCAAAGGATCAACACTCCCAGCAGCGTCGAAATCACCAGCACTACCGCCGTAGAGACCAGTTCCGCAATCAGTTTTTGCTGGGTGACCGAACGGTTTTCGTCTTGGGCCCTCCGTTTCGTTTCCTCCAAATCGGCGTGCTTGGGGACGCGCGACTGCGGTGGGGGCAAGAACAGTTCGGCAGTTTCCCCCGCGCGGGGTGTGGTCGCCCGGTAGGTGAGACTTGCGGTATTTTTCAATCGCCGAATGGCGTCTTGGGCAGAAGATTCATCATCGGCCCCCCGGTGGCGTGGCAAATCCCAGGCGACTTGCAGTCGCGTCAAGCAATCCGAAAACTTGTTGAGACATTGGCTTGGGGAGAGGCGGGGCCATTCCTCGTCCAATTCCTGCAACCCGACAATGGCCGCGGTGCGCGGACTTTGAGCGGGATATCCCTGGCTTTGGGAGCGCGTCCAGTCCAGGCTGGCCCGAAGATAAACCCGGTAAGCGTGCAACAGGGCGGAAACGCGCGCGGCGATGCCCTCGCTTTGCTCGACCTGAGCGCTGGCCGCATCAATTTTGGCGGAGTAGCGGGTCCAGTCGTCCGGGGGCACTTCCTGCAAGGGCTTGCGCTTCAGGCGTTCCAGTTTTTGCAGCAATTGTCTTTCGTAGCCCTCGATCAAGGCGTCGTAAGCTGTTTGCAATCGGTCCCGGCTCGGCGGATCCTGCGCGGTGAGCGCCGCCCAGGTTTTGATTTCAGCGCTCAATTTGCTGCCGGTATCCGCATCTTTTTTGATCGCCGCCACCAAAGTCTGTCCCAAATGCCGCAGTTCGGCGGTAAGTGCTTTTTCCCGCACCGTCTGTAATTTGGCTTGCAACTCCTTGCCCGTTTTCAATTCGCCGCCCGGTACGTCGAGGTAGCGCTGGGCGGCATCCAGCTCGATCCCCCATTCCGGCTTTTGCTGCTCGGAAGTCAGATTGATGAAGGGCCGCCGGGCCCCCAGCCAGGCCAAAAATACCTTTTCCTTTTCCCGAATCACCTGGATGCGGACGGCCAGATCGGATACCGTACCGTACGCCAATTGCCGGTCCAGGGTCGCTACCTGGGTATTCAGTTGGGCGAGCACCTCGCGTTCTACCCCCCGCAACTCTTGCTCTTCCGGCAGGAGACCGGAAATTTCCACCGCCAACTGGCTCACTTGCTGCCGTTCATTCAGGCGGGGTTGCGCGACGGTCAACAGGTAGCGCAAGCCTGCCGCCACGGTCAGTCCGAGGGCAATCAGCGCGATGGCCACCCACCAGGATGACTTGCTGTTGATGTTGAAGTCACCGCTCACCGCTTGGTAGCCGTCCGCGGCGAGGTAGATTTCGCCCTGGAAGCTGCCGGGCAGATCCAAATTGGTTAGATCAATGAGCACCGTGGACCGCCGGCTTTCCGGAGCAAAAGTGATCTTTTCAATGGTGTCGCCCGCTTCATTGCGGAGCTGGATCGCGCCGAAATCCAGGCTCTCCCGTGAATTGTCCGCTTTTTTCCGCCAAACTACCGGAGAGATTTGCGCAATCGTCCCGCCGCGTCCCGCCGTGTCTTCGACGACCATTTTCGCGACGAGTTCACCGCGGATTCCCGAGACATTGTAAAGTTGGGCGATTCGGAAAAACGGCTTTTTTCCGCCGTTTTTTACCTTTTTGCGGACTTTTTTGGTGCGCTGAACGCGGATCTTCCGGGAAATGCGGGAGGTATCCGCTTTGCCGTAGACGGCCATTCCGAGCAAGGCCTGGTAGGTGCCAGTGTCCGGGAGTTCGCTGCGAAATTCTACCCGTAGCGCTTTTCCCGGGCTCAAGGTGGCTGTCGGTGGCGCTGGTGTGCCATCGAGCTGGAGGATGCCTGGCTGTTTTTCGCCGGTGCGGACATTGATAAAGGGAGACAATTCCAGTTCCCGAATCGCCAGAGCAGAATCGGAACGGTTTTGCAGGGTCAGATAACCGAAATACGCCTTGTCGTACACCGTCGCGCGGATATCGCCCTGGTCATCGGCCAAAATGATGGCATAAGAATTTTGACCGGAAATGGTCCCCGCCAATAGCAAAAATAGCCACCCGGCCAACAATTGTCTCATCGCAGAATCTGGTTAGGTTAGGGGGAAAATAACGAAAAATCCGCCAACCTCGACAAACGGGAAATGAAACCGGGCCATAAACGCAATTCGTGGACCTTTTTTCATTGCAAAACGCCATAAATTTCCTCAATTTCCCATTATGAAAGTCATCCCTATCCCCCCCGACATTTTGGACAAGGTCAAGCAATTCGATGCGTTTTCCGACGTCGATGATGCCGCCCTGCAGTGGATGGTGGACAAGTGCGTTTTTGAGGAGTACGAATACAATGAGTACTTTTTCCGGCCGGATGATCCGGTGAACGATATGTATATCATCATTGAAGGCGGCTACTCGGTCTACGATACCCGCGGCGGCCAGGAACGTGAGTTTGTCAACCGGAAGTTTGGGGCCATCACCGGAATTTTGCCCTTTTCCCGGCTTTCCCGTACCCGCGGCGCGGCCCGAACGACGGGTCCGACAAAGATCCTCCGCCTTTCCAAGGAACACTTCACCGAAATGGTCAATGTGAGCTACAAACTCACACAAAATCTGGTGGCGGTCATGGTGGACCGGGTTCGGGATTTCAGCCAGTATCGTTTCCAAAGTGAAAAGTTGATGGCTCTGGGCCGGCTCAGTGCTGGACTGGCCCACGAACTCAACAATCCTGCGGCGGCCATCGTGCGCAGTGCCGAGGAACTGTACGGCAAGATGGAAGTCACGCCCGATCAATTCAAGGACATCATGTCGCTGAAGGTATCTGCCGAGGAAACTGATGCCGTCAACCAAGTGCTCTGGGACCGGATTTTGGCCCACAAAACCTCGCCGCGTGACCTGGGATTCATGGAGCGGGAGGAAGCGAAAGACGAACTGCTCGACTGGCTGGAGGAGCGCGACATCGACATGGCCGAGGACGTATCCGATACCTTCGTGGACTTCGGGATTTTGGTCGAAGACCTGGAAAAAATTGAAGCGATCATGGAGGAGCGGGACATGGGGCCGGTGTTGCGCTGGTTTGACAACCGCATGTCCCTGGACCGGATCGTCTCGGAAATTCGGGAGGCTTCGGGGCGGATCGCCCGGCTGATCAAATCGGTCAAGACCTATACCCACATGGACCAGGGACAGGGGATGGAAGCGACCGACATCCACGATGGCCTGCGCTCGACGGTGGTCATGATGAGTAGCAAGTTCAAGACCAAAAATATCCGGGTGGAAAAAGAGTTCGATAAGGATGTTCCCAAAATCAATGCTTCGGTGGGCGAATTGAATCAGGTTTGGACGAATCTGATCGCCAACGCCATCGACGCCATGGAAAAAGGCGGAACCCTGACCCTGCGGACCTACCGGGAGCGCAACCTCATCTGTGCGGAAGTCCAGGACGACGGCGCGGGCATTCCCCCGGAAACCGTCACCAAGATTTGGGAACCATTTTACACGACCAAGGCCATCGGCGAAGGCACAGGAATGGGACTGGACATCGTGAAAAAAATCCTCGATCAGCACCGGGCCCGAATCAATGTCACCTCGAAACCGGGCGAAACGGTATTTAAACTTTGCTTTGAAATAGCGGAATAAGAAAAATCCAACACCCTCATACAATGGCGAAAAGAAAACCCATTATATTCTCGATCGATGACGACCCGCAAGTCCTGCGGTCGCTCAAATCCGATTTGCGGAGCCAATACAAAGCCGATTACCGCATCTTGAGTGTCGGCAATCCCGATGAAGCCCTCAGCAGTTTACCGGAACTCAAGAAAAAAGGCGAAGAAGTTGCGCTTTTTCTGGCCGATCAGATGATGCCCGAAATGCTGGGCGTCGAATTCCTGGAAAAGGCGATTGAATTCTTTCCCGGGGCGAAACGTGTGCTCCTGACCGCCTATTCTGATATCAATGCCGCGATCAAGGCGATCAACGATGTCCAGCTCGATTACTACTTGCTGAAGCCCTGGGATCCCCCAGCGGAAAAGCTCTATCCGGTCCTGGACGATCTGCTCGACGATTGGCAGGCAGCCTACAAGCCGCAGTTCAACGGTATCCGGGTCATTGGCTACCAATATTCGCCGCACACCCACCGGATCAAAGACTTTTTGGCGGGCAATCTCCGGCCCTATGAATTTCTCGACATTGAGTACAGTGAGCGGGGCAAAGAATTGCTGGACCTGAATGAGTTGACGACGCACGATCTTCCGGTAGTGGTGTTCGAAGACGGAAGCTCACTGGCCCATCCCACCGAGCAGGAGGTTGCGACCCGGGTCGGCTTGAATCCCAATGCCAAGTCGGATTTGTACGATGTGGTGATCATCGGGGCGGGGCCGGCTGGACTCGGTGCCTCGGTGTACGGCGGTTCGGAAGGCCTCAAGACTTTGCTGATCGAAAAGCGGGCTCCGGGAGGCCAGGCGGGCACCAGTTCCCGGATCGAAAACTACCTGGGCTTCCCCAAAGGACTCAGCGGCTCGGAACTGTCACGGCGGGCATTGACCCAGGCCACGCGCTTCGGGGTAGAATTTCTCTCGCCGCAGGCGGTTCAGAAGCTCGAATTGGAAGGGCAGTACAAAAAGCTCACGCTCGGCGATGACAACGTCATTTATTCCAAGGCGGTGGTCATTGCCACGGGGGTGGAGTACCGCAAGCTTCCAGTGGCCGACATTGATAAGTTCTCCGGAGCGGGAGTCTATTATGGGGCGGCCATGACCGAGGCCAACGCTTGCAAGAACCGCCACGTGTTTATCGTCGGGGGTGGAAACAGTGCTGGTCAGGGGGCGGTTTACCTGGCCCAATACGCCCGCCAAGTGACCATTTTGATCCGGCGACCCGACCTCAGCAAGAGCATGTCATCTTACTTGGTCGAGCAGATCGACTCCATCGAAAACATCGAAGTGGTGGGCCGCCGGCAGGTAGTGGAGGTCAAAGGGGAAGACCATCTTCAGTCCATCGTAGTGGAAAACATTGATACGCAAGAGCAGGTGGAACATCCGACTTCTTCGCTCTTCGTCTTTATTGGAGCCAAGCCGAATACGGAGTGGCTGGCCGGAACGGTGTTCCGCGATGAGAAGCAATTTGTTTTGGTGGGCCGCGACGTCATGCACGAAGAACGCTTCCGCAAGGTGTGGCTCCAGGACCGTGAGCCGTACCTGCTGGAAACTTGTATGCCGGGGGTATTCGTGGCGGGAGATGTCCGCAGCGGGGCGATGAATCGGGTTGCTTCCGCCGTAGGCGAAGGCGCGATGGCGATCAAATTCATCCACAGTTACCTGGCGACGGTCTGATTGATCGTCGTGGATGGTGCGCTTTCTGCCTGCTGGAAGAGTCCTCGCAAGCGTTTAGCGGCCGCCCCAAAATTGTTGCGGAAGCTGCGCCGGAGAAAGGGCAGGAGAATGCGTTTGTGCAGGGGTAGCTTGGGGAAATGCACTTCAATGCGCAGTTCCGTTCCCGCGGGTACTTGTTCCAAGAAAAAATACACCGAAAGGTTACCGACCAGCGGTACTTGGGTGATGCGTTCTCCAAAAGTGCGTTTTTGGGCTTCCGGCCGATCTGGTTCGGGAGCGGCGGTCGTCTCGACCGTGACTTCGTTGGCGTTGATAATGCAACGGTGGCTTGCCCCGATTCGATTGATTTTTTCCGGGTCAACATCCAACATTGCCACATCAGGGTTCCACTTGTGGCGGTGCCGCAGGTCTGCCACCATGGTGAATACCGAGGGGAGAGGCGCAGGAATGGTCTCCCAAAAGATCAGGGGATGCGCGGACTTTTCCGGTAAAATAGGCGCTGGGGCTTCGGGGACAAACTGGTCCAGGGCCCCGAGTGGGAGGTATTCGTAGCGGACTTCTCCGATGTCAAATTCTTCCTGGCTCGCTTTTAATCCCGGTGCCCAATTCGGAAAGTGATCCAGTTGTGGAGTGGCGTCGCAGTAATCCTTTGACAGCAACAGGTACTCGCGGGCGGGGATGTGGTTTTTCAGCAAGCGGTGGGCGGTAATCAAGGCGCTGCCGTGCGGTTTGCGGATTTTATTCACCTCAATGAAGCCGATCTCGCCGTAGTGGACCACAAATTTGATTCCCAGAGCCTGGGCGGTGCTACAGGCGTCACAATTGCAGATGCGCAGGCTTTCGTAGCGCTTGAGGTGGGTATGAAAAGCGATGAATATTTCCCGGGTCTGTCGCAGTACTTCGGCCCGGCTCGGGGCCGGACCCTCCCGATAGAAGAGCACGGCATCCCCCTCGATTTCGGAGACTGTGAGATCGAGCGAATTGGCGGCAATGATGATTTCCAGGAGTTCAGATATGATGTGTCGGCTGTGTTCTACCGGCGTCGAGTTGACAAAATGGGAAAATCCAGTGATGTCGGGGATAAAAATTAGCGCATTGCTCACGAGGGTAAAGGTAATTCCTTGAACAGACAATATTGGCGGCGCTTGCGCATCCGATTGGATCGGAAGGTCAACGCTGGCCCATCAGCTTTCTGAGTAGCTTTCTCGGCGGAACCAGAAATAGGGAGGTGCTGAAATAGGTCGCGGCGGAAAGAGGAGTGGAGGAAAGCGGGGTCCGGGGTGCATTGGGATCAAATACTCCCAATTGGAAGGGTTGCCGAACGCCAAATTCAAATCCGATCCAGAGAGGATCGAAAATTTCTTGTTGGAAAGTAAGCCCGACGATCAGCTCACTGCGGCGCAGGCTCAAATTTTCTTGGCCGAGTGGGGTGCCGAATTCCATGTTGAAGGCCCCGCCCGAAGCTTTGGCTTGTAGAACGACGGCGGAAGTAGGGCCGAGATTGTGGCGCAGGCGGGCGTAGGAGGGCAGCAGAGCTTCGATGCCCCAGCGGCGCGATAACGTATGGTTGTACAGCGCGACCGGGTAGGTGCTGGTGCGGCCCTGGGCGCGCTTGATGTAAAATCCAAGCCCGAGTTCGCGGTTGGCATCGGGACGGAGGACCATGAGTTGGGACAAGGAAAACTGTCCATCCCGCCGGAAACTTTGGAGGGTGATGTTGCTTTCGGGATTGTGGATCGCCGCCGAGGCTCGCCCCACCATGTACGCTTGTCCACGGAAGGGGGTAAGCCACATGAGTTCAAATCCCCGCTGGTTGAAGCGCCGCCGATCAATGTCCTGCCAGGGAAACTCGCTTTCAATGGAAATGTCCGAAACCCCGAGATACTCCTGGCGGTAGGTAAAGCCGGCAATCATTTTCAGGCCCGGCTTGGCGAGCAAAGGCAACCGCGCCCGGAACCCAGAACGCCGAAACTGGGAAATCCCAACATTGCCGCGCTCGGCGGCGAAGGGCGTGGACTTCTCATAGTACACTTCGATCCAGCGGGAAGGCATCATGCCCCGCACCCCGGTCTCACAGTGGGCACTGTCCGGACAAAGAAACACTTGTCCCAGCAGTGATACCTGACTGAGGAGTTGCAGCGGACTGAGCGCAAGCAGAATCCCAAAAATTCGAAAGTAATTCATTTAAGTGGTTGACGATCATTCGGACAACTTTCTCCAGAATTGCAATAAAGTTGCCTAAATTCACGTACGATTTTGCAAAGATAAAGTTTTGGACAATTCGTTCCAAAATCAAGGTAATTTTTCATGGACTATTTTTTTTCCTCCTCACATCACCGCTTCCCCCTGCTTTTGGCCGGATTGAACGGCTTATTGTTGGGGCTGTTGCTGGCTTGTCAGCCCGAGGATCAGTCGCCCGAGCGCGCGGCGGCCCCTCAGTTTACCGCCGAGCCCGAAGAGCGGCGTGGTCCATTTGCTTACCGCCTGGACGCGCCGGACGCAAAGCAAAAACTTCCCTCAGAGTTGGTGGAAATCTCCGGTCTCGCCTGGTGGGAAGAAGAAGTCCTGGCGGCCGTTCAGGACGAAAAAGGCAATGTCTACCGTTACGATTTCGCGGCGGAGGCCGTGGTCCGGAAGATCGATTTTGCTGGAGGAGGGGATTACGAGGGGGTTACGCGGCGGCAAAATGAAATTTGGGTCGTGCGCAGCGATGGTCGCCTGTACCAATTGGCGGATGGGCGGCCGGTGCAGAAATTTGATACGCCGCTGGATGAGGATTTCGATGTGGAAGGCTTGACTTGGTACCCAAAGGGCAAAGTTTTTCTGCTGGCCTGCAAGGGGTTTCCGGGAAAGGGCAAGGCATTAAAAGGAAAAAAGACGATCTACGCCTTTGACCCCGCAAAAGGAGAATTGCGCATGGCCCCGGAAATCGTCATCGACCTGGCGGAAGTTGTGGTGGGACGGCCCCTCAAGGCCCAGGAAAATGCAGAGGAATTCTTCAATCCAGGAAAGGGCAGCAAGGTCTTCCAGCCAAGCGGGATTGCGGTCCATCCCCAGTCGGGCGACATTTACGTGATTGCCTCGGTGGGAAAAAAGTTGATTGTGTTGTCGCCGCGCGGGAAGCTACGCCACGTGAAATCACTGAATTACAAGCATTTTGACCAGCCGGAAGGAATCTGTTTTGCTCCGGATGGCCGCTTGTACATCGCAAGTGAAGGTGCGGGAGGCAAAGGAAAAATCATGCGTTTCGACCCTCGGTGAGCCAGAGCGCGGCTCAAAGGTCCACAACGCCGGGCACCGGTGGCTGGTTCAGTGACCAGACATAGAAGGCCATTCCGAACGATATCACCGACAAGACCAGTCCCATCATGAATACGTTGTAAGCGGTTCGCACCAGCTTGTACTTGCGGCTGAGAACCTTGCCCAGGGTGTAGATGTCCTTGACCATGGTGCCGTACAAGAAGCTGCGGTCCTCCATCATTTCCTGCATCGCATTGTGAAAATCTTCGAATTCCATGCGGTAGAAATTCCCAAAGAACAACAGGTTGACCCGGCGCTGTTGGAGATCTTCTTCGGTAAAAGTACCTCCGGAGACCTTGGGCCGGGTGGACATGGTGGCAAAAATGATGGTCAGGAGACTGGTCATCAACAACACAAAAGTGGGCACGATCAAAAACGTATTTTTATCGAGTTTGGGGACCAGGGCGGAGACGATGATCGAGATGATGATGGCATTGATGGAGATCATGATGTTGGCCTTGTTGTCGGCCATATTGCTGAGTTCCATGTGGTTGCGGCTGGTCAGGCGAAACATAGTTTCAATTCCGCGGTCGGGCTTGATCTCTTTGAGCCGGGCTTTGGCTTCCTTTTGATCGGCCTTTAACTTTGCGGTGGCCGCCTCCGCTTCGGCGGCTTTGAGCTGATCGGTGACCGCAACAATGTTTTTTTTCTTGCGCTTGCGGTAGCTGGTGGCGGCAAAATCGGTGTAAAACTGGTGGCGGGTCATGAACCCGATTTGCGCGCGGTACCACTCGGCGTCGGTCTGGATATTTCCGTGGACGAGTTCCATTTCGATGCGCAGCAGATGGCTGATTTCTTGGAAAGATTTGCTGCCGAGGTGGCTCATGTCGGCGTCGCAAATGACTTTTTCGGCCAGGGATTGGGGGTTGGTTGGCATTTTTGTAGCCATGATCAAGGAGCGCACTTGAGCGATGCCGGATTCGGAATAATTGTGGGATTGGAGGAAGGATTCGGCCAATTGAGCGCTGTTTGCCTCGTGTCCTCGGCCATCGTCGACAAATCCCAGATCGTGGAACCAAGCCGCCATTTCCGCAATCGCTTGTTCCTCAGCGGGAAGGCCACTGCCGGCCCCGATCAGGCGCACCGCTTCGACTACACCGATGGTGTGATCGAGATTGTGGTAGAGATGTTGATCAGAGGCCTTTTTTCGGAATGCCGCCCGGACGTGATCTTCCACGTGGGTCAGAATGGTGGCTGTTTCAGTCATTGCCATATCCTAAATAAGGTATTTTCCCGCCCCGGAGCAAAATCGTGCGAATTTTGCGCCCCCGCTTTGGGAATATTTATGTGCTAACCGCTCGGAGGTGGTTTCGGTTCCCGAAAACCGGAGATTTGTGAGGGCGGTAGGGAAAAAGCCGGGCCGCATGTATTGAATCTGGGAACTGTCATCATTCACCTTAATTGAACCCTTTATTCAACTATGAAATCGCGTAAATCCCTTTCCCTTCTCCTTCTGGTCACGATCTCATTCATCTATGGTTGTCAGCGCGAGGAGGTGCTTTTTCAGGAGCCAATTTTGGCCGATGGCACCCGCTTCAAGGACCTCGTATTTTCCGAGGTTACATCTGAGCGGGACGTAAAATACGGCCAAAACAAAAGTGCCGCCGGCCGGGAGGTCGACCTCTTCATGAACATTTATCAGCCGGCAAAGGATACGATGTTGGTGCGTCCGCTGGTGATTTTGGCCCACGGAGGTGGATTCACCTCGGGGCAAAAGGAAGATTTTGACGATATGGCGCAAGCCTTTGCTCAGGCGGGCTACGTAGCGGCGACGATCAGCTACCGCCTCATGGACGAAGGCGGCCTCAAAACTGCGGTCGTGGACGCAGTGCAGGACCTCATGGCGGCGATCCGCTATTTCACCAAGGACAATGCCTACCGAGTGGACGAGGACAATGTTTGGGTCGGCGGATTCTCGGCCGGAGCGGTGATGGCCCTCCACGCCGCGTACTTTCGGGAAAATGAACTTGCCAGTGCCCCACAGGAAATCGTCGATCACCTAAACGCAACCGGGGGATTTTCCGGCAATAGTGGCAATCCGGGGGCATCGGAAAAGATCAAAGGTGTGATCAACATCGCGGGGGGCTTGTTCCGCGCCGATTGGGTCAGCGCGGGCGAACCGAGGTTGGTGAGCGTCCACGGTACCCGCGACAAGGACGTGGCCTACACCAAGGACCCTGCCGCCGCCAACAATCCCAATGGCGATTTTACCGAAGGCTCCGGACTCATTCATCCCATTGCTGACCGGGTAGGAATCGTCAACCAGCTCAAAGCGATTGAGCGCGGGAAGCACGGGGCGTTTTTCACTTGCTCCGAGTGCTTCGCCGAGATTCGGAATTTTATGTACAACAATCTGTAACCAATTCGAGAATTTCTAACGGGCGCTTCGCTCAATTTCCAATGAGAAAATTTCCGATTTTCAATGGAATGCGCACCGCGCAACCTACCGATGGAGTGGGGATTGGAAATTTTCCCATTGAAAAATTAAAATCGTGCAATTGGGAATTGAGGGCCGATGAGAAACCATCGAGACGGGATAGAAATGGGCCCCTCTTCCAATTGCCGGATTAATTTCGAACTGCCGCGGAGCCCAACGGTCAACTCTATCCTTAGATTTCTTCAACTTTCCGAAACAATATTCCCGACAGTTTGGTCTAGCAAGACAGATTCGCGGTGGTCTATTACTCAGGCGAGTACTGAATATGAGTTTGGGCTAGCGGCCACCACAAAAAGCCGAATCCCAACCATTGTGCCCGGGCAGAATTACATCTGTGGAGGGCACTTTCCTCCCCGCTTGGGTGCTTTACCGGAAGCGGGAATTAATCGATCAAGACGGAAGAGCCATGAAGAATTTGCTTTGCGCAATACTCGCCATCCTGGTGACGGGATGTATCCAAGAACGTGCGTGGCTGCACAAGGACGTGCGCAATTGGGCGGAAAAGCCGGCCCCTACGAGTGAGGCAGATCACGTGCTGTTTCTGGTGGGCGATGCGGGCAAGGCCCTGCCCAATGATGCGACGATGGCGGCATTGGAGCGGCAACTGCAGCAATTCCCCGAAAATACGGTTGCGTTTCTCGGCGACAACTTGTACCCGGTGGGCCTGCGCAAGAAAGACCACCCAGAACGCGAAACCGATGAAATGCACCTTCAGGCGCAGGTCGATGCGGTCAAGGCCTACGGCAAGCGGATCGTATTCATTCCCGGGAACCACGATTGGGAGCAAGGGGGGCCTGACGGCTACAAATTTGTGCGCCGCGCCGAACGCTTTGTGGAGAAATACGCCGAGCGCGGGAACATTTGGCTGCCCGACGACGGCTGCCCCGGCCCGGTTGAGGTTCCGTTGGCGGAGGATGCCGTCCTCATTGTGATCGATACCCAATGGTGGCTCCACCAAAATGAAAAACCTTCCCACGAGTATGACTGCGAAGTCAAGTACAATGCCGATTTCATCGAGATGCTGGAGGATGCTTTGGAGCGAAATCGGGGCAAAAAAATCGTGGTGGCGGGACACCACCCGCTGTACAGTTACGGAGCGCACGGGGGCTATTTTCCCTGGCAGACCCACCTGTTTCCCTTTTTCATGGCCAAAGAGAACAATTTTATTCCCCTTCCCGTGCTGGGGACCATCGGCGTCGTCTACCGCAAAGCCTGGGGCAACATTCAGGATATCCCTCATCCGTTGTACCAGGATTTGAAGGAAGAGCTGACCGGGATTTTTGCCCACCATCCCAACGTGGTGTACGTCTCGGGGCACGATCACAACCTGCAGTACCTCCCGGTGGACAGCACACACTACATTGTTTCTGGTTCGGGCAGCAAAACGCGCTTTGTCGGCAAGGGCAAGCGCGCTCAGATCACGGCCAATCTACGCGGCTTTGTGCGGCTCGATTTTCATCCGGATGGCGCGGTTTGGGCCAATTTCTTTGCGGTTTCGCCGGATGGCCCGGAGCAATTGATCTACCGCAGCCACCTGTTTACCCGTCCCCGTCCCGAGAAATTTCCGGTAGCGAGTGGCCCATTTCCTGACTACCGCGACAGCACGGTCACCCTGGAGGCCGATGACCGCTACGGCCGCAGCGGCTTTTTCAAAGCCTGGTTCGGCGAAAACTACCGGGTGGAGTGGGCGACCCCCATTGAAGTGCCGGTCCTCGATATGTGGTCCATGGGCCTGCACATCGAGAAGAAGGGTGGCGGGCACCAGACCAAATCCATTCGCCTCGCCGATGCGGAAGGCCGCCACTATGTCTTGCGTTCGGTGCGGAAGTTTCCCGAACTGGCCACGCCGGAGGTACTACGGGGCACCTTTGCCGGCGAGGTCATTCAGGATCAGATCTCCGCTTCCCACCCGTATTCCGCGTTGGCAGTGCCGCCGCTGGCGGAGGCCGCGGGCGTGCTCCACACCAATCCCCAAATTGTCTGGTTGCCGGATGACCCCCGATTGGGACCGTACCGGGAAAACTTCGGGGGGGGAATGTACCTATTTGAAGAGCGGCCGGCGGGAGACCGCTCCGACATCGCATCCTTTGGGCGGAGCAAGCGCATCATCAGCACGCTGAAGATGGTGGACAAGATGCACGAAGACAATGAGCACCAAGTGGACCAGCAAGCGGCACTGCGCGCTCGGCTGTTCGACATCTGGCTGGGCGACTGGGACCGGCACGATGACCAGTGGCGCTGGGCGCGCTTCAAGGAAGATGGGCTGAAGGTTTACCGACCGATCCCACGGGATCGGGACCAAGTATTTTTCCGTCCTGAGGGATTCGCTTCCTGGGCTGCGATGCGCAAATGGGGTCTGCGGAGCCTGATGGAATTTGATCCGGAGATCCGTGACGTGGAAGGGTATGGCTTTGCCGCCCGGTTTTGGGACCGCAATTTTCTGACCGAACCGTCCCGCCAGGATTGGATTGCGGCGGCGCAGGCCATGGAAGCAGCCCTCACCGATGCACTGATTGACGAAGCATTGAGGGGTTTTCCAGAAAGCATGCACGGCCTTTCTACTCCGCAGATTGGGCGGTTCATGAAGTCCCGCCGCGATCACCTGCAGGAATACGCGGAGGTGTACTACGAGTTTTTGGCGGAGGAAGTGGACGTGATCGGCAGCGATGAGGAGGAAGTATTTGCCGTAGACCGCGAGGAAAACGGAGACACCCGGGTGCGCATGTGGAACCGCAAAAAGAACGGCGAGAAAGGCAAAAAGCTCTACGACCGGGTTTTTCGCAAAAAAGAAACCCGCAGCATCCGCCTGTGGGGGATGGATGGCGACGATGTATTTACCCTGGAAGGGGAAGCCAGGAAAGGCATTCGCATCCGTATCATCATGGGTTCGGGAAAAGACGAATTGCACGACAACAGCAAGGTGGCGGGCCTGGAACGCAAGACACTCGTTTACGACCGCAAAGACAAGAAAAACGAGATCGAAGGTGGCTCAGAACTCCGCAAGATGCTCTCCAAAGAACGGGACGTGAACGATTATGATCGGCGTGCTTTTCAGTTTGACCGGACCGCGCCGGTGGTCGAACTGGGTTTCAATATCGACGACGGGATTTTTCTGGGCGGGGGGGCATCCTTCCGCAAGCACCGATTCCGGAAGGCCCCCTTTGCACGGGACGAAAAACTCAGTGGCAGCATTGCCCTGGGCAGCGGAGCATTTAATCTCAAATTTGCCGGGACCTACCCGCAGGCAGTTTGGGGGTGGGATTTTGTCATCCGGGCCGCAGTTCGGGCGCCGAATTACGTACAGAACTTCTACGGATTCGGCAACGAGACGATCATCTTCAACCGGGATGACATCACTTACCACCGGGCCCGTTTCAATCAGTTCCTCGCGAATCCGGGCCTGCGCAAGCCGTTCTTAAATGGCAAAGGCGGTCTGAGTGTTCACGCATTGGCGGAATATACTGACGTTGAGCGGAGTCCGGGCAAGTACATTGTAGATGTGGCCGAAGGGCTGATCGACAGCCTGGGGGGCTTTGATCCGCGGTTTTACGCCGGGGGTTCGCTAGAGCTGGACATTGATACCCGGGACGAGACGGTCTTTCCGACCCGGGGATTCCATTTGGCGGCCACGGCGGGGCACTATCAAGGCCTAAACGACAACTCACAAAATTTTCAAAAATTGACCGGAGAATTGTCGATGTACCTGCGGTTTCGCATTCCGATGATCACGGTGCTGGCGGCGCGGGTCGGCGGAGGGCATTCATCCGATGGAGCGCCTTTCTTCCACTACCAATATCTGGGCGGTACGCAGAATCTGCGCGGTTACCGCAAGGAACGGTTTGCCGGCCAGCAGGCCATTTACCAGAACACCGAATTGCGCATCCAACTGGCGGAATTTCACTCCATCCTTTTTCCGGGACGTTTCGGGATCGTTGGGATCAATGACATCGGGCGGGTGTGGATCGAAGGTGAGGAATCGACGGTGTTGCACTGGGGTTACGGGGGCGGAATTTGGGTAACGCCCTTCGAATTTGCCGCGATCACATTCAGTTACACGGGGTCGGCGGATGGCTGGTTGCCTTATTTCTCCTTCGGCTGGAAGTTTTAAAGGCGGTTTAAATCTAATCTTGTGATTTCGCTAAGGTATCTTTTTCCGCCTCTCTTCAGCTATTTTCTCGCCCCTAGCTTTGGCTATGGACCTCAAAATGAGCTTCGAGAGACAAAAGAATCTGCGCTAGCAAATTTCAAAAACCAATTTTGAACCGCCTCTCAGAAGCGGTAAAACGCGGCCGATGAGTTTGGCCGCGCCAAAATGGCCGGATTACCCGACGAGCAATCAAGGCATTCGGGTGCCACGGTGCAGAAGCCACATGTCGGCGAGAACGAGGGCGGCCATCGCTTCGACAATCGGAACAGCGCGGGGAACTACGCAGGGATCGTGGCGACCTTTTCCCTTCACCACGACGGAATTGCCATCGGCGTCAACGCTTTCTTGGTCGCGCATGATGGTGCTGGTGGGCTTGAAAGCAACGCGGAACCGGATGTCTTCCCCATTGCTGATGCCACCTTGGATGCCTCCGGAATGATTGGTCCGGGTACGAACACGGTCTTGATCGTGGTAGAAGGCGTCGTTGTGGGTACTGCCGCGCATCCGCGTACCGGCAAATCCACTGCCCACTTCAAATCCTTTGGTGGCATTGATGCTGAGCATGGCCGAGGCGAGCACGGCGTCGATTTTGTGGTAAAGCGGTTCCCCGAGGCCGGGGGGCACGGAGGCAACCCGGGCGCTGACCACCCCGCCGAGGGAATCGCCCGCTTTGCGGGCGGCTTTGATGGCCTCGACCATCGCAGTGGAAGTTGCCGGATCGGGGCAGCGGACCATTTTCTGGTCTTCGGTCTCCAGGATGAAGGCCGCGGGCCAGCCCGGATAATCGATTTCGCCGACCTGGCTCACCCAGGCGCGGAATTCCATTCCGCAGGCACGCGCGAGCATTTGCCGGGCCACCGCGCCCCCGATCACCCGGGCGATGGTTTCCCGGGCGCTGGAACGTCCGCCGCCACGGTGGTCTCGGATGCCGTACTTCGCAAAGTAGGTGTAGTCGGCGTGGGAAGGGCGGAATTGCTGCGCGATGTGGTCGTAGTCCTTTGAGCGTTGGTCCTGGTTCCAAACCATAAAGGCCAGGGGGGCACCGGTAGTGATGTTGTCTACCGTACCGGATAGCAATTCAAACTGGTCCGGTTCTTTGCGCTGGGTCGTGATCTTGTTTTGGCCGGGTCGGCGGCGGTTGAGCTCGTGCTGGATGGCCGCCCGGTCCAGTTGCAGTCCGGCGGGGCAGCCATCGACCACTACCCCGATGCCCCGACCGTGGGACTCGCCAAAACTCGTGATGCGAAATACGTGGCCGAAAGTATTCACTTGACGGGTTCTCCGTTGATTTTGACTGGTTTTTCGTTAAAAACCTTTTGTTTTTTCGAGGTGGTCATGACCACATAAATTTTCTTGGTGCGGATGTGGTCCAGGGTTTCATTCAGGTTGTCGACCGTGTGCTCCAGATCCTCCGCGAGTTGGGGATCGTAGAGCAATTTTCCGGCCACCGTCGTCTCGTCTTCGAGTTGTTCTACGAGTTTTTTCAAGGATTCGATCATCCCCTCGGCATCGTCCAGCATGGTGGTGATCCGGTCGAGCATGGTGTCGGCCTTGGGCAGGGTGCGGTCCCCAATTTGATCGGTGAGATCGGTGATCGCGCCCAGACTTTCGTCCGCCTTGCTGGCGAGGGCATCTACCTGCCCCAAAGTACGGTCGATTTTGGCGACAATGCCCCGCCGGTCGACGTCGTCCAGGATGCCACTCAGACTGGAAGCTGAGGATTCAATGTTTCGGAGCATGCCCCCGGTGTCTAGGGAGTCGAGGTCGTCGCCCAACCGGGCAAACGTACTGGCCACCTTATTGATGTTGTGGACAAGGCTGTCGATTTCCTCGGCGTCGAATAAGTCCAGGAATTCGCCCACCCGGGAAAAAGCACTGGAAAAATCCAGGGAGGTCGATCCATTGATAATCGTTTCGGGGGGCAACTTCGCGGAAGACATCCCCGGGTTCAGCGCGATGAGCTTGCCCCCCAGGAGTTCCTTGACCCGGATTTCGGCGGTGGCATCGCGGCGCAGGTCCACTTCGGGCGACAGATTGATCTCGACAATGGCCCCGGAATTTTCCAGTCGAATGAGGACTACATTGCCGCTGGGATAGCCAAAGACACTGACGGGATCACCGGTTTTGAGACCGGCCACGTCTTGAAAGCGGATCTGATAAGTATTGCGGTTGGCGGAGAAAAAGTGCAGATTTTTCACCCACGTCACCACCAGGTACACCGTCAAAAGTCCGGCGATGATGGTCAGTCCTATTTTGACTTCTTTCCTCATTTATGCTTGGCCAGTTCTCCCTTGAGGAAGTCGATGACTTCGACGGGGGTGGCATCTTCACCGTTCAATTCGGCGAGGAACCAGGATACCCAGTCGCCCAGGTGCAGGAGGTAAAAGAGTTGACTCAGGTGATTTTCGCCGGCGGTGTTGACCTCGATCACCCCGTCGGCGTAGTCCCCAAAGATTTCGCGGCAGATGTCCATCCGAATTTGGGTACGGACGTGGTCCAGCGGCGAGCGCAGCACCACCACCGAGGAATCTTCCAACAGACCGGCCGGATTTTTCCAGCCCACCAACTCGTTGTGGTTCATTTCCGGAATGACGTGGTGGAAGGCAATGTGCTTGGAGTTTTCTTCGATTTGCTGCCGCCACCGGATCGCGATGCTCTCAAACGCCGGGGAACTGTAGAGAATCGGTATTTTCTCGTGAAGTTGCTCGGCGATGAGGCGGGCATTTTCTTCATCTTCGAAATGATCCACTAAGTGCACGGCTTCATCCAAGTCGGCACTGAAATCGTCGATGAGTCCGTAGCCGCGGAGGACAAACAGTTGTTGGATGATGGAAAAGCCGGCGGCAGAGCGGGGGGGATACCCGCCCGGGAGCACGATGTGGTCCCAGCCATTGGCCTTGGCTCGTTCGAGCAATTGACCTCCCGAGGTCACGCAGACCACTTTCGGCTTGCTGGGGAGGGCAGCTTCGAGCATGCTCAGGGTTTCCTCGGTATTGCCAGAATAGGAGCTGGCGATCAAGAGCGTATGTTCGCTGACAAATCCCGGTACAGTGTAGTCGCGGACGATTTCGAACGGAACGGGGCATTTGCTCGACACGTAGTTGCGGGTCACCTCCCCGCCGAAGGCCGAACCCCCCAGTCCGATGAGCAAGATATTGCGTATTTCGTTTTCGGGAGCGGTAAAGTGAGCCTTGCTTCCGATTTCGATGGCTTCTTTCATTTGACCGGCAAAGCCGGCGATCAGGTCTTTCATAGTGTATGCAGTTTCATACGAGGCGTACAGTGGCGCTAAAATAGGGAGTAGAGGTGGGGGGAGCAAGACCTGGACCGAAAGACCGAAACCAAGCTCGGTTCTTTTGACTGCAGCCGCCAACCACAGTCGGCCGCTACCCTTACACTAAATTCTTTATAAAATGTTCATTGTCAATATTCTAAAAATCAAATGCGTGACGGTTTCGACGGGATCAAAGGCAACGCACGACCCGTTTTGGATCATCCTCGGATGGCCTCGATTTTTCACTGGAATTTCTGAACGGGCAATTTGGGGTCCGAATGGGGTGCTTTTGGGGTAGCCTTGGGGCTGTCAGTGGCGAAGGGAAGAAAGAAAAGCGGGCTGAAAGTCTCCCCGAGGAGGCTTTCGGCCCGCTTTTCGGTAGGCGAGAAGCGGACTATCCCACAGCTCCGCTGCTGTCGGGCTGGTTGGGGTCTTTTTCTTGGTCCTTTTGCTTTTCGGTACGCGGCGGGTTGGTGTTGACGTTGACGGTAATGGGTTGGGCTGCCGCGCCCCCTTCCTGGCGGCCAGAGGCTCGGAAACGGAGGTTGAGTAAGCTTTTCAGTTGCGCGTACCAGTAAGGTGCACCGAGGGATACCGCACCGGTGGTCAATAGAATCCCGGCAATCTTGAGTAGCCAGAACAAAATCGGATCTTCACCGGGCGTCGTGACGATCTTGCCTTGGGCATTTCTTTCGTAGGGCATAGAATTGAGGGTCCAGCCGATGGGGAGCACTTGGCTGGCCTGGACGTCGTCTTCCAGGGCCCGCATGTTTTGGGTAAATGAGGTGGTATTTGTGGAGTCCGATGGGTCCATCCGCCCGGCCATCTCGTCGGAATAAGAACGGGCAGCATTGATGGTAGCTTCACGAATGTCGTCGTCGCTGTACAGCACCCGGGCGACCTGGATGCTATCTGCATTCATGGCGGTTACCACGACGATTCCGCAGATGGTCACGAGGGTGCGCATGCGTTTTTTGTACCACAAGCTGACCGATTCCATGGAATCATTGAACCAGTGTTCGACTTTGTCGCGCATGGAATCGATCTGGTCGCCGCTGCTGTGGAGGATCTTGAGGAGCCGTTCGCGGACTTTGGGGTCTTTGATGGTCGCGAGCCGGGCTTCAATGGCTTCAAACTGGTCGCTTTTGCCGCCTTCAGTGAGGATGTCAAATACAACCGTGGCAAATCGCCGGGAATCAATGTAGGTCGGCTCTCCGATTTTGTCTTCCAGGGGAGATTTGATCAAATGGTGCTCGTACAATTCCTTTACGAATCCATTGTAGTTGGGGTCGGCGAGGAGGCGGCCGAGCGCAGTTTTGAGGTGCTTGGCGCGCAATTTGGTGATCTTAACGAAGGCCTCCACGATACCGGAGCAGATGAGACTGATCACGAGATACATGAAGACCAGGCCAATCCCCACTTCTAAAATTTCAATTCCGAACATGGTTTATGGTTAAATTAAATTTGGCTGTAGTTGGCGTATCCAGTTAAATGAAAGCACTTCAAGATAGATAGAAATTCCGGATTGATGCAAAACTTCTTTTTGACCGGGGAGATTGGGCGGGTGATTTCGCGAACTTTTTTGCCAATGGACCTATTCTTATCCTTCGATATTGGCAGGAATGGACGTTTTTCCTAAATTGCACGCATGACAGGAACTATGGCAGATAGCGTAGCCGATTTGAAGAAATTCCTGAACCGACCGGATGTCCCGGCGAGCCAGGTCATCAAATTGCTGGGCCGCAAGACCCCCTCTACGATGTACGGTGGTCACGTCCTCAATCCTTTTGACAAGCGCTACGAGCGAATTGTGGTCCGGCTCGATCCCAAAGAGTTGCGTTTGGTCAAGCAGATTCAGTTCCAAACGACCGAGGAGAATCCCATCTGCATGGGTGACCTCGTTCCCATAGTCGGAAAATTCAAGTGCCGCTTCAAGCGCAAAACGAAAGAGACCGAATTCCGGGCCCGGGGGTTTGAAGAGGGCAGCATCATCGATTACTTCGGCACCCGAATGGAAAAGTACCAGTTTGAGGGCTTGGACGATGGCACTTTCCAAGTTCACTTGCCCAACGGTCAGATCCATGCGTTGCAGACGAGCGATATTTTCATTGATTACTTCACCTTTAACTTTAAGGATCGTGAGCCACCGCCCGACGAAGAGGTGAAGCCGCCCCGGAACAGCCCATTCTGAGTTGGCATAAAGTGGCCCCCTTTTTGGGCGTGATCTACACTGATGCTGCGCCCCCCGTCGAGGAGCGGTTCGCACGGCGAACAACCCCACTTTTCCGAAGGATTCTTTTTTGTGACACAGCCCAGTAGGTTTAGCCCGCGGATTTCCCTGCCGCTTGCAGCAGGTCTTGCATGTGGTCCTCGAAACGAAGGCCACGGGCGGCCACCGCCGCGCGATCAATGACAAATTGCCGCCGGCGGGCTTCCTGGAGGGCATTTTTCCAGGCGGAAACGGCAAACGAATCCACCACGATGCCCTCTTGGTCGGTCAGAATCGCCTGCGCCCCCACCATCGACGATACCACGACTGGCGTGCCGCAGAACAGGGACTCGGTGACCACTTGCCCAAAAGCGTCGTATTCGGAGGGCAGAACCATGAGATCGGCGGCGGCCAGTAGCTTGTGCGATTCGCGCACGTAGCCCAGGTAATGGACGTGCGGAGAATCCGAATTGACGGGTTCTGGTCCGGCGACGTACAATTTTATCGGGGGGGTGCCCGGCTCGATCTCGGCCATGACCTTCAGTAGGAGTGGGACGCCTTTCAGGCGGTTGTTTGCGGATAGCAGCACCAGGACGAAGGCGGCCTTGGGGATGCCGAATTCGGTCCGCAACTCCGCGCTTTGCTGCTTCCATTCGGGGCGAAACCGCTCCGGATCGGTAGGGGGGTAGAGGACGTGGATTTTTTTGGGGTCGGCACCACTGTAGCGGACCATTTGTTCCTGGATCATTTCGGAAGCGGCCAGCAGGACTCCAGGAGCGCGGTAGGCCCGTCGGTCCATCCACATCTGTAGGTAGTCGGTCGGAAGCAGAAATTTGCGGTGGCGGGCCTGGACGTAGGCGCGGTGGACGCCCCCGACGATCATCGCGTGGTGGTGGGTCGTGCGCCCCATACTGAGGACAAGGTCAAATGTTTCTCGCTGGACAATCCTGCCGAGGCGGGCATTGAAGAGGGGCGCACGCAGCCATTTGGGCACCCAACTCAGGTCAATGCGCCGGAGCTGAACCCCGGCGGGCAAGGAAACGTTGGGATCGATTTTGCTGACGATCACCGTCACCGTGTCGCCGCGCTCGTGGAAGTAACGCAGGTAGGAAAACATGCGGCTCTCCAATCCTCCACGCTGCAGCAGACGGGTATGCACCAAGGCGACTTTCACGGGCGAAAGGTAGGGATTTTTCCCGAGCCCCGATGGGGAACGGTAAACGATGGGCGGGATGATAGAATCGGCGATTGCGGTACAGGTAGGGGTAGACGGTATGGGTACGGGTGGACGGTACGGTAGGGGAGCATATTTCCCCGGCGGGGAATTGGGGTTGTCGGACGGCTGGCGTGGACTGGGGACGGCGGAGAAAACGTGGAAACCTTGTGTTGCAATCGCGGAATCCCCCGAGTAACTTGCGGGGCATTTGATCGCCAATTACACCAAAACAGGACATGAAATTCTTTATCGATACGGCTGACCTCGACGAAATTCGCGAAGCCAATGACATGGGCGTGCTCGACGGCGTCACCACCAATCCCAGCCTCATGGCCAAAGTCGGCGTGACCGACTTCAATGCCCACTACCGGACCATCTGTGAGATGGTGGAGGGCGATGTCAGTGCGGAAGTCATCTCTACTGATTACGATGGGATGATGAAGGAAGCCTTGGTGTTGGCGGAAATCCACGACAACATCACGGTCAAGGTGCCGATGATCTACGATGGGATCAAGGTGATCAAGTCGCTGACCGAGCGCGATATCAAAACGAATTGCACGCTGATTTTTTCTCCGGTACAGGCCCTCGTCGCCGCCAAGGCGGGCGCGACCTACGTCTCTCCGTTTCTCGGCCGGCTGGATGACATCGGCCACGAAGGAATGGAGTTGATCCGCTCGATTCGGATCATTTTTGACAACTACGCGATTCCCACCGAAATCCTCGCCGCAAGCATTCGCCACCCCATGCATGTGGTGGAATGCGCCGAAGAGGGAGCCGATGTGGCGACGATGCCCTTTGGTGTGATCGGAAAATTGATCAAACACCCGCTGACCGACATCGGATTGGCAAAGTTCTTGGCGGACCACAAGAAAAATCTGGACCAAAACGGTTGAGTCGGAAACGGTTCAGTTGATAGGACGTTTTTTACCGTCCGGTAGCTGGTTGATTCTCTTCCTGCATCCCGATGTGGATGTACCCGAAGAAAGTGACCAGGATGAATTCATCAATACTCCCGAGAAGGTCCATGCCTTGAAAAAGTTCATACAACTGGCGAGAAGGCAGTTCAAGGAACTGCTGGCCTTCTAATTCCAGGGACGCGGCGAAATGTTCGGGGACAAAGATTTCTACGGCGACAAAAATGACCTTTCGAAGTACAAGACCGGAAAAAGTCGTTCGGAGGCCATCCCTCTGGTTTGGTACCAGGAAAAGACCCGTTATCCCACCGTCACTTACACCGAAAACAACCAGCAGAAGGTTGCGCGGATCGGCGACCGCTTGAACTTGGGCGGGAAGGCGTTCCAAGTCAACAGGAACAACATCATCGAGCCGGGCCACATCGTGCGCAAAGCGAATAGCCGGGGGGCCAGTCGGGCCAATCAGCAATCTTACAACCAAGTGTTCAACAGCAACGCCGGCAAGGTCGGCAGCCGGAACACCCCGGCGATCGGCCCAGTACTCGGAGCGGTACCAGGGCGACCACGTCAAGGACCTGGGATTCGGTGGCTCCGACAGCAAGAGCAACTTCTGGCCGCTGGACGGCGATTCAAATGAATTTGCCCTGCGCTACAACCGCGAGTACATCATCAATTACAAAGAGGTTGTGGACGGCCAGGAACAACTCCGCGCCAAAGCCATCGGAGGAATGGTCGGCAAGTATTTCACCATCAAAAAAGTGGAGCACCGCCAGATGCCGACCGAATACCTCAACCAGGACCCAAAAGCGGGAACCACGGACGTGGTGTAGCTGGATCGTTTAGAAACAAAAATAGCCGCCCGGGTTCCGGACGGCTATTTTTATTGCTGGGTGGTTGATTCCGCGGTTTAGAAGTCCAGTACCTTGAACTCCGTCCGCCGATTCAATTGCTTGTTTTCCTTGCTGTTGTTCGGGACGATCGGCTCCTTCTCGCCGTAGCCCTTCGCCACCATCCGGTCCTCGGCGATGCCCGCATCCAGGAGATAGTCGACCACCGATTGGGAGCGCGCCTGGGAAAGGCGTTCGTTATAAGATTCGGAGCCATCGCTGTCGGTGTGCCCCCCGATTTCCACGACCAGGGTCGGGTTTTGGTCCATGATGTTCACGAGGCGGTCCAGTTCCGCCACCGATTCATCGCGCAGCGTCGCCTTAGCGACGTCGTAGTAGATGTTTTTCAGGACGATTTTGGCACCGATCTCAAACTTCAGCAACTCGATGTCCTGGTCCACGCCGTTGTCGACGTCCTCCGGCTTCACCTCGACATTTTCTACCAGATTGTACATATAACCCTTCTTGGTCCCGGAAAGACTGTAGGTTCCGAAGGGAACATCGCAGGCTTCGTAATAGCCTTCCGCGTTGCTCTGGACCTTCTTGACGATGCTGCCCGTCGCGTCCAGCACGGTCACGTCTGCGCCCGGAATCTTGTTCTCGGTGTTCATCTGGATGACGTAGCCCTTGATGCAGGCGGTGGTTTTCGGTTTGGGCTTCGCCAATTCAAAATTCTGCTGCTTGCCATTCGGATAGTCGTTGGGGTAGAGGGAGACCAGCGCGCTTCGTTCCACGTAGTCGGGATGGCTGGCTGTGACCTCATAGTTCAGCCCAAAGGGCAGCATCGTGCGGTAGCGGCCGTCGGTGTCCGTCTTGAGGTTGCCGGCGGGCGTGCCGTTTTTGTCTTTGATGATGACCGACGCATTGACCAGGGGTTCTTTGGTTTCCTCGTCGACCACTCGGCCAAAAAGGTCGGTTGCTTTGATCTTTTCGAGCACGGCGTCCAGGCGCAACCCGTCTTTGCCCACATCTTCCGGCAGGTCAAATCGCTTGTCAAACTTGGGGTAGCCCCGGGATTTGGCGGCGAGGGAATAATTGGTCCCGAAAGGAATGTCACAGAAACGGTACTGTCCGTCCGGTCCCACCTTTGCGCTTTTCAGCGAAAAACCGTCTTCGCCCACAATGGCTACAACTCCCGAAAGGGGATCTCCGGTATCCTTGTCCGACATCGTGCCGTAGACACACGCGCCGGTAAGCGGACCTTCCGGATCGATGGAAGCGTTGCGGTGGACGTTCATCTTGCTGTCCTTGATCGAAGAGGTCGCAATGTCGAGATCCTTGTCCCCGTCAAAATCCGCAGCCACAATTGCCGAGTTCCAGTTCCCAGAAGTAATTTTATTTTTCTCCCCAAAAACGCCGTTTCCGTCGTTCAGGTGGACGTTGATGACCTCGTCCCGCGTCGAAGCGGTCACGATGTCAATGTCGCCATCCAGGTCAAAATCACCCGTCACCAAATCAAAGTTGTAATCTCCGGAAATGATTTTCTGCGTCTCAAATTTCAGATTGCCCTGGTTCAGGTGGACACTTAGCCACCCGTCGATGTAGGAAGCAGTGCAAACGTCCAGTTCGCCATTCCCGTCGAAGTCCGCGACCCCAAGGCCCCAGTTGGCTCCACCGGAAATGATGTATTTGAACGGCGCAAACTTGCCGCCACCTTGCCCGAGCAAGTAGTTCACCGTGCGGTTGTCCGTCCCCACAATCAAATCGGGCACGCCATCCTTGTTGAGGTCAGCCACCTTGACCGAGCGGGGTTTGCGCTCGACCGGGTAGCTTTTGGCCCCGGTGAAGTTGCCCACGCCGTCGCCGAAATGGAGATTGACCTTGTTGGTCGAGTTCGTCACCGTGATCAGGTCGACATTGCCGTCCTGATTTACGTCCGCGACTTCGATGTCGTGGGGGAAACCGCCGCTAGAAGGGATGGCCTTTTTCGGTAGGAAACCGCCGTTGCCATTGCTGAGCAACCAGTTGACTTTCATGTCCTTGACCGAAACCGTTGCGATGTCCAGCCAGCCGTCTTTGTTGAGGTCGGCCACGCGAACCGCGCGGTTATAATTGCCGGCGGGATAGCTTCTTCTTTGGTCGAAGCGGCCCTTGCTGTCGTTGAAGTGAATGGTGACCTTCCCGTCGAGGTTCGAACAGGTCACCACGTCAATGTCACCGTCCTTGTCGATGTCTCCTAGGTCCACTCCCCAGTTTTCTTGGCCCGAATCGTAGGGGGCTTTCGGGACAAAAACCGTATGGGAAACAAAGATGGTGCTGTCCACACCCGAGCGGTTCTCAATCTGGCTCTGAACCGGAAGAAAGGTACCACATAACAGGCCAAAGAAGAGAATAGCCTTGAGTACACGTCGGAATGTGCCTTGTTTGAGTAAGGTTTCCTGGGTCATAACTTTTCTTGTATTAATTACTGGATAGCTGCAGGCTAATGGGTGTAAAAGTAAGCTTTTCCATACAAAATCCGGAATCTATTTTGCAAATTAAACGTATCAGGTGTATGGGAAAATTGTTCACTGTAGTCATTTTGCTGCTCTCTTTTTCGTTCAGTAAAGCGCAATTCTCGACCAACAAGATCGAGGTGCGCCTCGGCTACAACCTTCACAATGTACATGCCAAACGCTTCAACTACCTGGTCAACTCGTTTAACGACGAGCGGTATCCCCACATTGTATCCCAAAACCTACCGAATCTGAACTGGATGCACGGACTCGCGCTCGGCGTTGAGTATGCCTGGCGGGACGATCTCCAGTTCCACGCTGTCCTGAAAAGCAGACGGCAGTACATCGAGGCCCCTTATGTCGACCCGGCTTGGTACCGTTCCTATTTGTTTCGTCAGCATACCCTGGAACTCGGTGGCAGTTGGGTAATGAAGGAAGAAGGTCGCTTCAGCCACCGGATCGGGGGCGGTCTACTGTTAGGCGTGTTGGGAGTATTCACCGATTGGTCGGAAAATTCCGGTTACGAAGGCTCCCGGGACATGGCCACCATCGACCACAACCTCACTTTGGGCCTGAGCCTCCATTACGAGGCCCGCTATCACCTGCACGAAAACGTCCACTTTTTCCTGCGTCCCGTGGCCCAGTACAGCCTGAATTCCCAAGTGCGCCGCCTCACCGATTTTTTTGCTCCCCAAGTGGTTGAGGGAGAAATCGTCTACGGCACCGGAGCGGCGGTAAAATACGACATTGGTAGCCTGAGTGGTTTGGGACTAGAAGGCGGCATCGTCTTTGTCCTGCCCGAGTTGTGAAGCGACCCGGCCGCCACTGCACCATTGCCCAACATTCCCGTTATTTGCGCAAAGCAATCGCGGATCCATGAACAGTCTCCTCATGAAACGCGTCGGGTACCTCATTTTGGGCACCTACGCCATATTCAACGTTATTTCCATTGCCCTGGTGAACCGTTTTCCCATCGGAGACGTGGGGGTAGGCAAATATTCCATCTACTCCTCTCAGGAATTCTTCATCGTTTACCACGTCTGGGGCATCGTCATTGCCATCGTGGTGATGTACGCCATGTGGAAAGAGGTGCGGGGCCTCTTTATGATCTCCCTGTTGCTGATGATGATCGTGATGTTCTACCCCTGGTTCACCGCCGGGGACATGGCGCGGGGAGAGCGACTACCCGAAAGCAAAACTGCACAAGTGGCGGACAGCCTGGCGAAGGACAGTGTACAACTGGAATCGGTTGCGGTTGACTCCGTACCCGCCGATACGCCCGGAGGAAACTGATCGCACTCTTCAGAGGCGGTTTAAAATTGGTTTGTGAAATTTGCTAGTGCAGATTTTTTTGTCCATCGAAGCTCATTTTGGAGTCCATAGCCAAAGCTATGGGCGAGAAAATAGCGGAAGAGGGGCGGAAAAAGATGTCATAGCAAAATCGCAGAATTAAATTTAAACCGCCTCTC